>NZ_JBEYEU010000013.1:0-174575 GCF_040634035.1 Micromonospora sp. NPDC007220 | reverse complement strand
GCCTCGGTGTCACGGTCCTGGGCGCCGCTGCCTTCCACGTCGAGTGCGACGATCTCGGTGCCGTGCCACAGCCGGAAACCCATCGGCGCCAGTCTTCCGTAGCTTGCCTCAGTCGTCCTCATGCCGCGCCGCCTGCTCGAACGGTTCACGAACGACTGCCAGCGCCAGGAACTGCTCAGGGCCGAGGGTCGGTCCGTGGTAGGCGCGGGAGCCGACGGAGACCGCGGCTCCACCGCTGCCGAGAATGCCCCACACGTTGTAGCCGACAGGCATCGCTGGCCACGATTCCTTCTGCGCCTGGCGGCGCAGCGCGACGGTGAGGGCTCGTTCGCCGGTGGCGGTCAGGCTGACGGTCATCGCTCGCTGATGCGGGATCAGCTCCACCAGTCGCAGGCTCAGCAGCAGGTTGATCGTGTCGCGGACGGCTGTCTCTTTGACGCTGGCGTGCGTCGCCAGTGCGTTGCTCAGTGTGTGAACCGTTCAGTGCCTCCCGGGCTGTTGCACGAGGGTCTGATAGATCCGGCGCCGTGCCGAGGTTGGCCGCTTCAACGGGGTAGGCATCACAGCGCTCCGAACCGCGTGACGGAAGCCCGGCGTGACGCGGATGCTGTGCCGTACTCGGGTCCGCCCATTCCTCTCAGCTTCCGACGGAGCACGTCAGGACGTCGTTCGCGATCGCGAGAGTTCGGAGGATTGCCTCAGGCATCGAGCCGGCCCAGAGGCCGGCTGTTTTCATGAGTCGGCGGCGAGCGCGGTGAGGTGGGGTCGAGGTGGTTGTGCCACCAGATGCTCATGCCGGTCAGCGCGTCGCTGGCCCGCAGGGTTTCCCAGGCCCGCCAGGTAGGTGCCTGTGGTGCAAGCCCGTGGAGGCAGGCCTCGACTCGCCCAGCCGATGGAGAGCCGCCTGACTGGCAGGTTCCTGTAACCAGGTGGCAGCCCCGATGCTCGCCGTAAGGCTGACGGCGGATGCGGCCGTCCGCCATACCCTGACCCGGTGCTAGCTGCCGAGGCTCCGAAGATCACCGATTGGATGCAGGCATGGGGAAGCTTGGCCGGGCTGGTGATGTCGACCCTCGCCGTCATCGTCACCGGCCTGCTGCTTCGTCACGAAATCCGGGTCCGCCGGGAGGACAAGCGAGCCAGCGAAGCTGCGCAGGCCCGCTTGGTGATTCCCGTCCTGACCTTGGACGGTCCCTCGGAATATGAGGCCGTCAGGGTCTACGGCCCATCGAATCCGGCATCGGTAACGCTCACCAATCACAGCGCCGCGCCGATCTTCGACGTCCGCGTCGATGTCGTATGGGATAGAGCCCGCCGCTGGTCGGGCAGCCGCCGATACTCCATAGAAACGGTGACATCAGGCGGAATCCGGCGCTTCACCGTGGTCGAGAAAACGGTGGCGGTGGACTACGAGCTGCCGGCAGACGGGGCGAGCAGCGGGCAGGCAAGGATCCGGTTCACGGACGCGGCCGGACTGGCCTGGGAGAGGGTGGGCCTTCAACCCCCCGCTCGTTACACGCCGTCGGAGAGCCCCATGGGAAGGGCGTTCCGACTGCTTCCCTGGCTGGTCTTCGTGATCTACGTCGTTCTGCCTGCGATCGTCATCACCGCTCTCATCCTCATCGCCTGGCTCCTGCCGTAGCGCGGGCGTGGTTTCCCTCTGGGACTACCGGGCGTCGCGCCGACGACGCGCGCGCTCGAACTCCGCGACATCCGACATCCAGGGACCGTGCTGTTCGAGTGCGGTGCAGCCGCCGCGGACGAAGGCGCTCACCAGGTGCCGGTACCCGCCGATCCCGTCGACCAGGCTGTACTCGACCTGGTACTGCGGATCCGACCCGGCTTCCCCGTGTCGTACGGTCGTGATCCGGGCGATGGAGTCCGCATAGAAGTGCAGCTGGATCCCCTCGCCCAGCTCCTCGTCCTCGATGGTGAACACTTCGTTGTCCGCGGCAGAGCGATCGGCGACGAACTCCCAGAATTCGGCGGAGGCAGTGCGAGGGCCGTCCCGTCGCCACTTCCTCTCGCCGCCCTTGTCATCGGTGAACGACAGGGCCGTCTTTCTCGCACTCTCACCGAGGTCGGCGCGGTCGTCGGCAGCCTCATCGTCGTCTTCCGCCGGGGCGGTCCTGGAGCGGTCCGCAGCCTCCGAGCACATCAGAAAGCTCACCGTACGCACCGCGTCATCGACGAGTTCGGGGTACGCGTGGCGCACGGCCGCATCGACCGTCGCCGCCATCCGGTCCCAGTCGCGCTTGTCCGTGGCCCGCCTTCCCCGCCGCGGATCGAGGCCGATCCGCATCCCGGCGCATGCCTGCTCCGCGGTGGCGATCACACGCATGACCTGGGGGAGCAGTGCGGGGTCGACGGCATCGGGTATCCGCCTGGGAATCGTCGCGCCATGCAGATACTGGCCCGTGTACCGCAGAATCGCGGCGTCGAGTGGCCCGAGGACTGCTCCGCGCTCGGCGCGACGGCGGTCGGCGTGGTACTCCTGGGCACGTTTCTCGTTCGACCTCTCCGTCGCCGCGCGCATCGCCTCGCAGACGTGACCGCGCTCAAGTAGAGCGATGTCGGCGCCGTGGGCGACGAGCCGGCTCCTGTCCCACCGGATGCGTCGGAAGAGCGCGTCGACGTCCGCGGGCGAGGAGAGCAGGACCGGATCCAGGAGCGCGACGGCAGCGTCCTCGTCGAGCCGGCCACGGGTGCCGGCGGCGTCGCACAGCGGAAGGACCGCACTCCACAGGAGCAGGTGTCTGGCCAGGTCCTCCCGGATCACCGCGAGGTGGGCCTCCCCGATCGGGAACGTGAAGGTGCGGGGCTCATGGTTGGCGTCGGCCCCGGCGGCGAGCATCAGCTTCAGCTCGCCGTCCTCGCGGATCACGTTCGGGATCCAGCCGCTGCTACGCGTGAAAACGGCGTCTCTCACCGCTCAGGCCTGCCCGCAACGGCACCGGCTGGGCGTGGGCGCTCCGGGCCCCGCGGCGAGTGTCACGGCGATGGTGCGGCCCATTCCGCACCACCTGTTCACGACCACCGCGCAGTTTCGACGTCGAGGCGTGGGTCGGTGCGTACCCAGACCTCGCCCCCGGCGGCCCCGGCCGGGGCGTCGACTCGTTCGAGACCGAGGAATTCGATCAACTGGAGCAGTTCGGCTCGTTCGGCTCGGTCGTCGTCGACACCGTGCGAGTCGAAGAAGACGTAGTACTTGTCGCTCGGGTCGACAATGCCCGAATCTGCCCAGATCCGGGCGACTTCTTCGATCGCCGCTGCTTCCGTCGTGATCGTGGCGGCGCGGGCGGCACCGCGGGTCTCCGGTGACGCGTCGAGGTCCGAGAGGTTGGAGAACCACTGGCCGAAGCGGTCGAGGCCGGCATATCCGTTCTCGAAGAACAGCATCGCGCTCGGAAGGTAGCGGTTGGGCCGGTCGACCTGGAGGTGTTCCGATCGAGGTTGGTCCGCGTCCCTGGTCCGGGAGATCACCCCCAGCCGGGGCATGAGTACCAAACTCTGCCCCGCCGGCTCATCCCTGATGGTGTAGGTGTCAGACTCGCGACCCCGGAAGAACGCAGAGAACGCTACGTAGGCCTCCTGGGGGTCGCCCACCGAGACTTGTTGATCGTTGCCATCACCGACAGCGAAGACGAACTGCTTCGGTCCGGGTTTGTAGGGGCGGGCCATGCGTGTCCTCCGGTCACGTGTGACAGCTCCACCACCGTAGTGGATCAGTGCAGAACTGCCTGCGGCCCTGGTCACAGGCGTGCGGTGCGCGCTGGCCCCGCGCGAGCGACCAGCCGCCCGCAAGCCCTGAACGGGACCAGCCCTCAAGCGGACTGAGGAGGCGCGGTGGGGGTGGCGGCGGCGCCGGCCCCACTGTCACGTCCCGGGGAGCGGCGCCGGCGGGGCGAAACGTCGGCATTGGCGGTTGGTGAACGACTGCTATCCCGGGCGGCGGTCGGCCGCGATCATTGCCCGGAGATAGATGTGAGCCAATCTCACCTCCGGGTGGAACGCCCGGGCGCGGAGGGCGAGACGTCGGCACGGCAGCCGGGCGTACCGAAGGCCCGACTCCGCGTCCCCGGAGGAATTCATGCCCCGTCCCCCACTCCGCGCCAGGCTCGCGGCGTTCACCGCCGCCGTCCTGACCGCGAGCGTCCTGACCGTCACCCCGCCGTCACCGGCACTGGCCGCCGCCACGTTCGCCGCCAACGACTACTGCCTCGGCCAGTGCGCCGACATCCTGCCGCCCGGGCAGAACGGCAACGCCACGCTGGCCGCCATCCTGGCCCACCAGGCGCTCGGCACCCGCCCCGCGCACTCCAGCGACCAGCTCGACGAGTACGCGAACCTGGTCTACAACTACGCCGGGCTGACCGACGAGCAGATCGCCCACTTCTTCAACGACGCCTCCTTCGGCGTCCCCGCCGCGCAGGTCGAGAGCAGCATCTCGCCGCGCGCCGACGTCACCATCGTGCGGGACAAGGCCACCGGCGTCCCGCGCGTCACCGGCACCACCCGCGCCGGCACCATGTTCGGCGCCGGCTACGCTGGAGCCCAGGACCGGCTCTGGGTGATGGACCTGCTGCGGCACGTCGGCCGCGGCAAGGTCACCTCGTTCGCCGGCGGCGCCCCGGGCAACCGAGAGCTGGAGCAGAGCGTCTGGGCCAACTCGCCCTACACCGAGGCGGACCTCCAGGCCCAGGTAAACGCGCTGCGCACCAAGGGCGCCCGGGGCCAGCAGCTCTACACCGACGTGGTCGACTACATCGCCGGCATCAACGCCTACATCGACAAGTCGATCGCCGACGACAATTACCCCGGCGAGTACGTGCTCGCCGGCGCCGGCAAACCGAAGCACTTCACCATGACCGACCTGATCGCCACCGCCGGCGTGATCGGCGGCCTCTTCGGCGGGGGCGGCGGCAGCGAGATGCAGTCCGCGCTGGTCCGGGTGGCCGCCCGGGCCAAGTACGGCGCCACTGAGGGCGACCGGGTGTGGGCGGCGTTCCGGTCGCAGAACGACCCGGAGACCGTGCTCACCCTGCACGACGGGCAGAGCTTCCCGTACGGCGCGACGCCGTCCGGCGCGACCAGCGCGGTGCTCCCCGACGCCGGCACGGTGGTCGCCGAGCCGCTCGCCTACGACCAGACCGGCGGGGCCGCCGCGCGCACCGGCGCCAGCACCGCCACTGAGGGGCTGATCGGCGGCTTGGCCAACCTGCGCGCGCACGGCATGTCCAACGCGGTAGTGGTCTCCGGACGGCACACCACCACCGGTAACCCGGTTGCCGTGTTCGGCCCGCAGACCGGCTACTTCGCTCCGCAACTGCTGATGCTCCAGGAGTTGCAGGGGCCGGGCATCAGCGCGCGCGGCGCCGCGTTCGCCGGGTTGAACCTCTACGTGCTGCTCGGCCGCGGCCAGGACTACGCGTGGAGCGCCACCTCCGCCTCGCAGGACCTGACCGACACGTACGCGGTGCCGCTGTGCACCACCGACGGCAGCGCGCCGACGCTGCGCACCAACCGCTACCTCTACCACGGCCAGTGCCTGGCCATGGAGGCGCTGGAGCAGCGCAACTCCTGGTCGCCGACGCTGGCCGACTCCACCCCGGCCGGGTCCTACACGCTGCGCGCGCTGCGCACGAAGTACGGGCTGGTCGCCTACCGGGGGCTGGTGAACGGGCAGCCGACCGCGTTCACCAAGCTGCGCTCCACCTACCGGCACGAGGCCGACTCGGCGATCGGCTTCCAGGCCTTCAACGACCCGTCGGCGATGGGCAACGCGGCGGCGTTCCAGACGTCCGCCGCGAGCGTCGGATACGCGTTCAACTGGTTCTACGTCAACTCCACCGAGGCGGCGTACTTCAACTCCGGCTCGAACCCGGTTCGCCCGGCCACCGCCGACCCGAACCTGCCGGCGAAGGCCGAGCCGGCGTACGAGTGGGTCGGCTGGAACCCGGACACCAACGACGCCACCTACGCCCCGCTCTCGGCCCACCCGCAGTCGGTCAACCAGGACTACTACGTGAGCTGGAACAACAAGCAGGCGCGGGACTTCGGGGCGGCGGACGGCAACTTCAGCTTCGGCTCCGTACACCGGGGTCAGTTGCTCGACGGTCCGGTGCGCGCGGCGATCGCCCAGCGCAAGCTCGGCCGCGCCGACGTCGTCAAGATCATGGCGGACGCGGCGGTGACCGACCTGCGCGGCCAGCAGGTCCTCGGCGACCTGCTGCGGGTGCTCGACAGCGCGCCGGTCACCGACCCGGCGCTGGCCGACGCGATCGGCAAGCTGCGGGCCTGGCAGCAGGCCGGCGCCCGGCGGGTGGAGAGCACGCCCGGCTCGAAGGTCTACCAGCACGCCGACGCCATCCGGATCTTCGACGCGTGGTGGCCGCTGCTCGCCTCGGCGCAGTTCCGCCCCGGCCTCGGGCCGGACCTCTACGCCGCGCTGGTCGACGCCATCGAGGTCAACGAGGCGCCGTCGGGCGGCCAGAACGGCGGGCGTGACGGCGCCGCGAGCTGGGCGTTGCAGGGCCAGGCGCACAAGGGCTCGTCGTTCCAGTACGGCTGGTGGGGCTACGTCGACAAGGACGTGCGCACCGTGCTCGGCGACCCGGTGGCCGGCGGCCCCGGGCGGGCGTACTGCGGCGGCGGCAACCTGGCCGCGTGCCGGACGGCGCTGCTCGGCGCGCTCGGGCAGGCGGCGGCCGTGCCGGCCACCACCGTCTACCCGGGCGACAAGTCCTGCTCCGCCGGCGACCAGTGGTGCGCCGACTCGATCGCCCACTCCGGGCTCGGCGGCATCACCCACCCGGTGATCGCCTGGCAGAACCGCCCCACCTACCAGCAGGTCGTCTCGTTCCCGGCGCGCCGGGGCGACGACGTCACCAACCTGGCCCAGGGGCGCCCGGCCACCGCGTCGAGCACCCAGTTCCTGACCAGCCACACGCCGGACAAGGCCGTCGACGGCAGCCTGGGCAGCCGCTGGGCCAGCAGCTACAACGACAACCAGTGGCTGCGGGTCGACCTCGGGGCGGCCCGCACCG
The DNA here is from genome assembly GCF_040634035.1 of Micromonospora sp. NPDC007220. NCBI lineage: Bacteria > Bacillati > Actinomycetota > Actinomycetes > Micromonosporales > Micromonosporaceae > Micromonospora > Micromonospora sp. NPDC007220. The sequence continues at coordinate 167,529 of NZ_JBEYEU010000013.1, read as the reverse complement.
TCAGCCGGGCGGTGCTGCGCTGGGAGTCCGCGTACGGCACGTCGTACCGGATCGAGGTCTCCGGCGACGGCAGCTCCTGGACGCCGGTGTTCGCCACCACCGCCGGCAACGGCGGCGTCGACAACGCCACCTTCGCCCCGGTCACCGCCCGCTACGTGCGGGTGTACGGGGTCAAGCGGGCCACCTCGTACGGGTTCTCGCTCCACGAGTTCGAGGTCTACGGCCGGTGACGCCGACGGCCGGCCGGCGGGAGCCCTCCGCCGGCCGGCCACCGTCCGGGCAGGTCAACAGCCGCTCGTCGAACGGACGTGCGAGGATGCGGCCCTCGATCAGGTGCCGCAGTAGTCCCAGCAGCGACATCGTCGCGGGGAAGTCCGCGTTGGTCTTGTCGCGCTGCCCGGGCTTCGGTGGACGGACCGTATCGTCGGGTCATGGCGGAACTCGATGTGGTGATGCGCGGCCTGCTGCATGACCTCGGCGTCACCTTGCACCCACGGGGCTTTCACAGCTCCGGTGCGGTGTGGCGACTGATCAGGCCCGAGGGCGTCGCCGTCATTCACAAACAGCCGTCGGAGCGGTCACGGCCCGACGCAAGAATGTTCTACATCGATACCGCGGTAGCCCCCAAGGAGTGGTGGGACTGGCTGGCTTACCGGACCGGGCAGACCCAGCCGATGAACAAAGCGAGCGATATCTACAGCATCGGCCTCATGGAACGCCGCGTGCTGTGCCCGCACCCCGCCGACAGCGACCGCGAGCGCTGGCAGGTGACAGCCGACACCGATGTGGATCGGCTGCGCGCTGATCTCCTCACTGGCGTGACACGGGCAGCGGATCGACTGGTAGAACTTTTGCAGCCAGGCCGCTACCTGGCCGAGCTGAACGCATTGCCCGACAAGCGGATCGGCCATTGGCCACCACTGGTCATCCTGCTCTCCGGGCGAGGACCGTCACCGGAACTGGATGCTGCCTGCGCCAAGTTGCGCGCGGCCTTCGCCGAGCGGCCCCGGGCGGCCGGATACGTCGACGAACTCATCGGCTGGGCGCATGCCCGCGCGTCGCGCTGAGCGCTTGGCACAACTCCATGACGGCCGGTCCACAGCGGCTCGCAGTGCCGCCGGCCGAGGGTCCCGGCGCGGACCCCGGTCACCAGCGGCCCGGCGCTGACGGGGCTTTACGACGTCAGAGCGGGGCCGGGGTGGGACGGTCGGGCGGCGGATTGCCGGCGGCGGCCGAGTGACAGGAGCAGGCCGGCGGCGGCGAGGGCGGCTCCGGCGGCGGCGGTGTACGCGGGAAGTTGGGTGGGGATGCCCAGGTGGACGGTGATGCCGAGGATGCGGGACAGGCCCCAGGGCAGCAGCGCGAGCTGGTCGTTCCACACCGTCAGCGCGCGTTCCAGACCCACCACCGACACCAGGGCGGACAGCACGCCGAGGGGCACGCCCGCGGCGGTGAGGGTCAGCCCGACGGCGCTTCGGCGGCGCAGGCCGTACCGGTCCCGCAGGATCACGGCGGCGGCCACGAACAGCCAGCAGAACGCCGCGATCGCGACGGTGACGTACGCCGCGCGCAGACCCGGCGCGGTCCAGAAGGCGAACCAGTACCCGCCCGGTCCGCGCCCGGCGAGCGCGGCCAGCAGCAGCACGCTGCGCAGCAGCGCGACGCCGCCCACCACGGCCCACAGGTGGAACGGGTCCCGCCGGCCGACGACGAGGCGTACGACGAGGGCGAACAGCGCCCACCCACCGAGCGTGACCAGCAGGTGCGCCGGCGCGGCGAACCAGGTCAGCACGAGCCGGCTCGCCACCAGCACCACGGCCGGGACCAGCCACACCAGCACCCGGTCCGCCCGCGCCCCGGGCGTCGGCAGCGCGGCGACCCGCCACGGCCGGAGCGCGCCGAGCAGCAACCCGCGCGCGGCGGCTCCGCCGAACCCGCGCCCGCGCAGGCCGAGCAGCACCACGAGCAGGATCGACCCGAGCAACGCCCGGGCCGCCCAGGCCATCGCCGGGTCCCGGTCGGCGCGCCGCGCCCCGAGGTCGGCGGCGGTGAAGTTGTACGCGGGCAGGTCCAGGTCGGCGCCGTAGCGCTGCCGGTGCGCGTCGCGTGCGTCGTGGTACGCCGCCGCGGCCAGCCGCCAGTCGTGGCGGGCGGCGGGGGAGCCGGTGTCCAGCCACTGCGCGTGCCGCAGCACCATGGCCCGGTACGCGCCCAGCGTCTCGAACAGGTCGACCTGGTAGTCGAGCGTCGTGGTGAAGCGCCGGCGCAGTTCGGCGTCGCGCCAGGTCGCCGGGTCGGTCGCGGCGACCAGGTCGCGCATGCGCCGGGCCAGCGCGACGGCCTGCGTGCCCTCCTCGATTGCCTCGTCGACGCGGCCGCCGGTCACCGCGTAGATGCTGTCGAGCGCGGCGGAGTCGCCGGTCGGGATGTCCCACTCGAAGATCCACATCATGGGCGGCGGTTCCAGCCCGAGCGCCCGCACCGACCGGTCGGCGTACGGGCCGATGTAGAGGCCCTTGGTGACCGCCTGCCGGGACAGCGCCATGGCCTGCCCGATCGCGGCGACGGTGGCCGGGTCGCCGGAGAACGTGCGGTACGCCCAGTCCGCCGTGACCTGCGCCGGGTCGGCGTGCGGGTCCCAGGCCAGGCGGCCGACGGCGTACGTGTTGAGCTCGTAGAGCTGCCAGAAGCCGGCACGCAGGTGCAGCGACATGGGCCCGGCACGCAGCGGCCCGCCGTCCTGGGTCCAGTTCCAGACGCCCTCGACGTTCGGGTTGGCGGCGAGGAACGCGCGCAGCGCCTGGCGGTGCAGCGGGCCGAGGTCGTTGGGCAGCGAGCCGAACGCCTCGAACTCGCGCCGGGCCTGGAACTCCACGATGCGGCGGTGCCCGCCGCCGAGCAGGGTGGTGTTCAGCGGCAGGTGGCTGTAGAAGTCGCCCAGGGTGTACTTGGTGGACACGATCAGGTGCGGGTCGTCGAGCCCGCCGAGCACCCGCGCGTACGACTCCGGGTTGGTGTGCAGGTCGCCGACGGCGCCGACGCCCACCGTCCAGGTGCGGAAGATGATCTCCTTGCCGGCCGCGCCCGCGGTGTCCAGCAGCGCCCGCAGCATCGCGCGCACGGACGTCTCCGTGGTGACCGCGAGCCGTGACGAGTAGTCCCAGCCGGCCCCGGCGTACACCTCGCCGCCCTCGCCGACGCGGACCATCAGGCCGTCGACGAACGGCATGCTCTCGAACAGCTCGGCCAGACCGGCCTGGTAGACCGCCCACAGCCGAGGGTCGGCCACGTCGAGGCCGCCGACGGTCCGCGTCAGGTACGCCTCCAGCGGGGGCGACACCGCGAGCATGTCGGTCAGCAGGAAGACCCGTACGCCCATGTCCTCGGCGTACCGGAAGACGGGGCCGAACGCCGCGACCATCGCCCGCGCGCGGTCGACGTGCGGGTCGCCGGGCGGATAGACCGCGCGCCCGTCGCCGACCTTCGCGAACGTGACGTACTCCAGGAAGCCGGGCACGACGATTCCGTTGAATCCCTGCGCCACCGAGTGGTCGACGAACTGCCGGAACTGCGCGTCGATGCGGGCCACCGCGCCGGCGTCCACCCACGGCGCGTCAGGCAGCACCGCCGATGCGACCACGTCGGTGTTCAGGCCGTAGTCGTCGCCGGCGGCGAAGGCGGCCGGATCGGGCTCGCGCCCCACCGAGCCCGCGTCGGTCAGCCGCAGGCCGAGCCGGGGGACGACCACCCGACCCGCGTCCGCCGCGGGAAGCGCCTCGGCACCGGAGCGGATCCGGTCGGCCAGCCGGTACATCCCGGCTGCCACGCCCGCGACATCGCCGCCCTGGACGGCCAGCTCGGCGCCGTGCACGTCGAGCCGGTACGACTCGGGCGCCCCGCCGAGGGTGGCCAGCACGCGCGCCCGCAGCGTGGTCACCGCCGACAGGTCCGGGGCCGCGCCGGTCCCCGGCGCGGCCGGCGCGGACCTGGCCGGGCGCGGCGCGGCCGGGGCGAGCACCGGCCGGGGCAGGCCGCGGGAGACGACCGCGTCGGCCACGGCGGCCGCGGCCTTCCTGACGCGCGGCTCGTCGGGCACGACGAGGGACGCCAACGGCGGGACCGGTGCGGGCGTCCGCGCCGGGGCGGCGACGGCGTCCTCGCGCGGCACGGCGGCGGGGGAGTGGCTCAGCCCCAGCGTGTCGCCGACCCCCCAGGCCGTGGCCGCGCCGAGCGCCAGCAGGACCGCCGCGGCGACGAGCAGCGAGTACGGCCTGCGGGCCCGAGCAACGTGAGCCATGCTCGGATGGTAGTGGCCCACCGGCCCCGTCCTCGACGTACGGAAAGCGCTCCCTCAGTGGCCAGCGATCGCTGCGGCCCGGTGCCGCGCTGACCTCGCGTGGCAGTTCCGTATCGGCAGCCTCGATCGCCGGTGTGTCGACCAACCCGGCGTGCGCCGGAAGGCACTGGACGAAGCGCCGCCAACCGTTCACACGCCGACGCCGGTGGCGAGCTGAAGCGGTGCTTTGATCCACGCATCAGTAGCCGAACCGTCCCACTTCACCAGGCGAAGTACGTCAGGCAGGTGACGTCCTTCGCCTGGTGCCGTCAGCCGATCGCCCGGCTGCTCGGACCGGGTCTGGCCGTGATGGTCGTCCTGCTTAGCGCACGTCGCAGCGCCCACAACACCGTGACCGGGTAGGGGCACACCCCAGCGGGCTTCACCGCTCAGGCACCGTACCCCCGCTCCGCCAAGAAGATCGCACCGCCGCGACAACATCCGCTCCTGCCGCGGACGCGCGGTGCAGGGCGCCGTGGCCGCCCGGGATGTGCTTACCTTCTGACATGCCGCATCCCATCATGTTCGACGAGGCAGATCCGCTCCTGGACCGGCTGCGGACGCTCGCCCTGGCCTTTCCCGACGCGGCCGAGAAGATCTCCCACGGGCGTCCCGCCTTCTACACCACCAAGGTCTTCGCCTACTACGGGGGATCGGTGAAGGTCGACGGCGTTCATCAACAGCACGAACAGTCGGTGATCGTGCTGGTTGACCCCGACGAGCGCGCGGCGCTGCTGGCGGAAGACCGTTGCTTCGTGCCGGCCTACCTGGGTGTCTCTGGGTGGGTCGGGGTGGACCTGACCGATGAGACCGGCTGGGATGAGGTCGGCGAGCTACTCGACGCCAGCTACCGACGTACGGCCGGGGCACGCAGGATCGCGCTGCTCGACTCCCGGCGGCCCTGAGCACCCCGCAGCTGCTCATTTGCCCTCTGTGGTGGTTTCGACGCGGGCGATCAGCACCTTCAGGCGGCCGATCTCCTCGGCGAGGGCGGTCTTGCCTTCGGGGGTGAGGGTGATCCAGGTGCGGCCACGCTTGCCCTCGTAGCCCTTCTCGATGTCGATCAGACCGGCCGTCTCCAACACGGTGAGGTGCTTGGAAAGGTTGCCGGCGGTCAGGTCGAGCTGGGTGCGCAGGTAGCCGAACTCGACGCGCCGTGCCTCGTGCGCGATGGCGAGGATGCCCAGCCGCACCCGCTGGTGCACGACCTCGTTGAGGCCGGTGACCGGGTGGTCGGACGGGTCCGGGGTGTCGGCCTCGGCAGTCACCGCTGCCTCCGGCGGGCCTGTGCAAAGCCGATCCCGCCCGCCAGGAGCACGGTGCCGGTGATGAGCTGGGGTGACGTCATCGACAGCCGGAGCTGGGTGTCCGCCCCCGACATGAACGACGGGATCACCCAATCGGGCAGTCCCATGCCCTCGGTCGTCGGCAGCACCAGCAGCACCAGCGCCAGGTAGCCCAGGGTGAACAGCAGCAGCGCGACGTTGCGTTCCAGGCGGGCCAGCACCAGCAGCGCAAGCCCGATCAGACCCCACGGTGCGATCAGCCGGTCCAGCACGATCCACCAGAACGGCATCGGGCCGCCCCCGAAAGGCGGGTGGCTCGGGAAATAGGCGGCCGCCGCCGTGTACGCGGCCGTGAGGACGACGGCCGTCGCGGCACCGGTGATCGCGTACGGCAGCACGCGGGCACCCAGCCCTCGCGCCCGGGCGGCCCGCACGTAGCTGACGGCGATCGCCGTGTAGGCGAGCAGCAGCGCGGCCGGCCAGTAGTAGAGCATGCCCCGGCGCGCGAACGAGCAGCCATCGCCGTCGCACTGCACCTTCATGAAGAGCCAGTCGAACACGACGGCCACGAAGGTCACCGCGGCCAGCACCAGCAGCGCGACCCAGGTCAGGCGCTGGTCGCGGCGCACGCGGCCGGCCAGGTCGCGCACGTCGGAGAGGAGGCGGTGAGGGTCATCGCCGGCGGACAACGAGTCAGTGGTCATAGCAATAGGTTTCCACAGCAAACCCGTTTGCACCAGTCCCTTGCTTGGCGACGGACAAAACTCGGCGCGATCACCCACCGCGATCGGTCACCGTCGCAGAGCCGTGTCTCTCAATTCGGGCGTACGGGGCATCGTGGTGGACGTGGCGGTGAGAGCCTGGGCGCCACGACAGACCTCGGCGCCCGCTCGTGCCGACCGGCACGAAGCTGCTCGGGCTGGTCAGGCACGCGGCCTTGGTGACCGTCGGATCGGCCTGTGGCATCGAGCCTGGGCGCGCGCGGACGCGACGATCGAGGCGCTTCCGGTCGACGCGCCCGGCTCGGTGCGGTGGTGGCGCCACACGCCGGTGACGCTGCACCACATCCTCATGCACGTGTTCGCCGAGCCGAACCGGCGAACCGGAACACTCAGCCCACGCAGATACCGCAGACCGGTCGTCCGCTGGCCCGACCGTCGCAGCCCCGCGAAGACCCTTGCCGCGAAGTCCTTCGACCGCGCCCGCACCACGGCGAGTTCCCGCTCATCCAAGCGCCGCAGCCAGACATCGCCACGATGTCCGTACAGGCGGTACGCCCGAAGGCCTGACCAGGCGCTACTGGAAGGTGTCGGGGGTGCGGATGCGGTCGCGGATCCAGGCACCGGCCGGCTTGAGGCGGCTGGTGCCGCCGAACTGGCCACTGCCACAGGTGCCGGTGGTGAAGACCGCGCCGGAACGGAAGTCGTCGGAGAAGTTCCAGTTGGTCCAGCTGATCTTCTTGCTGGCCATCAGGTCGAGGTAGCGCTGGGCCATGGCGAAGTCGTTCGGGCCGTCACCGGAGTAGTCCTGGGTGCCGAACTCGGTGACGAACAGCGGCAGCCGGTCGGCGGCCCGGGCGAAGGTGTCGTAGTACGCGTTGCCGTGCGAGGCGGCGTAGAAGTGGAAGACGTACATCAGGTTGCCGCCGGCGACCGGGTTCGCCGCGATCGTGTCCACCCCGCCGCCGCTGCCGGAGACGCCGAGAGAGGACCAGTCGGGGGTGCCGACCAGCACCACGGCCTCCGGGTCTCGGCTGCGGATGACCGGAATGACCTGGTCGGCGTAGCTCTTGATAGCGCTCCACGACACGCCGTTGGGCTCGTTGGCGATCTCGTAGAGCACGTTGACCTTGTCCTTGTGCCGGTCGGCGATCTCGGCGAAGAAGGTGCGCGCCCGGGTCAGGTTGTGGTTCGGGTCGCCGGGGCTGAGCATGTGCCAGTCGACGACGGCGTACATGCCCCGGGCGGTGGCCAGCTCGATGTACTGGTGCACCAGGTCGGTGAAGCGGCGCGGGTCGGTCTCGTACCCGCCCTCCTGGATGTACATCGAGATGCGCAGCACGTCGGCGTTCCACTCCCTGGCGAGCACGTCCAGGGAGGTCGGGGTGGCGCAGTTCGCGTACCACTGGAGGCCGTGCGTGCTCATGCCGCGCAACTGGATCGCCCGGCCGTCGCGGTTGCAGAGTTGGCGACCGCAGACCCGGAGCTGGCCGTTGGCCGCGACCGGCGAGACGCCGGTAGGCGGCGGGGTCGTGGGCGGGGGAGTGGTGGGCGGCGGGGTGGTGGGCGGCGGGGTGGTGGGTGGCGGGGTGGACGGTGGCGGGGTGGTGGGCGGCGTCGTGCCGCCGGTGCAGGGCTGGCCGTTGAGCGTGCAGCCGGTCGGGGTGCCGGTGCCGGTGGCGACGAAGCCGAAGGTCACGGAAGCGCCCGGGGCGACCGTGCCGTTCCAGGACCGGTTGGTGAAGGTGTGGCGCTGGCCGCTGCTGGTCAGCAGCGCGTCCCAGTACGTTCCGACGGTGGTGCCGGCGGGCAGGTCGAACTCCAGCCGCCACGAGGTGATCGTGCTGCTTCCGGAGTTCGTGATCCGGTAGCTGCCCTCCCAGCCGGAGCCCCAGTCGTTCACCTTGGTGAAGCTCGCGGTCGGTGCCGCTGCCGCGCCGGCGGTGCCGGTCAGGGTCAGTGGTGCCAGCGCCACCGCCGCCAGCAGGCCGACGGCCAGGATCGTTCTGCCGCGAAGTCGCACGGGGCACCTCCGGTGGTCGGGGAGGGAATCTAGTGCCATCGAACTATAAAGATACTTAAGTATTAGTGCAACGAGATCCAGCCCCGGTTGGGTCGCCGGTCCCGGCCACGCCGCCCGTACCCGTAGTTGCTCTCCCCGACCTCACTGCGCGACATCGGCCGATGGTGCGGTGCCGTCGGTCCGCGGCGGCGCGGACCGACGGCATCGCTCGTCCACCAGTGGCGGTCAGCCCGGCAGGGCCACCTGTGCCGGGGTCGACCGGTGGGTGGTGGTGCCGTCGCCGAGCTGCCCGAACGAGTTGTCGCCCCAGCACCACAGGCTGCCGTCGGCGCGCATCGTGCAGGCGTGGTAGGACGCGGCGAGGCTGTCCGTCCAGGTGGTGGCGGCACCGACCCGGGTCGGGGTCGACCGGTGGGTGGTGGTGCCGTCGCCGAGCTGCCCGGACGCGTTGTTGCCCCAGCACCACAGGCTGCCGTCGGTGCGCGTCGCGCACGACGAGTCGATGCTCGTCTCGACCCTTGCCCAGGTGGTGCCGGTGCCGACCTGCAGTGGGGTGGTCTGGAAGCCGAGGCCCCCGCCCACCTGGCCGTACCCGTTCTCGCCCCAGCACCACAGCGTCCCGTCGGCGCGGACCGCGCAGGTGTGCACGTACCCGGCCGTCACGCCGGTCCACGTGGTCGCGGTGCCCACCTGCGTCGGCGTCGCCCGGTAGTCCCGGATGCCGAGACCGAGCTGCCCGTCCGAACTGCTGCCCCAGCACCACAGGGTCCCGTCGGTGCGGGTGGCGCAGGTGTGCGCGTACCCGGTCGTGACGCTCGCCCAGGTGGTCGCCGTGCCGACCTGCACCGGGGCGGTCGCCTGATAGGGGGTCACGCCGGTGCCGAGCTGCCCGTGGCGGTTCTGGCCCCAGCACCACAGGGTGCCGGTGGTCTGGACGGCGCAGGTGTGGTTGGTGGCGGTGCTGACGCTGGCCCAGGTGGTGCCGTCGCCGATCCGTACGGGGCTGCTCCGTTTCGTGGTCGTCCCGTCGCCGAGCTGCCCGTTGTTGTTGCTGCCCCAGCACCACAGCGTTCCCTCCGTGCGTACCGCACAGGTGGTGCTGATGCTGGCGTCGATGCGCGCCCAGGTGGTGGCGTCGCCGATCCGGACCGGAGTGGTTCGGTCCGTGCTGGTCCCGTCGCCGAGTTGGCCGTAGAAGTTGTTGCCCCAGCACCAGAGTGCGCCGTCGGTGCGGATCACGCAGGTGTGCAGATTGCCCGCGGCGACCCGGGACACCGGCCCGGCGGCGACCGAGGCGTTCGGCGTGCCCCGGTCGGCAGAGCTGACGCCCGCCGTGGCTGCGCCCGCCGTGACTCCGATGGCCAGCGCGGTGATCCCGACAGCGGCCGCTGCCGCGACGGCGGCTCGGGCTGCCCGCCTCCACCGCGTCCGTAGCCGCCCCACCCGATTCTCGTTCATGATCTGCTCTCCCTGGACATCGTCGGTTCCGTACGGTGGAGGCGGCGTTGCCCCGACAGGTCGCCAGCGACCTTCACATCGATGAAACTCTACATTGATATACGTCAGTCAACTCGCTCGGGCTTCGCCGACCGGCCGCTTCCTGGCGGCCCGGCGCCCTGGTGGGGTGGCGGCCGAGGACGTCGCGTGGGTGCCGGAGTCGGACGAGCGGATCATCGGTCCCCCCTGGCTGCCTGACGTCGGGTCGGCAACCGCGAGCCGGCCAAGCTGGCGGGAGCAGGTCGTCCCACCATCTGCTCGGTGTTCGACGGCGCCCGCCAGGCCGACCTCCGGACCACTGCGTCGACGACGCAGTCCCGATGACCTAGCGGGATGCCTCCGACCGCGCGGCGCGGCGGATGTCGAGCAGGTGGTGTTCGCCCTCGTGGATGGTGTGTCGGCCGAGCCACAACAGCGTGCGGGCCTGCGGTCGCGGCCACGGGTAGACCCCGGTGCGGGCGAGTTCCGCAGGACCGAGCACGCCGAACCGGGCGGCCAGGTCGTCGGCGGCCGCGCCCAGCGCCGCCAGCACGGTCGCGGGATCCTGCTCGTTGTACGCCGCCGCCACGGCGCGCTCGTCGCGTCCCATCGGGGCGAATTCCGGCTCCTCGACGCGCAGCGCCAGCGCGAGGCGTTCGGCCTGCACGCCGAGCACGTCGCGGACGTGGCAGGCGTACTCCAGCGGCGACCACACCCCCTCGGCCGGTCGCCGGCGCACCTGCCGCACCTCGGCGAGGGCGGCTGAGTATCGCCCGCCGAGCGCGCGCAGGAACGGCGGCAGTTCGTCGGCGGAGACGCCGGCATAGTCGAAGCCGCACTCGTCGCACCGGTCCACAGGCCGAGGCTAGCGGCGTTGCCGTCCGCCGTCACGCCCCCACGGGCGCCACGCGGCGGTCGGGTAGGGGCCCGCCCGGAAACGTGGCGCCAGCGCCGCCGGCAGCCGCCACAGTCCGGGCTCACCCGGTCGGGCGGTCGGTCCGGCGGTCCGCCCGGGACGGCGGGGAGGGCACGGTACGGCCGGCGCGGTACGGCCCACTGCACAGGTCCCTCGGCGTACCCGCGATCCGGCGCTGCCCGGCCCGTCCACCCGGTTCTGCACCACCGCCCAGGCCACCTGCGAGCCGGCCGGCGCGTTCGGCAGCGACCAGCTCTACGGCGACGCCGGCAACGACGGCGTCTGGGGTCAGGACGGCGACGACGCCATCCGAGGCGACGACGGCGACGACGACCTCTTTTGAGCACCAGGTGGCCCATGGGCTCGGCGGGGGATGGCTGGTCGTTGGGCAAGATCGCCATCTCGCTCTGGCGCCAACCCGTGCCACTTGGTCATGACCGGCATCATGTTTCAGGTACCAGCCGCCCGACAGATCCAACACTCTGCGTCACCGTCTTGTGACCCCTTGCGTTGCCCTTGGTTGATCGTTAGGTTCGTTGACAACCATCGATCAACTGGAGGATGGATGTCAGGGAACGGGCTTCGATCGGCGCGGTTGGCCGCCCTTGTGGCGGCCTCGATGCTGGTTGCCACGGGGGGATTCGCATCAGCGGCGGCGGCCGATGTGGGGCCATTGGATCACTGCACGTCGGTCGATGGCGGGGAGCTGGTCTACGACGACCTCACCAAGTACAACAACTCGTTGTCGCACGCGGTGAATCAGTGGAACTCGCTGAACCCGATCAACGTCAAAGCTGATACGGCTTCGACCTACGCGGACGTCGACGTGTCCGACTACACCTCTTCGAGCGACAGTCGGGCGGGCTGGTTCGACTGCAGCACGGGCGCGGACGACATCAAACTGAACACGCACCACATGGACGGCTACAACGAGTCGCAGAAGCATGCCGTCATGACCCACGAGTTCGGGCATTCCCTCAAGCTCGGCCACGGGCCGGAGATCGCGGTGATGGACTCGTGCCCGGCCTGTTACAACCCGAACATGAGCAACAACCTGCAGTCGTGGGACATCAGCTCGTATCACAGCGTATGGGGGTACTGATCATGAACCGCCGCCTTGTTCGACCGCTGGTCGCAGGCGCCGCCGCTGTCGCGGTGGCCTCTGGCGGGTGGTTGGCCTATGACTCGCTGCGCGCGGGTGAAACGCACTCGGTGCACGCGTCCTACGCGTTCGACGTGAAGGATGAGACGAAGGTGGCGGGGTTCGCCGACTACGTCGTCGTCGCGACGGTGGACCGTATCGCCGAGGTGCAGGAGCGCGATGGCACGCCCTACACCGTCTTCGAGGTGACCGTGGACAAGACCCTCAAGGGCGATCCGGTCAAGACGCTGCGGGTGGTCCAGCTGGGTGGAACCCTCGGTAAGGACACCTGGCGGGTGGAGGGTGAGCCCCTGCTGCGGCCCGGCACGACCTACGTGCTGGCGGCGAAGACGGAGCAGGGGCGTGGGACGCACCAGCTGGTGGGCGGGGCGGACTTCCCGGCCGTTGACCGGGCCGCAGCCCGTGCCGGGGGGTCGGCCCCGGTGGCCGAGTGGGAGACCAGCGTCGACCGCCAGCGGTGGCCCGACGAACTCCCCAAGAGTTCCTGACCGCCGTCCTTCGGCCGGACCCATTTGGCCTGCCGCCCCGGTCCCGGAGCGGCAGGCCAAATGCTGTCCTGGCGAGGAGTTCTCCGGCAAGCGGTGCGCCGGGTGTTCGCTTCGTAGAACCAGGAGGCGTTCATGGCGGGCCACGTCGAGGCGTTCCGGGTGCTGGGCGGGGTGCCGAACCGGCACATCCGCTACGACGGTGGGGGGCGTTCCCAACTGTCGAAGATCGGTTGTTGACAATGCTGTCCCACGAGTGTGAGAGGCGTTTGAACCTCGTTACTTGCGGCGTACGCCTCGGTTTATTGAGGTCTCGTTTCCATGCTCGGCGGCGTCGGTCCCCGGGACGGCGGAAATTCCTCGGGGGACTGTGCTCAGATGGGCAGAAGTCGAAACTGCTGGGTCAACCAGTCGCCGCACTCGTCGACGAGTAGGCGGTCGAGACACTTCCCGTCTGCTGGCTGGGGGCGGGGAGTGTCCGTCGTGCCGCTCCGGGTGGAGAGCCCACCACACGCTTGAACGCTCGGGCGAACGCGGCCTCGGAGCGGTAGCCGAAGCGGTTGGCGAGTTCGGCCACGGTGGCGCCCTCGTCGCGTAGCGCCGTCGCGGCCAGGTGCATCCGCCAGCGGGTCACGTAGCTCATCGCGGGTTCGCCGACCAGTTCGGTGAAGCGTGCGGCGAAGGCTGAGCGCGACATCGGGATCTGGTCGGCGAGCGAGGCGACGGTCCAGTTCCGGCCGGGTTCACGGTGGATGAGGGAGATCGCGCGGCCGATCAGTGGGTCTCGCAGGGCCCCGAGCCAGCCGGACCGGGCGGCCGGGTCGTTCTCCAGCCACGCGCGTAGCGCCTGCACGACGAGCACGTCGGAGAGGCGGGTGATAACCGTCTCGCCGCCGGGGCGCAGCCCGTCGGCCTCGACCGCCATCAGTCGCAGGGTGGACTGGATCCAGTCGAGCCGGGCGGGGTCCGTCGCCGGGTCGAGGACGAGGATCTGTGGCAGCAGGGCCAGCAGTCTTCCTGCCGCCGGGTGGTCGGAGCGTACGGCTCCGCAGACCATGTCGATGCGCTCGCCGCCGCCGCCGTGGCGGAGGATCTCGTAGCGCTCGCCGAGCTGTTCGCGCTCCAGCTCGAAGATGCTCGGTGTCGGCGCGTCGGGTTCGCTGCGCAGCCGGTGGCCCTGGCCGTGCGGGACGAGGGCCAGTTCGCTCCCGGTGAGGCGGCGCGGCTGTGCCCCTGGCGCGTCGAGCCAGCAGCTCCCACGCGTGATGACGTGGAACCAGAGGTGGTCCTTGAGTGGCGGAAGCTCGAGCCCGAACGGGGCGGTGAACTCCGAACGGCAGTAGAACGCACCCCGCAGCTCGAGGAAGTGCAGCGCCTCGCCGAGCGGGTCGGCGGCCGAGGGCCAGGGGGCACGTTCGTCGGGCATGCCGCAAGTGTGCCAGGAGCAACGCACCGACGATCCAGACCGGCTGGACGAAAGAGCATGTAATGCGGACAGGAAGTCATAGTCAGTCCCTGAAGCCCGGCGGATGCTGGACGCATGGCAAGACATGCCGACTGAGGGGGACTGACATGATCGCCGTGATGGGGGCGACCGGGAACACCGGTCGCAAGGTCACCGAACTGCTGCTCGAAGCCGGCGAGGAGGTCCGGGCGCTCGGCCGCTCGCCGGAGCGGCTCGCCGAGCTGGCCGCGCTGGGGGCCGCGACGGCCGTCGGTGACGCCCGCGATGCCGACCACCTGGCGAGCGCCTTCGCCGGCGCCGACGCGGTCTACACGCTCACCGCGTTCGACCCGACCCTGCCCGACTACCACGCCGACCAGGACCGACGCGGGGAGGCCATCGTCTCGGCGATCCGGAGGAGCGGGGTACGCCACGTGGTCGCGCTCAGCTCGATCGGCGCGGAGCTGGCGGACGGTAACGGATTCATCGCCAGTCTGCACCGGCAGGAGCAGCGACTGCGGACGCTCGACGGTGTCGACGTCCTGCTCCTGCGTCCCGGTGCCTTCTTCGAGGGCTTCCACTCGGCGCTGGAGACGATCCGCCATGAGGGAGTCGTCGCCGACTCCGTCACGCCCCACGCGAAGGTACCGATGATCGCCACGGCCGACGTCGCGGTGGCCGCCGCCGGGGCGCTGCGCGAGCGGAACTGGAGCGGCGTGGTCGTCCGCGAGCTGATCGGCCCCCGCGACCTCACGTACGCAGAGGTGGCGACCGCGATCGGTACGGCGATCGGCCGCCCGGACCTTCGGTACGTCCAGCTGTCCGACGAGGAGATGGCGGCGATCCTCACCGGGACCGCCGGGTTCTCGCCCGACTTCGCCGCCCTGCTCGTCGAGTTCAACCAGGCGCTCAGCGCCGGTCGACTGCGTCCGATCGAAGGCCGCAACGAGGGCAACGCGACTCCGACCTGGTTCGAGGAGTTCGCCGCCACGCTGCGGTAGCGGTGGCGGCTGAAGGGCGCGTCGCCGGCGCCCTCGGCCGCCCCGCGCTTCCCGCTGCGGCTGCGGGCACCGTCGCGGCGGTCACGCCACGCGACGCCGGGTGGTGCGAGTCTGGAGGTGGTCGCCGTCGCCGAAGGTGGCGCCGCAGCGGAGGGTGCGATGGCCGAGCCACCGACCGGGGCCCCGTCGGGCAGCGCACAGGCGCACGGGCGGCGCGCCAACCGGCGAAGCTACCACGACGGTGTGCAGGTCAACGGGTACGTCGACGACCCGTACCACCGGGTCCGCCGGGCGGTCGCGGCCCGGTTGATGGTCGACGACATCCGTGGGGGAGAGCCGGTGCTCGAGTTGGGCTGTGGTCCGTGCAGCACGGTCGACCCGGCGGAGCTGCCCGTGCCGCTCGTGGTGGCGGACATGGCCGAGGCCGCGCTGGGTGCGGCCCGCCGGGCCGCCGCCGGTCGGGCGCTGCCGGTCTGCCTGGACGCCACCTGCGCTCTGCCGTTCCGCACCGGCAGCTTCTCCGGGCTGCTGACCGGTGAGTTGATCGAGCACGTCTACGACCCGGTGGCGTTGCTGCGGGAGTGTCACCGGGTCCTCGCCCCGGGTGGGCTGCTGGTGCTCACCACGCCGAACCTGGCGACCGTCCAGGACCGGCTGGCGTTCCTCGCCGGCCGCGCACCCCGCCAGGTGGACCCGCTGCACCCCTACCTCTGGTTGCACATTCGTCCGTTCACCGCGTCGCTGCTGCGGCGGGTGCTGCGGCGGGCCGGGTTCGCACCGCTGGCGCTGCGGTCCAACCACGTCGGGTGGCGGCTGCCCGGCGGACGCTGGGTCACCTCCCGGCTGCTCGCCCGGCTCGCGCCGGGGCTCGGCGGCTCGCTGATCTGCGCCGCCCGGCGGCTGGACGGACCACCTTCGCCGCAGGGCGCGGGACTCGGGAGCAGTGCGTGATCAGCCATTGACATAGGGCTATCATGAGGGCTCCGTCGTCGACCGGGAGATGTCATGGCCGGCCTTCTCACCTGGGTCGTCAGGAATCTCGACGCGTTCATCGGGCTGCTCCTGGCACTGACCGTCGCGACCCTCGGGCTCAACAACGGCGTCAGCCAGGACGTGGTGAACAGCGCAATCCTGCTCGTGCTCGGCCTGCTCGCCCAGGCGCTGCTGCGCGACCGGCTGCGCCGGGAGACCGCCGAGCGCGAGGTGCGGCAGGTCATCCGGGACACCCGGGACCGGCTCGCGGAGCTGGTGCCGCAGATGGGCGAGATAACCGGTCCGGAGGGGGCGCTGAACCGGGCCCGGGAGGCGATCGACAGCATCTCCATGGTCCGCGTCCTGCACGGCAGCGAGGTCGGGCAGGCCCTGGCCGAGGCCCGTCGGCACACCGACCGGTGGAACTTCAAGGGCGGCACCGGCACCTACACCCGGGCGGTCACCCTGCCCGACTGCCTGGAGCACGCTCGTCGGCGTAACGCCACCCTGCACTTCGCCATCGAGATCATCGACCCGACCGACGAGGAGGTCTGCGAGCGGTACGCACGGTTCCGGCGCAGCCTCGCCCCCGACGAGCCAGGCGAGCGGTGGACCGTCGACCGCACCCGCAAGGAGTCCTACGCCACCGTGCTGGCCGCCTGTTGGCACCGGCAGCGCTCCGGGCTGCTCACCATCGACGTCCGGGTCTCCGCGCAGATGACCACCTTCCGCTACGACCTCTCCTCGAGCTGCGTCATCGTGACCCAGGAGAATCCGCAGACCCCGGCTCTGCGGATCGACCGCGGGGAGCTCTACTACAACCGCTACAACATCGAGTTGCAGTACAGCCGTGAACAGAGCCGGCGGGTGCCGATCGAGGCTGCCGGGCAGGTCAGGCTCGACGACGAGCCCTCCGTGGAGCAGGTTCGCCGCCTGTTCACCGCGCTCGGGCTGCCACTGCCCCGGTCCTTCGGCGACCGCGAGGTCGCCGACATCGTGGGCCGGGCCATCCAGGCGAGGAACCCGTACGCATGATGAGCTACGCCGACCTCGAACGTGAGATCGACCGGGGCACCCGGCCGGAGCTGCTCCGCGACTGGGTGTCGGGCGTCCTCGACGACGTCGCCGAGGGGCAGCGGCCGTTGCTGGCCGTACGGCACCCACTCGGCTTCACCTGCCTGCCGGTGAGCCGTACCGGCGCCGACGGGATCTGCGTGCACGCCTGGCCGGCCGAGCCGCCGACCGTCCAACCGACCACGTCCACCGTGCACTCGCACAGCTGGGACCTGCTCAGCCACGTGCTGCACGGTCGGGTCCGCAACGAGCTCATCGAGGTGACCGAGGCGTCCGCCGACCCCGCCTGGCGGGTGTACGAGGTGCACAGCCGGGGCGACGTCGACGAGTTGGCGGCCACCGACCGGCTGGTGACGGCGGCGACCGTCACCGTGGAGACGTACGGCGCAGGCAGCTCGTACGCGCTGCGCGCCGGCGGCTTCCACACCTCGGAGGTGGACCCGGGGCAGCCGGCGGTGACCGTGGTGCTCGGCCGGGCCGCGCCCGGCTTCTGCGACCTGAGCCTCGGCGCCGTGGGCGGACACCGCCACCGGATACGCCGGGACCGCTGCGACGCGGCGGAGACCGCTCGGATGGCGCGGCAGATCGCTCGACTGGTGGCACGGGGCTGAGGGGTGGAGGAACCATGGACGTGCAGCCGGGCAGACCCGGGCCGGACCTGCGTGAGGCACACCGGTTCGCGGTGGAGGCCGCGCAGGCCGCCGGGCGGCTGGTGCGCCGGGGCACCCGGGGCGAGTTGCACGCTCGGGCCAAGAGCGCGTCCGGTGACCTGGTCACCGACCTGGACCTGGCCGCCGAACGGCTGATCGTCGGCCGGATCCGGGCCCGCTGGCCGGAGCACGGCGTGATCGCCGAGGAGGGCGGGGAGTACGCCACCAACGACTCCTGGGCGTGGCTGGTGGACCCGCTCGACGGCACCAACAACGTGGCGATCGGGCTACCCGCGTACGTGGTCGGGATCGCACTCTGCGACCGGGGCTCGCCGGTGCTCGGGGTGGTGCACGACCCGGTCGCCGGCCGCACCTGGTCGGCCGTCCGTGGTCAGGGCGCCTTCGTGCACATCGACGGCCCGGCCGGGCAGCCGCTGCGCACGCGGCACCGGCCGGTGCCGCCGGCGCCGGTGCTGGCCTGGACCCAGGGATACGAGGTACGCCGGGACGACAGCACCGCCCGGGCCCTCAAGGTGGTGCTCGACTCCACCGCGCGGCGGGTGCTGCAACTGTGGGCGCCGCTGCTGTCCTGGGTGATGCTGGCCCGGGGCGACATCGACGGCATCGTCGGCTACCGTCCGGAGGCGGTCGACCTGCCGGCCGGGATGCTGCTGGCAGCGGAAGCCGGCATGGTGGTCCGGGCCCTCGACGGCGGCTGCTTCGACGACCGGTACGGGGGCCCCGCCGAGCGGCGCAGCTTCGTCGCCGGCCCGCCGGAGACGATCGACCGGCTGGTCAAGCTGGTGACCGCGGCACAGTGGATCGAGCCGAAGGTCCGCCACCTCACGCCGATCAGCCTGACCACCGTCGGTTGGTGAGGCCGGTCAGCCCGGCGGGGTGACCAGCAGGGCGGCGACGCTGGCGGTGGTGGCCAGGGCGGCGAGGACGGCGCTGGTGGCCACGAACCGCCCCAGCGGGACCGCGACCCCGGCGGCCCGGCAACGCTCATACCAGATCAGCGTGGCCAGCGACGCCCACGGGGTGGCGAGCGGGCCGACGTTGGTGCCCACCAGCAGGGCCAACAGTTGAGTGTGGTGGTGCACGGCGATGACCGCCTCCCCGGCCACGTACACGGGCAGGTTGTTGACCACGTTGGCGAAGAGGGCGCCGACGGCGCCGGCCCGCAGCGCGCCCTCGGCCCCGGGGTCGTCGCCGATCAGCGCACCCATCACGGTGTCCAGCCCGAGCCGACCGATGGTCTGCACCACCAGGAACAGCCCGGTGACGAAGACCAGCAGCCGCCAGGGGACCAGGTGGAGTCTCAGGCTGCCCCGGGCGCGGACCGCGAATCCGGCGACCAGGATCGCGGCGGCGACCCCGGCGGCGATTCCGATCTCGACCTCGGCGAGGATCCCGGTGACGAACAGCAGGCAGGCCACGAGCGCGGTGCGGTAGAGCACGGGGTCGGACGGCACGTGCGGCGGCGGTGGCACGAACGGGTCGGCGCCGGCCCGCGCCGGCCGCCAGTACCACCACCAGAGCAGCAGCATGGTGATCGCGATGGCGACCAGTTGCGGCCACCACATCCGGGCCGCCCACGGCAGTGGGGCCAGCCCGATCCGGTCGCTGGCCAGGATGTTGGTCAGGTTGGACACGGGTAGCAGCAGGCTCGCCGTGTTGGCCAGCCAGACCGTGGTCATCGCCAGCGGGACCGGCGGCACACCGAGCTTGCGGGCCAGAGCGATCATCACCGGGGTGAGCAGGACAGCGGTGGTGTCCAGGTTGAGCGCGATCGTGGTCACCGAGGCGAACCCGACGCAGAGCCAGAACAGCGCGCGGAAGTCGCCTCGCGCGGTGATCGCCATCCGGGCGGCGAGCGCGTCGAAGACCCCGGCCACCGCGGTCAGCTCGGCCAGCACCACCACGGCGCCGAGGAAGATCAGGATCGGCAGGATCCGGCGTACGGTGGCCTCGGCGTCCGCGCGGGGGAGGAGGCCGGTCAGGACGCAGAGGACGCCGCCTGCGAACAGGCCGATCGCGATCCAGTCCAGTACGTGCAGCCGACCCCAGGAGGATCGGTCCGGGGCGGCCGACGGCAACTCGCCGGTGGTGTCCACAAGGCACGATCCTCGCACACCGTCGCCCGCCGGGTTGCGACCGACTCGACCGCGCATGGTGGCGACGGGTTGACCCTGAGTGGTCATAATGGCGGGGTGGCTGTAGGCGCGCAACCGACCCGGTCCGACCGCCCCATCGACTTCTTCGTCAGCTACTCGCCCGCCGACGAGCGCTGGGCGACGTGGTTGGCGTGGGAGTTCGAGGCCGCCGGCTACCGCACGATGCTCCAGGCGTGGGACTTCGTGGCCGGCACCAACTTCATCGACTTCATGGACCGGGGGGTCCGGGAGGCTGCGGTCGTGGTGGCCGTCCTGTCCGAACGCTACCTGCACTCCACGTACGGCAAGCTCGAGTGGCAGGCGGCGCTGCGCGCCGATCCGGACGGCACCGGCAACAAACTGGTCACCGTCCGGGTGGAGGACTGCCCGATCGACGGCCTGCTCGCCACCATCACGTACGTCGACCTGGTCGGGGTCACCGACCCGGTGCAGGCGCGTTCCCGGGTGCTGGACCGGATCCGGGAGGCGCTCGACGGCCGCGCGAAGCCCGTCCGGCAACCCGCCTTCCCGCACCATCCGGCCGACCCGGCCGGGGTGCTCTCCGCGCCCGTGGCCGGCCCGCCCGCGCCCCGCCGGGCCCGCCGTACGCCGATCAACCCGCCACCGTTCCCCACCGCCCCGGCGACGGTGCCGACCGCGCGGACGGCGCTGACCGTGCTCCAGGTGACCGGCCCGCGGTTCGGTCGGGGCATGATCGAGCCGGGCGCCCCGGTCACCCCGGGGGAGCTCCAGGAACACCTGATGGGTGATCTGACCCTGCTGATGAACGACGAGGTCCCCCGACCCGACCTGTTGGTGGTGGCGGGCAACCTGACCGAGTCCGGCAGTCCCCGCGAGTTCTCCGACGCGCTGAGTTTCCTCACCGGGCTGCGGGTGCTGCTCGGGTTGGAGCCGCACCGCCTGGTCGTGGTGCCCGGCCCGCGCGACGTGACCATGGCCGCGAGCCGCGCGTACTTCGCCACCTGCGAGGCGGACGACGTCGACCCGCAGCCGCCGTACTGGCCGAAGTGGCGGCACTACGCGCGGCTCTTCGACGACCTCTACCAGGGTCTGGAGGACCGGCTCTTCGACAGCGAGCAACCGTGGACGCTGTTCCCGGTGCCGGACCTGCGGGTGGTGGTGGCCGGGTTGAACTCCACCGTCGCCGTCACCCACCGCGAGGAGGACCGCTACGGCTTCCTCGGCGAGGCCCAGTCCACCTGGTTCGCCCAGCGGCTGCGTCACTACCAGCAGTCCGGCTGGCTGCGGCTGGGCGCGATGGCGCACGTTCCCGGCCCGCGCACCCCGTACGCCGACGAGGTCGCGGTCCCGGACGGGGTGACGCTGCGCGACCGGGGGTCGTTCAACCGCCTGCTCGGGCCGATGCTCAACCTCCTGCTCTCCGACGCCGTGCCGACCGGTGCCCAGGTCGACCCCGTGGTGCCGCTGGCCACCGCGACCCGCGACGGCCGGGCGCAGGTGCTCCGGCTCGCCGCCGACGGGATGACCCGCTGGGTTCTCGGCCGCGACGACCGGCGCGAGGTGGGCGAGTCGACGGCCGTGCGCTGGCCCCGGGCGGAGGCGACGTTCGGTGCTGTCGGGCCGGCCCAGATTCCGGACCCGCGGCAGCCCACCTCCGCCGAGGGAGCCGTCGGGGACGCGCCGGCCAGCACGCCGGCCGTGCTCCCGGTGGCGCCGCTGGACCGACTGCTCGACCGGCTGGCCGAGGTCTGCGAGGCGCGCCACGACCGGGTGCTGGTGCGTCGGGTGACGGTCGAGCCGCCGCACCTGTTCGTCACCTACCGCGCCGACGGGGTGGTCCGGCAGCAGCGGGTCGGGGCGTACGTCGGCACCCCGACCGCCACGGACCTCGACCACTTCGCCCGGCGGGTGCACGCCACCGACCCGGACATCGCGTCCGAGTTGGTCTACGACGGCGACCGGGTCCCGCGCGGACTGGCCGAGGAGGCACAGCGGCGCGGCGTACGGGTGCTGCACCTGACCGAGTTCCAGGGGCTGCTCGATCTGCGTGAGTACGTCGCCGCGCAGACCGCCCGGTTGCAGGCCGACCGGCTCTACCCGCCCGGCCAGTACGTGCCGCAGCGCTACCGCCACCTGGTCGGCGCCGACCAGCAGGTCCGCGAGGACGTGGTGGACCAGCTGCTCGAGTTCGCCGCCGCGCCGGACGGCCGGTTCGTGCTGGTGCTCGGCGACTTCGGCCGGGGCAAGACGTTCGCGTTGCGCGAGGTGGCCCGCCGGCTGCCGACGGCTGCCCCCGACCTGATCCCGATCCTGGTGGAGTTGCGTGCGCTGGACAAGGCGCACTCGGTCGACGGGCTGGTCGCCGCGCACCTGGCCAACCACGGCGAGCAGGTGATCGACCTGAAGGCGTTCCGCTACATGCTCCGGCAGGGGCGGATCGTCCTGCTCTTCGACGGCTTCGACGAGTTGGTGGCCCGGGTCACCTACGACCGGGCGGCGGACCACCTGGAGACGCTGCTCCAGGCGGCCGAGGGGAACGCCAAGATCATCGTTAGTAGTCGCACCCAGCACTTCAAGACCAACTCGCAGGTGCTCACCGCCCTCGGTGAGCGGGTGGGCATGCTGCCGCACCGGCGGGTACTGGCCGTCGAGGACTTCACCCCCGCGCAGATCGAGACCTTCCTGCGGCACCGCTACGGCGGGGACGAGCGGGCGGCCCGGGAGCGGATGGACCTGCTCGGCGGGGTACGGGACCTGCTCGGCCTCTCTCGTAACCCGCGCATGCTCGGCTTCATCGCCAACCTCGACGAGGGACGGCTGACCGCCGTGGCCGGTGCGGGCGGCACGTTCAGCGCCGCCGCGCTCTACCGGGAGATCCTGGAAGCCTGGCTGGACTTCGAGGAGCGGCGCACCCAGGGCGTGCCGGGTGTGCCGGTCAGCCTGCGCCGTCCCGAGCTGTGGCGCGCGGTGAGCCGGTTGGCCTTCCAGCTCTGGGAGAGCGGGGAGTCGTACCTGCGCCTGGCCGAGCTGGCCGAGGCCGCCGGGCAGTTGGCCGGGCTGGCAGAGTCCCAGCTCTCCGGATCGCAGGCGACGCACGCGGTGGGTGCGGGCAGTCTGCTGGTCCGCACCGACGACGGCCTGTTCGGCTTCATCCACACCTCCGTGATGGAGTGGCTGGTCGCCGCGGGGACCGCCGCCCAGCTCAATGAGGGCGAGGAGCCGTCGGCCCTGGCGGCGCGCCCGCTGTCGACGCTGGCCGTGGAGTTCCTCGGCGACCTCGCCGACCCGGCCCGCTGCACCGCCTGGACGTCCCGGGTGCTGGGCGACGAGGCAGCCGGCGAGACGGTTCGGGCCAACGCGTTGCGGCTCAGCGCCCGGCTGCGGCTGCCCGACCGGGCCGACCTACGTGGCGCGGTGCTGCGCGGTGAGGACCTGTCCCACCGGGAGCTGGCCGAGGCGGACCTGACCGGCGCGGACCTGACCGACACCCGCCTGGTCGCCACCAACCTGACCGGGGCCCGGCTGACCCACGCCCGGTTGCGCGGCGCCCGCCTGGACCAGGCTCGCCTCACCGGGGCCGACCTGAGCGGGGCCGATCTGGCCGGAGCCCGACTGTTCCGGGCCGACCTGCGTGACGTGCGGGTGGCCGGCAGCAGTTGGCACCGGGCCGCGCTGATCGACGTGAGTGCCCACCCGGCGCTGCTGCGCGCGCCGGAGCTGCGCGGCGCCGTGGTCGCCCCGGGCCGTCCGGTGACACCGGGCCTGGCCCCGTCCGCCGTGGGCGTCTCGTACGGCTTCGAGGTGGGCCGGCTGCCGTTGCCGGCTGCGTACAGCCCCGACGGCACGGTGCTCGCCGTGGGCAGCGACGACGGAGGGGTGCTGATCTGCGACACCACCACCGGCCTTCCGGTGCGGACCCTGCAGGGCCACCGGGGCCGGGTGTACGCGGTCCGATTCGACGCCGCCTCGCACCACCTGGTCACCGGCTCGGCCGACCTCAGCGTACGACTGTGGGACGCGGACCACGGCGACGTGCGGCACGTGATCGAGGACGTCTTCGCCGGCTGGGTGTGGCCGCTGCTCACCGACGGCGCCCGGGGCCGGCTGGTGGTGGGCGACGCGGCCGGTGTGGTCCGGCTCTACGACACCCGGACCGCCCGGCTGCTCCAGGAATGGCCCGGGCACGCCGCGCCCGTCTGGGGCACCTCGTTCAGCCCGGACGGGCGGCGGGTCGTGGTCGTGGACAGTTCCGGCGCGGTCCGTGGCTGGGACATCGCGTCGGGCGACCTCGCCTTCGAGGTGCGGGAGCCGGAGGTGGTCTACCGGGTGGTGCACACCCCGGACGGCCGGTCGCTGGTCGCCGTCGGACAGCACGGCCGGGTGTGGATCCGCCGGGCCGCCGACGGGGAGCTGCTGCGCCAGCCGCGCGGCCACGAGGCCGACGTCTACGCCCTCGACGTGCACCCCGACGGCGGGCTGATGGCAACCGGCGACACGCATGGCGCGCTGCGGCTGTGGGAGGTGGAGACCGGCCGCCCGGTCCGGGTGCTGGACCGGCAGCGTGGCGCCATCTACAGCGTCCGGTTCAACGCCGACGGCACCATGCTCGCCACGGCCGCCAGCGACGGCGCGATCCAGCTCTGGACCACCGCCGACGGCCAGCTCCGGCACGAGCTGAGCCGGCACCGTGGCTCGGTCTGGCCGGTGGTGTGGCGGCCGGACCAGGCCCAGGTGGCGACCAGCAGCAACGACGGCACCACCCGCCTCTGGGACACGCGGACGGGGCAGCTTCAGCACACCCTGCGTGGGCACGGGCGGCGGGTCACCTCGCTGTCCTTCCGCGACGACGGCGAGGTGCTGGCCGCCTGCGGCAACGACGGTGTGGTGCGGCTGTGGGAGCCACGCACCGGGCGGCTGGTCCGGCAGTTCGCCAGCCCGGCCGACCGGCTGCTCTCCGCCGTGTTCTGTCCGGGTGAGCCACTGGTCGCCGCACCGAGCGGGGACGGCGGCGTGCACCTGTGGAACACCGACACCGGGGTCGACGAACGCGAGCTGAACGTGGACACCGACCATGTCTGGGCGGCCGCGTTCAGCCCGGACGGCGATGCGCTGGCCACCGCCAACGACGATGACACGGTCCGACTGTGGTACCGGCGTACCGGCCGGCACTTCGCCACCCTCGCCCCGCACCGGGGCCGGGTCCGGGCGGTGGCGTTCAGCCCGGACGGCGAGACCATCGCCACCGGCTGCGACGACCACCTCGTCCGGCTCTGGGACGCGGCCACCGCGACCTGTCGCCATACGTTGGAGCTGCACACCGACCGCGTGTACGCGGTGTGCTTCAACAGCGAGGGGACGCTGCTCGCCAGCGCCAGCAACGACGGCACCGCCGTGGTGTGGGACGCGCTGACCGGCGAACGGCGCGTGGCGCTCACCGAGCACACCGGCCGGCTCTGGTCCTGTGCGTTCAGCCCGAACGGCGCGCTGCTCGCCACCGCCGGGGACGACCTGATCATCCGGCTGTGGGATCCGGGCACCGGTCGGCTGCACGGCACCCTGGCCGCGCACACCCGGCGGGTCTGGTCGGTGGCGTTCAGCCCGGACAGCAGCATGCTGGCCAGCGCCGGTGACGACGGCACCGTCCGGCTCTGGGACGTCGTGGACCCGGAGCACGCTCAGCTGCGCGCCACCCTGATCGGCCTGCCGGACGGCTGGGCTGCGGTCAGCCCGGACGGACGCTACAAGCTGGACGGTGATTCGGGCGGTCAGTTCTGGCACGTCATCGGCACCTGCCGGTTCGAGGTGGGCGAGCTGGACCCCTACCTGACGCAGGTGCGTCGACTCCCGGTGGACGCCCCGTTCTGACCGGTCGGACCCGTCGACGTGCCCGCGGTCGTCGTCGGCCGGCCGGTGCGGCGTCGACGTCATCCACCAAGCCCCGCCCGACCGGCTGCTGCCGTCGTGTCGATCGAGCGGGGCGGCGGATGCGATGACGGTCAGCGCGGCATGAGGTGGCGGGTGAAGAACCGGACCGCGCTGTCCAGCTCATGCTCCGGGAGCCGGTCGCCGTGGCGGCCCGGGTTGGCGTGCAAGGTCTTCTCGGCCGAGCCGAACGCGTCGAACAGGGCCAGGCTCTGCTCGCGGGGCACCCGCTCGTCGTCCCACTGGACCAGGAACTCGATCGGCACGGTGATCTGTGCGGCGGCTACGGCGGAAGCCGGGGCCGCGGCGCCACCCAGGCCCAGCACCGCCGCGCGGACCCGGGGCTCAGCGGCCACGAACGGCACGCCGAGCCCGCATCCCAGCGACACTCCCCAGTAGCCGACGGCTTCCGACCCGAGGTGGTCCAGGACGGCCCGCCACTCCGGTACGGTCTGCTCGGCGACGATGGCCTGGAACCCGGCGAGCAGCGGGGCCAGCTCGTCGCCGGAGTCGACGCGGGCTTGGATCTCGGTGGCGATGTCCTGGTAACGGGCATCGGTCGGCCGGTCGCCGTGGTTCGGAACGTCCACGCAGACGGCCGTGAATCCGCTGGTCACGAAGCGGTGGGCGCGGTGCAGGATGCCGGGGGCGGTCTTGTGCTGGCCGCCGCCGTGGCCGAGGAGGATCAGCGGGCGAGGGGCGGTGGTGTCGTCGTCCTGGGTCCACCTGACAGCGGGGACGCCACCGACGGTGAAGAACTCTTCGTGGATGTGCATCGGGAACGTGGGCCTTTCGGGTGCCTTTGCGGGCGCTCCCTAGACCATGCGGGGCAGGGAGTCCCGACCTGTCACAGCGTTGATCGGACTCACCTCCTCGGTCGGCAACCATGCACGGCAGGGTCGACCGTACACGAGCTGTCGCCGAGCCGGAGTGGAGTGCTCCCCTGAAGCGGCATCACCCCCGGTCATCGCCCGATGCGGCACCGGCGACGGGCACGCCCGGGGAGTGTCACCGCCGGGCGGACCAGTAGGATTCTCTGCTTATGACCTCTGTTGAATCTGAAGCGCCGACGCGGGCGCCTGTTTCTCGCGTGCAGCTTGTCATCGGCATCGTCCGGCGAGGCGACGAGATCCTGCTGGTGCGGGAGAGCCTCGGCGCGAACGGCGAGATGCTCTGGTCGCTCCCCGGCGGCGGCGTCCAGGACGGCGAGGTCTTCCACGAGGCGCTGCGGCGGGAGATGCAGGAGGAGACCGGCCTGGTGGTCGGCGACCCGGTCGCCACCGCGTTCGTGATGCACATCGACTCCGAGCGGTACCCGTCGGCACTCGCGATCGCGTTCGAGATCAACGACTGGGAGGGCGAGACCCTGCCGGAGGACGACGAGATCGCCGAGGCGGCGTTCTTCCCGCTGCCGGAGGCCCTCAAGCTGATCGGGCAGCTCGAGAGCGACAACCAGCGGGAGCCGATCCTCGGTTACCTGACCGGTGAGGTGCCGGCCGGCACCACCTGGATCTGGCGCAACCGGGACGACCGGGAGGTCCTGCTCGGGCGCTGGTGACCCTCAGTGCGCGCAATCCTCCACGACGTCGGGCCGGTCACGCCGGACGAGCGTGTCCGGGTGGAAGGCGGCCAGGAAGTCTCCGATCGGGCCCGACAGCCGCATCGTCGCGCGTGCAGCGGCGTCGGCGTGGCTGTCGGCCACCGCGACCCCGACCGCCGCAGAGGCCAGCAGGCACCGGTCGTTGCGCCCGTCGCCGAACGCGATGACCCGCTTCAGGTCGGCCTCACCGGCCTGCTCGGCCAGCAACGCCGTCACCGCGGCAGTCTTGCAGGTCCCCGCAGGCCGCAGCAGCTTCGCCGCGGTGCCGGCGAACGGGATCGCCTCGACCGCCCCGCCCAACAGCCCCTCGGGCAGCGGCACACGATCCAGCACCAGCACCGAGCCGACCTGCGCCCCCCCGCCGAGCTGCGGGTCGACCTCGATGGACGATCGGGGCAGCCGGTGTGCCATCGCGAACCACGTGGACGCCCGCCGGGACGTCGCGACATAGCGGTGATCCAGCTCCGCGACCAGCTCGGTGAAACCTGCGGCGAGCAGCGCTGGCACCACCTCGCGGGGCAGCGCGCGGCGATATGCCGCCCGGGCGGTGGCGCGGTCGTACTCGACGTTGCCGTTGTCGAGCAGCAGGCGCGGCCCGAACAGTTCGAGGAGGTGCTCGGGTAGACCGAGCGCCTCGAACAGCACCGTCGATCGTCCCGTCACCAGCAGGAGTGCCAGACCGCGGTCGCGCAGCCGGGCGAGCCCTTCGATCGTGCCGGGCAACGGCACACCGCGCTCGTCGACCAGCGTGCCGTCCAGGTCGAACGCGGCGAAGGCGAGGTCAGGCACGCAGCGTTCCGAGCGCCTCGCGGATGGAGCTGGACAGATTCACCAGCGTGTTGCGGGTGCCGAGCTCGGCGACCAGGATCGGCAACCGCATGAGTGCCTCGAACGTCCGCCCGGCCAGGGTGCCGATCTCGTCGCGGTCGCGGGTGCGGGCATGCAGCCAGTCCTCGACGAACACGTCGTCGTCCGGAGTCATCAGCTGCTCGGTGAGCACTTCGCGCGCCTGGTCCGGATCGACCCGACGCACGCTGAGCACTGCGGAGTCCTTCGTCACGCGGGGCAGCACGATGGCGGTCAGCCGCACGGAGGGGACCAGGGGGGTACCGGTGCGCGCACGCCACTCGACGGGCAGCAGGTTCAGCTTGGAGTCTCCGCAGAAGCTCTGCCAGTCGCTGGTGACGAAGTCCGGCTGCCGGCGGGCCAGCTGCCAGCTGGTCGCGTCCTTCAGGCCCAGCGCGTGCATGGTGCCGCCGTTGATGCGGATCGGCACCGGCATGCCGCAGGCCGTCACCTGCTCCCCGTCCGCGCGGACCATGACCCGGTCGTTGGCGACGAAGGCGCAGCCGGAGGCAGCGGCCAGGGCCAGGGCGGTGGTGGACTTGCCGGCACCGGAGCGGCCGATCACCACCACGTTGCCCTCGGGGGTGGCCGCGCAGGACGCGTGCAGCCCGGCCCAACCGTCGCTCTCGCCCCGCCGGTAGCCGAACTCGCGCAGGTGCCGGGCCAGCGCCAGGTGGGCGTAGGGGCGCGCGGTCGTGACGAACACCAGGCCCCGCGGGGACTGCACGACGAGGTTGGTGCCGTCGATCTCGTCGGGCTCCGAGACCACGGCGCAGGTCCCGTCGGCCAGCTCGTAGCGGATCCCGGGTGCGGCCACGTGCAGATGTACGGCTTGGCGCCGGACCGCCTGCGCCGCGTAGTGCTCGACCAGCCGGGCGAAACACGCGTCGGAGACGGCGAGGTTCACGGCGGTCAGCGAACAGGGCGAGAAGTCGTCGGGCAGGTGCTCCCAGATGTCGTTCGCCGGGGTGAACAGGTCGTGCAGGTACGTGATGGCTCGCGGGTCGGCGCTGCTCACCGCGATCCGGGTCTGGCCCAGCCGGACGGTCCCGGCGCGTACGCCGAGCCGTGCCGCCAGCGCGTGCGGATCGGCCAGCTCGGCCGGATCGGTGTCGAGGAGGGTTGCTTCGCTCTGGATCATCGGGTCCCCGTCGGTCGCAGGACGGCCCGCCAGACTGAGCGCTGGCCGGGGTCGGCATCGTGGAGGTATTCGAACGGGCCGTCGACGAACTGGAATCCGGCGCCACGGCAGAGCTCGGCGATCCGCACCGGCGGCAGCAGCGTCATCACCTGTCCGTTGGGGAGCCGGTGGCGGTCGTCGGCGAGCGGGGTGAGCCGGTGGTCCAGATGCGCCGCGCTGAACAGGTTCAGCGACACCACGCCGGCGGTGGCGACGACCCGACCCAGCTCGCCGATGGCCGCGGAGACCTGTTCCGGCCGGGGCAGGTTGTGCAGGACCCCGTGACACACCACGACCGCGGCCCGCGCGTTGGCTACCGGCAGCGCAGCGACGTCCGCCTGGCAGAAGGCGGCACCGGGGGCGACGCCCTGTGCGCGCAGCACCATCTCCGCGTGCAGGTCGAGTCCGACGACCCGGTAGCCTCGTTCGGCCAGCAGCGGCAGGTTCCGCCCACCACCGCAGCCGACGTCGAGCGCCACCGCGCCGGGGCCGCCCTGCGGCACGATGTCGGCCAGGTATCCCGGCGGCGACGCCGTGGCGAACGCCGTCACCACGTCCGGCCGGTTCCAGTAGTCACCCGTCGCGCGCATGGCGCTTCACCGTGCACTCGTCGATCAGGTAGCCCTGGTCCCACGGCATCGCGCGGAACGTCGTGAGGCCCGCGGCTTCGAAGCCGGCCGCGACGGCGTCGGGCTGCTCGGTGAGAGCGAAGAAGAGCGGCCCGACCGAGGACAGGCTGAGCACGGCGGCCTGTTCCGACTCGAACAGCTGCCGCACCTGCTCCGCGTACTGCAGCAGGCGGGGGTGCGAGAAGGCGCAGTTGCGGATGCTGCCCATCTCGAACCGGTAGTCGAAGACGAGCTGCCCGAGGGTGCGCGGAGTGCCGGTGACCAGGTCGGGCCAGCACTCGTGCAGCAACCGGTAGGCGATCTGCGGCGCGTATCGGCGGCCGGTCTCCAGGAACCCGTCGAAGTTCTCCGCCTCGGCGCGAAGGCTCTCCGAGGCGTCCCAGCTGCGCAGGTCCGGTGGTACGGCGAGCACGATCGTGTGCCCGGCCGGCGCGGGGGCGGCCAGCAGCGCGACGGCGTTTCCGGAGACCACCTGGATCGCGCCGGGTACCAGACCGGCGGCGGCCGAGCCGCCGATGCACTGGACCGGCATGATCTCGTCGTCGTTGCCGTCGATCTCCTCGCCGTGGTTGTCGACCAGCAGCCGCATCAGCGTCCGGTGGTCCAGCGGCCGACCGCACAGTTCGTTGATCGCCGCCGCCACGGCCGAGAGGACGGCGCTGCTGCTGCCGAGACCGACGTGCGGAGGCAGCGGATGCGAGCGGATCGTGATCCGCATTCCGCCGGTGAGGCCGAGGACCTGGCGCATCAGCAGCGCGGCGTGGCGCCCCAGGACCGGCCGGGCACTGTCGGCGGCGATCTCGACGCCGTCGCCGGACGCCGTGGCCTGGACCTCGACGCTCGTGAAGAGGTCGGTGACGAAGACCAGCTCACCGGCGGGGTAGGAGCCGGCGCCGGGCAGCACCTTGCTCGGGTCCAGTGCCATCGCGTTGAGCCGGTTCGGGTAGCGCAGGCGCACCCGGCCCTCGATTCCGGCGGCGGGTGGCACGGACGGGACTGCGCCGCGCACCGAACCCACCCGTACGGGGGCGAAGCCCGCCACACTACCGGTCGCGGTCATCGGCGCTTCCTCTCCGCTCTCGGGGCAACGGCAGCGTCACCGCGGCCTTGGAGGTGGTGATCTCGATGAGGTGGTCGAGGGCCTCGACGGTGTAGCCGCCGCTGCCCAGCGAGCCTTCGGCCCGGATCGCCATGTTGGCCCGGGCCACCTGGCGGTGGGGGTAGCGGAAGCGCAGGATGCGCTTGAGCAGCGCGGCATACTCCGCGCGCACCCGGGGCGACTCGAGCAGGCAGCGCAGCAGCGGCGAGTTGCCGCTGCGGTACGCCAGGAGCGTGTCGTCGCACACCGCCCGGTGGGTGGGCGGCAGGTAGAGCACGTTCTCCACGAGATAGTCGTCGTGCCACGCGCCGAGCTGCCCCGGT
Organism: Micromonospora sp. NPDC007220; assembly: GCF_040634035.1. Lineage (NCBI taxonomy): Bacteria > Bacillati > Actinomycetota > Actinomycetes > Micromonosporales > Micromonosporaceae > Micromonospora > Micromonospora sp. NPDC007220. The sequence continues at coordinate 136,248 of NZ_JBEYEU010000013.1, read as the reverse complement.
TCGCTCGGCGCGAGCAGAAGCACGTCGAGGACGAGCAGTGGCATCTGGGCGCCGCCGGGACCCATGTAGGCCTTCCCGCCGATGTCCATCGTCGGGAAGTAGGGCCGGAGCCGGTGCGAGAAGTAGTCGGGGGTGATCGTCCGCTGGACCGTACGCAGGTTCTTGCGCAGGACCTCGACCCCGTCGTGCACCTGGCCGAGTGCGGCGAGGAGCACGTCCTCGTCGAGGTCGGCGCGGTCGCGGCAGGCGGCCAGGTCGTCGACGGCCAGGTTCAGCGCCTGGGTCGCGGCGACGACCGAGTCGATGAACACGTGCTCTTCGTCGCTGAGCAGGAAGCCGCGGCGGCGGGGGCCGACCGGGTTGCGCGTGGTGTAGCTGTACACGGTGTCGCGGGGGACCTCGTCGGCGACGGCGGCCAGGCGTAGGAGTGTCGGCTCGATGCCGTGCAGGTCGGCGTCGGGATCGTGCCGGACGAGTGAGGCGGCGAGGAAGCCCAGGTCTCGCAGGGCGGCTCGGGCCGTGTGGACGTCAGCCGTATCGAAGTCGGCAATGAGGTCGGCCAGCGCGTCGACCATCCACGCCGTGTCGGCGCGCTCGTTGGCGGCGGGCAGTTCGGCGAGGATGTCGTCGGCGCGCAGCGGGTCCATCGCGGCCACGGCGAGGTCGTCGGCGTTCTGGTCGGCGCCGATGAAGGAAGTGGTCATGCCGCGACCCCGACCGCGGTGGCCAGGACCGTCTCGGTTCCGCCGTCCGTGCTCCGTACCGCCGCGTGCGCCCGGATCAGGTCGGCGCCGTGATCGGCGACGGCGACGACGTCGTCGACACGCAGCCGTTCCGGTTCGGAGACGTCGAAGACGGGCAGGAGGCGGGCCATTCGCTGGCCCACACCGGTGTCGACCGTCATCCGGGTCCGCCGTCCGGCAGGCAACGACGCGGTGGTCACGACAAGCTCGCCGGCGTTCCCGGACACGTCGGGTACACAGCGGCCGACCAGGCCCGACCGGGCGACCAGCGCGTCCGCCGCCGACGCGGCGACCAGGTCGGACAACCGCCAGGCGTCCGCCGATCGGGCGCCCACCACGACCGTGCACTCGATGTCGAAGAAGCGGTTCGGGAACCGCTGGTACTCCTGCCGTAGCAGGTGTGTCCGCCGGGGCAGCAGCGGATCGCCGCTGACCCGGAGCATGTCCAACCGGGCCGGGCGGTCGTCGTCGGCGAGTTCGACGGTGCACTCGAACGACGTGTCGATGGAGAACGAGTACTCGTCGCTGTGGGCGCGCCGCCGGAAGCCACGCGCGCTCTTTCCGAGCTTCACCACGACGCGGTCCCGGAAACACTGGATCTCGTCGGTGAACTCGCCCTCGCCGAACTTGTACTCCAGCGACCGGAACTCGCCCGTGCTCTCCAGGTTCATCAGCACCCGCTCGCCCGGGTCACCGGTGCCGACGCAGAAGTGCACGCCCCCGACCAGGGACAGCTTCTGCTGCGACCGGTCGAGCACTTCGACGTAGTAGTCGGCGGTCCGCACGCCGAACAGTTCGTTGCCGAACGGGTCGGCGAGATCCGGGGCGTACACGTGCGCCTGGCGACCCGTCGCGGTCTCGCCCCATTCCCGCACCTGGAGGGGTTCGCCGGTGGTGGAGCGGTGCAGGAAGGTGTGGAAGGAGTACCCGGGCTCGTCCGGATCGCGGCGGCCCGGCGGATGCACGATGTAGTGCCGGAAGCAGTCGGTGTCGGCGGCGATGTCACGCAACTGCTCCGGCACACCGGCGTCGGCCTTCCCGCGCCCGGGCCTGGCACGTGCGGCCCTGGCCTGCGCGACCGCCTCGGACAAGCCGGTGGCGAAACGGGCGATCTGCTCGTCGGTGAGGCTGTGTCCCGCGTAGAAGTGGTGGTAGCTGCGGCGTCCGCCCTGTGGCGCCGGCGCGCTGACCGCGAGGAGCCGGTAGCGCTCGGTGAATTCCTTCGGCAGCAGCCCGTCCGGTGTGGAGAAGCCGGCCACGACGACAGGTGAGGCGGGTGCCGGCCGGATCTCCGCCTCCGGGTCGGCGGCCCGGATCGCGTCGGCGATCAGGTCCCGGCGACGCAGGCACTCCTGGATCGCCGCGGTGAAACCGGCGTGGCCGAGGCCGAAGACGGTGGCCCACAGGGCGGCGGCCGCGGCGCCGGGGCGGGACCCGGTCAGGGTCGAGTCGACGATCCCGGTGACCGGGCTCGCCTCGGTGACGTGCCCCAGCAGGCCCTTGCGTACGAGCAGCACCCCGCACGAGTACGGCAGTAGCCCCGACTTGTGCGGGTCCAGGGCCATCGCGTGCACGCCGACGTTGCGGAAGTCGAAGGCCAGCGCGGGATCGCTGAACGGGAAGATGAAGCCGCCGTGGGCCGCGTCGACGTAGCAGAAGAACCGCACCTGGTCGGCGAGCTGCACCGCGCGGCGCCGCAGCAGCGCGGCCAGCTGATCGACCGGGTCGCACAGGCCGCTGTTGTAGTAGCCGGCCGTCAGCGCCACGATGATGCCGGTCGCGCCGGCGGCGACCGCCGCCTCGACGGCCTGCGCCAGCTGCTCCGGCTCGATGACCCAGCTCGGGCCGGGTGCGATCGTGCGCAGGTCGAGGCCGAGGACCTCGGCGGCCTTCGTGACGGAGTGGTGGGCGAACTCGCTGGTGATGAGGGTGACCCGCGACGCCGCGTCGGCCCGGACGGCATTGCGCCCGATGCGCAGTCCCTGGAGCACCGCCTCGGTCGCGCCCGAGGTGATGTGGCCGTCGGCCGAGTCGGCGTGCAGCAGGCCGGCGAGGCCCAGCAGAGCTTCTCGTTCGAGCCGCCGGGTGCCGGCGCGCCCGGCGCCGAAGGGGGTGTGTACTCCGACGTTGTTGCTGTTGAGCGCCAGGAACCGGGTCCAGGCGGAGAGGGCCACCTCGTGCGGGGCCGACATGGCGAAGCCGAGCCGGGTCACCGTGGGATCGTCCCAACCGGTCGTCTCCGCGTACGCGCGGTCGAGGCCGGCGGTCAGCTCGCTCGGGCTCAGCCCGGCGGCCGGGAACGTGTCGCTGATCGTCCAGCCGTTCTCCAGGTCACCCACCGGTACCGTCCTTGCCGTGCCGGGCGGCCGGCGTTCGGCCGAGCCGGACCTGCAGTCGCTGGGGTGTCAGCGGGTGCCGCGGCTGTTCTCCCGCCAGCACGCGCAGGATGTCGTCGGCGACGATGTCGGCGACCGCGATGTTGGCGTCCCTGGTTCGTCCCGCGATGTGCGGCAGGTGGACCACGTTGTGCCTGCCGATGAGGGGATCGCCCTCCGGCAGCGGTTCGACGTCGTACACGTCCGCGGCCCAGGCCAGTTCGTCGGCGAGCACCCGCTCCCGCAGCGCCGCGGCATCGATCGCGGCCGCCCGGGTGATGGTCACGACGAGCGCGCCCCGCCGCAGGGCGAAGACGTGGTCGCGGTCGACCACGCCGGTGACGCTGGGGGTGTCCGGTGCCGCGACGACGAGGATCTCGGAGTCCCGCACCAGCCGGTCGAGGTCCACCGACTCCGCCGAGACCTCGGCGAAGCGCTCCGGGGAGCGGTACGGGTCGTACGCCAGCACGGTCGCGCCGAGCATGGCGCACCAGCTGGCGATGCGCCCGCCGATCTCGCCGACCCCGATGATGCCGACGGTCTTGCCCGCCACGGTGCCGTTGGCGAAGCGCGGATCGTCGCAGAACTGCACGTACGGGTAGTCCCAGGGGCGGAAGCCGGTGATGACCTCGTGGTGCCACTGCGGGATGCGACGCAGCCCGCACAGGATCAGGCTCAGTCCGCACTCGGCGACCGACTGGCCCCAGCCGGGAGTTCCCTCGACGAACGGGATGCCCGCGTCCCACAACGCGTCCATGGCCTCGATCCCGCAGGTGTCGGTTTCGCTGGCCACCACCTTCAGCCGGGTCGCGGCGGCGATCATGTCGTGGGTGAGGTCGCCGCCGAACAGGGCGACGGCGTCGATGTCGGCCCAGTCGGCGGCGGCCAGATCGCTTTCGCGTACGTCGAGGTAGCGGATGTCGCAGGTCGGGGACAGGCGTTCTTCCAGCCGCTCGCGCAGGAACGCCCAGAATTCCGAGAGCAGACCGTCGTCGGTCAGCAGCACGACGGGTCGGCGGGAGGTGAGGTCGTTCATGCCCTGGCTCAAGATTCCTCGCTGTCACGTGTGCCGCGATGGCCCTGCTCGATGGTCCGGAACCACAGGCTGCTGCCGGGGGCGACGATCGCGTCGACCGCCTGACGGGCCTGTGCGTCGACGGTGGTCTCCGTCGCCCTGAGCGCGAGCGTGAGTTGGTCGAGGGTCCGGGGACCGATGATGGTGCTGGTCACGTCGCTGCTGCCGGACAGCCACGAGTGGGCGAACTCGGGCAGCGACTGCCCGTGCTCGGCGGCGAGCTCCAGCAGCGCGGCCAGGGCCCGCTGGACCGGCTCCCAGACCGTGCCGCGCGGTGACCACCATTCGGTGAAGCGGGCGTCGGCGGGCGGTTCCCCGAGGAACCGTTCGCTGAGGTAGCCCATCGCCAGCGGGCTGTAGGCGACGAAGCCGACGCCGTACTCGCGGCAGATGGGGAGGATGTCCCGCTCCACCTCGCGTTCGAGCAGGTTGTAGGGCGACTGCTCGGCGATCGGGCCGGGCGTGCCGAGCGAGCCTCGTGCCAGCACGGCCATCTCGACCAGACGCCAGGTCGGCACCACGCCGAGGCCGGGCTGCTCGGCCATCTCCTCCGGGCTTGGCATCGTGGACGTGCCGATGTAGCGGATCTTCCCCTCCCGTACGAGGTCCGCCAGGGCGCCGAGGGTCTCCTCGACGGGCGTCCGTAGGTCGTGCCGGTGCAGGTGGAAGATGTCGATGTGGTCGACGCCCAGGCGGCGCAGGGACCGCTCGCACTCACGCTTGACGGCGTACGCGGAGTTGCCCCAGTCGTTGGGCCCCGGTCCGACCTCGTTGTAGCACTTGGTGGCGATCAGGACGTCGTCGCGGCGGTGACGGATGGCCTTGCCGAGGATCTGTTCGCTGCGGCCGTCCTGGTAGGCGTTGGCGGTGTCGACGAGGTTGACGCCGGCGTCGAGAGCCGTGTGGATGATCTCCTCTGCCGCGGCCTCGTCGGTCGGGCCGCCGAAGTTGAAGGTACCCAGAGTGACCGTGGATACACGCAAACCACTGCGGCCCAGTTGATGGAACTCCATCCACGCCCCCTGCTGTCTCCACCGAACCCAGCGGCCATTGTGCCGCTGACGGTTATAGTGATCAAGATCGGAGCGAGAGTCCACTAATCAGCTGAACGATCGCCGGGCAGCAGTTGAGCGCTGGTCAACCTCCTTGCCGGCCCGGGCCCCACGCCAGCGCCCCACCCAGCAGCGGAACGCGCCCCGTCGGCGGCGACGCCCTTGCCCGCGTCTGGCCGACAGGCAGGTGAAACGCTTCCTGGAGACCGTTAAGCTTTGCCGCCGGTCCAGGGGCGAGCTTCACGCAGAGTGATCTCGTGGCCACTGCGGACGGATGTCGAGTCAGCGCCGTGCAATGCCGGGGCACCGTCGAGAAGGAGGCCGAATGGCCGAGTTGTCAGCCGAATCGGAGTTGTTGCTCCTGCTCAGCAGGCAGCAGGTGACGGACACGCAGATGGCTCGTGTGCGCACGATCATCAGTCAGGACGAGCCGCGCCTGGACTGGGGGCATCTTGCCGTCCAGGCCGCCAGGCACCGCGTCGCCCCCCTCGTGGGCTGGCATCTCTGGCGCCTGTTGACCACCGAGAGGGTCGCGGGCATCGACTCTCCCGTCGTGCTGCTCCTGTACTCCGCCTACCGGGACACGCAACGTGCCAACGAGCTCATGCTGGCTGAGGTCCAGGCGATCAGCGACGCTGCGGCGGACCAGGGCATCACGGTGCTCATGCGCAAGGGCGGCCATCTGGCCTTCGCGGTCTACCAGGAGCCCGGGACGCGACCGATGGGTGACCTGGACGTCCTCGTCACCAGGGAGGAGGCGCCCACCCTGGTCAAGGCGCTCGAGGGACTCGGTTATGTGGAAGGCAACCCGACGCGCGTCGACATCGTCCCGCTGAGCAAGCGGGAGCGGGCCTTCTGGCGTCTGTACGGCAGCGACCTGCCCAAGATGAACAAGTTCGGCGAGTTCCACCGGCCGATCGTCAGCATCGACATCAACGTCTCGCTGGCGCTGCCCGGCAAGGGTTACGACGTTCCGGTCGGTGCCGTCCTGGCGCACGCCGGCCGCCACCGGTACGGGGACGCCTCGTTCCTCGTGCCGTCCCCCGAGGACGCGGTCATCGACCTCGCCGCCCACATCTACAAGACCTCGACGACCCTCAGGTTCATGAACCGCGGCAAGCACCGGCAGTTGCTCAAGTACGTCGACATCGCCGAGGTCGTACGCCGTGCCGGCCCGGACCTCTCGTGGGACCTGTTGCTCGAGCGGGTGGACGAGTACGCGGTGGCCGGCCCCGTCTTCTACGGGCTCGCGCACCTGCGGATGCTCTTCCCGGACGCCGTCCCCGCGGACGCCCTGACCGCGCTGCGGCAACGGTGCCCGGAGCCGGAGCGCCTGCTCAACGAGTACGGCCAGTGGGACCTGCCGGAGCCGCGCGCCTGGCAGCAGGACTTCCTCACCCGGTTCTTCGACCCGGACGCCGACCGCGACCTGCCCGCCTCGAAGTCACTCGTGTGACGACAGGAGGCGCTTGGGCGATGCCGCCCGAGCGCCTCCTGCCTCGCGAGCGACGCGAGGACCGGTCTACCGTTCGGTCTTCCCGGACAGCACCGGCGTGCCCACGCGCCAGGAGCGGAGCATGCGCAGGAACATCAGCCACGGGCCGGTGGCGCTGACGAAGGGCGCGGCGACGAACGTCGCCACGAGCGTCAGCCGCGGACGTCTCCCGGTCAACCAGCTGACGGAGCGGTCCTGGCGGTCGATCCCGCCCAGTCGCGGCAGCAGCGCCAGCAGCAGGACGGCGGTGACGGGATATGCCACCAGGCCGGTGCCGACGGCGAGCACGGTCCACCAGCCGCCCCCCAGCGCCGTGATCACCAGCCCGGCGGGGATGAGCAGCACCCCGGCGAACCAGATGCCGATGTCGAACAGCTCTTTCGCCACCAGCAACCATTTGCCTGGCAGGCTGACCGGCGACGGGTAGGGGCGTACGTGGTCCAGTTCCCGGGCGACCCCCAGGCTGCCGTAGCAGACATTGGCCCACCCGTTCATCATCGACCTGGTCTGGTAGTAGGGCTCGGTCAGGTTGAAGCTCGGCACCAACGCCTGCTCGACGCCGAGCAGCGAGGCGCGGTGCCCGACCGGCTCCTGCATCTCCGGGAACGGGCCGAGCTCGCGCCACGCGCCGAGATGGACGAACGTCCCCGAGCCGATCGCGTAGATCATCGGGCGGAACGGCGCGGCGAGCAGTCGCACCAGGCGCGGGCTGCGGCGCAACAGGTCGTTCTGGAGTATCCGCCCGACCTCGACGGCCAGGCCACGCCGCAGCCAGTACAGCACCTGTCCGCGCATCAGGGCGCCGTCGGCACCGGGGGCGAAGGGAGCCCGGAACCGCAGCGGCAGCTGCACCTGGTGCAGCAGCGCCGGCGGGCGGCGGCCCGCGGCGACCGCCCCACGCACCAGGTCTCCCACCGCCACGAAGGTCTCCCCGTGGGCCACCGCGTCGAAGTCGTAGACGGCCAGGTAGACGCTGTCCGGGTCGACGCCCGGCAACAACTCGGGTAGCAGCTCCACCGCGTAGTTGAGCTGGGAACCCTTACGCCCGTCGGTGTGGGGGAAGTGGACGTGGCACGAGCGGTGCGTACCGGGCCTGCCGTTCAACTCGGCGGTGATCTGCCGGCACAGCTCCTCGGTGGTGGGCGTCGCGTCGAAGGCGCGGCGCAGCACGCCGGGCCACTCGTCCGGTGACGTCCGCTCCAGCTCGTCGAGGGTCGCGGCGATCACCGACGGCGCGAGCACCTTCTCCAGTGCCCGCTCCCGGCCGCCACGCCTGGCCAGACCGTGTAGTTCGGTGACCACGGCGGGCAGGGCCGCCTCCTGGGCGGCACGTTCGGCCGTCTCGCGTTCGCTCGTGATGGCGACCGATATCAACGTCCCGGGATAGCGCGCGGTGGCGAACGATTCCAGCGTCTCGCGCACCAGCCGCTGCTCGCGCAGGGCCGGCAGCATGACCACGATGACGGGAAGGTCCGCGGGGGCCGTGGCCGGCGCCGCAGGGCGGTCGCGGACCGCCCGTGCCGCCACGATGATCCAAACGAGTACCCAGACCGCGTGCGCGGCGAACAGGATCGCCACGACGCGGCCCAGCACGGTGATCGTCTGCAAGATGGTGCCTACTCTTTGTCGTCGGTGGTCGGACCGGTGGACCCGAGCGGGCGCCGATCGCGGAAGTAGGGCACGATCCGGTTCTCGAACATCGCCAGCGCGGAACCGATCGCCATGTGCATGTCCAGGTACTGGTAGGTGCCGAGCCGTCCGCCGAAGAGCACGTTGCGCTCGGCGGTCTCCTGCCGGGCCAACATCCGGTACGTCCGCAGCGCGTCCCGGTCCCCGGCCGTGTTGATCGGGTAGTACGGCTCGTCCTGGTCGCCGGCGGAGCGCGAGTACTCCCGGACCAGCACCGTACGGTCGCCGCGGTACGACCGTTCCGGGTGCATGTGGCGGTACTCCACGTTCCGGGTGAACGGCACCGACTCCTCGGCGTAGTTGATCGTCGTGGTCCCCTGGTAGTCGCGGACCGGCGCCACTTCCCGCTCGAAGTCGAGCGTGCGCCAGCCGAGCCGACCCCCGCTGTAGCGGAAGTAGCGGTCCAGCGGACCGGTGTAGACGACCGGCGTCCCGTCCGGAATGGCGTCGGCCAGTTCGAAGAAGTCCGTGTTCAGGCGCAGGTCGATGCGCGGGTCGGCCGCCATCCGCGACAGCCAGGCGGTGTACCCGTCGACCGGAAGGCCTTCGTACGTGTCGTTGAAGTACCGGTTGTTGAAGTCGAACCGCACCGGCAGCCGGGCGATGACCGACCCGGGAAGTTCCTTCGGGTCTGTCTGCCACTGCTTGGCCGTGTATCCCCGGAAGAACGCGTCGTAGAGGGGCCTTCCCACCAGTGAGATGCCCTTTTCCTCGTGGCTCGGATCAGGGGGGAGTTGACCGATCTCGGCCGCCTGTTCGGCAATCAGTGCCCGTGCCTCGTCCGGGGTGAGGTAGCGGCCGAAGAATTGGCAGATCGTCGCGAGGTTGACCGGCAGGGGATACACCTGCCCCTGATAGAGGGTGAAAGCCTTGTGCCGGTATCCGGTGAACTCGGTGAAACGGTTGACGTAGGCCCAGATTCGCTCGTTCGAGGTGTGGAAGATATGGGGGCCATATCTGTGCACCTCGATTCCGGTGTCCGGGTCGACCTCCGAGTAGGCGTTGCCACCGTGATGGTCGCGCCGTTCCAGGACCAGCACCCGCTTGTCCAACTCGGCGGCGGTCCGCTCAGCGATCGTCAATCCGAACAGGCCGGATCCGACGACCACCAGGTCGTAGCCTTCGAATGTCATGTCACTGCCTCTCCGAGTAGCCAGGCCGCCGACCGGCGCTCGTCGCTGAGGCGCTGCTTCCATTCGGCCACTGCCTGCGGCTCCTTCTCGGCGAAGAGGGCGACGTAGGAAAGAGCCGTGATGATTTTGTGCAGGTGCAGCCCGGCTTCGACGTCACGTGGCGGGGTCGGGTGGGTCCGGTGCGCCGCATAGGCGGTGTGGAACGCCGCCCGTTCGGTGTCGTCCGCGAAGCACCACCAGTCGAGCTTCACGAAGTCCTCCACCGGGTCACCGGGCCGGGCGAAGTCCATGTCCAGCAGCCATACGTCGCCGGATCTGTCGACCAGCACGTTGGGTAGGTGCACATCGAGGTGGGTCAGCCGCGGAGACATCGACGGCAGCACCTCGGTGACCAGTTCCAGCAGTTTGGCGACGAGCCGATCAAGATCGCTGGGGGTAAATATCTCCAACCTGGCTGCCCGGGCGGCGTAGCGGCGGATCTTGACTGCGACCGTGTCGTGGATGCTGGTCGGCCCCTCCACGGTGTAGGGGATGTCGTGCAGCCGGGCCAGCACCGCGCCCAGCCGTTCGAGCACCCGCCGCCGCTCCCGCCCGTCCCGGGCGGCGAAGTGGTCCTCGGCATCGGTGCCGTCGATCCACTCCTGGACGAGGAAGGCGTGCCCGTCACCGTCCGATCCCGAACCCAGCAGGCGCGGCACCGGCACGCCGTGCGCCAACGCGGTCTCGGTGGCCCTGCGGGCTCCCAGGAAGTCGTCCGCTGCCCGGGAGTCTTCGTTGATCTTGACCAGGTAGTCGCCGTCGGTGGTGTGTACCCGCCATCCGGTGCTGAAGATGCCCTTCGTGACCGGTGTCGCCCCCAGCGGGGCCGCCTGCGGCACCACCGAGGTCAGGATGTCGATGGCCGCGTCAGCTTGCATCGGAGCCTCCGGGGGAGTGGACGCCGTCGTACAGGTCGGTCAGCTCGGTCAGGCAGCGGTGCGCCAGCGCGGCCGAGGCGGCGCCCGGCCTGCTGCTCGCGCTCATCAGGCGGCTGAACAGGTGCAGCCGCAGGTAGAGGTCGACGGTGGGCGACCGTGGGTCGAGGCCGACCCATTCCGCCCACCGCGCCGGCGGCAGGCGCCACTCCCAGGCCAGCCTGACCAGATCCAGGTCGGGGTCGCCGAAGGTCGCCAGCTCCCAGTCGACGAGAACCGGGCCGTGTTCGGTCAGGATGACGTTGCCGGGGTTCGGGTCGCTGTGCAGCAGGTGGGGGCGGGTGTCTTCGAGCACGTCGAGCGCGTGGTGCAGGGTCCGGCACTGCCGCGCCTGCGCGGTGAGACCCAACGTCGCCAGTGTCTCGGCGTACGAGTCGAGCCGGCCCGCCAGGAACCCGGCCCAGCTCGGTTGGTCGGGCGCGTGCAGCCGACCGAAGGCGGGTCCGGTGATCGTGTGCGCGGCCCGCAACGCGGCGACCGACGCCCGCACGTCGAGGGCGCTGGCGGGGTTCGGTGCGCTGCCCCGCACGTACCGGATGAGGGCCGCGCTGTGCCGCCCGAACGTCGCGCTGCCGATGACCGCGGGTACCGGCGCGCGTCCGCGCAGCGACTCGAGCGCCGTCACCTCGGTGTCGCGGCGCCAGGCAGCGGTGTAGAGCTTGAGCACGGCGAGGGGGCGCACCACCAGCACCCGGTTGGTCTCCCGCTCGGTCACGACCGCCGCTCCGGTCCGGCGGCCGGTGCCCCACATCCTGGCGACCCTGCCGGCGACCGGGCGGGGTGGCGGTGCGCGGCGACAGTGGCCGGCAGCTTCAATTTCCGTGGCATTGCCCCGCCCGTACTAATTGGTTTGCTGGTGTCTCTCAAGTGTTTTGTCGAGCAAGGACGGACGGCATTTCTCGAACGTCGCGCCCGCCTTCGACCGGACACTGGCCAACGGTCTCGGGGCCTGCATAGTACCGACCGTGATGGTGATCCACAAGCATGCCCGTATCCCATTTGCGTCAGAGGGTCGCCACCCTCCGTGTTGCTCGGTCGCAATTCGACATGGACTGCGGCGGTTCCCCGCGCCGGACAATTACCGACCGTCCGCAGGGCGTTTACGCGCTGATGCTGCCGAGGTGTCCCGGTCCTGCTTGAGGTCGAACTGTCGGTGCGTTCGCCGTCACCGTTCGAATTGCTGTCGGCGGCGTCTGGAAGGCGTCTGCCTGCGGTTGTAGCATGGCCGTCACGGGTATTTCGTGACGGACGGGTAATGGTGGCGGGCGGCTAAATCGTCGGGTAGGTGCGACTGTGTGTTGTCGCAGGCGCATGGGCGATCAGCGCCAGCGCAACCATTCTGACTGTGGCGACTTGGCGCGAGGGACGAATGAAGAGACGACCGGATAGCGACTCCACCGCGCAGCCCGCCCAGGCGGGGGAGGCAGCGGCTCCGGAGGTCGACGTGGCCGACGTGCGCTCGTTGCGGGTCGGCTTCTCCCCGAGACTGGACGGGATCAGCGCGAGACACGTCACGACCCTCGTCGAGCTGACCGTCGAGCTGCCACCGATCGTCGTCCAGCGGTCCTCGTTGCGGGTGGTGGACGGCATGCACCGGCTACGGGCCGCGCGTGTGCGGGGTGACCGCCACGTGCCGGTCGTCTACTTCGACGGCTCCGACGCGGACGCCTTCGTGGCCGCGGTGCAGTTGAACCTCGAGGACGGCCTGCCGCTGAGCGCCCGGGACCGGCTGGCCGCTGCCAAGCGGATCCTCGCCTCGCACCCCCAGTGGTCCGACCGCCGGATAGCCGCGGTGTGTGGCGTCGCCGCCAAGACCGTCGCCGGCCTGCGGCGGCGATCCCTGGACACGGGCCACCACCAGGACGTCCGGATCGGCCGGGACGGGCGCCGGCACCCGGTCTCGACGGAAGAGGGCCGGCGGTTGGCCGAGGCGATCGTGCGTCGCGAGCCCGATGCCAGCCTGCGCGAGGTGGCGCGCCGGTCAGGCATCTCGGTCGGGACGGCTTTCGACGTCCGCCGCAAGGCGCTCGGCGGCGGCGCCTGTGTCCCGGCCGGGCAGAAGGCCCCGGCGCCGTCGCTCGCCGAGTTGGCAGCCGTCTCGTCCCCCGACGGGCTGCCGGTGACGGATCAGGATCTCGCCGCCAGCATCCGGCTACAGCTGGAGCGGCTCCGCCAGGATCCCGCGCTGCGCTACACGGACCACGGCAAGGCCCTGCTCCGGCTGCTCACCGGGACGCTCGCCTTCATCTCGCAGTCGTCGAACACCGCTGGCAACGTTCCCGCGCATTGCCACGAGTCGCTTCGGGCTGTCGCCCAGGCCTGCGCGGGGGGCTGGTACCAATTCAGCCAGATGCTGCCCGAGGAGCGCAGACGGCACCGGACGGTCGGGCGTTGAGCCTCGCCGCCAGGGGCAGCTCAGCCCGGTCCTGACATGCGGATCCACACCCTGCTGGACACCGCCGCGCGTCGGCATCCCCAGCGCACCGCGGTCGTCGACCGGAGTCACCGGTGGAGCTATCAGGAACTCCGGCAGCGAAGCGTCAACCTGGCCGGTCGGTTCCGCGCACTGGGCCTGCTGCCGGGGGACCGGATCGCCGTGCGGTCCGGCGGCGCCGGCTTCGCCGCGATCCTGTTCGCGGCGTCGTACGCGGACCTGACGCTGGCGCCGCTGTCGGCCACGATGCGTCCGTTCCAGCTTCGGGCGGTACTCGCCGACATCGAACCAGCCCTCGTGGTGGGGATCGATCCCGCAGCGGTCGAGGTGCCCGCCCGCGCCTGGTCGTCGACACAGTTCGGGGAGATCCTGGAGACGCTCGACGCGCCGGTCGGGGACGCGGTCCAGCCCGATGCCAGCCGTGCCGACGGTGGCCCGGAGGCGCCCGCCCTCCTGATGTACACGTCGGGCAGCAGCGCGCGGCCCAAGGGGGTGGTCTGTCCGCACGACAGCGTCCTCTTCGCGACCCGGGCGATCGGACAGGTCCTCGGCTACCGGCCGGACGACGTCGTGCTCTCCTGCGTGCCGCCCTCGTTCGACTACGGGCTCTACCAGCTCCTGCTCGCCACGGCTGCGGGCTCGCGGTGGGAGGCGCTCGAGGCAGGGGAGGGGATCGCCCTCCTCGAACGGATCACCAGCGCGGGGGCCACCGTCGTGCCCGTCGTGCCGGAGATCGCCACCGCGCTGCTCCGGCTGGCGGCCAGGACGGCGCTCCCGGTGCCGCAGCCGGTCCGGATGTTCACGAACACCGGCGCCCGGATGTCGCCACGGCTCGCAGACGGGCTGCGGGACGCGTTCCCGGGCGCGGCCGTGGTGCAGATGTACGGCCTGACCGAATGCAAGCGAGCCACGATCCTGGAGCCAGACGGCGACCTGGCACGCCCAGGGTCCGTCGGGCGCGCGATCCCGGGCACCGTCGTACGCGTCGTCGACCGTCAGGGTCGACCGCTACCCGCCGGCGACGTCGGCGAGGTCGTCGTCGAGGGCGCGAACGTCATGGCCGGATACTGGCGCGACCGGCAGCTGAGCGCCGCCACCTTCCGGGCGACCGCGGCTGGCCGGCGGCTGCACACGGGCGACCGCGGCCACCTGGACGTCGACGGCCACCTGTATCTGCACGGTCGCGGCGACGACGTCTTCAAGCACCGGGGCGTGCGGTCGAGCACCGCCGAGATCGAAGCGGCGGCCATGGACATCGACGGCGTCGACGGGGCCGCCGCCGTCGCGCCGGACGAGGCGAACCCGCTCACCGTCGTGGTGGCCACCGTCCTGCCGGAGAACGACGTGCTGGCGGAGCTGGCGCGCCGCCTCGAACCGGCCAAGACGCCGGAGCGTTGCGTCGCGGTCCACGCGCTGCCGCTCACCCCGCACGGGAAGGTGGACCGTCAACAGATCCGGGCGATCGCGCGTTCGCACCCACCGCCGACCCCCGTTCAAGTGCGGATTCCTTGACGGTGTCCGGGGAGTTGCTAATCTGCCGATCTTGAATCTGGCCTCCGGTAGGTGACCACTGCTGCTGGGATGAGGACCGTATGTCGTCGCGACCCACCCGCCTTGAGGCGGTCGATCTCGACACCGCTGTCCATCCCCTGCTGCCGGGCCAGCTCGCGCACCACCGCGCCCTGTCGGGGACGGCGGAGCAGGGCGTGGCAGTCTGGATGTCCTACCAGGTCACCGGCCCGCTGGACGTCGCCGCATTCGTCGGCGCGGTGCGCTCGACGGTCGCCCGGCACGCGGCGCTGCGGATCGGTGTCACGACGCTCGACGGTGAACCTGTCCAGTGGGTGCGGCCGATGCCCGACGATCGCCGGCTCGTGGCGATGACCCAGGTCACGGCGAACGACACCGAGCAGTTCACCCGCTACGTGCGCTCCGTCCTCGCGGCGGACATCCGGCGCCCCTTCGACCTCGCGGTCGAGTACCCGTTCGTGCTGCGGTTGCTGCGGTTCACTCCGACTCTGCACGCCGTGCTCGGGGTGTTCTCCAACTACGCCGTCGACGCCACCGCCCGGATGATCGTCGTACGCGACCTGTGGGGGGCCTACTTCGGCGGCGGGACCGACGCCGACCCCGTGGACGCCGACTACCTCGCCGCGGTGACCGGCCAGGCCGCCGCCGCCGACTCGGCGCGCGCCCAGGCGGTGTCCGCGTACTGGCGGCAGCGTGGCCCCTGGCTGCCGCCCCGGTGCCAGTTCCTTCCGGGGCTCGGCGGGCCGTCCGCGAGCGTCGCCCACACCGAGCTGCTGACCCTGGTCGAGGACGAGTGGAAGGACGTGCGCGAGCGCTGGCAGGCCGCCGGCTTCAGCACCGTCCAGTGGCTCCTCACGTTGTTCGCGGCCGCCGTGTTCCAGCTGACGCCGCAGGACCGCCTCGTCGTCTCGATGAAGCTGAACGGCAGGCGTCACGCCGACCAGGGCGTCGTCGGCATGTTCGACGTCGTCGTGCCGGTCGTGCTGGACCGGCCGGACCGGCCCGCCGACCTGCTGGTGCAGGTGCGGCGGGAGCTGTTGTCGGCGACCTCGCGCCGCACCGTCACGCGGCAGGCGTTGGACGACATGTGGGCGACGGCGGTCCGACGCCTGGGCCGTCCGGTCCACGACACCCTGTCGATGACGTACCTGGAGGACACCGCCGACCGCGACGACGCCGACGGCGGCGCGATCGCCATCGAGCGCGGCGCGTACACCCCGACGTTGGTCAGGACCGCCGACGGCCTGCGGATCGCCGCGAACGAGCGGCCCAACGGGCTGGGCGTCCGGCTGACCGTCGACGGCGAGACCATGTCGCAGGCCACCTTCACCAGGTTCGTCGCCGCCTTCCGCGCACTGCTGGCCGGAGACGACCCGGCCAGCGCCGCGCCGGCGACGGAGAGCGGCCCCGGGCTCACGCCACTTCGCGCACCCGACGGTGCGGTCGTGCTGGTCGTCGACCTGGCCGAGGTGACCTCGGTCCTCGACTCGCACCCCGCGGTCGCCTCCGCCAGGATCTCGGTGGAGGTCGCCGAGGACGGCGGATCGCGACTCGCCGCCGAGGTGACGCCCGCCGACGCCGGAGTCACGGCGGACGATCTCGCCAGCCACGTCCGTTCCCACGTCGCCGGCCGGCCGTTCCTGGCGGTCCCGGTGCGCATCGCGGTGGTGTCCGGCACCCCCGACGACGAACGGTCCGAGGAGCTATTCATGGATGGAGTTGGTTGAGCGTGGAGAGTGTCCACGTCGACACGGTGATCGACGAGGAAACCCTTGACGCGGTGGCGAAGCGGGTGCTCACCGTGCCGCCGGTCGGCGACGCGCCGCGCTACACCGGTGCGATGCAGTTGGCCGAGCTGGAGATCGACAGCCTCGTCGTCGCGGAACTCATCGTCGAGTTCGAGCAGGAGCTGGGTGTACTGCTGGACGTCGTCGCCGTCGACCGGATGGAGACGCTCGCGGACCTCTGCCGGGCGCTGCAACCGGCAGCAGGCTGAGCCATGCCCGTGACTATCCATGCCGATCCGCTGGCGCAGCGGATCGTCCGGCTGCGAGAGGCGGTCGCGGCGACCGGCCTGCGCCACCTCGCGGTCGAGGTGGCCTCCGGGCCGGATCTCGTGGTCGCACTGCGTGCGCTCCGCCCGCTCGACGCGTCCGTGGTCGTGGTGGGTCCGACCGTCCCCGCGTCGGCGCTGGCGGAGCTGCGCCCGCAGGCCGTGCTGAACGTCGCGAGCGGGCGGATCCAGCCCACCGATGAGGGCAGCCGGCCCTCCGGCGCAGGGCAGGGCGGGCTGTGGATCTTCTCGTCGGGCACCACGGGTACCCCGACCCCGACCTACTGGCCCTGGCCGGAGCTGACCCGCGGCGCCGACTGGGACACCGCGCACCGTGACGAGAGGTGGGGGATCGGCTACGCACCCTTCACCTACGCCGGGGTGGAGGCCGTGAGCCAGGCGTTGGGCCGGGCTGCCAGCATCGACTTCCTCACCCCGACCGACCTGGCCGTCGGGACGGGCGCACGCTACGACGTCGTCGCCGGCACCCCGTCGTTCTGGCGGATGGCGGCGCTGCACCGGGGGACCGACGAGGCCCGACCGCAGGTGCACACCGTCTCGATGGGCGGCGAGCCGGTGGACGCGCAGCTGCTACGGCTGATCGAGTCGGCGTTCGCGCCGCAACGCGTCCTGCAGTTCTACGCCAGCACCGAGCTGGGCCGGATCGCCACCGTCTCCGACGGGCTGCCGGGCCTGCCGCTCTCCGTCCTCGACGGGTACGGGCCGACCGGGAAGGCGCTGACGGTGCGTGACGGCGAGCTGCTCCTGTCCCCGGCGCCCGGCGCACCGTACCTGCCGACGGGGGACGAGGCGGCGATCCACGGTGGGCGCCTGCACATCCTCGGGCGACGCGGCGAGGTCATCAACGTGGGTGGGGTGAAGGTCGTGCCCGGCCACGTGGCCCGGCTGCTGCGGGAACTCCCGGACGTCGTCGCGGTCCGCGTCTACCCGGTGCGCAGCAGCGTGCTCGGCGCCGTCGTCGGCGCCGACGTCGTCACGCCGCCGGGCGCCGACCGTGACCTGGTCGTGCAGCGGGTCAAGGCCCATGCCCGCCGCGTACTGGCCCCGGCGGAACAACCGCGTCGCGTCACCGTCGTCGACCAGCTTCCGACGGCACCGTCCGGAAAGGCGGCCCGCGGTGAGTGAGGCGCTCGGGACGGTGTTCGTCACCGGCGGTACCCGGGGTATCGGGCTGGCTGTCACCCGGCAGCTGCTGACCGTCGGTTACCGGGTGGTCGCCGTGGCACGGACCGCTCCCAGCGAGTTCGCGGCCCTGCGGGAGTCCGTCGGTGACCCGCTGACGTTCCTCGCCGCCGACCTCACCAGCGGCGACGATCGGCTCGCGGTGGCCAACCGGCTCCGGGAGTGCGCCGATCTCCACGGTCTCGTCAACAACGCGGGGGTGGCGAGCGCGGCTCTGCACGTGGCCGCCGCACGGTCGGACATGACCCGGATGTGGCAGCTCAACGTCGAGGTCCCGATGTCCCTGTCCCAGGCGGCGGTCAAGGCGATGTACCGCCGTGGCGGACGCATCGTCAACATCACCTCGATCGCGGCCCATCGGACCTTCCGTGGGCTCGGCGCGTACACCGCGACCAAGTGCGCTCTGGAAGGGTTCTCGAGGGTGCTCGCCGCCGAGGTCGGCAGCCGGGGCATCACGGTCAACTGCGTCGCACCGGGCTTCATCGACACCGCCATGACCGCATCGATCGAGGACGGCCTCCGCGCCGCGATCAATCGACGGAACATGCTCAACCGGGCCGCCACCGTCGCCGACGTGGCGCGGTCGGTCGAGTTCCTGCTCTCACCCGCCGCGGAGGCCATCACCGCGCAGGTGCTCCGGGTCGACTCGGGCAGCGGCGGATGAGCACGCTGGACAAGACCGGGCAGGCGGAACAGGCCCCCCGGCCGCCGGAGGCGACGAGCCTACCGACGGAGTTCACCGACCGACGGCAGCGCTTCCGGCGCGAGGCGTTGCGTCACCACGGCGTCAACCGGGATGCCGGCGACGCGGTGGAGCTCGGCTGGCGGGCGCTACCCGGCCTGGCCGCGTTGCGCGGCCTGCGGTGGCGCAACGTGCGGGCCGCGCTGCGGGTCTCACGCACCCGGGTTCCGGTCGTGCTCCAGTCGCAGATGAGCGAGTGTGGGGCCGCCGCGCTGGCGATGGTCCTCGCCTACTTCGGTCAACCGGTCCCCCTCGACGAGTTGCGCACCGAGACCAACACGGGCCGGGACGGGGTCGCGGCCCGCGCGATGCTCGCTGCCGCGCGGCGGCGCGGCCTGGTCGCGCGTGGGGTCCGGGTCTCCATCGAAGGGCTGCGCAACCTCCCCCCGGCGACCATCCTCTTCTGGAACTTCATCCACTTCGTCGTGTTGGAGCGGGTGACCGACACCCACCTGTACATCGTCGATCCGGCCTTCGGCCGGCGTAAGGTCAGCCTGGCCGAGGCCGGCAAGGCGTTCACCGGTGTGGCGCTGGAGTTCCATCCACCGGTCGGCGCCACGACGTCGCGGCGAGGGGCCGACGCCCGGAACCTCGGCGCGAGCCGCCTGCCGTACCTGTCGAAGTTCTTCCCGCGTACGGCCGCCTGGGTTCCTCTCGCGCTGACCTCGGTCGCGCTGACCCTGTGCGGCCTGGCGGTGCCGGCCGCCTCCACCTACGTCGTGCACCGGGCGGGCCAGCCCGGCGAACCGGTCAGCGCCTGGCTGCTGTTCGGGGCGGCGGTCGTGCTGTTCGCGATGTACTTCTGGATGCAGACCGTCCGTCGGCTGGCCCTGCTGTCCGTGCAGACCCTCGCCGACAAGTCGGTGACCCTCGGAGCGGTCCACCACCTCGTCGCCCTGCCGTTCGACTACTTCGCCCAGCGCCACACCGGCGACCTCTCCATGCGGGTCCGCACCAGCAACGCGGTCCGTCAGATCCTGACGGGATCCGCGCTGTCGGCCGTGCTCGACGGGGTGCTGGTGCTCGTGTACGGCGGGCTCATCGTCGTCGCGGACCGGCGTCTCGGCGCACTGGTGCTCACCCTCGCCGTCGCCCAGCTCGCTCTGCTCGCGTTCAGCTGGCGCAAGCAGGAATACCTGACCGCGGCGTTGTTGGAGGCGCAGGCGAAGAGCCACACGGAGCTGTTCCAGTTGCTGGACAGCGTGCCGACGCTGAAGGCCTCCGGGCTGGAGGGCGCCGCGGCGGAGACCTGGAGCCACACGTTCGTCGCCGAGGTGAACGCCAGGACCCGCAGCCGGCGGTTCCTCGGCGTGTGCGAGGCCGTCAGCACCGCGATCCAGTTCCTCGCTCCGCTCGCCGTGCTCGCCGCCGGTCTGGTCCTGCTCGGTCGCGGCGAGATCTCCCTGTCCCGGGTGGTGGGCTTCTCCGCCCTGGCCATGGGAATGTTCGTACCGCTGGCGAGTCTGGTGCAGACCGGGCTGGAGGTCGCCGGCCTGAGGGCCACGTTGACCCGGCTCGCCGACATCCTGGACGCGCGACCGGAGGCCGGCCCGGACGCGGTGGTGCCGTCCCGCGTCACCGGCGCCATCACGCTCGACGACGTGCGGTTCGCCTATCCGGGCGCGCGGACGCCGGCGCTCGTGGACGTCAACGCACAGATCGAGCCCGGGCAGTTCACTCTCATCCTCGGTGAGTCCGGCTCCGGCAAGTCGACGCTCGCCATGCTGCTGGCGGGGCTCTACCTGCCCAGCGCCGGCACGGTGTCCCTCGACGGCACGCCGACGGATCAGCTGGACCGGCCGGCCGCGCGGCGGTCGATGGCGTACGTCCGGCAGGACGCCCGGCTGTTCGGCGGGACCATCCGGGAGAACATCGCGCTCGGCCGGCCGGAGTGCTCCCTGGAGGACGTCATCGCCGCTGCCCGGCTGGCCGAGGTCCACGACGACATCGACGCGATGCCGATGCGGTACGAGACGCTGCTCGGCAGCTCCGGGGCGGGCCTGTCCGGTGGGCAGATCCAACGCATCTCCCTGGCGCGGGCCCTGCTGCGGAACTCCGAGCTGCTGATCCTCGACGAGGCGACCAGCGCCCTCGACCGGCTCACGGAGGACCGCATCATGGCCAACCTGCGCCGGACCGGGCGCTCGCTGGTGGTCGTCGCCCACCGCCTCTCCCATCCCGAGGCCGCCGACCAGATCCTCGTCATGAGCGACGGCAGGCTCGTCCAGCGTGGCCGCCACGAGGACCTGATGGCCGAGGACGGTCTGTACCGGCGCCTCGTGGGAGGTGCCTCGTGACAGCCGAGCGTTGGCTCGACCGGCAGGCGCTCGACGCCCTGCTGCCGCTGATCCTGCAGGTGCCGCACTCGCATCGGCGCTTCGAGATGGACGCTGCCACGGCCGCCGCCGAGTACCAGATCGACGGGCCGGGCCTCGACGTCCTCGTCGCCGCCGGTCTGCCCTCGGCGGCCGGCGCGGACGGCCTCCTGTTCGACGCCACCGACCTGCGCAACGTCTCGGTGCACCTGGACCCGCGCTCGCGCGGGCGCAAGGTCCTCTCCTGGTGGATCCGCGAGCTGGGGCGCCCCACCGCCCACGCCCGCTACCGGATGGACTACGTGGCGCAGTGCCCGGAGCCCGGGCACGACGAGCCGTGCCGGTGGCGCCTCGCGGTGCCGGACGACGCCTGGCACGGGACGACGTCGGCACAGGACCGGGGCGGCGTGCTGCACTCGGTGACGTTCGACCGGCCGCGGACCTGGCCGGAACTGCCGACCGCGGTGCTCGACCTGCTGGCGGAGACCCGGCACATCCGGTTCCTCTGGCTGCCGGAGACGTTGCGCGCCGACAGCGCCTTCGTCCGTGACACCGGGATCGGCGACTGCGTCGGCGTGGCCCACCTGCTGGTCGAGGAGGCCCGCAGGCGGGGACTGACCGCCCGGTTCTCCTTCGGCAGGTCGCTGACCCCACCGATCTCCGCATCGCACTCGTGGGCGGAGTTCCAGGTCGACGGGGTCTGGGTCCCGGTCGACCCGGTGCTCCTGGACGCCCTGGGGCAGTGGGGCATGGCCGGGCCAGAGTGGCAGCGCGACCGCTCGCTCGGTGCCATTCTCGGCCGCGTCGGACCCAGCTGGCGCGACCTGGTGACGCATGCCGGTCAGCCGGTTTTCGCGAGATTCCCAACCTACCGCGACACGGGAGGGTGACATGGTGGATTGGCCACCCGCCTTTGAACCACTCATTCGGGAGCGCAGTCGGCTGCTCAGTGCCGACTCGCCCCTGGAGCCTGACCAGAGCCTGACCGAGCTCGGTGTCGACTCGCTGGAAGTGGTCGAGTTGATCGTCAACCTGGAGACCGAGTTCGACATCGAGATCCCACCCGAGCTGTTGCAGCCGGAGGTCTTCGCGACTCCGGGCACCATCTGGAACGCGGTCAGGAGCCTGATGTGACCGGCCCCGTCGAGGAGAGACACGCGGACATGCACCAGTCGTGGGAGCGGCTCACCACGGTCGCCGCCAGGTTGAGTGACCAGGCGCGAGACCAGCGCTACCACGTCTTCGACATCTTCGACTGGCCGGCGGAACTGCCGACGGACCAGTTCTGGATGAGCCCGGAGTTGACGACGTGCTACGGCACCGCGGTGTGGGACCGCCTGTCGGATGCCGAACGGGTGCGCCTGACCCAGGCCGAGGCGGTGAACTTCTTCAGTCTCAACGTCCACCTCATCCGCGAGCTGATCGGCGAGGTGGCCGGGCGGATCTACGACACGCGGTACCCGGGCCTGTCGGAGTTCTTCCACGACTTCATCCACGAAGAGAACGAACACATGTGGTTCTTCGCCCAGTTCTGCCAGCGGTACGGGGGGAAGGTCTACAAGACCAAGCGCGTCGCCGGCACCGCGATCGAGGGTGGCCCCGCCATCCGTGACCTCGTCATCTTCGGTCGCATCCTCATCGCGGAGGAGCTGTGCGACTACTACAACGCGAAGATGGCGACCGACGGCCGGCTGCCGCACATCGCGCAGCAGATCAACGCCGTCCACCACCAGGACGAGTCGCGACACATCGCCTTCGGTCGGCAGATGATGCGGGCGCTGTACGAGGAGGCGAAGCAGAGCGCGACGCCGGAGGAGATGGCGGGAGCCGGGACGTACCTGTCCCGCTACGTCAGCTCGTGCCTGCGGGCGTTCTACCACCCCGAGGTGTACGCGGACGCCGCCCTTCCCGAGGCCAGGCGGATCCGCGCCGAGGTGCTCGGCGACCAGTACCGTCAGGAGTTCCATCGGACCGTGATGCACAAGACCACCCGCTTCTTCGACCGGTTGGGGCTCTTCACGGAAGACACGGTGGCCTGGTGACCGGTCAGCTGCCACGACGTCTGCTGCACGAGTGGTTCATCGCCGGCCTGGCGACGGCGCCGGACCGGGTCGCGCTGCGGATCGGTCGCCAGGAGTGGACGTACACGGAGCTGGACCAGGTGGCCCGGCGCTGGGCCGGCGGGCTGGTCGCGTGCGGGGCGCGGAGCGTCGGCATCCTCGCGGTGCGCAGCATCGAGTCGTACGCCGGGCTCCTCGCCACGCTCTACGCCGGCGCGACGGCGGTGCCGCTCAGCCCGGGCTTCCCCGCCGCGCGTACCTGCCGGATGGCGGCGCAGGCCGGCGTCGACACGCTGATCGTCGACCGGTTGGGGGCGGCGGCGCTTGCGCACCTCACGGCGGCCCTGCCCGGCCTCACCGTGGCGGCGCAGGCCGCGACGCCGCTGGACACCCTGCCCCGGGCCGGCTACGACGACGTGGCGTACGTGCTGTTCACCTCTGGCTCCACCGGCCGGCCCAAGGGCGCGGCGATCACGCACGCCAACATGGACAGCTTCCTGCGGTACAACCTCGACCGTTACGACCTCGGCCCGGGCGACGTGTGCTCGCAGACCTTCGACCAGACCTTCGACCTGGCGATGTTCGACCTCTTCGTGGCCTGGGGCGCGGGTGCCACCGTGGTGTCCACACCGCCGCAGGTGTTCACCGCGCTGCCGGAGTTCCTGGCCGCCGAGCGGGTGACGTTCTGGTTCTCCGTTCCCAGCGCCATCGCTCTGGTGCGGCGCCGGGGCGGGCTGACTCCCGGCTCGATGCCGACGCTGCGGTGGAGCCTCTTCTGCGGTGAGGCGCTGCGCATGACGGATGCCGAGGACTGGCAGCGGGCGGCGGCCGGATCGGTGGTGGAGAACCTGTACGGCCCGACCGAGCTGACCATCGCCTGCTCCGCGCACCGGTTGTCCGAGGACTCCGCCGACCTCGCCGTGCACGGCGTCGTCCCCATCGGCGCGCCGTACCCGCATCTCAGATACCGCATCGTCGAGGACGGCGTCGATGGCACCGAGGGCGAGCTGTGCGTGACCGGGCAGCAGATGTTCCCCGGGTATCTCGATCCGGCCGACGACGAGGGCCGCTTCCACGACGGCGACTCGGTGCGCTGGTACCGCACCGGCGACCGGGTCCGGGAGTGCGCCGGCGGTGAACTCGTCTATCTCGGTCGGGTCGACCGGCAGGTGAAGGTCCGCGGCTACCGGGTCGAGCTGGACGAGCTGGAGTGGCACGTCGGGCAGTTGCCGGGGGTGGAACGGGCCGTCGCGGTGGCGTTCGAGGCGTCCGGGCGGACGGAGCTGGCGGTGTTCTACGTCGGCACCCCGGGCGTGGACATCCGTCGCCCGATGTCCTCGATCCTGCCGGGATACATGGTTCCGCTGCTGTGCCGCGACATCGACGCGTTCCCGCACACGGCGAACGGCAAGATCGACCGTGGGGTGCTCGCCGCACGGGCCCGGGACCTCGTGGCCGGCGGACAGGTCACCCATGCGTGAGAGCCGGCTGCGCCCGCTGGCCGACTCCACCCTCGGGGCGATGCTGTCCATCCGACGCTTCGAGTACGCGGTCCTCGACCTGCTCGGCCGGGGACTGATCCCGGGCACCAGCCACACCTGCCTCGGCCAGGAGTACGTCCCGGTCGTGGTCGAGTCCCTGCTGCGCCCCGACGACGAGGTGTTCAGCAACCACCGGGGACACGGCCACTTCCTGGCGCGGTACGACGATCCGGCGGGGCTGCTCGCCGAGCTCGCCGGCCGTGAGGGCGCGTTGTGCGGCGGGATGGGCGGTTCGCAGCACATCCGCCGCCCGGGCTTCATGTCCACCGGCATCCAGGGGCAACTGGTGCCGGTCGCGGTGGGCACCGCCTTCGACATGCGGCGCACCGGAACGAACTCGATCTCCGTGGTGTACGTCGGTGACGGCACCTGGGGCGAGGGGGTGGTGTACGAGGCGCTCAACCTCGCCGCGCTCTGGCGGGTGCCGATGGTCGTCGTCGTCGAACACAACGGGATCGCCCAGTCCACCCCGACCTCGGCACAGATGGCCGGTAGCGTCGCCGACCGCTGTGCCGCCTTCGGCATCCGCCACGTCGAGGTGACCGGCATCGACGTCGACGCCATCCGGGCCAGCCTGGCGCCGCTCGTCGCCGCCGTACGTCACGACGGGTCTCCGTTGGTGGTCGAGTTCGACACGGTGCGGCTCGGCCCGCACAGCAAGGGCGACGACACCCGCACGCCGGCGGAGCTCGAGGCCCTCGCCGGGCGTGACTGGTACCCGCACTACCGTGCGGCATTCCCGGAGCAGGTCGACCGCCTGGACACGGCGGCGACCGGGAAGATCCGCGACGTGGTCGAGTCGGTACTCGCCCGACCGCTGATCGGCGCCGGTCATGGCTGAGCCGGGGACCGAGCGGGTCGGGGAGGGCCTCAACCGTGCCCTGGCGACCCTGCTCGCGGAGAGGCCGGATCTCCATCTGATCGGCGAGGACATGGCCGACCCGTACGGCGGCGCCTTCGGCGTCACCCGCGGACTGTCCACCGGGTATCCCGAACGGGTCCTCAGCACTCCGATCAGCGAGCAGGCGATCGTGGGCTTCGCGGTCGGCCTGGCCCTGCGGGGCCGGGAGGCGGTGGTCGAGGTGATGTTCTCCGACTTCGCCACCCTGTGCTTCGACCAGATCGTCAACCTGGCCAGCAAGGCCGTCACGATGTACGGCGAACCGGTGCGGATGCCGCTGGTGGTCCGGTGCCCGACGGGGGGCAACCGCGGATACGGGCCCACCCACAGCCAG
Source organism: Micromonospora sp. NPDC007220 (assembly GCF_040634035.1). NCBI lineage: Bacteria > Bacillati > Actinomycetota > Actinomycetes > Micromonosporales > Micromonosporaceae > Micromonospora > Micromonospora sp. NPDC007220. The sequence goes on along the minus strand of NZ_JBEYEU010000013.1, from coordinate 110,599 downwards.
AGCCTGCAGAAGCACTTCGTGGGCGTGCCCAACCTCGCCGTGCACGAGCTGAGCCCGGTGCACGACGCGCACGCCACACTGGCCCGCATCCTCGACTCGGGGGCTCCCGCGATGTACTTCGAGGACAAGGTGCTCTACGGCCGTCGACGGTTCGGCGCGGCGGCCGGAGACGAGCTGTTCCACTGCGAGCGGATCGGTGGCGCCTGCGACTTCGCCGTGTTGGGCGTGCGCGGGGTCGACCGGGCCGACGTCGTGGTCATCGCACCGGGCGGCCTCACCGACAGGGTGCTCGGCGGAATGCGGGGTGCATATCTGAGTGACGAGATCGCGGTGCGTGCGGTGGTGCCGTCGCGGCTCTATCCGTTCGACCCCGCGCCGCTGGCTGCTCTGGTCGCCGGGGCCGGACGGGTGGTGGTCGTCGAGGACGCGACGGCCGGCGGCACGTGGGGGGCCGAGGTGGCTCACACCATCCACCAGCAGATGTGGGACCTGCTGTCCCAGCCCGTCCGGCTGCTCCACGCGCCGCCGAGCACCATCCCCGCCGCACCCCACCTCGAGCGTGCGGTACTGGTCCAGGCGGACGACATCCGCGCCGTGGTGACGGCGGTCGCCGGTGGGTGACATCCGGCTGCCGCGGCTCAACGCGACCGACGAGGAGTACACGCTCATCGAGTGGCTGGTCGGCGACGGGGCGCCGGTCGAGGCGGGCACCGCGGTAGCTCTGGTGGAGACCTCCAAGGCGGCGCACGAACTCGTCGCGGACGACGCCGGCATCCTGTGGCAGCGGACGTCCGCACCGTCGACCTGCCGCCCCGGGGAGGTGGTGGCGACCGTCGGCGGGGACGACCGCCCGCCACCGGTGCGGCAGGCTTCCGATGCGGATCCGATCACCATCACCGAGCCGGCCCGGCGGCTGATGGCCGAACACGGTGTGGCGGAGGCGGACGTACGGTCGATCGGCAAGCCGGTCATCGCGCGGTCGGACATCGAACAGCTGGTTGCCGGGCAGGCGCCGCCGGCCACGGCCGAGCGGGTGACCGTGTCCGCGGCCCAACGACGGGTCGCCCGTACGGTGTCCACCTCGCACCGCGAGATCCCCGCCGCGTACACGGTCGTCAAGGTGGTCGCCGATCGACTGAAACAACGCCTACGTACCGAGGCGGCGACCATCGGCTTCGTCGGCATCCCGGAGCTGGTGGTCGAGGCGATCGCGGCGCGGCGGGCGGAGTTCCCGCTGTGCTTCGCGCGAGCGGAGGGCGATCAGGCGGCGACGGTTCGGCCGGGAGCGCACGTCGGTGTCACCATCGACGTCGGGAGGGGCCTCTACCTGCCGGTCGTCGCCGACGCCGACACCCGGCCGCTGCGGGACGTCGCCGCCGACCTGTTGCGGTTCCGTCGCGCCGCCGTGCGCGGGGAATTCGCCGAGGCTGATCTGGCCGGGTCGAACATCGCGCTCACGATACATACGGACGCGGACGTCGTGCATGCGCAGCCGCTCATCTTCCCGGAACACACATGCGCGGTCTCGCTCGCCTCGATGCAGCGCGAGTTGGTGCTTCAGAATGATGGTTCGGTCACCACCAGTGACTATTTCCATCTGGGTTTGGCATACGACCATCGTTTTGTCAACGGTCGGTCGGCGGTGGCGTTCCTGCGCGCGGTCAAGGCCGATCTGGAGGCGGGTTGATAGCCCTCTTGACAGTTGTCAGTTGAACGCGACCAACGCGACATCGCCTGTGGACATGACGGAGGTATCCTATGGCTCCCAGCCCGCTATGGAAGGGCTGTCGGTCCGTGTGGAACCTGTGGACTTGAGTCCGCCGCCACGGCTTCCGGATCGAACCTTCGGGTGGAGAAGGACTGATGAGCGGAAAGGGGTGAACCAGCATGACCGAGGTGACTTTCGAGGCTGTCGACATCCGTGAGATGGCCGACGAGGAGCTGGACGATGTGGTGGGCGCGGCCCGTTGCATGTGATTCGTCCGACCATCTGGTCGGGTGCAGTGACCGATGATGCGGGGAGGGGGTGAATCAACATGATCGAGGTGACTTTCGAGGCTGTCGACATCCGTGAGATGGCCGACGACGAGCTGGACGATGTCGTCGGCGGCCCGATGGCCTGCCAGTAAGGCGGCAGGAGGCGCTTGGGCACCTCGCTCAGGCGCCTCCGTCCGCCTTGCCGGTGACGTGGGCGGCGGATGCCGTGTCGCGCCTGCCGGCATTGGCGGGGATCAGACGGTCACGGTCCGGAACCGGCCGTGACCGATGGTTACGGTTATGGAACGAGCCGCAGTGCCCGACCCTTTCCCAGGCGTGCCTCCTGGGCGTTTTGTTCGAGAAAAGGGGTCACCCTGTACCGGCGATTTTTGGGTCAGAGGCATGATCACCGGCCAGCATTTGTCGTGATAGTTTCCCCCCATGGATGCTGATGTTTCCGGGGCCGTGGACACGTTCCAGCGGGCCTTTTACAAGAGCAAGGTGTGGCGCCGCCGGACATGGCTCGGCGTGGCGTGCCACCAGAATCCGATGGACATGTGGATGATCCAGGAGATCATTCACGAAACGCGACCTGATCTGATCATCGAGACCGGCACCCGACACGGTGGGTCCGCACTCTATTACGCGACAATGCTCGGACTCGTCGGTAACGGCCGGGTCGCGACGGTCGACGTCAAGCCCGAACACCTCGCCGGACCGAGCGGCTGGATCGACGGCGAAGGAATGGCGGTCGACTCGCCGTACTTCGACCGGGTCGACACCATGACCGGGTCGTCCGTCGACCCTGCCGTCGTCGCCCAGATGCGGGAAAAGGCGCAGGCCGTCGAGCGGGTCATGGTGATCCTCGACAGCGACCACAGCAAGCAGCACGTCCTCGCGGAACTCGCGGCGTACGCCGACCTGGTGACGCCGGGCTGCTACCTGATCGTGCAGGACACCAACCTCAGCGGGCACCCGGTCCAGGCGGGGCCGTGGGAACCGGGCGACGGGCCCTGGGAGGCGCTCGAGGAATTCCTGCCCGACCAGCGCTTCGAAGTCGACAGGTCGAAGGAGGAACTGATGTTCACCTGGTTCCCTGGCGGCTATCTGCGGCGAGTGTGAGGATGCCCGACGCGCAGTCGTCATCTCTCCAGCCACCAACTTGATTCCTGCCTCCCGGGGCCCCGCGGGGATCGCGACCGGGCACGGAAACAGCCCTTGGTCGATGATCTTCTTCTCCAGAGAAGGGCATCAGTAGCCAAGGGCTGTTCTGGTGGCCGCGCGAACGGCGGTGCCGACGACGATCGGCAATTCCTCGTCAGCAGGCCACCAGCATGGTGAGCGTGGCGGGACCGCGCTGCCGGCGGCCCGCCGGCTGCGAGTCGGTGCCGTTGCCGAGGCGACGGGCGACGGTGTCCAGGCTCCGCGTCGGGGCTGGCGGGGTGCGGCCGTCGGGGGAGGACGCGGTGCGGGAGACCGGGTACTACGCGGAGTTGCTCGCGCAGCGGGACGTGCCGGGGGAGGCCCTGTGCGTCACGGTGGTCGCGGGGCTGACCGTGGACGAGGCGCTCGTTCGCTTCGACGGCTTTCCGGCCCGGCGCACCGCCACGCTGCGGGACCTCGCGGAGGTGGCGCGCGCCGCCCCGTGTCGTACGCCGAGAACGGTCGGCTGGTCGCCTCGGTCGACTGGTCGTATCCCGGACATGGCGACGGCGACGACCCGGAGGAGTTGGAGCCGTACCTCGACGGGCTCGGTTTCGGCGAGGACGGGGATCCGCGGCCCAAGGCGTTGGCGTTCCTTCAGCGCTGCGGGGGCGTCCGGATCACCCGCGAGCACCTGGTCGACGCGCACCCGGCGTCCGTGCTCGTCCCGGCCGACCTGTTCGAGCCACGCGGCCGGCTCGGCAGTCTGCTCCCAGGCGGCGCTGACCTGGTCAAACTGGTCGGCCTGCCGCTGAGGTTCGAGTCGGTGCGATCGCCGCTGCTGCGGAAGGCGTGTCGTGGTGCGGTCGAGGTGGCGGTCGACGGCCTGTTGCCGGCGGAGGCGTTGACGGTCGACCCGTCGGCGCTCACCGACGCGGATCGTGAGCTGCGCCGTGCCGAAGCGCTGGAGTCGGCGCGCCGGGGGTACCGGCGCGGCGTGGAGGACGCCTGGGCGCGGTACGAGGTGGACGGCGCCGGGCCGGTGGGTGGCGCGGCCGGGAAATCCGGGTCAGCGCTCGTGCGCGCCACGTTCGCCCACGCGGTGGCGCGCGGCCGGCTGCACGCGGAACCCTCGACCGCGCTGACCCAGGTGCTGGTCAACGCCGCGAAGGTCGACCCCGACGGTACGGCCGCCCGGCGCGAGCGGGTGCACGCCCACCTGTCCGGCTTCGCCGCCAGGTCCGGCGAGTAGCGGCCCTCTTGCCGAGATCCATTCACGAGCGTAGGAAGTACACGACGCTCCACCCACCATCGTCGGCCCCCGCCTCGGACCACGGTCCGGTGTCGAAGGAGATGCGCGTGACCACACCCAGACGGCTCCGTCTCGCCGTGTCCGTGCTGGTGACCGCAGGCGCCGTCCTGCTCGGCGCGGCCGCCGCCGCGGCGCCGCCCGCGACTCCCGCGCCGGCCGGGCATCAGGGCTGCGACCCGATCGACCCGACGGCCTGCCTGCTGCCGTTCCCGAACGACTACTTCACGGTGCCGGACCGCAGCAGCCCGACCGGCAAGCGGGTACGGTTCCCGGCCTCCGCGATGCCCGCCAACGTGCAGGGAACCCCGATCGACCCGACGGAATGGAACCGGCAGGACGGGTTCAGTCCCGGCTCGCCGATCCTGGTGCGGGTGCCCGGCCTCGACGCGGCGGCGACCGGGATCGCGCCGGTCACCGACATCGGCCGCTCGTTGGCGCCGGACGCGCCGATCGTGCTGCTCGACGCCCGGACGGGTAGGCGCACGCCGTACTGGGCCGAGCTGGACGCGCACGCGGCCGGCCAGCCGGAGCGGCAGTTGCTGATCATCCGACCGGCGGTGGCGCTGTCCGAGGGCACCCGCTACGTCGTCGGCCTGCGCGGCCTGCGCGACGGCAACGGGGCGCTGATCCCGGCGCCGAAGGCGTTCACGGCGTACGTGACCGGCGCCGGCCTCGGCCACCGGGACCGTCGCGCCCCGCAGATGAAGCGGATCCTCGCCGACCTGACCAGGGCCGGCGTCAAGCGGCACAGCCTCCACCTGGCCTGGGACTTCACCGTCGCCAGCCGGCACGGTCTGACCGGGCGGATGCTGGCGATCCGCGACGGCGCGTTCGCCGCCCTCCGCCGGGCCGCACCGTCGTTCACCGTCACCCAGGTGACCGACTACCCGCCGGAGCAGGAGCCGCTGATCGCCCGGCAGGTGACCGGCACCATCGGCGTACCGTCGTATCTGACCGGCGACGGCGGGCCCGGCTCCCGGCTGCACTACGGGCCAGCCGGCGGCGGCGGAACGCCACCGACGCCGAACGCCCTGCCCACACCGTCCGGCGCGACGGTGGCGGCCGACTTCGTCTGCAACATCCCGCGCAGTGCCTCCGCCGCGAAACCGGCACACCTCTCGCTCTACGGCCACGGCCTGCTCGGCAAGCCGACCGAGATCAACGCCGGCAACGTCAAGACGATGTCGCACACGTACGACTTCACCTTCTGCGCGACCAGCTGGATCGGCATGGCCGCCGCCGACGTCCCCTACGTGGCCGGCGCCTTCACCGACCTCAGCGGCTTCCCCGCGGTGGCCGACCGGTTGCAGCAGAGCTACCTGAACTTCCTCTTCCTGGGCCGGGCGATGATCCACCCGGGCGGGTTCGCCGCCCACCCGGCGTTCCGGGACGCCACCGCACGGCCGCTGATCGACGTGGCCGGCGGGCTGCACTACGACGGCAACAGCCAGGGCGGCATCAACGGCGGCGCGCTTACCGCCATCGCCCAGGACTGGACCCGGTCGGTGCTCGGCGTGCCGGCGATGAACTACTCCACGCTGCTGCAACGCAGCGTGGCCTTCACCCCGTTCCAGACGATCATGGACGGCTACTACCCGGACAAGGTCGACCAGCAGCTGATCCTCGCGCTGCTGCAGATGTTGTGGGACCGCTCCGAGGCCAACGGGTACGCCCAGCACATGACCGACCGCCCGCTGCCGGGCACCCCGGCACACCAGGTGCTGATGCACGTGGCCTTCGGCGACCAGCAGGTTTCCCCGGCCGCGGCGGAGGTCCAGGCGCGCACCATCGGCGCCCGCCTGCACACCCCCGCGCTGGCCGACGGCTGGTCACCGGACGTGCGGCCGTACTGGGGCATCGCGCCGATCCGCAGGTACCCGTACACCGGCTCGGCGATGGTGGTCTGGAACAGCGGCGCGGCGTACGCGCCACCGCCGACGAACCTCGCCCCGGCCGGGCCGGAGTACGGCGAGGACTCGCACGAGTTCCCGCGCGCCCAGGCCGCGGCGCAGAGGCAGAAGGCGGTGTTCCTGCTCACCGGAAAGGTCATCGACGTCTGCGCGGGGACGCCGTGCCCGTGACGCGGTGACCGGTCACGCCGGGGTGCCCGTCCGGCCGCAAGCAGATACGCGTCTGTGGATCAATGCTGACAGACCGCTGCCCGGCGGCGGGCCAGCGCCCTAGCGTCACCTCTGCCGGACCCGTGGCGGATGGCCACCGGGCCGGCTCCTGAGGAGGCACGGGTGCGAAGGCGTTACGGCATCATCTCGGCGGCCACCGCCATGCTCTGCGGGCTCGCTCTGGCCGGCACGCCGGCACAGGCGAGCGCGACCACGCCGAACGGGATCCCCGCCGGGGCGGAGGCGACGTTCCACGGTCGGCCGATCCGGGACGCGGCGACCGCGCAGGCCCTGGCCGACGCGTACTGGACGCCGGAGCGGATGCGCGCCGCGACGCCGCTGGAACCGTTGGTGGGCGGGGAGGAGCTGGCCGGGGAGGCCGCGGACCGGCCGGGTCGGGTCGGCGAACCGCGCTCGGGCGCGGAGCCGATCGGTCCGCGCGGCACCGGCACGGCGGTCCCCGGTGCCTCGGTCTCGGCCCGCGACGCCTCCGCCGGAGCGGGAACCCAGTCCGTCAATCCCTCACCCGGTGTCGGCCGGGTCTTCTTCACCGCCAACAACGAGGACCACTACTGCTCCGCCAGTGCGATCAACACGGCCAAGGCGAACCTGGTCTCCACCGCCGGGCACTGCCTGCACCCCGGCGACGGCTCCGACAACTGGCACACCAACTGGGTCTTCGCCCCGAACTACGCCGACGGCCCGTCCGCCTGGGGGCTGTGGAGCGCCCGGAGCATGACCTCGACCAAGGGCTGGGTCGACCACGACATCCTGTGGTGGGACTACGGTTTCGTCACCGTGTGGCCGCGCAACGGCAAGCGGCTGGTGGACGTCACCGGCGGGGAGGGCATCAGCTTCAACTACCCCCGCAGCGTCGCCGCCACCCTGCTCGGCTATCCCGGCGCCGCGCCCTTCGACGGCAGGTGGCAGCACTACTGCCAGAGCACGACGCAGGCCGCGGGAACGCAGCGGGTCAAGCTCATGGACTGCCCGCTGAACGAGGGCACCAGCGGCGGGCCATTCCTGCGGGCCTGGAACAACTCGCAGGGCTTCGGGTACGTGAACTCGGTGGCCTCGTACAAGTTCTCCGGGAACATGTACGGCCCGTACTTCGACGAGGACGTCGCCGACCTCTTCGACTACGCGAAGGCCAAGAACTGACCGGCGTGGGCCGGGTCAGCCGCGCCGGGAGCTGAGGCGTCCGCCGTGGTACCGGCTGCCGCGGCGGCGCCATCGAGATCCGCGGCCGCCCAGGTGGTGGTGTCGATCACCCCTGGGCGGCCGGCCCGGCCCGGCCGGTGCACGGCGCGACCCGTGACATGATGGCGCCCATGGGGAAACAGCAGGACGTCGGCGGACCCGACCGTCACAGTGGGTCAGGTGCCGCCGCGGACGGCGCGACGGGTGGCAGCGTCGACGCGCGGCTCGCCGTCGCGCAGGACCCCACCACGCCACAGATGACCCTCATCGACCTGGCGTCCGACCCGTCGGCCGTGGTCCGTAAGGCCGTCGCGACCCGTACCGACGCGCCCGCGCAGGCACTGCGCCCGCTGACCCGGGACCGTGATCGCGACGTCCGGGAGGCCGTGGCGAGAAACCCCTCGACCTCGATCGGCAATCTTCTGGTGCTCGTCAAGGACGCCGACCGGTGGGTCCGCTGGGCGGTCGCCGGTAATCCGGCCTGCAACGAGTCGGTTCGCCGGGTGATGGCGGAGGCTCCCGACAAGGAGCTTCGCGGCCTACTCGCGGAGACGCGCGAACTGGAGCCCGAGCTGGCCGCGCGGCTGGTCGACGACGTCTCGCCCGAGGTGCGGGAACGGCTCGCCACCCACACCCACGACCCCGACGTGATCACCGCCCTGATGGCCGACCGCACCGCGCGCGTACGCAAGGGGCTCGCCCGCAACCCGCGGACCACCGCCGCCCAGCGCAGCGCGCTCGCCCAGGATCCCGTGGTGGACGTCCGCGTCGCGCTGGTGCTCGCGGTCGAGCTGGACGACGCGGATCTGCGCCGCCTGGTTGACGACCGGTCGGTGCAGGTGCGGATGGCGTTGGCGACGTCCGAGGTGGTGCCGCCGCACATCCGGCAGGCGCTCGGCGGCGATCCCGACGAGATGGTGGCCGCCGCGGCGCGGGACTTTCGCCCGGGGGCGGGCAACGCCGCGGTGGTGCGGGCTCCGCGCATCGGCCACCGGGCCTCCGGAACCGGCCGGGGTCGACCCGGCGGCGCCCGCCGCTGAGGCTGGCGGAGCCGCCGTCAACCGCCCCGCGCGCCTCGCGGCCGTCGCCCGTACCCGATTCCAGGACACCGTCGTGTTCGGGCGGCCACGTGGCAGCACGAGGAACACCGGCGCGAACACCGGATCGTCGAGGGCGTCATTCGCAGCGGTCCTCGCCGCCCCGCCCGTACGGCTCGCAGCAGTCCGGCCGGTGCCGGAACACGATCACGGTGTGACCGTGGCGCTCCTCGCGGTCGCCGGTCCGCTCGTACAGGCAGGCACCCCACACCACTGTCTCGCCTCGGCCGTCGACCACCTGCCCGTCGCCAGGGCCGTGCCGCAGCAACACCCTCACACCGGCGACGCTACCCGCGCTCGCCGGTGCGCCGTGAGGACTTCCGAACCGAGACCGGGCGTTCCGGGGTGGCTGCGTGGGCGAGGCAGCCCTGCGGATCCGCCCTCCCTGCCCTTGCCCTCGACCACGGTAGGAGCATCGAAATGGCAAGATCGGTGCCTTCGGGCGGGTTCTCGTCGCGTGGCGGTATCCGGGTCGTCCCCAAGGTCGGGGGCGGTGTCCGCGCCGACTCCGGCTGGCCGATGGCGAGGCTACGGGCGGATCAGCACGCCATCACGCTGCGGGAGATCTGGGCCGGTACCTTCGTGGTCACCGCCGACAATCTGATCGCGATCCGGCGATGGCGAAACACCGGGCTGGAGTTCGACGTCGATGATCGCGACGAGTTGTGGATGTTCCGGACACTCGATGTCGAACGACTGGTCAGCCGCCTGTCGACGCTCGGATGGATCGCCGAACGGTGACGCGTCAGATCGGGTGAGGTTCGTAGTGGCGGGGGCGTGCCGGGGCAGCGGTCACGGTGAACCCTCCTGGGTGTCGCAGACCGGCCCTGGTGATCCTTGCCCGCCCGGGTCCGTCAGTGTCTGCCGTCGTCGCCGGCCGAATGCGACGACCGGTTCGGTGGCTTCCGCAACCACAGCCACACCCCCGTCAGGAGGCACGCCGCGCCCAGGAACGCGATCGCCGACTCGGCCAGCTCGGGGAGGTCGTCAAGGAACGGGAACGTGCGCGAGGCGGCCAGCGCCACAAGCGCGATCAAGAACAGAAGGACGGCAAGGACCCGCTGTCGAACCATGGTTGATTGGATCACAGCGGCCGGCGCGGGGACCTCCCGCCCGGGAGGCCCCCGCCGGTGGCTCAGGCGGCGTAGATGTACTTGTTGTTCCCCACCGCCAGCACGGCCGCCGTGGAGCCGCGGACCCCGCTGTTCAGATTGCGCCAGCCGGTGTTGCTGGCCGTCTCGTGCACGTAGCCGCCGGTGACGCTGTAGACCAACTTTGCCCCGTTGAAGTGCAGCGCGGCCAGGGCCGTGCCCTGCGCGCCGGAGACGCCGGTCCACAGGTTGCGCCAGCCCGCGTTGCTGGCCGCCTCGAAGATCCGGCCGCCGTTGAGGGTGTAGACGATCTTCGTGGTGCCCGCCGCGATGGCCGCCACCGCCGAGCCCGGAATGCCGGTGCTGATGTTGCGCCAGCCGTTCGCGCTGCTCGCCTCGTGCACCAAGCCGCCGACGATGCTGTAGACGTACTTGATCCCGTCGATCTCGATCGCCGCGATCGAGGCGGAGCTCACCCCACTGATGCCCGTGCTGATGTTGCGCCAGCCGTTGCCGCTGCTCGCCTCGTGCACCGAGCCACCGACCACGCTGTAGACCAGCTTCACCCCCTTCCAGTTCAACGCGGCCAGCGCGGTGCCCTGTGCGCCGGAGACGCCGGTCCAGAGGTTGCGCCAGCCCGCGTTGCTGGCCGCCTCGAAGATCCGGCCGCCGTTGAGGGTGTAGACGATCTTCGTGGTACTCACCCCGATCGTGGCCACGGCCGAGCCGGTGACCGCGCCTGCGCTGCCGGAGATCGGTAGGGCCTGCCAGCCGTTGAAGCTGGGCGCCTCGAACACCTGACGCGACTGTTGGCCGGGATTCTGCGCGATGTAGACCAGCGGGCTGATCCTGGTGCCCGAGGGGTCGATCATGTGCCAGTGCAGGTGCGGGCCGGTCGAACTGCCGGAGCCGGGCGCGCCGGCGGCACCGCCGGAGCGGCCCACCACCGTGCCCGCGCCGACGCTGGCGCCGTCGGCGAGCGAGAACTGCGACAGGTGCATGTACTGGCTGCGGTAGCCGTCGCCGTGGTGGATCGTGACGGTGTGTCCACCCGTACCGTTGTAGGGGATGTTCTGGATGGTGCCGGCGCCGCAGGCGGGAAGTGCCGTGCCCACGCCCATGCCGTAGTCGATACCGCCGAGCGAGCCGCGGCGGAGGTGGCCCTCCCAGGTGTCGGTGACCGGGTACGCGCCGAACGGGTTGTAGATCGTCGGTGCGGCGTGCGCGGTTCCGGGAATCAGCACCCCGCCCACGGTCATGGCGCCCGCGCCCAACGCCGCGGCGCGCAACACGCCACGGCGGCTGATGCCGGGTACGCCCTCGTCGCCGCCCCCGCAGCAACCGGATCCGTCATGCTGGTTCATGGAACTCCTTCTGTGATCAGGGGTGCCCGCCTCCACGGCCGCGGCGGCCGACGGCGCGGGGTGACGGTGCTGGCCGGCCGGGTCGCTCCCCGCACCGGACGATCGGCAGGTCCCGGTCGAGCCGGGCAGATCCTCGTGGACCGCGCGACTCGGAGCCGTCGGCCGATCGATCATAGTCAGTGTCATCCCGCGGGTTGACAGCGTGGCGGTCACCGACCCGACAGCCCGGCCCACGAGTGGCCGGATCCGCACCGACGAGTTGGCGGCCTACAGCACGGTCGTCGCCTTCGACGCCCTCACCGGGGACGTCGTCGGCGCGGTCGACGTCGGCACGTCGTACGGACTTCCGATGCTCCCCGGGCAACTGGTCAAGCTGCGCTGCGACTGCTCTTTCGGGCCCGGCCGCTGGTACCCGGCCGGCGACAGGTTCACCGACGGCAACCTCGTGTGGGTGGGGCGGGCGCCGGTCGTCGCCGACTTCGACCTGACCGCCGGCACCGGCGGTTGACGCTCGGCACCGCCCGCCGGTCGACGGATCGAGGCCGTGCCCGCGTTTGGCGGAGGCGCCACCGGCACCCTGCCGTCCGGTGTTTGCTGTCCACATGAGCTTCCCGTCCCACCGGCAGCGCCACCGTCGCTCCTCCCGACGCCTGGTGGCGCGACTGGACGCGGAGCACTACATGCTGCTGATGCTGATCGGGTTCGGCGGCGCGGTCCTCGGCACCCGCGCATTCCTGGCGCTGACCGGCTATCCGCAGGTCGGCGGCGGTACGTTGCACATCTCGCACGCCCTGTGGGGTGGCCTGTCGTTGTTCGTCGCCGCGCTCGTCCCGCTGCTCGTCGTCAACCGGGCCGCGCTGCTCGGGGCGGCGCTGCTGGCCGGAATCGGCACCGGGCTCTTCATCGACGAGGTCGGCAAGTTCATCACCGCCGACAACGACTACTTCTTCCCGGCCGCCGCGCCCATCGCCTACGCGGCCTTCCTCATCGGCGTGTGGCTCTACGTGCGCGCCCGCAGCACACGGGTCGAGGGCACCCGGGCGCAACTGCACGCCGCGCTGGAACTGCTCGGCGAGGCCGTCGACGGGAGGCTCAGCGAACGGGACCGGGCCCAGCTGCGGCGGCGACTCGGCGCCGCCGCCGCGAGTCCGGACGACGACCGGTTGCAGCCGCTGGCCACGGCGCTGCTGGAGTTGGCGGAGCCCGGTGTGCTGCCGCCGTACGAGCACCGGTCAGGACGGATCGCCCGGATCGCGGTCGCCGTGCGGGCGTGGGTGGCGCGGTCGTTGACCCGGGGTCGGCTGCGCGTCGGGCTGGTCCTGGCGCTGGGGCTACTCGGCTTCGCCACGCTCAGCGACCTCATCACGATCGTTGCCGTCGCTCTCGACCTGCGTGACGGAACCACCGAGGGGGTGCTCACCACCGCCAACGAATTCGCCCGCGTCGACATCCAGGACCGCCGCGGGGTGCTGCTCCTGCTCGTCCGGGCGCTGCTGGACGCCGGCGTGGGCACCGCGCTCATCGTGGCCGCCGGGCTGCTGCTGCGCGGGGTGGCTCGCCGTGCCGTGGAGCTCGCCCGGGCCGGCCTGGTCACCTTACTGAGCGTGGTGAACCTGCTGGTGTTCTACCTCGACCAGTTCGCCGCCGCCGTCAGCGCGCTCGGTCAGTTGGCGGTCCTGCTCGCGGTGCAGCGCTACCAGCGGCTGTTCGACCAGCCGGCCGACGCCGAGCGCACCGGCGGCGCTGACGGTGACTGAACGCCTCGGGTTGCCGGGCCAGCCCACGACCGTGCGCGAACGCCGCGCCGGACGTGATGTCGCCCAGGCTGATGCCGACGGCGGGCGTCCTCAGCGGACCGCGTCGCCCATTCGGGTGACGGCCTCGGTGAGGATCGCCGGCGAGGTGGCGAAGTTGAGCCGTACGAAGCCCGCCCCGCCGGTGCCGAAGACGTGCCCGGAGCTGAGGGCGACCCGCGCGTGGTCGAGGAACATCTTCGCCGGCCCGGCGACGTCGCTGACCACGCCGGCGTCGTCGGCCGGCTGCTCCGTGTCGACGCCCAGCCCCGTGCAGTCCAGCCAGGCGAGGTAGGTGCCCTCGGGACGGTGGTACGGGACGGCCGGGAGGTGCTTCGCCAGCAGCGTCGCGAGCAGCGCGCGGTTGGCGTCGAGACCGTCGAGGAGGAGGTCGAGCCACGGCCCGCCCTCGCGGAAGGCGACGGTGTGCGCGATGACACCGAGGTGGCTGGGCCCGTGGCTGACCTCTTCCGGCATACGGCGGAGGTCGGCCACGGCCTGCGGTCCGGCGACCGCGAGCGCCGCCTTGAGACCGGCCAGGTTCCACGCCTTCGAGGCGGAGACCAGGGCGAACGCGTTCTCGGCGCCGGCCACCGTGAGGTACGGGGTGAAGTGCGCCCCCGGCAGCACCAGGGGAGCGTGGATCTCGTCGGAGACCACCCGTACGCCGTGCCGGTCGGCCAGCGCCGCGACGGTCTCGAGCTCGTCGCGCCGGTGGACGACGCCGGTCGGGTTGTGCGGATTGCACAGCAGGAACGCGGGCCGGCTGCCGTGGGCCCGCGCGCGTCGGAAGGCCTCGTCGAGGGCGGCGGGGTCCATGCGCCGGTCGGGCCCGAGCGGGGCCTCGACGACCCGCCGGTCGGCGTGGGTGACGAAGGCGTAGAAGGGCGGGTAGACGGGGGAGCAGACCACGACCGCGTCACCGGGGTCGGTGACGAGCCGGAGCACCTCGACGGCGCCCATCATCACGTCGGGCACGACCGAGGTGTGCGCGACGCGGAAGTCCCGCCAGCCCCAACGCCCAGCGGCGAAGTCGCCGATCGCCTCCGCGTACGCCGTCCCGTACGAGTAGCCGGTGTCGCCGAGGTCGACCGCGCGGCGGAGCGCGTCGGCCACGGGGGGAGCGAGGGGCACGTCCATCTCCGCGACCCAGAGCGGGAGCACGTCGGGCGCGAACATGCGCCACTTCACGCTGGTGCGCTGCCGGAGTTCGTCAAGCGTGAGCAGGGTGAGCGGATTCCGGGCCGCCGAGCCGTCGGCGGAGGGGCCAGGGCTTGCCATACCGCCCACCCTAGGGCCAGGTGCCGCCCCCGTCCTGCCCGGCGCCCTCGTCCGGCCCCGGCACCGCTACCAGCGGTTGCGTGCCTCCTCGGCCCAGCCGACCAGCCCGGCCAGGTCGACGCGCTCGCCGTCGTCGGCCGCCGCCCAGCCGGTGAAGTGCCCGAAGCACTGGTGCGTCTCGTTGGCGAGCACACCGAAGTTCGTCCTGGCGATCTTCTCGTGGAAGGGGTGGAACTCCACGGCCACCCGCGCACCGCTGATCCGCCACGGGCGCGACCAGTCGGCGCGGTCGTACTCCCAGCGCAGCTCGTCGCCGATCTTGTGCAGCCGGCCGTCGAGGAAGAGGCCGTTCTCGGTCGAGCCGGTGCCGTCGGTCCACCGACCGCCGAGCTGGATCGCCCGACCCGGGCCGCTGCCGGCGGCCCAGTTCCAGCGGATCGCGTACGGCCACCTGCCGCGACCGTGGTCGAGAACGGCGAAGGAGTCCGCCTCGGCGACCGGATGGGCCACCCCGTCGACCCGCAGGGTGCCGCGCACCGGGCGGCCGAGGTCCTTGACGGTGTACTGGAACCGGCGGGTGCTCCAGGGCACCACCACGCCGAGCGACTCGTGACCCGCCGGCAGCGACACCACGAGGTCGATCTCCAGACCGGGGGCGGCGGCGCGGATGGTGGTGCCCGACGGCGCCTGGTCGATGTCGATCGAGAGTCCGCCGCCACGCGCCCGAACGGCGCCCGCCCCGCTGACGGGTGGGAAGAGGGCGCCCCGGGCGAAGGGGACCACCACGTTCCTGTCGATCTCGGCCTTCGTCGCGCGGTCGAGCACGTAGAGGCTGTGCACCCCCGCGTAGTCCAGCGACGAGGCGACCAGGCCGACGATGTGGGTCGGCGTGACGATCCCCCAGTACTCCCAGCGCTTGTTGCGGCCCCAGCCGCGCAGGTTCGCCCGGTGCAGCGGGCGGCGGCTCCAGCCCACGGCGGCGGGATTGAGCCGCCCACCCGCGAGGCACAGGTCGACCGGCTCGGTGATCTCGTTCTCGTGGGTCACGAGGGGGAGGGTAACCGGCCCGCCGCCTCTGCTGCCGGGATCGGCACGGCGGAGGTCATGTCGCGGAGGAAGGGCCTGGTGCTGGGCCGGTTCAGTCGCCCCAGGCGTTGGAGTCCAGGAGCATGTCCCAGGTCAGGTAGGGCAGTTCGGGGTGGCGCTGGTGCAGGATCTCGCCGGGAAGGGTCGCGGCCGGGGCCTTGCGGGGATTGGCGAGTGCCTGCGCCACGATCGCGTCGGTGACGGCCCGGGCGCCGCCGAGGCGGGGATGACGTCGGTGGACGCGGTCGGCGTACTCGGGTGGCACCGGGCTGTTGACGCCCATGAGGTCGATGCTGATTCCCGTCTGGGCGATGCCGATCTCCGGCGGTCGGCGACGCTGGAAGACGGGTGAGTCGCGGAAGCTGCGCGTGGTGTGCATGGCGATCGCGTCCCACACGGTGTCGACCCGGCGGTCGGTGACACCCCGCTCCTCGAGGAACCGGGCGGCGAAGTCGGCGCCGTCCATCTCGAACCGCTGGTCGGAGTTGGCGCGTGCGGTCAGGCCCATGTCGTGCAGGGCGCAGATCAGGAACACGACCTCCTCGTCGTAGTCGTGGCCGGGCCGCCGACCGGCCCGCGCGGCGGCCTCGCGGGCGAACAGGAAACTACGCAGGCTGTGGTTGCGCAGGTAGGCCTCCTGCGCCTCGTCGATCAGTCGGGCCGCCTCACGGGCCAGCCGGGTCGACGGGAAGGACAGGTCGGCGTCCGGCGCGGCGTGGGAGGCGGCCGGGGCGGCGGGCACCAGCCCGGTGAGCATGCCGGCGCCGGCGGCCAGGCCGGTGCCGAGGGCGGTGCGCCGCGAGAAGGAAGGCGTCACGGGTACCTCATCTTTCGGGTGTCGGGTGCGTGGACCGGAAGCGTTGGCGGTACTCGGCCGGGGTGGTGCCGATGCCGCGCAGGAACGCGCGGCGCATGCTGTCGTCCGAGCCGAAGCCGCAGGCACGGGCGATGCGAGCCACCCCGTCGTGGGTGGCTTCGAGCAGGGTCTTCGCGGCCTCGACCCGGACCTGCTCGACGTACCGGATGGGGGTCGTCCCGACCGTCCGGCGGAACAGGCGGGTGAGGTGCCGTTCGCTGACCGACGCGTGCGCGGCCATCGTGGCGAGCGTGTGCGGGGCGGCCGGGTCGGTGGCGACGGCGTCCAGGACCCGGCGCAGCGCGCTGCCGGGGGCGGCCGTGGTGTTGCCGCGGACGGTGAACTGGGACTGACCGCCGGGGCGGTGCAGGAAGACCACGAGGTACTTGGCGGTGGTGCGGGCGCGCTCCGGCCCGTGGTCGTCCTCGACCAGCGTCAACGTCAGGTCGATGCCCGCGGTCACGCCGGCCGAGGTGAACAGCGGCCCGTCCCGCACGTAGAGGGCGTCGGGCCGGACGCGGACCGCGGGGAACCGCGACGCGAGGTCGGCGCAGGCCGCCCAGTGGGTGGTGGCCCGGCGGCCGTCGAGCAGGCGCGCCGCCGCGAGCAGGAACGCGCCGGTGCAGATGGCCGCCGTACGGCGGGCGAGCCCGCTGACGCGGGGGAGTTCGGCGACGAGCGCCGGCGGAGGCTGCGCCGTGGCGAGGGAGAGGCCGGGCACCAGCAGCGTGTCGAACCGGTGCCGCACCTGGTGCAGGGCCAACTCGACGTCGAGGGGTACGCCGACGTCCGTGCGTACCGGGCGGCCGTCCACCGAGGCCAGCCGGACCCGGTAGCCGCCGCTGCCGTGCAACACCTGGACGGGCCCCGCCACGTCGAGCAGCACGACGCCGTCGTGCACCACCACGACCACCTCGCGGATCCGGGCGATCTCCACACGAGCAGTCTGGTCATCCTCTGCGGAGGGCCACAAGGACGGCCGGGCCGCACATCCGGACATGGCGGAGCCGTCCCCCGCCTGGGGCTATCCGCGGCTCGCGACGCGGCCGCACCCGAGCGCGCGAAACGCGGCGGGCCTTCCGGTCAGGGGGTAACCGTCACCGCGCGTCGCGCAGCCCGAGGACGTACGCCGCAGTGAGCGCGACGGCGCGGTCCTCGTCCTGTGCCAGCTCCGCGAGGGCACGTGACGTCCTGATCCCCGGGACGTCCGCGAGCGCCTGGGTCAGTCGCCGACGTGCCGACGATCCGACCGCTGCCTGGGCGAGGCGGTCGACGAGCCCGGTGGCGATCTGGTCGGCCGACGCGGGATCGGTCGCCAGCGCGCCCAGCGCGTCGGCGGCATCGGCGTCGTTGGTCTCCTCGACGATCATGTCGATGAGCGTCGGGACCGCGTCGGCTGCCCCACGCGCTCCGAGCGCCAGAGCGGCACACCTGCGGACCACGAGGTCCGAGTGCGTGAGGGCGTTCCGCAGCAGCGCCGTCGCCGCACCGCTCGGGATCTCGGCGACGGACCGGACGGCACGTTCGCGCACCTCGGCCACCGGTGAGCCGAGGCCCTCCGCGAGCAGTGCCAGGCCCCCGTCGCCCGACCGCGCCAGCGCCCACCGGAGGGCACCGGCGACGTTCGGGTCCGTCTCGCTCAACGCTGCCTCGACCAGCGCTCCCACCGGCACCGGAACCTCTTCGGTCGAGGACAGGGCCGCGCGTTGGCGCTTGCCGGCGCTCTCCGATCCCAGTGCCTGCAGGAGCGCGACGATCCGGAGGACGCCGTCCCAGCCGGCGGGTTCCGTGGCGTCGATCTGACGGAGTCGGGTGAGCAGCTCCGTCTCCGCCGCGATGCGTTCCCGCGTCCGGCGGATGAGGTCGTCGACGAGCCCCGAGGGCGTGAAGCCGGGATCGTCCAGCGCGCGCCCGACCTCGCGCAGCGACAGCCCCAACGACCGCAGGCTCTCGATGTGGAGGATCCGCCGGATGTCCTCGCCCGAGTACTCCCGATAGCCGGCCCGGGTACGACCCGTCGGCCGCACCAGGCCGAGCGAGTCGTAGTGCCTGAGCATGCGGGCGCTGACGCCGGAGCGCCGTGCCACCTCACCGATCAACAACGCCTGTCAACCCTCCTGGCCGGTCATGCCGAGGGCCACGATGCGCGTCGCCTCGTCGACCGCGAACTCGAGCCCGGCGTCCGGGTCGCGCGACAGCCGTTCCGTGGCGCTGGCGTGCTGACGTACGCAAGGGTCGGGGTCCGTCATCGCGGCGCGCAGGATCGGCGTGACCACCTCGCCGAGCGCGATCAGCGCCCGGCTCAGGCTCAACCGCGTCGCGCGCCCGCCGCGCCCGAACTGCGTCGCCAACACCGCGGCCAACGCGGGTTCCTCACCTTCGGGCACGAGTACGACCGCTGCCCGCCAGGCGCTCCGCGCCACCTCGTCGTCGGCGTCGGTCAGCAGCGCCCGGGTGATCGCGGGCCACGCCTGCCGGTCCCCGATCTTGGACAGCGTGTGCAACGCCTGGCTTCGGGCCTGCGCGCGCTCCGAGCGGAGTTCGTCGACCAGCTTCGGGAGCGTCGTCGGTGCCGGGTGGCGGATGAGCGCCCAGGTCAACATCTCGCGTACGTGGAAGTCGGACTCGATCGCGCACCGCTCGACGAGCCTGTCGACGAACCGCGGGTCCGGGGTCGTGCCGAGCGCCAGCGCTGCCTGCAACCGCACCGACGGGTTGCTGTCCTCCAGCCGCCGGAGCGCTCGCATCGTGTGCGTGTCGTCCTTCGGCACGGTCATCGCGACCACCTCCCCGACCACAGTGAAGACCTTGTCACCGTGTGAAGGTCAAGCGGAGCCAACGTCGCGACCGGCCAGGCGGACGACCTCCTTCACGCTGCCGCAGGTTCGGACGGGGCCGGCCCGAGGCGCACCTCCTACTGCCGGGCGTCAGCCGGCCGGCGGCGGGGCGGACGTGACGGGCGGGGGTGGAGGTGACCGGCGGGGCCTACGTGACGGCCGGGGTGGTGGCGGTCTCGGCGAGCGCGGTGCGCAGGACGTCGTGCAGCGGCCCGTCGGGGTGGTCGATCCAGTGCTGGATGGCGACGCGCAGCGAGGCCAGGAAGGTCGCCGCCACGACCCGGGACCGCAGCGCCCGGTCGGGGCCGGTCAACCGTTGGGCGACGTCGTCGGCGAGATCGCGCTCGATGGCGGTGTAGGCCGCGATCTGGTGCGCGACGAGGCCCGGGTGCCCGCGTAGCTGACGGCGGTGCAGCAGCCAGGAGGGCGGGGCGTTGCCGTACGCCTCGACGGCGAGGCGCTCGGCGGCCGCGCTCAGCACGGCCCACGGCGGCGCGTCGGCCGGCTGTCGGCGGACCAGTTCCAGCAGCCGGCGCAGCCGTACGGCGTCACCGTGGAAGACCGCCTCCTCCTTGCTGGAGAAGTAGTTGGAGAACGTCCGGCGGGAGACGTTCGCCGCGTCGGCGATGGCCTCCACGGTGACCCGGTCGAGCCCGTGTTCCGTGGCGAGGCGCAGGGCGGCCTCGTGCAGGGCGAGGCGGGTGGCCGCCTTCTTGCGCTCCCGCAGCCCGGTGGTCTCCGCCATGGGCGACAGCCTACGGGGCGGTGACTCAGTTCTCATCGCGCAAACTTGCACTGTGAGCAAGATCGGCAGATGCTTGTGTGCGGCAACCATCTGCGACAAGGGAGGCGGCGTGGAAACTGCCGGCCGCGAGCTCGGTGCGAGGCTGTCCGAGCTGATCCGGAGCGTACGGCTGATCAAACGGCACCGGGCCGACGTCCGGCCGGCCGTGCCGGTCGGCCTCGCCGGCCTCCTCATGCAGATCGAGAAGCTGCCTGCCGACTGCCACGCCCGGGAGCTGGCGGCCCGTAGCGGGCTCGACCCGTCGACCGTCAGCCGCGCCGTCGCCTCGCTCGTCAGCCACGGCCTGGTCGAGCGGCGCGCCGACCCCGCCGACAAGCGGGCCAGCCTGCTGACCGTCACCCCGGCCGGGCGGGCCGCCCTGACCGACACCTACGACTGGTACGGCCGGATCCTCGACACCGCGCTCGCCGACTGGACCCCCGCGGAGGTGGCGGCGTTCGCCACCGCGCTCGGCCGGTTCACCCGCGACATCGAGACCGTCCTCGGACACCACGACAACCTGGAGGCCGCGCGATGAGCGCACCCACCACCACGGCCGGCGACGCGCCGATGACACACCGGCAGACGCTGGAGGCCCTCAGCGGCCTGCTGCTGGTGCTGTTCGTCGCGATGCTCAGCGGCACCGTCGTCTCGACGGCGCTGCCGAACATCATCGGCGCGTTGAACGGGTCGCAGACCCAGTACACCTGGGTGGTCACCGCCACCCTGCTCACCGCGACCGCGACCACCCCGATCTGGGGCAAGCTCGCCGACCTGTTCAACAAGAAGCTCCTGGTCCAGATCGCCATCGTCGTCTTCCTGGTCGGCTCGGTGATCGCCGGCTTCGCCCAGACGGCCGGCCAGCTCATCGCCGCCCGCGCGTTCCAGGGCATCGGCGTCGGCGGCCTCCAGGCACTCGTCCAGGTCGCCATCGCCGCGATGATCCCGCCCCGGGAGCGCGGCCGGTACAACGGCTACCTCGGTGGCGTCATGGCGGTGGCGACGGTCGGTGGCCCGCTGCTGGGCGGGCTCATCGTCGACACGTCCTGGCTCGGCTGGCGCTGGTGCTTCTTCGTCGGGGTCCCCGTCGCCGCCATCGCGCTGGTCCTCCTCCAGTTCACCCTGCGCCTGCCGACGGTCCGCCGCGAGAACGTCAAGATCGACTACCTGGGCGCGGCCCTGATCGCCGCCGGCGTCAGCGTGCTGCTCATCTGGATCTCCTTCGTCGACGACTCGTTCGCCTGGGCCTCCTGGCAGACCGCCGCCATGGTGGGCGGTGCGGTCGCGCTGCTCGCCCTGGCCGTCTGGGTGGAGTCGCGGGCCGACGAGCCGGTCGTCCCGCTCGATCTCGTCCGCCAGCGGACCACCGCCCTGGCCATCCTGGGCAGCCTGGCGGTCGGCATGGCGATGTTCGGCGGCGCCGTCTTCCTCGGCCAGTACTTCCAGATCGGCCGCGGCTACAGCCCGACCGAGGCCGGGCTGCTCACCATCCCGATGATGGCCGGCGTCCTCGGATCGTCGATCATCGCGGGCCGGCTGATCACGAAGACCGGGAAGATCAAGCCGTACATCGTGTTCGGCGCGATCGTGCTCGTCATCGGGTTCGCCCTGCTCGGCACCATCGACCACGAGACCTCGCTGGTGCTGGTCGGCGCGGCCATGTTCATCGTCGGCGTCGGGGTCGGCATGACGATGCAGAACCTCGTCCTCGCCGTGCAGAACACCGTCTCGCTCCGGGACATCGGCGCGGCCAGCTCGACCGTCGCGTTCTTCCGCTCGCTCGGCGGCACGATCGGAGTGTCGGTGCTCGGCGCGGTCCTCGCCCGACGGGTGACCGACCAGATCACCGCCGACCTCTCCGCCGCCGGCATCCCCGCCTCCGGCAGCGCGGGAGCCGGCAGCCTGAACCTCGACGCCATGCCCGGCGCGGTCCAGCAGATCGTCCGCGCGGCGTACGGGGACGCCACCGGCCACATCTTCCTCATCTCCGCCGCGATCGCCGTCGTCGGCATCATCGCCGCGGTCCTGTTGAAGCCGGTCGGCCTGCGCAGCAGCCTGGACCTGCCCGATCCCGCCAGGTCGACGGCCGTGGCCGCCGACGCCGTCGACGGTGCTCCGGCCTTCGACCAGGTCACGGTGGACGCCGACGGTCGGGAGGCGCCGGCGCGCCGCTGACGCGTGACCCACGACGGCGGGCGACGATCGGAAGCCGGCGTGTCCCTGTGGTAGAAATGCCGGATGTCCGGCATGCGATTCCAGCTTCTGGGACCGCTCGAGGTGCAGGTCGACGACCGGCCCGTGCCGCTCGGCACGGTGAAGCAACGGCTACTCTGCGCCACCCTGCTGCTGGACCCGAACGAGGTGCTGCACACCGAACACCTCGCCGAGACGCTGTGGGACGAGCCGCGGCCCGCCTCCGCGGCGGCCAACCTGAGGACGTACGCCCACGGGCTGCGCCAGGCGCTGCGCGACCAGCCGGACGGCGCGAGCCGGCTGCACACCGGCACCGGCGGCTACCTGCTCGCGGTGCGCCCGGGTGAGCGCGACCTCGACGAGTTCGAGGAGTCGGCGCAACAGGGCCGCGACGCCCGTGCCCGGGGCGACCTGCGGCAGGCCGAGGCGAGTCTGGCCCACGCGCTCACCCTCTGGCGCGACTCGCCGCTCGCCGGGCTGCCGCTGCCCCGCGCGATGGCGGCACGCCTGACGCGCCTGCACGAGCAGCGCCTCATGGTCGAGGAGGAACACGTCCAGGCCAAACTCGACCTGGGCGCCTCCGCCGAACTGGTCGGTCGGCTGCGCGAGCACGTCGAGACCCACCCGCTGCGGCAACGCGGCTGGGGTCAGCTGATGACGGCGCTCTACCGTACGGGCGACGTGGCCGGTGCCGTCGACGCGTACCTGCGGGCCCGGCGGATGCTGGCCGACCAGCTCGGCATCGATCCCAGCCCCTCGCTGGAGGCGCTCTACCGCGACATCCTCGACCACCGCCCGCACCTGGTCGGCGAGCCGCAGCGCCCGCCGCCCGCGCGGATCGTGGTCCGCGGACTGCCTCCCGCCGTCGACACCTTCGTCGGCCGGCGGGCCGAGATCGACGCCGTGTGCGGCTGGCTCGGCGGATCCGCGACGAGCGCGGTCGTCGCCCTGCACGGCCCGGGAGGGGCCGGCAAGTCGGCGCTGGCCGTCCGGATCGCGCACCAGCTCGCCGACCGGTACCCGGGCGGCACGCTCTACGTGGACCTGCAGGGTGCGGACGCCGACCTGCCGCCCCTGAGGCCGGTCGACGTCCTCGGCCGGTTCCTCCGCGCGCTCGGCATGCCGGGCGGTGCGGTGCCGTCCGACGTCGGCGAGGCCACCGTCGCCTACCGGTCCGAGATCGCGGGCCGCGGCGTGCTCGTCGTCCTCGACAACGCCCGGGACGCCGCCCAGGTCAGGGCACTTCTGCCGGCGGACGGTTCCTGCGGTGTCGTGGTGACGAGCCGGCGGATGCTCGCGACGCTGCCCAACGGCCGACACCTGGCCGTGGGGCTGCTGTCCCGCACGGAGGCGGTCGGGCTGCTCGCGGGCGAGTGCGGCGCCGACCGGGTGGCGGCCGAGCCGGACGCGGCCGCCCGCCTGGTGGAACTCTGCGGCATGCTGCCGCTGGCGATCCGGATCGTCGGCGCCCGCCTGGCCAGCCGGCCGGAGTGGCCGATCGCCCGTCTGGTGGAGCGCCTCGCCGATCCCGGGCTGCGCCTCAGCGAGCTGGAGTTCGACGACCTCAGTGTCCGGCCGTCCATCGCGCTCACCTACGCCGCCCTGTCCGACGGCGGCGCCCGGGGGCAGCTCTGCGCCCGGGCCTTCCGGCTGGTCGGCAGCACCCGCCTGCCGACCGTCACCGCCCGCGCCGTCGCCGCCCTCCTCGGCGAGCCGCCCGCGCTCGCCGAGAGTCTCCTGGAACGGCTCGCCGACGAGCGCCTGGTGGAGCCCCGGGAACCGGGCGTCTACGGCATCCACGACCTGGTCCGGCTGTACGCCGTCGAACGGGCCGAGGACGAGCCGGCGGACGACCGGGAGGCCGGGCTGCGGCGGCTGCTGGAGACGTACGTGCAGGGCGCCCGGGAACTCGAGCGGATGACCAACGCCGGACACTGTTTCGGACCGGCGGGGACACCGGCGTGCGGGTGGGCCCCGACCGGCGTCGGCGACCAGGACCGACCCGCCTGGCAGGACCTGCCGGAGAGCCCCGCGCAGGCGGCGCGGTGGCTGGCCGAGGAACACCTCAACGTCCTGGCCGCCTTCCGGCAGGCGTCCACCTCCACCACCGGCACCGCGACGCTCGCCGCCGCGCTGGCCTGGGCGAGCGTCGCCGCGTTGCGGCGGTACGGCTACCGCCAGGAGGCGCTCACCCTGGTCGACGGCGCGGTCGCCACCACCGGGCGGCTCGGCCTCACGCTCGAACACTGCGCCGCGCTGTTCTACCGGGCGACGTTGCACACGGGCAGCGCCGAACCGTCGGTGGTCGAAGCGGATCTGCTGCGCTGCCTCGAGCTGCTCCGGCCGCTCGGGGACCGGGAGCAGATCTCCATCTGCCTGGAGGCGCTCGGCAACCTGCGCCACCGGATGGGCGACGTGCCGCTTGCGCTCCGCCACCACGACGAGGCGCTCGCGCTGCGCCGGGAGTCGGGCCAACTGCTCATGATCGGCGCGGCCCTGAGCAGTTCCGCCCCGGTTCGCCTGTCGGCGGGAGCCGAGAAGGAGGCGCTCGCGGACGTCGAGGAGGCGCTGCGCATCGCCCGCGACGTCGACGCCGTCGGCCTGCGGGGCGCCGCCCTCGGCGCACGGGGCCAACTGCTGTGCCGTACCGGGCAGTGGTCGGAGGCCCGCGAGTGCCTCGACGAGGCGATGGCCATCGCCGAGTGGTCCGAGGACCTGCCGTCGCGCTGCGAGGCGTTGCTGTCCCGCGCGGCGGCCCACCTCGGGCTCGCCGACCACGCCGCCGCCGCCCGCGACGCCGACGAGGCGGGGACGGTGGCCGTCCGGATCGGCGACCGCTACCTGCGGGCCGTCGCGCGGCAGGCACAGGGCCGGATCGCCCGCGCGGCCGGGGACCGCAGCGCCGCGTCCATCCTGGAGACCGAGGCGCGGGACCTGCTCGGTCCGCTGTCCGGCTACCGGGATCCGCAGTACGCCGACCACTTCGGCCGACTCTGAGCCTGCGGGAGCCGACCGCTCCGCGGGTGGCGGGTGCCGGCCTCCCGCGCTCCGCTGCGCCAGGCGGTCGCCGTGCGGGCGCGTGAGCCGATCGGCTGAACGGCGGGCCCGCGCAGGGCACGGGTGGCGCGGAGATCGGTGGGACGACCGGGCCGCCGGGCCCGACCGGGCCGGGCGCGCGGATACAAGGCGGGTACATGCCGGTCCCGGGCAGTCGCGGCGGGGACGTCGCCGGTCACCGGGGCGAGGACGTCGGCCGGGCGGGGGCGGGCGGGCCGCGCCGGCCGACAACGCGACGCCGCTCCGGACCCGTCCGGCCGGCGGCTGTACCTCGCGTGTACGGAGCCTGTACGTCGCCCGCCGTATCGTTCCGCCGTCCAGCCGCCGAGGACGAGGAAATCGGAGCGACGTCGATGTCGGGACAGCCAGAACGCGGGCACGACGGGGGAGCGGGCCGTTCGGCGGACCTCTTCGCCGTCAGGTCGGGAGAGGTCGAGCAGGCGGAGGTCGAGTCGCTGCGCGACGGGCTGTCGCCCCGCCTCACCGGGGTCAGCCCGGCGCACGTCCAGCGGCTCGCCGGTCTCACCGACGACCTTCCGCCGATCGTGGTGCACCGGTCGTCGCGACGGGTGATCGACGGTTCGCACCGGCTCGCGGCCGTCCGCGCCCGAGGCGAACGGACCGTGCCTGTCGTGTACTTCGACGGCTCGGACGCGGACGCCTTCGTGGCGGCGGTGCGGCTCAACGCCGCACACGGCATGCCGCTGCCGGCGCAGGACCGCGCCGCGGCGGCGCGGCGCATCCTCGCCACCCATCCACACTGGTCGGACCGGTGGATCGCCTCGGTGTGCCGGGTGGCCCCGCGGACCGTCGCCGCCCTGCGGCGGGGTTCAACCGACGACGATGGTCGGCTGAACGCCCGGCTGGGGCGCGACGGCCGCTCCCACCCGGTCTCCGCGGCGGCCGGCCGGCGGCTGGCCGCGGAGATCATGCGGCGGCATCCCGACGTCAGCCTGCGCGAGGTGGCGCGGCGCACCGGCATCTCCGTGGGGACGGCGTTCGACGTGCGCCGCAAGCTCGCCGCGGGCGACGCCGCCGACGCGCATCCGGCGCCGACCGCCGCACCGGTGGGACCCGCGCGCCCGGGAACCGAGCCGGCCTCCGCCGTCCGGGAACGGCTGGCGGTGCTCGCGCGGGACCCGTCGCTGCGCTACACGGACCAGGGCCGGGCGCTGCTCCGGCTGGCGTCCGCGACGCTCGCCTTCGCCCCCCGGGCGGAACTCATCGCCGAGGCGGTGCCGGGCCACTGCCGCGGCTCCCTGCACGCCGTCGCGGTGGCCTGCGCCGGAAGCTGGCGGGCGTTCGCCGAGCACCTCGCCGATCAGGAGCGTACGGCGCATGCGGGATGACCGGGCGGCGCCGGCGCCCCGGCAGTGGACGAGCCTGCACGTGTTCCACGACGGCGACCTCGACGTCGTCGTCACCGACCTGGTCGCGGCGCTGCGGACCCGGCTCGACGCGGAACATGCCTCGGTCGGGACGTTCTTCCTGCGGTACTGGGAGGGCGGGCCGCACCTGCGGATCCGGATCCTCCCCAGGTCCGGGCGGGAGGACGACGTGCGCGCCATCGTCGAGCACCAGGCCGCGGCCTTCCTCGTCCGCCGTCCGGCCCCGGCGCTGCTCACCCAGGAGGAGTACGCCCGGTACGCGCCGGGTCTGGCGGTGGCGGAGGGCATGGCCGACTACGAGCGGATCCGTCGGCCGAACAACTCCTTCGCGCACGTGCCGTACCGGCCCGAGACGCACCGGTACGGCACGGGTGCCTCGTTGCACGCCGCCGAGGACCACTTCGTCACGTGCAGCGACACCGTCCTGCGGCTGCTGGCCGCCGGCGCGACCGCGAACCAGCGCACCACGGCGGCGTTCGCGGTGCTGGCGCTGAGCAGGTGGCTCTGCCCCACGGTCGCTCCGCTGCCGGCGGACGGCGTCGCCTTGACGGCCGTCAGCGGCGGCACCCCGTCGAGCGCCGTGGCGGAGCGCTACCACCGGCAGCGGCACGTGCTGGGTGAACTGGTCGACCGGATGCGGCTGTTCGCCCAGGCGCCGCCCGACAGGCCGACCGGCACCCTCGGCACGTGGGCCGGGGCGATCGCCACCCTGGCCGCGCGGATCGGGGACCCGGCCCTCCGGTGGCGCGTCGTCGACACCTGCGCCCACCTGACCTGCAACCGCCTCGGCGTGGCCGTGGCCGGGGAGCGGGAGTTGCGGCATCTCGTCGACCGCGCGTTCGCCGACCGCACGACCCAGGGGAGACCGGCGTGACCGCGACGTCGTGGCAGAGCATCCACGTGCACCACCACGGGACGGCGACCGACCGGCTGATCGTCGAGGCCGTCCGGCCCCTGTCCCGCGAGCTCGCCGTCCACGGCCACCGCAGCTGGTTCACCCGGCACTGGCGCCAGGGGCCGCACGTCCGGCTGCACGTCGACGCCGACGACCGGGCCCTGCGCGAGGTCGTCGTCCCGCTCACCGCGTCGGTGCTCGAGCCGTACCTGCCGGGGCTGCCGACGGGCGAGGTCGACGTCGAGGCGGTGCTGCCCCTGCACCGCCGGCTGGCCCGGCTCGAACTGGAGGACGGTCCACTGACGCCGTGGCGTCCCGACAACTCGTGGCACGTCGACCGCTACGACGACCGGGTGGCGGTGCACGGCACCGCCGAGGCGTCGGCGTTGACGGCGGACTTCCTGACCGACACGAACGACCACGCCTTCGCGGTGCTCGCCGACGTGGTGGCCGGCGGGAACCTGCACGCGGCGGTCTTCGACACCATGGTCGCGCTGATCAGGCCCGGGATCGACGGCCCCGGAGCGGGACACCTCAGCTACCGTTCCCACGCCGAGGCGCACCTGGCCCAGGCCCCCGACGGCGAGCGACGGCGCCGGGCGTGGGACGGGCACCACCGGGCGAACGCGGCGGCGCTGGAGGCCCGCCTCGCCGCCGTCCTGGCCGGGGGCGACGCGTCGGCCCCGTACGGCCCGGCGTCGTTCGTCGCGGTGCTGGAGCGCTACCAGGCGCGGGGCCGCAGGCTGCACGAGCGGGGCCTGCTGCCGCTCGGCGTAGGCGTGGACGGCAGTGCAACGACCGACGAGGTGCGGACCCGGTTCCGTGAGCTCAGCCCGTTCCACCGCGCCCTCGCCGAGAACGAGCACTGGCTCACCGTGGTGCGGCCGTCCGTGGAGTTCGCGCTCTTCCGGCTCTCGCTGAACCTGATGTACCTGCAGTTCACCAGGATGGGACTGAGTCCCGAGAACCGCTACTTCCTCTGCCACCTGGTCGCCGGCGCGGCGGAGGCCCGGGCCGGCCGCACCGCCGTGGACGTGGTCCGGGCGTTGGGCGCGCCGGCGTGAGCCAGGACCGGTGGGAGACGCTGCGGCTGCGCGCCGGGGTGTCCGTGGTGCATACCGCCGCGGGCACGCACCTGGTCGGGCTGCCCGACCACGAGCCGGTGACCGCGCAGGAGGTCGTTGTGGTGCGTGCGCTGGCGGCGGCGGAGCAGCGGGCCGACGCGCTCGCCCCGTCCACCGCCCCGCTGCTCGCCCGGCTGCGCCGCGAGGGCTGGCTGCGGGTGACGGCCCACGGCCCCGGCGGCCCCGTGCACACCCTGGACCCGCGGCAGCGCCCCGACCGGCCGGAGCCGCACGGCGTGCCACCGGGGCTGCGGCTGTCCCGGTTCACCTCGATCGTCGCCGCGCCCGACGGCGGGCTGCGGGTCACCTCGCCCCGCGCGTGGGCCGAGGTGCTCGTGCGCGAGCCGGCGACGGCCGCCGTGCTGGCCGACCCCGCGACGGAGCGGCCCGCACCCGGCGTGGACGCCGCCGCGTGGCAGCGGTTGCGGCGCGACCTGTGCTGGGCCGGCCTCGCGGTGACCGGGGACGAGGACCTCGACTTCCACGTCCGGCAGTGGTCGCCGGTGGACCTGGAGTTCCACCGGCGCAGCCGGGGCATCGGCGTCGGGCAGCGCTACGGGGCCACCTACTGGGGCCGGGCGTACGCGCCGCCGCCGGCTGGCCGGCCCCCCGCGCGCCGGCCCGTCGTCGCGCTGCCCCGCCCCGACCT
The DNA here is from genome assembly GCF_040634035.1 of Micromonospora sp. NPDC007220. Lineage (NCBI taxonomy): Bacteria > Bacillati > Actinomycetota > Actinomycetes > Micromonosporales > Micromonosporaceae > Micromonospora > Micromonospora sp. NPDC007220. The sequence continues at coordinate 81,352 of NZ_JBEYEU010000013.1, read as the reverse complement.
GGACCGGCTGCGGCGCGACGACCCGACCCTGACGGCCGTCCTGGAGGCGCGCCGCTCCGCGCGGGAACACCACGACGGGCAGGCGATCACCCTCGACCAGCTCGGCGAGTTCCTGTTCCGCTGCGCGCGGACCGTCCTCGTGGGTGACCTGGACGGCGTGGAGCTGCGCGCCCGCCCGTACCCCAGCGGTGGTGGCCTGCACGAGCTGGAGGTGTACGTGGTCGCCGACCGGGTGGCGGGGTTGGCGGCGGGCACCTACCACTACGACGGGCACGACCACGCGCTCGGCCTGGTCCGGCCGCCCGACGGCGCCTCCCGCCGGCTGCTGCACGCGGCGCGGGACAGCGCCGGGGCCGAGCGCACCCCGCAGGCACTGCTTGTCGTCACCGCCCGGTTCGGCCGGCTGATGTGGAAGTACGAGGGCCTGGCGTACGCGCTCGCGCTCAAGAACCTCGGCGTGCTCGTCCAGACGATGTACCTCGCGGCGACCGCCATGGGGCTCGGCGGCTGCGCCCTCGGCGCCGGTGCGCCGCACGCCTTCACCCACCTCACCGGCGTCGACCCGCTCGTCGAGGACGTCGTCGGCGAATTCACCCTGGGCACCGTCGCCCAGTCACCTCGATAGGAGCCCGTGTGCGGAAACTACGGCTACGCGACCACGTCTACGTGGCACCGACCCCCTCCGGGGCGCACATCCTGACGCTGGACGGACCGGTCTCGCTGACCGGCCCGTCCGTCGCCCGCTGGATCGAGGCGCTGGCGCCCCGGCTGGACGGGCGGTTCTCCGTCGAGGAGATCACCTCGGGGCTGCCCGAGGCGCACGCCGCGATGGCGACGTCGCTGATCACCCGCCTGCGCGAGGCCGGCGTGGTCCGGGAGGTGCCGGACGGCGACGCCCGGGCGATCGCGGACCCGCCGAGCGCCGACGTCGCCGAGCTGTCCTACCTGGATGCCCACGGCGTACCCGCCGAGGCCGCGCTCACCCGGTTCCGTCGGCTCGCCGTCGTGGTGGTCGCCGACGACGACTGGTCGACGGCGGTCGCGGACGCGCTGCGCCGCTGCGGCGCCGCCGACGTGCGCACGCACCCCGCCGCCGACCCGCCCGCCGACGACCTTCCGGTCGACCTGCTGCTGCACGTGACCGGCGCCGCCGACGGGGAGAGCCACCGGCGGATCGAGCGGCTGGCCCGGCGGCGGGGCGCGGCCGCCGCGTACGCCCTGCTCGACGGGGCGGACGTGTGGCTGACGCCGGTGCTGCCGCCCGGCTCCGGCGGGGACGCCGCCCCGGCGCCGTCCTCGCTGCTGGCCCGGCTGCCCGAGGCCCCGCAGACGGCGGCCCCGATCGCCGAGGTGCACCGGACGGTGGCGGTCGCCCAACTCGTCCGCGCCGCGTTCGGTTGGGCCACCGGCACCGGCGCACCGGGCCGGGCCGGGAAGGTCACCCGGCTCGGCCCCGACCTGGTCACCCACCGGCTGCACTGTCTGCCGCACCCGTTCTGCGCCCCCGTCGCCGCGCCCGACCCCGACGGCTTCCTCGCCCGGGTCGCCGCGCTGCGCGGGTCGCCGGCCGTCGCCGACCGTGACTTCTCCACGTCCGCCGTGCGCGCGGCCGACGACACCCTCGGCCCCTTCCGGTACCTGTCCGACGACGCCGTCGCGCAGAGCCCGCTCACGGTCGCGCGGGCGCAGGCCCGCGACCCGCTGGCCCGGGGGCTGGGGTGCGACGCCGCCGGCGCGGCGGTCCGCGCCGTGGCCTTCGACTATCCGACCGCCCGCGTCGAGGCGGCCCGGCGCGCCCTGACCCGGTACGCCGGCCTGGTGGTCGACCCGCGCCGGCTGGTCGACGGGGCCGGCCGCCCGCTCGCGCCCGGCGACGCCGAGGCGGACGACCTGCACCGGCTGCTCCGCGCGGGGCTGCCGGACGGCCACGTGTACGGGCTCGACCTTGTTAGCGGGGCCGTGTTGCCGGTGCCCGTCGCCACGGTCTTCACCCGGCTGGCGGACGCCGTGGCGGCGCCGGTCGGGCTCGGCGAGGGCTTCGGGCCCTCGTGGGACGCGGCGGTCGCCCGCGGCCTGGCCAGCCACTGGTCGTACGACCCCGCGCTGATCGCCGACGCGGCGGGGCGTCCCGTCCGGGTCGAGGCGACGGACCTCGACGACGTCGGCCGACGGTGCCTCACGCTCCTGGCGGAGTTCGGTGAGGTGCCGCAGGTGCACGACCACGGCGGTCGGCACGGCGTCAGCGTCCTCTCCTTCCGGCGCGACGGCGTCACGGTGGCCCGCACCAGCGGCGCCGGGGTGGACGCCTGGCGGCGAGGGCTGCTGGAGGTGACGTTCGTGGTGCAGCGACTGGTCCACGGTGGCGGCTACCGGCCACCGGCCGCCGCCGCGACCCGCGCGGGGACGCCGGCGCCGGTGGACGCCGGGTTCGACGTCGCCGCCGCCGTGGCCGGCCTCGCCGCGACCGGACGACGCGCGGTCGTCGTGCCGCTCGACCACGACCCGGCGGTCGCCGCGATCGCCGCCAACCCGTTGAAGGTGGTGATCGTCAATGGCTGACCGGACGACGGTGTCGGTGCTCGGTGCCGGGCTGATCGCGGAGGCGGTCGCCGCCGGCGCCGGGGTGACGCCCCGGGTGGCCGGACCGGACGAGAGGCTGCCGGCCGGGCCGGTCGTCGTCACCGCGGACGGCTGGGTGCCCCTGGTCACCGACGAGCTGCGGCGGCGGGCGTCCGGACCGGTCCTGCCGGTCCGGGCCGAGCTGGACCGGCTCGTCATCGGGCCGTGGGAGGTCGCCGGGGAACGGGGCTGCGCCCGCTGCGCCGAGCGGCGTCGAGGGCTGGCCAACCCCACGCAGCGCGGCGAGAGCGAGGTCCGGAACCGGCACGCCGCGCGGCTGGCCGAGCCGTCCCCGCTGCTCACCCGCGAGGCCGCCACCGTGGCGGCGGCGCTGGTCGCCGACGACCTGCGCGCCCACGCCGAGGGGCGGGTGCCGCGCAGCCGCGCCGCGATCGTGAAGGTCGACCTGCGCGAGCTGACGGTCACGGTGCACCGGATGCTGCCGTACCCCCGGTGCGAGGTGTGCGGGCCGGAGTGGGTCGACGAGCCGGACCACGCGCTCGCCGACCGGCGGGTGATCCCGACCCACCGGCCGGGCAGCCCCCGGGGTCGCGACCTCGTCGCCGAGCTGGACGCCCTGGTGGACACCTACGTCGACCCGCGTACCGGGATCGTGCGCAAGCTCGCCGACCACACCCTCGGCGGGCAGATCGTCACCGTGGCGGAGCTGGCGGGCAGCGTCGGCGAACGTAACGGCTACGGACGGGCGCCGCAACGCCGGGCGAGCCGGACCACCGCCCTGCTGGAGGCCCTGGAACGCTTCTCGGCCGTGCCGGGGGACCGCCGGTCGGTCACGGTGGGCTCGTACCACGACCTCGCGGACCGGGCGCTGGACCCGCGCACCCTCGGGTTGCACCCGGCCGAGGCGTACGCCGAACCCGACGTCGTGTTCGAGCCCTTCGACCCGGATCGCGCCTACCGCTGGACCTGGGGCTGGTCGTTCCTGCGGCAGAGTCCCCTGCTCGTCCCCGAGACGCTCGCCTACTACGGCAACTACCCGCACGGGCCGGACGGCCACGGCTTCGTCTACGAGATCTCCAACGGCTGCGCCCTGGGCAGCAGCCTGGAGGAGGCCGTCCTCTACGGGACGCTGGAGGTCGCCGAGCGCGACGCCTTCCTGCTGGCCTGGTACGCGCGGCTGCCCCTGCCGGAGATGGACCTCGGCACGCTGGACGTCGAGGCGGCGTTGCAGGTGGCGTCGCTGCGGGCGGAGACCGGCTACCGGATCCGGCTGTTCGACATGACGGCCGAGCAGGGCATCCCGGCGGTGTGGGCGCTGGCCACCGCCCCGGCCGGGTCCGCCGGCGCGGCGCTGGTCTGCACGGCGGGCGCCCACGTGAGCGGCGAACGGGCGACCCGGGCCGCGCTGGCGGAGCTCGGCGGCACCCTGATCGGGGCCGTGCGGCAGTCCGCCGACCCGGACGTCCTGGCGCGGGCGGCCCGCATGGTCGACGACCCCTCGGCGGTGCGGGAGATGGAGGACCACCAGGTGCTCTACTACGACCCGCGGGCCGCGTCGCGGCTGTCGTTCCTCACCGGACGTACGCCCACCCGGGGCCTCGGCGCGGTCGGCGTCGACACCGGCGACTTCGACCACGACGACATCGGGGCGTTGACGCGCGCCGTCGTCGACCGGTACGTCCGGCTCGGGATGGACGTGGTCGTCTTCGACCAGACGCCGGAGGAGTTGCGGCACACGGGCCTGCACGCGGCGAAGGTCCTCGTCCCGGGCACGCTGTCGATGACCTTCGGCCACCGCTACCGCCGAACGGACCTGCCGCGCCTGCGGGAGGCCCGCCGCCGGTGGGGGCTCACGGACAAGCTCCTCGCCGACGCCGACATCAACCCGCATCCGCACCCCTTTCCCTGACGGCCGGAATCACCCTGGAAGGGCTCCCATTCGATATCGGGGGCCCTTTCTTCGGCGTACCCGGCGGTTTCCTTTCGGCGTTCAACGCGCGCATGGACGACCGTGAGATCGGCTGCCAGGATGTGCGCACCGGAATCCGCTACGGATTCCCGGAAGTGGGAAAGGAGAATGAAATGGCGATGAACGAGCACTCGCCGGAGTTCGCGATCAGCGACCTGCCGGTGGACGTCTTCGAACTGTCGACCGCCGGGCTGGAGGTCGAGTCGCTGACCGCCGGTCACGGCATGGTGGAGCACGGCGGATCGAACGCGTGCAACTCCATGGTGCTGGCGTGCAGCTGCGGACAGTGCGCGTGCAGCTCGGGCTCGTGTCACGAGGTCTGGTGACGGCATCGCGTCGACGCGTCGCCGGCGGTACACCGACAGACCGCCGGTGACGCGCTGAGGCGGGTCCGGTCGGGCGGGAGTTTCGCTCGGCCGGACCCGTTCCGCCGGTGCCCGCCGGGGGTGTTCAACACCGTTGCTGGACGCCCCGGAGGGTTCGTGTCACCCTCGCCGGGCCGGGGCCCGTCGTGGCCGGAAAAAAATAGGTGGAGGCAAGATGAAGAAAGAGATGAGCGGCCCGAATTTCGCGATCAGCGACCTGCCGGTCGACGTCTTCGAACTGTCGATCGAGGGGCTGGAGGTGGAATCCCTGACCGCCGGGCACGGTATGCCCGAGCACGGCGCCTCCGGGCACCTTTCCCCGGTCGTCTCGGGATGCAGTTGCGGTTCCGCGTGCTACTTCCACTACTGATGACGGCACGTATCGCGGCGGCCCCTCGCCGGCCCGGAGCCATTCCCGGCACCGTTCGGCGGGAGTCGCGGTGAGCCGGCGCGCGGCGTCGGTGCCGGCGCGGACGCCCGCGGTCCTGCGCCGCGCCGCGCTGCCGGTCGCCGTCCTCGACGCGTTGCGGTTCCCCCGCACGGCGCGGGGGGTCGACGAGGCCGTACGACTGCGGGCCGACATCGTCCGGCGGGGCCGGGACCTCGCCGACGCGCTGCACGCGATGGTCGGTCAGCTTCCGGCCGGGTCCCCCCTGCGACCGCGGATCGTCGGCCTGCGCCGCGCCCTGCACGCTGGCCGGCGCCCGGCCGGCCGGGAGTGGGCGCCCGAGGTCGCCGGCCACCTGCCGGCGGCACTCGCGGAGGCGGTCTCGCGCTGGTCGGTCGACCTCGTGGCGGTCGGGGCCGCCGAGGAGGCCGTCGACGGGCTCCTCGCCGCCGAGCACGAGCAGCGGCGGGCCGCCCTGGTGAAGGCCGCCACCGACCCGAGCTTCCGGGTCGCGCTCGGGGGCACGAGCCCGACCCTCGCCGCCGAGCTGGAGAAGTGGATCGGTCAGCCGCACCGGATCCCCCGGGCCAGGACCACGCTGAGCGTCGCCCGCTACCTGGCCCGCGCGTCGGCGAAGACCAGCCCGCTCAGTGCCTTCCTGACCAGCGGGCCGGTCGAGTGGGTCCCGTACGGTCCCGCACTGGCCGTCCGGCCGGGAGCCGGTCGCGGCGCGTTCGAGTTGTCCTACGCCCACCTGCGCGAGGAGATCGCCCACCTCGTCGTCGGGCACCCCGCCGTGCGGGACGAGGCGCCACTGACGCTCAACCCGACCGCCCACGTCGCCGACGAGCACGTCCTCTACCTCCCCTCCGCAGGCTCGGAGGCACTCTGCGCCGTGCCCGCCCGCCCGTCGGTGCGGAGACTGTTATCGTTGCTCGGCCCCGAACCGCACGGGCTGCCCCGCAGGGAGCTGCGGAACCGCCTCGCCGGTGGCGACGCCCGCCTGCACGAGCAGGTCGACACCTTCCTCGACCACCTGTTCCGCAACGGCCTCGTCGTGCGGGCCCTGCCGGTCGCGCGCATCGAGGACGTGCCCGCCGCGCCGGCCGACTGGCTCGCCGACCGCCTCGCCGGCCGCGCCGCCGGCGAGCATGCCGGCGCCACGGACGAGCATGCCGGCGCCGCCCTGGCCGCCGACCTGACCGCCCTCACCGAGGCCTTGTCGGTACGGCCGTCCGCCGACGACCCGGTGGCCTACGGTGACCACCGCGCTGGGCTGGTCGCCCGGGTGCACGGGCTCACGGCGCACGTTGGCGCGGACGACCGGCGCCGGGCGGTGTTCACCAGTGTCGCCGGCCTCCACGTGCGCGACACGGTCGTCTCGGCGGAGCCGCTGGGGACCTGTTCCGTCGCCGCCTGGCAACCCGTCCTCGACGACCTCGACGCGCTGCGGCGGTGGCTCGCCCCCTGGTCGCCCCTGCTCCCGGTCAGGCTGGCGCTCACCGAGATCCTCGGTGACCGCGTCGCCGCCCGGGGAGCCGTGCCGGTGCTCGAGGTCTACCGCGAATTCCAGGCGGCCCTCGGCGCCGACGGTGAGGCCGGCGGGGAGCTGCGTCGCTGGCTCGCCCCGACGATGCCCTCCTGGCGGGGGGAGAGCCCGTTCGCGTCGGTGCGACGCCTGGGTGGCGTGCTGCGCTCCGCCGCCGGTGCCCTCGCCCCCTTCCCGCTGGCGTCCGGTGAGCCGGGCGTGGCCCGGACGCAGGTGGACGTCGAGCCGCGGGTGCTGCGGGAGGCCGCTGCGGCCTACCCCGCCTGGGTTCCGCCACTGCGCTCGATCGGCGTGCTGCTCCAGCCCACAGGCGAGGACGCCGGCGGACCCAGGGCGGTGGTCAACTCGGTCCGGACGGGCTTCGGTTCGCTGCGGGCCCGCATCGATCACCTCGCCGGTGTGCCCGGGGCGGGGCTGATCGCCGACGAGGTCAGCGGCCCGATCTACGCCGGCCTGCGCAACCGGTTCGGGATGTCGATCAACGACCACCGTCCCCGGCTGCCGTACGAGATCGTCGACGTCCCGTACCTGCCGCCCGGGCCGGGCGCGCCCCGACGGCTGGCGGTCGGTGACCTGGTCGTGCGGCACGAGGAGGAGACCGGGCTGCTCGCGCTCTGGTCGGTGGCGCACCGGCGCTTCGTGCGCGTCGTGCACACCGGCATGGGGGCCTCGGCCTACCTGCCGATGTTCGCCCAACTGCTGACGACGCTCTCCGGCGAGCTTCCGTCGCATCTGCCCGTGCCGCCGGTCGCCGGGGTGCGGACCGTGGGCACCGGGGACGGGCGGCGGGACTGGCCCCGGCTCGTCGCGGGCCGGCTCACCCTCCGCCGCTCCCGGATCCATCTGGCCGCCGCCCGCGTACCCGTGCCGCAGGCCCACGAGAGCGACGGCCGCTTCCTGCTGCGGCTGGCGGAGTGGCGGCGGGCGGAGCAGCTGCCCCGGCGGGTCTTCTTCCGGGTCTCCCGCGACGACTCCGGCGTCGAGCCCCTCCCGCCGGTCGGACCGGCCGGGGCCTACTGGGCGGGAAACAAGTGGCACAAGCCGATCTATCTCGACTTCGACAGCTGGTTCCTGGTCCAGGGTCTCGTCGCCGCGGTCCGTCGGCCCGGTACCACCGGGATCTCCTTCGACGAGGCGCTGCCCGACCCGCTGGCGCCGGGCACCGGCCCGGAGCATCACGTCAGCGAGTTGGTCCTCGACGTCGCCGGCGCGGACTGACGAGGGCTCGTCCCGGCGCGGAGACGACGGTGGGGAGGGACGGTGATCCGTCCCTCCCCACCGTCGACCGTGCCGCTCAGGACAGGAACTTGTCCAGGGCGGCCTCGATGCTGCCGGAGTCCGGCGCCGCGTGCGACTTCATAGTGGTCTTGTTGTACGAGATGAAGCTCGGGCAGCGCGCCGCGGGGGCGCTGACGGTGCCGCCGTCGCCGATCTTCTCGCCGGTCTTCGCGGCGTAGAAGGTCAGGGTGTAGCGCGACGAGATGTAGTCGATGGTGACCTGCTTGCCGGCGCTGTCCTTGTACTGGCACTTCTTCGGCGCGCCCTCGCTGCCCTCGACGAACTTGAGGCAGCCGACCACGGACACCGTCTGGAAGTCGGCGCTCTTGGCGTAGTACGGCTTGTTCGAGGCGACCGACTTCGACGACCAGAAGTTCGGCCGGTCGGGGTTGTTCGAGAACGTGTACGCCTTGGCGCCGGACGGGCCGTTGTAGGTGGCCGCGTTCAGGATCTGGCCGCCGTCGCAGACGTTGGACAGGTCGCTGGAGTAGCGGGCGGTGACCGCGTTGTTGTTCGGCTCCTGCGTCTCCTGCTGCCCGGGGGTGGGGGAGGCGTCCGTGCCCGGCGTGCTGCTGGTGCCGGCGTCGGGGCTGGGGCCGCCGGTCGCGACGATGGTGGGCTCGTCGTCGTCACCGTTGACGAGGACGAGGCCGATGCCGGCGCCGCAGATGGCGAGCACGAGGACCACCGCGCCGGCGACCAGTCCGATGACCAGGCCCTTGTTCGACTTCTTCGGCGGCGGGAAGGGAGCGCCGAACTGCGGCGCCTGCGCTGGCTGCCCGTAACCCGGGTACCCGCCCTGCTGCGGCGCCGGCGGCCCGCTCCAGGGGGTGACGTTCGGGTCCGGCTGCTGCCCTCCGTACGGAGGGTAACTGTCGCTCATGTGAAGCCCTTATCGCTGTCGACGTGTGCCCAGGCACGGGATCAGGGATCAGGGTAGTGAGCGCCGCAAACCGTGACGATGGGCGGCTGAATTCGATAGAGGCACAGTTCGGTACCGACGGCGTCACGCGTGACTCTACGTACGAGTTACGGGCCAGTACGTGGCGAGATGCCCACAGATCCGGGGGTCGCGGACCGTCTGGATCCGGGCCGCCGGAAGGGAATTCCGTTGTGCGGCCCCGTGTGCGGACCGATGGGCGGGTCCAAGCCGGTGGTGTGACCAACATCACTCATTCGTGAACCGAGATGTAGCTGACATTCCGCTAGGAAGACCGCGACCGCCGGCCCGGACGCCTGCTCTGGGCGTCCGGGCCGACCGCGCCGGTGCCGTGCTGGTGAGGGGCGGATGTCAGGCGGGCGCGCAGGTCACCGTCGTCGTGGCGGCGCCCCCGGTGGTGCTGCCGAGGAAGCCGAAGGTGGCCTGCGCGCCGGGGGCGAGGGCGCCGTTCCAGTCCACGTGGCGGGCGGTGACCTCGGCCCCGTCCTGCGTCAGCCGGGTGTTCCAGGACTGGCTGATCCGCTGGCCGTCGGTGAACGCGAAACGGCCGGTCCATCCGGAGATCGGCGCGGCGCCGGAGTTGCGTACCGTCACCTCGCCCTGGAAGCCGCCCTGCCACTGGCCCGCCACCCGATAGCTCGCGGCGCAGCCGTCAGCCGGGCCGGTGGGCGTCGGCGTGGGGCTGGCGGTGGGCGTCGGCGTGACGCCGCCCAGCGCCGCGGCCAGGGCCGGGTACCAGCGGTCGGCCATCTTCTGGTCGCCGGCCGCGTTCGGGTGCACGCCGTCGTAGGTGTCGGTGGCCGTGCTGAACCCGGTCCACTGGTCGACCACCACCACCGGCGAGGCGGGGGTGCCGGTCGCCGCCGCCCAGCCGTCGATCGCGCCGTTGAGGGCCGTCACCCGCTGGCCGCACTCCGGGCACGTGGGCGGCGCCATGGGGATGATCTTCGCGACGAGGACCCGCATCGCCGGGTTGCTGGCCCGCATCTGGTCCACCAGCCTGCCGTACGCGGCGAGGATCGTGGCGGGCGGGATGTTGCTCCACACGTCGTTGGTGCCGAAGTGCATCAGGACGATGTCGGGCCGGGTGGCGGCGAGCCAGCCCGGCAGCAGGTTCTGGTTGGCCACGTTGGTCACCAGGTAGCCGCCGTGCCCCTCGTTGTCGCCGTCGTGGGGCTGGCCGCAGCCCTGCGGGCCGAGCGTCCCGACGAAGTCGACGTCGGTGTGGCCGGTGGCCTGGAGGCGGTTCCAGAGCACGGAGCGCCAGCAGCCGGGGGACCCGGTGATCGAGTCGCCCAGCGGCATCACCCGTACGGGCGCGGCGACCGCCGGCAGCGCGGGGGAGGGGGCGGTGAGCCCGGCGGCGAGGGTGAGGGGGATCGCCGCCAGCGCGGCGAGCAGGGCGTGGAGCAGGGGCCTTCGGAGCATGGTGGAGGAACTCCTGTCACAGGTCGAGGTGCGGTGTGTGACGGCCCGGTGCTCCCCCGACAGTCAACCAGCAAAGTCGACGCATCTCAATGGAATCCCGTTTCACGCAAGGCATTCACGGCCAATGCTTTTCAACATCTTCCTCATATCGTGAACATCAACAAAATTTACGATCATGAATGTGGCGGCTAAGGTTTGCTCATCGTCCAGACCGCCTGTCGGGTGTGCCACGAGCCACCCGGGGGCCACCACAGTAGGAGGACCGGGAGATGTCACTCCCTCGCACTCATCGGCGGACCCTCGCCGCTGCGGCCAGCGTGTTCGCCAGCGCCGCCATGGTCACCACCATGATCGGCGCACCGGCGGCGGCCTCGGCCACCGGCGAGATCCTCAGCGCCGGTGGCGCGACCGCCGTGGCCGACAGCTACATCGTGGTACTCAAGGACACCAGCGTCGGCGGTCGCGCCGGCACCCGGCAGGGCGAGGTGAAGAGCACGGCGGGCTCCCTCGCCGCCCGCTTCGGCGGCAGCGTCGGGCACGTCTACGGTGACGCGCTCAACGGCTTCGAGGTGAAGCTCTCCGAGCGGGCCGCCAAGCGCCTCGCCGCGCACCCCGACGTCGCCTACATCGAGCAGAACCACACCGTGACGACGACGGCCACCCAGAACAACCCGCCGTGGGGCCTGGACCGCATCGACCAGCGGAACCTCCCGCTGAGCCGCACCTACACCTGGAACAGCAGCGGCACCGGCGTGACGGCGTACATCATCGACACCGGCATCCGGACCACCCACGTCGACTTCGCCGGTCAGGCCGTCGACGGCTACGACGCGATCGACAACGCGCTGCCGGCCGCCGACTGCAACGGCCACGGCACCCACGTCGCGGGCACCGTCGGCGGCAACACCTACGGCGTGGCGAAGGACGTCCGGCTGGTGGCCGTCCGCGTGCTGAACTGCCAGGGCAGCGGCACCTGGGCGCAGGTCATCGCCGGCATCAACTGGGTGACCTCGAACCACCAGGCGGGCCAGCCGGCGGTGGCGAACATGAGCCTCGGCGGTTCGACCAACGCCGCCCTGAACACCGCCGTGGCGAACTCGATCGCCGACGGCATCACCTACGCCGTGGCCTCCGGCAACTCGAACGCCAACGCCTGCAACTTCTCGCCGGCCTCCGTGCCGACGGCGCTGACCGTCAACGCCTCGCAGAGCAACGACGCCCGCGCGTCGTTCTCCAACTACGGCACCTGCACCGACCTGTTCGCCCCCGGCGTGGGCGTGCTGTCGGCCTGGTCCACCAGCGACACCGCCACCTCGTCCATCAGCGGCACCTCGATGGCCTCGCCGCACGTCGCCGGCGCGGCTGCCCGGGTGCTCAGCGTCAACCCGAGCTGGACGCCCGCCCAGGTCCACTCGTACATCGTCAGCCAGGCCACCCCGAACGTGATCACCAACCCGGGCACCGGTTCGCCGAACCGCCTGCTCTACCTGGCTCCCACCTTCTGACCGACACCGTCGGCACACCGGCCCCGGGGCGTCCGCGCCCCGGGGCCGGCGCGCGTGCGGAAGACGTCGACGGGTGTCCATGTTGCGGGGAGCCCGGGGCGCGCCTAAGCTGCCGTCAGTGGGAGCGCTCCCGGGCCCGTGGGCGGGGATCTGTCGCGAGGCTCCCGGCCCGACGACCCGCCTGCGGGCCGTCGGCGTACGAACTGCCGTACCCGTCGGGCGGACGTGGCGTCCCGCTGCCCTGCGCTGCCGGCACCCCCACCACCGATCGGAAGCGAAGGCACCCGCATGAAGCTCCTACCGCGCCCGTCCCGGCGCACCCTGGTCATGGCCGGCGCGGTCGGCGCGCTGACCGTCGCGGCGTCGGCCGCGGTCCCGGTCGCCAGCGCCCAGGCCGCCACCGGCTGCGCCGTCACCTACACCACCAGCAGCTGGTCCGGCGGCTTCACCGCCAACATCACGATCAAGAACCTGGGCGACGCGGTCGACGGCTGGACGCTCGGCTTCGCCTTCTCCGACGCCGGCCAACGGGTCGGCCAGGGCTGGTCGGCGACCTGGAGCCAGGCCGGCGCCGCCGTCACCGCGCGCAACGTGAGCTGGAACGGCGCGCTGGCGACCGGTGCGTCGACCAGCATCGGGTTCAACGGCACGTGGAGCGCCGCCAACCCCGCGCCGACGGCGTTCACCCTCAACGGCACCGCCTGCACGGGCGCGACCACGCCGACCACCCCGCCGGCCCCCACCACGCCGCCGCCCACGACCCCGCCGCCGACGACCCCGCCGCCGGGCGGTCAGACGCCGGTCGCGATCAACGGCCAGCTGCGGGTGTGCGGGGCCAACCTGTGCAACCAGTACGGCAAGCCGATCCAGTTGCGCGGCATGAGCACCCACGGCATCCAGTGGTTCGCCAACTGCCTCAACGACGCCTCGCTCGACGCGCTCGCCGACGACTGGCGGGCCGACCTGCTGCGGATCGCCATGTACGTCCAGGAGGACGGCTACGAGACCGACCCGGCCGGCTTCACCAACCGGGTCAACACCCTGGTCGACGAGGCCGAGCAGCGCGGCATGTACGCGCTGATCGACTTCCACACCCTGACGCCGGGCGACCCGATGCACAACCTCGCCCGGGCCAAGACCTTCTTCGCCGCCGTCTCCGCCCGCAACGCCGCCAAGAAGAACGTCATCTACGAGATCGCCAACGAGCCCAACGGCGTCAGCTGGGCGACCATCAAGAGCTACGCCGAGCAGGTCATTCCGGTGATCCGCGCCAACGACCCGGACGCGGTGGTCGTGGTCGGCACCCGCGGCTGGTCCTCGCTGGGCGTCTCCGACGGCTCCAACGCCAACGAGGTCATCAACAACCCGGTGAACGCGACCAACGTGATGTACACGTTCCACTTCTACGCCGCGTCCCACCGGGACAACTACCGGGCCGAGGTGGAGCGGGCCGCCGCCCGGTTGCCGCTGTTCGTCACCGAGTTCGGCACGGTGGACTACACCGGTGACGGTGGGGTCGACGCCGCCAGCAGCAACGCCTGGCTCGACCTGTTGGACCGCCTGAAGATCAGCTACGCGAACTGGACCTACTCGGACAAGGCCGAGGGCAGCGCCGCGCTGCGGCCGGGCACCTGTGCCGGGGGCACCTACACCGGCCCGGGCGTGCTCACCGAGTCGGGCGCCCTGATCCGGGACCGCATCCGTACGCCGGACAACTTCCCCACCGCCTGATCCCGTTCCCACGTGAGGCCCCGCCACACCCGGCGGGGCCTCGCCGTGCTCCCTTGAACGAACGGGGCGCCGGCCGGCGGAGGACCCGCCCGCGGGGCCCTGTCGAGCTGATGTCCTGGACGATTCACCGCCGCCCGCCGCCCGCCGCCCGCCGCCCGCCGCCCGCCGCCCGCCGCCCGCCGCCCGCCGCCCGCCGCCCGGAAACCGCCTGATGTCACAGACGACTCAGCTCGACAGCGTCGCGCGACCCTTCCGCCGCGGACCGGCTCGGCGGCCACACCGCAGCGCGGAGCGCGGAACCGCCCGTCACCGGGCCGGGCGCTCGCGTGACCGACCGCAGCCGGCCGGTCGCACCGCGCCCTCAGGCCGGCACGGCGTGGTCCGCCTCGAACCGCTCCCGGGTGAGGAACGCCAGCTGGGCCCGCTTGTCGGGCATGTCGATCTCGTCGGCGAAGGTGAAGCCCTCCCGCCGCAGCCGGTCGAGCGCGCGCTCGTTGCGGACGTCGGGCTCGACGACGATCCGGAGCCGGGTGGGGTCGGCGAACAGGTAGCGGGCGAGGGCGGGGCCGATGGCGGTGGTGAGGCCCTTCGGCGGGCGCCTCCCGGGGGCGAGCAGCAGGTGCATGCCGACGTCGCCGGGCCGCACGGTGTAGCGCTCGCCGACCGGGTCCGCCTCCGGCTGGTAGGTCTGGAACAGGCCGACCGGCGCGTCGTCGAGCATGACCAGGTACGCGTGGTGGGTGTCGAGGCCGTCGACGAACTCGTAGATCTCCCGCACCTCGTCGACCGAGTGCGAACCCATGCCCCAGAACGCCGCCCGGGGCTCGGTCACCCAGCCGTGCACCAGCTCCGCGTGGGCCTTCGGGTCCAGCGCGACGAGCGACAGCTCGCCGAAGCCGGGGATGTTCTCCTGATATGTCACGGTGTCGCGTCTCCTGGTTCTGGGGTGAGTTCTCGCCAGTCGGTGACCACCGGAACCAGCTCGCCGCCGGCCCACAGTGGCAGTTGGTCGTCGAAGTGCGGGTCGCCGGGGCGCCCGGACGCGCCGAAGGGGACGATCCAGCGGCTCTCGGCGGGGTCGGTCAGGTCCCACACGTAGCGGGCCACCGGGCCCCGCCAGCACGCGTCGGACACGCCGGGCACGCTCGACGTGGCCAGCACGCAGTCGGCGTCGCCGGCCAGCTCGACCCGCTCCCGCATGCCCCGTACCGCCTCGTCGGTGGCCGCCGCCACGCCGAGGTGGACGGGGTGCAGCACGTGCCGCCGGCCCCACGGCCCCGGCGGGTCGCCCGCCGCGACGTCCTCGAGCGCCCCGGCCGCCACGGGACCGATCTCGCCGCCGAGGCGGTGCAGCCCGGTGGCCACCCCCTCCAGGGCGTGGCCGATGCGGGACAGCGGGTCGGTCCACGGCGCGAACAGGCCGTCGAACGCGCTCGGGGCGTCGCGCAGCGGACGCAGGCACGGGTGGTCGTACAACCTGCGGGCCAGGGCCGCGCGCCAGGCGGCCCAGGCGCCGGCGTCGGCGCTGTCGGCCCGCATGTCCCCGTCCCACGTGGCCAGCCGGTCCCGCAGCCGCCGGGCCGGCCCGCTGAGCCCGCCGGGGTCGACCCGGTCGAGCAGGCCGCGCAGCGCCCCGGCCGCCAGCCGGGTGTCCATGTGTACGGCCTCCGCCCGGGCGCCGTCGGCGAGCAGGGCGCGGATGCGGCGGGCCCGGTGCGGCGGGGCGAAGCCGGTGCCGAGGTCCGCCACGTCGGGGCGGCGGTCGTTGGCGCAGACCGCGAACCCGTCGACGGCGGTGCGGCGCGGCTCGGCGTAGCCGCCCTGCCACCGGTACCGGGGATCGTCGCCGGGCACCGGCTCCCGGCGGCACCGGTCGTCGCGGAGCGGGACGAGGCCGGCGACCAACTGGTGGACCGTTCCGCGCCGGTCGGCGACCAGGACGCTGTTGACCGGCTCGACCCAGTCGCGCAGCGCGTCGGCGACGTCGTCGGCGCTGCGGGCGCGCAGCAGCGGCAGCAGCGCGTCGAAGCCCAGGCGCTGCGCGACCCGGCTGGGGGTACGCAGGCTGATCGCCTCGCCGGTGTCCCGGTCGTGGTCGACGACCGGTCCGCGTGGCGTCTCGATCACCTCGACGGACTCCGGTTCGCCGCCGCGGACCTCGATCCGCTCGACGTGCCGGTGTGCCGGCGCCCAGCCGTCGGCCTCGCGGACCAGCACCCGGTCGCCGTCGCGGCGCAGTTGTTCGCGGTAGAGGTCCTGGTAGTCGGCCATCGCGTTGGTGACGGCCCAGGCGACCTCGCCGGCGTGTCCGAAGTGGGGGAGGCCGGGCACGCCGGGGAACGCGAAGCCGAACACGTCGAACTCGGGGCAGGCGAGGCGCACCTGCTGGTAGATGCCGGGCAGTTCGAGGATGCGGTGCGGGTCGCCGGCGATGACGGGCGCCCGTCCGGTGCCGGGGTCGCCGGGCACGGCCCAGGCGTTGCTGCCCGACCCGTCGGGGCCCTCGACGGCGAACAGGTCCGTCGCGGACGGGCCGAGGGTGGCGGCGACGTGGGCGTGCCACAGCTTGTTGGGGAAGGTGGAGAAGAGCACGTGCTGGACGAGGAAGACCCCCAGCGGCGACCACGGCCGCCACCGGCCCGGGGCGCAGCCGACCGCCGCGAACTCGGGTGCCGCGGCGGCGCCCTCGGCGAGTCCCTCGTTGACCCCGTCGACGTAGGCGCCGACCCACTGCCGGGTGGCGGGGGCGAGCCGCTCGTAGCAGCGCCGGGCGGTGTCGTCGAGGCGGGCCCGGCGGGCGAAGCGGTCCCAGGCCAGCTCGGCGGGGCCGACCCGCTCGGCGAGCCGGCCCTCGGAGCGCCACCGTTCCACTTCGATCTGCCAGGCCCGGTCGACGGCGGCGACCCGGCCCTGCAACCGGGCGAGGCCGTCGACGCTGTCGGCGCTCAGGTGCGGCACACCCCACCGGTCGCGATGGACGCCGGTCATCGTCGCGCCGGGCGGATGGGCGGTTGTCCCGCCTGCCACAGGAATGTCAACTTAGGCTACCCTCCCCTAACTGAGGCAGACCTTACCTGGAGGGGTGCGTGAAGCGAAACTGGGAAGCCCTGGTGCTCAAGGCGATGGGCGGCCGCGAATTCCGGCTGACCGTGCTCGGCACCGAGGCCGTCGGCGAGCGCTACCGTCGACTGCGCATGGACGGCGGCGGGCTGCTGGAGGCGTGCGGCGTGCACCCCACCATGTGGGTGCGGCTGTGGTTCGACAACGACGGCAAGCCGCACCAGCGCGCGTACACCCTCGTCGATCCCGACCCGGAGACCGGCCGCTTCGACCTGGAGTTCGCCATCCACGACGGATGCGCCGCCCGGTGGGCCGCCGCCGCCCAGGTCGGCGACACCATCGAGGCCACCGTGCAGGGCACCGCCTTCAACCTGCCGGACCCCGCCCCGCAGCACCTGTACCTGGTGGGTGACGCCGCCTCGCTCCCGGCGGTGAACAGCCTGCTCGCCGCGTCCCCCGACACCCCGGCGACGGTCTGGCTGGAGTACGCCCACGAGGGTGAGAAGGAGCTGGCGCCGCGCGCCCACGCCAGGCACCAGGTCACCTGGGTGCCGCGCCGCGACGAGGGCCAGCACCTGGTCGAGACGGTCTGCGCGGCGCTGCCCGCCGCCGAGGACGCCCACTACTGGGTGGCCTGCGAGGCGGCCAGCACGCGCGGCATCACCAAGCACGTGCGGCGGAACCTGGGCGTCGGCAAGCACCAGCTCACCTCGCTGGCCTACTGGAGCGCCCGGTGAGAGGTCGGCTCGGCACGCTGACCGCGCTCTACGTCACGCAGTACCTCGGCATCGGCTTCATCACCGTCGGGCTGACCGCCATCCTGCGCGACGGCGGCACCTCCCTCGACACGCTGGCGCTGTTGCAGTTCGTCGGACTGGTCTGGCCGATCAAGTTCCTCTGGGCGCCCGTCCTCGACCGGTACGGCTCCCGCCACCGTGGTCACTACCGGTCCTGGCTGCTGGTGCTCCAGGGCGGCCTGGTGCTGGCCCTGCTGGCGCTGCTGCCGTTCGACCGCCCGGCCGCGCAGCTCGGGCCGGTCGTCGCGATCTGCGTCGCGTACGTGTTCCTCTCCGCGACGCAGGACATCGCCGTCGACGCCGTCGCCGTCCGGCTGCTCTCCGAGCGCTCGAGGGGCACCGGCAACGGCATCCAGGTCGCCGCGAGCTACGTCGGCAACCTGCTCGGCGGCGGCGCCTGCGTGGTCGTCTACGACCGCTTCGGGTGGGCGCCCGCGATCCTGCTGCTCGCCGCCCTGACCGCCGTCGGCCTGCTGGTGGTGTGGCGGTTCCGCGAGCCGGACCGCACCGACCGCGTCGAAAGCGCCGGTGCGGCGTACCGGGCGCTGCTGTCGGTGCTGAGCCAGCCCGGCTGCCGCCGGTGGACCTTCGGCGTGGTGCCGCTGGTCTACATCGGCGCGGGCGCGACGTACGCCCTGGTGACGCCGGCCCTGGTGGACGCGGACTGGTCCCTGGCGCGCATCGGTGTGGTGACCGGCGTGGTGATCAGCCTGCCGGCCATCGTGGCCGGTCTGGTCTCCGGGGCCGCGATCGGCCGGTTCGGGCGGGGCCGCGTGCTCGTCGCCGGGGGAGTGGCGCTCGCGCTGTCCACGGCGATGCTGCTGCCGTTGCTGAACGGCCGGGCCCCGCTCGCCGGGACGGTCGCCGCGCTCTGCTGCTTCATGGCCGCCTACACGATCGCCAACGTCGTGCTCTACACGGTCAACATGGACTACTCCCGGCCCGGCACGGGCGGTACGGACTTCACGGTGCTGTCGTCGTTCGGGCTGGTCTGCTCGTTCGTGGCGGCCTCCGTCGCGCTGGCCGCGGCCGAGGTGTTCGGCTATCCCGCGGTCGCGGTCGCCTCCGTCGTCCTGGTGGCGCTGGGCGTCGCGCTGGGCCTCGGGCACCAGCGGCGGTTCCCGCCCCGATCCGTTGTGGCGCCGGGGGAGCGCGAGTTGTCGAAGGTGTCCGGCTGAGTGATATCGCTCAATGTGGGCAACGATGTTGACACATCCTTAGGTTAGGGTAACCTAAGCTCGCTCGATCACCGACTGCGGGCGGATGGTGACGTCCCGCCATCCCGCCGTACCGTCCATTCCCGACCGTTGAGGACCCGCATGAGCCTGCCCGGATCCACCGTCCAGGTGCCTTCGACCGGGGTGACCCCCGCCTCCGACGGCGCCCGCGCCCACCTCTTCACCGCCGGCACGGTGGAGGACTACCGGCGCGTGCTGGCCGAGGGGATCGGCCGGGTCGCGACCCGGATGGCCGAGGTGGACCGGCCGTTCACCGGCGTGACACCGGACGAGCTGGTGCCGCGGATCGCCGGCATCGACCTGGACCGGCCGCTGGGCGACAGCGGCGCCGCGCTCGACGAGCTGCACGACGTCTACCTGCGCGACGCCGTCTACTTCCACCACCCCCGCTACCTCGCGCACCTCAACTGCCCGGTGGTGATCCCCGCGCTGCTCGGCGAGGCGGTGCTCAGCGCCGTCAACTCCTCGCTGGACACCTGGGACCAGAGCGCCGGCGGCACCCTGATCGAGCGTCGGCTCATCGACTGGACGGCCGACCGGATCGGGCTGGGGCCGGCCGCCGACGGCATCTTCACCAGCGGCGGCACCCAGTCCAACCTCCAGGCGATGCTGCTGGCCCGCGAGGAGACCTGCGCGAACCTGGTCGGCAGGGCGACCGAGCGGCAGTCCCGCCCGGAGCTGCTGTCGCGACTGCGCATCCTCACCTCGGCGGCCGGTCACTTCAGCGTGCAGAAGGCGGCCAAGCTGCTCGGCCTCGGCGCCGACGCGGTGGTCACCGTGCCCACCGACGCCGACCGGCGGATGCGCACCGCCGACCTGG
Source organism: Micromonospora sp. NPDC007220 (assembly GCF_040634035.1). Taxonomy (NCBI): domain Bacteria; kingdom Bacillati; phylum Actinomycetota; class Actinomycetes; order Micromonosporales; family Micromonosporaceae; genus Micromonospora; species Micromonospora sp. NPDC007220. The sequence continues at coordinate 61,704 of NZ_JBEYEU010000013.1, read as the reverse complement.
CCCGGGAGATCGCCCGGTGCCGGGAGGAGGGGCTGGTGGTGATGGCCGTCGTCGCCACCGGTGGCACCACCGACTTCGGCACCATCGACCCGCTGCCGCAGATCGCCGACATCTGCGCCGCCGCCGGCGTGTGGCTGCACGTCGACGCCGCGTACGGCTGCGGGCTGCTGGTGTCGCCGACCCGGCGGCACCTGCTCGACGGCATCGAGCGGGCCGACTCGGTCACCGTCGACTACCACAAGTCGTTCTTCCAGCCGGTCAGCTCCAGCGCGCTGCTGGTGCGCGACCGGCGCGTGCTGCGGCACGCCACCTGGCACGCCGACTACCTCAACCCGGCGCGGATGGTCGAGCAGCGCATCCCCAACCAGGTCGACAAGAGCATCCAGACCACCCGCCGATTCGACGCCCTCAAGCTCTGGCTGACCCTGCGGATCATGGGGCCGGACGCGATCGGCGAGCTCTTCGACGAGGTGGTCGACCGGGCCGCCGCCGCGTGGCAGCTGCTCAGCGGGGACCCCCGCTTCGAGGTGGTGACCCGCTCGCAGCTGAGCACCGTGGTCTTCCGCTACCTGCCGGCCGCCGCCGGCCGGGAGGTCGTCGACGACGCCAACCTGTACGCCCGCGAGGCGCTGGCCGCCTCCGGCGCCGGGCTCGTCGCCGGTACCAAGGTCGACGGCGCGCACTACCTCAAGCTCACCCTGCTCAACCCCGAGACCACGATGGACGACATCGCCCACGTCCTCGACCTCCTCGCCGAACACGCCGGCTGGTACGCCCAGACCAGGACCACCGCCGAGCTGTCCTGCCCCGTCGGCTGACGATCCGCCCCCCGCTCTGGAGAACCGCATGTCGACGCACGACTTCATCGCCGTCGGGCTGGGCCCGTACAACCTGGGCCTGGCCTGCCTGACCGAGCCGATCGACGAGCTCGACGGAATCTTCCTGGAGGCACGGGACGCCTTCAGCTGGCATCCCGGGATGCTGCTGGAGTCGACCCGGCTCCAGACGCCGTTCATCGCCGACCTGGTCACGCTCGCCGACCCGACGTCGCCGTACTCCTTCCTGAGCTACCTGAAGGAGTCCGGGCGGCTGTACCCGTTCTACATCCGGGAGAGCTTCTTCCCGCTGCGCAGCGAGTACGACGACTACTGCCGCTGGGCCGCCGGCAAGCTGGGCGGCGTCCGGTTCGGGCAGCAGGTCACGGCGGTCGAATTCGACCCGGCCGACGAGCACTACACCGTCACGGCCACGGTGGCGGCCACGGGCGGGTCGGTCACCTACCGGGCCCGGCACCTGGTGCTCGGCACCGGCACCCCGCCGTACGTGCCGGAGGCCTGCGCGGGCCTCGGCGGCGACGCGATCCACAACTCGCAGTACCTGGAGCACCGGGCGGCGCTGCGCGCCAAGCGGAGCATCACCGTCGTCGGCAGCGGGCAGAGCGCGGCCGAGATCTACCACGACCTGCTCGGCGACATCGACACGTGCGGCTACCAGCTCAACTGGGTGACCCGTTCGCCCCGGTTCTTCCCCCTCGAATACACCAAGCTCACCCTCGAGATGACCTCGCCGGACTACGTGGACTACTTCCACGCCCTGCCGGAGTCCACCCGCTACCGGCTGGAGTCCGAGCAGAAGGGGCTGTTCAAGGGCATCAACGCCGACCTGATCAACGAGATCTACGACCTGCTCTACGCCAAGAGCATCCCCGGCCCGGTCCGCACCCGGCTGCTGACCAACACCGCGCTGACCACCGCCACCCACGACGAGTCGAGCGGGACGTACACGCTGGGGCTGCGCAACGTCGAGCAGGAGCGCGACTTCACGCTGGACACCGAGGGGCTGGTGCTGGCGACCGGCTACCACTACCGGGTACCGGAGTTCCTGGAGCCGGTGCGCGACCGGATCCGCTGGGACGCGCACGGGCGCTTCGACGTGGCCCGCAACTACAGCATCGACCACACCGGCCGGGGCATCTTCCTCCAGAACGCCGGCACCCACACGCACAGCGTCACCTCGCCCGACCTGGGCATGGGCCCGTACCGCAACTCGTGGATCATCCGCGAGCTGCTGGGCCGCGAGCACTACCCGATCGAGAAGGGCATCGCCTTCCAGGAGTTCGGCGTGCCGGCCGGGGCCGCGTCGTGACCGAGGTCGTCCACCGTCGCGCCGACGGCCGGCTCGGCGAGTTCGCCCTGCGTACGCTCGACCCGGACGCCGACGCGCCGCTGCTGCACCGCTGGGTGACCCACCCGAAGGCGGCGTTCTGGCTCATGCAGGACGCCGACGTGGCCCGGGTCGCCGAGGAGTACCGGCGGATCGCCGCGCACCCACACCACGACGCGTTCCTCGGCCTGCACGAGGGTCGACCGGCCTTCCTCGCCGAGCGGTACGACCCCGCCCACGTCGAGCTCGTCGGCCTGTACGACGCGGCCGACGGCGACGTCGGCATGCACTTCCTCTGCGCCCCCGCCGACGCCCCGGTGCACGGCTTCACCCGGGCGGTGATCACGACGGTGATGGCGTGGCTCTTCGCCGACCCGGCCACCCGGCGGGTCGTCGTGGAGCCCGACGTGCGCAACACGGCGGTGCACGCGCTCAACGCGGCCGTCGGCTTCACCGTGGTGGGCCCGATCCGCAAGCCCGAGAAGGACGCGTTGCTCAGCGTCTGCACCCGTGACCAGTTCCACGCCGCAACCCGAGGAGACGTGCCCGCGTGAACCCGCTCGCATCCGTGGCCCACCTGACGCCCGCCAACTGGGCGCACGCCAACCGGCTGCTGGTCCGCAAGGCGCTGGCCGAGTTCGCCCACGAGCGCCTGCTCGCGCCCGAGCCGCTCGACGCGGACCAGGCGGCATCCGTGACGGGGGAGCGGCGCTACCAGGTGCGCGGCGACGACGGCGAGGTCGTCTACCGGTTCACCGCGAGCCTGCTGGCCCTGGACCACTGGCGCATCGACGCCGACAGCATCACCCGCCACCGCGGCGACGCCGAGCTGCCGCTGGACGCCCTGGAGTTCTGCCTCGACCTGCGCGGGGCGCTCGGGCTGAGCGACCAGATCCTCCCCGTCTACCTGGAGGAGATCAGCTCCACGCTGGCCAGCACCGCGTACAAGCTCGACAAGCCGGCGGTCAGCGCCGCCGAGCTCGCCGACGCGGACTTCCAGGCCATCGAGACCCAGATGACCGAGGGCCACCCGGGCTTCGTCGCCAACAACGGCCGCATCGGCTTCGGCGTCGACGAATACCGGGCGTACGCCCCGGAGGCCGGCCGCCCGCTGCGGCTGCTCTGGGTGGCCGGGCACCGCGACCGGACGAGCTTCAGCTGTGCCGCCGACCTCGACTACGACACCCTGATCCGCGCCGAGCTCGACGAGGAGACCCGCGCCGGGTTCGCCGACACCCTGACCGGGCTCGGCCTCGACCCGGCCGACTACCTGCTCATCCCGGTGCATCCGTGGCAGTGGTGGAACCGGATCTCCGTCACGTTCGCCGCCGAGGTGGCGCAGCGCCGGCTCGTGTGCCTCGGCCCCGGCCCCGACGAATACCTCGCCCAGCAGTCCATCCGCACCTTCTTCAACGTCACCGACCCGTCCCGGCACTACGTCAAGACCGCGCTGTCCGTGCTGAACATGGGCTTCATGCGGGGGCTGTCGGCCGCGTACATGGCAGCCACCCCGGCCATCAACGACTGGCTCGCCGAGCTGATCGACGGCGACGAGGTCCTCAAGCGCACCGGGCTGACGATCATCCGCGAGCGGGCCGCCGTCGGGTACCGGCACCTGGAGTACGAGGCGGCGACCGACCGGTACTCCCCGTACCGCAAGATGCTGGCGGCCCTGTGGCGGGAGAGCCCGGTGCCCGCGCTGGAGCCGGGCCGGCGACTGGCCACCATGGCGTCCCTGCTGCACACCGACCGCGAGGGCCGCTCGTTTGCCGCCGCGCTCATCGCCCGGTCGGGGCTGGCGCCGCAGGTGTGGCTGCGCCGCTACCTCGACGCCTACCTCACCCCGCTGCTGCACAGCTTCTACGCCCACGACCTGGCGTTCATGCCACACGGCGAGAACGTCATCCTCGTCCTGGACGGCGGGACGGTCGAGCGGGCGATCTTCAAGGACATCGCCGAGGAGATCGTGGTGATGGACCCGGAGGCCGACCTGCCCCCGCTGGTCGAACGGGTCAGGGCCGACGTGCCGGAGGACATGAAGCTGCTCTCCATCTTCACCGACGTCTTCGACGGCTTCCTGCGCTACCTCAGCGCCATCCTCGTCACCGAGGGCGTCCTCGACGAGGAGACCTTCTGGCGGACGGTCGCCGGGTGCGCCGCCGACTACGCCGACAGCGTCCCGCACCTGGCCGAGCGGCTGCGGCGCTACGACCTGTTCGCCCCGGAGTTCGCACTGTCCTGCCTGAACCGGCTCCAGCTGCGCAACAACCAGCAGATGGTCGACCTCGCCGACCCGTCGGCCGCGCTGCAACTCGTCGGCACCCTGACCAACCCCATCGCCCGCTTCGCCCCGGCCGCCCGATGACGACGACGCTCGCGCCCCCCGCCGGGGCGCCGGCCGGCGGCGCGGACGGTCGGGTGCGGGGCCGGTGGCTGATCCTCGCCGTGCTCTGCCTCGCCCAGGTCACCGTGGTGCTCGACAACACGGTGCTGACCGTGGCGATCCCCGTGCTCACGACCGAGCTGGCCGCCAGCACCGCCGACGTGCAGTGGATGATCAACGCGTACGCGCTGGTCCAGTGCGGACTGCTGCTCACCGCGGGCAGCGCCGCCGACCGGTACGGTCGCCGCCGGATGCTGCTGGCCGGCCTCGTGCTGTTCGGGCTCGGGTCGCTGGCCGCCGGGCTCGCCCAGTCCAGCGGCCAGCTCATCGCGGCCCGTGCAGGCATGGGGATCGGCGGCGCGCTGCTGGTCACCGCCACCCTCGCGGTGGCGGTGCAGGTCTTCGACGACGCCGAGCGGTCCCGGGCGATCGGCCTCTGGGCGGCGGCGAGCGCGCTGGGCTTCGCGGCCGGGCCGCCCTTCGGTGGGCTCGTCCTCGCCCACCTGCCGTGGGGGGCGATCTTCCTGGTCAACGTCCCGATCGTGCTGGTCTGCCTGGTGGCGGCGTGGGCGCTGGTGCCGGAGTCGCGCCAGCCGGCCGGCGGGCGCCTCGACCTGGGCGGGGTGCTGCTCTCCACGGCCGGCCTGACCGCGGTCGTCTACGCGATCATCGCCGGGCCGGAACACGGCTGGGCCGCCACCCCGGTGCTCGTCGCGGCGGTGACCGGGGTGCTCCTGCTCGCCGCCTTCGTGGCCTGGGAACGGCGGGTCGCCGACCCCATGCTGGACATGCACTTCTTCCGCAACCCCCGCTTCGTGGGCGCGGTCTCCGGCGTCGTCCTGATCACCTTCGGCGCCACCGGCGCGCTGTTCCTGCTCACCCAGCACCTCCAGTTCGTCCGCGGCTACCCGGCCTGGGAGGCGGGGCTGCGGATGATGCCGTTCGCGCTCTCCATCGTCCTGCTGAACGTGGGCGGCGTCGCCACGCGGGTGATCCACCGGCTCGGGCTGGCGTACTCGATCGCCCTCGGCATGACGCTGCTCGCCGCCGGTCTCGCCCTGATCACCCACGCCCCGTCGGACGGCTACGGGGTGCTGCTGCCGGGCCTGCTGGTGATGGGCGCCGGCTGCGCCGTGGCCAACCCTGCCATCGTCGAGGCCGTGATGAGCGCCATCCCGCCGGAGAAGGCCGGGGCGGGCGCGGGCGTGGACGGCACCATGACGGAGGTCGGCAGCAGCCTCGGCGTCGCCGTGCTGGGCGCGATTCTCAACGCCCGCTTCGCCGCGCTGCTGCCCGCCGCCGTGGCCGGCGCCGGCTCGTTCCCCGCCGCGCTGGCCGCCGCGCGCAGCGAGTCGGAGCGCGCGCTGGTCTCCGACGCGTTCCGCTCCGCCCTGGAGACCGGGCAGACGGTCGGCGCCGTGGCCGTCTTCGCGGGCGGCTGCGTGGCCGCCGCGCTGCTGCGCCGCGCCGAGCGGGCCGGCTGAGCGCCGACCCGACCCGCCCCGTTCCGCTCCGCCAGCCGACGGTGCCGCGGGGAAGGGCTCGTCGCCGCGCAGGTGACCGACGCCGCCGCCAGCCGCGGCGTCGGCGTCCGGCCCGACCGCGTCGACGTCCGGGGCCGGACGGTGCCGGCGTCAGGGCCGGACGGTGCCGGGGCCTGGCCCGACCGTGTCGACGTCAGGGCCGGCGGAGCGTCCGCAGTGCGCCGGCCCAGGCGACCACCTCGTCGAGCATGGTGTTGAGGGCCTGCTCGTGGTGCGCCGCCGGCCGGAAGTCACGGAAGTTGACGAAGTCCGTCGTCAGGGAGAGCGCGACCTGGGACCGGACGTCGGCCACGCCGAGCTGCCCGAGCACCAGCCGCAGGTGCTCCGCCGCCCGCGTGCCGCCGTGCACGCCGTAGCTGACCAGGCCGGCGGAGGCGTGCTGCCACTCCTTGAACAGGAAGTCGACGGCGTCCTTCAGCGCGCCCGGGATCGAGTGGTTGTACTCCGGGGTGACGAAGACGAAGCCGTCGAACCCGGCGATCGTCGACGCCCAGCGGCGTACGGCGGGGCGCCTCGACGGCGCCATTGACGGCGGCAGCACCTCGTCGAAGTGCGGCAGGTCGTGGTCGGCGATGTCGACCAGCTCGACCGTGGCGTCGCCCCGCTTGGCGGCGACGTCGGTCACCCAGCGGGCCACGGCGTCGGCCTTGCGGCCGGGCCGCGTGCTGCCGACGATGACACCGATCCTGACCATGGCTGATCTCCTCTACAGGGTGGGTACGGAACGCACGGGGGCCGGCGGGCCGGTCAGGCCACGGGCCAGCTCCACCGCGCCGTGCAGGGACGACAATCCGCCCAGGGCGGCGGCCCGCACCGGTGGCGCCGGCCGCCCGGGCCGGCCGGCGGCGCGGGCCCGCTCGGCGACGAGCGGCACGAAGTCGGGCAGGCCGGCGGCGAACCCGCCGCCCACGATCGCCAGCGCCGGGTCCAGCAGCTCGCCGAGGCTCACGACCGCCGCCGCCAGCGCCCGGCAGCTCGCGTCGACCGCCTCCACCGCCCACGGCCGGCGCTCGTCGAGCCCCGCCCGCAGGTCGTCGAAGCTCACCTCGGCGCCGCGGCCGGCGCCCGCCCGGCGCAGGGTGGCCGGGCCGGACGCGATCGACTGGAGACAGCCGCGCCGGCCGCAGTCGCAGCGCTCGCCGTCGAGGGCGACGACCATGTGACCGATCTCGGCGGAGGAGCGGCCGGGCACCGAGCGCCCCGCCAGCACCACGCCGCCGCCGATCCCGGTGCCGACGCCCAGGTAGACCACGTCGTCCCGGCCGGCGTGCCGGGCCTCGGCCAGCGCGGCGAGGTCACCGTCGTCGGCGACGGCCGTCGCCGCGTCGGGGAAGAGGCGGCGCAGCGCACCGGCGAGGTCCAGCCCCGCCCAACCGGGCCGGCCGGGCCAGGTGGTGACGGTGCCCGCCGGGTCCGTGGTCGCCGGCATCGCCACCCCGACCGCACCCACCGGTCCCCACACCTCGCGCAGCCGGTCCGCCTCGGCGGCCAGCGCGGCCAGGTCCGCGGCCGGGTCGGCGCCGCGTGGCCAGCGGAAGGTCCGGTCGTACGCCGGCCGTCCGGGCGCCTCCGCGCGCAGCGCCACCTTGGTGCCGCCGACGTCGACACCGAGCACGCCGTCGCCCCGCTGCGGACCGGTCACGCCCGCGCCTCAGCCCTCAAGCACGTGCAGGACCACGAGCGCGACGGCCGCCACCGCGAAGATCACCGGCGTCAGGGTCATCGGGGCCGGGTCCTTCGCGCGGGCGTGGTAGACCACCGCGCCCACCATCTGCAGGGCGAGGCCGATCGCCGCCGCGATGCCCAGCGGCGCCCAGAGCAGGCCGAGCAGCAGCCCGGCGACCGCGGCGAGTTCCAGCACCCCGAGCAGGCGCGTCAGCCCGGGCGAGACGCCGAGGTGGTCCATCCGCTCGCGCATCTGCGCCTGCCCGGTGAGCTTCGGCACGGCGGTGCCCAGGAACACCGCGGCGAGGATGAGGGTCAGGACGAGGATGGGAATGTGCACGTGATGTCCTTCGGGAAGAGTCGGAACGTGCGGACGACCGTACCGCTGGCGCATCGACGCCGATCGGGCCGGACGGCGCGGTGACGGGTCGTCATCGGACGGTCGCGGCGAGGGCGCGGGCGGCCAGGCGGTAGCCCAGCGACCCGAGCCCGACGATGACGCCGCTGGCCAGCGGGGCGATCACCGAGTCGTGCCGGAAGCTCTCCCGGGCCCAGACGTTGGACAGGTGTACCTCGACGAAGGGCCGGGGATAGTTGGCCAGCGCGTCGCGCAGGCTCCAGCCCGCGATCATCAGGGCGCCCGGGTTGACGATGGCGCCCACGGTGTCGTAGTTGTCCTGGATGGCGCGGATCATGGCGCCCTCGCAGTCGTGCTGCTCGGCCACCACCCGCCAGCCCCGTCCCGCGATCTCCTCGCCGACGGCCCGTTCGATGTCGTCCAGGGTGTCGGTGCCGTAGATCTCCGGCTCCCGTCGGCCGAGGATGCCCAGGTTCGGGCCGTTCAGCAGCAACACGTCCGACACGCTTCACCTCGCGGGGCGTGGCCCTGTCCCGACAAGGCCCGATGACTGGTCCACCGCAGTCTTACTACGCCCGCGACGCCGGGCGAACCGGCGGTGGCCGTGGCGCGGCGGACTAAGGGGTGGCTAGGGGCTGTTAGGGGCGGTGACCGCGCGTCCGCTTCGGTTACCGTCCTCCCTGCCGAAGCGACGCCGCCGACTCCAACGGAAGCGTCACCTACCTCGAACCGGCCATCGGCGCCCCGGTGCGCCCGGACCGCGTGCCGGCGGTACCCGGTCGTCCCGCCCGATGGTCCGGCGAAGCCCCTGGTCTGCCCGAGTTGGGAAGTGGGAAGTCATGAGTGGTCAGCCCTCGACGGTGTCGGAGTTCCCCGAGTGGCCGCAGTTCGGCGACGAGGAGCGCGCCGGACTGATCCGCGCCCTCGAACAGGGGCAGTGGTGGCGGATGGGCGGCAGCGAGGTCGACTCCTTCGAGAAGGAGTTCGGTGACTACCACGGCACGCCGCACGCGCTCGCCGTCACCAACGGCACCCACGCCCTTGAGGTCGCCCTGGAGGTGCTCGGCGTCGGGCCGGGCACCGAGGTGATCGTCCCAGCCTTCACGTTCATCTCGTCCTCGCTGGCCGCGCAGCGCCTCGGCGCGGTCGCCGTGCCGGTCGACGTCGACCTCGACACCTACTGCATCGACCCGGCCGCCGTCGAGGCTGCGATCACCCCCCGCACCAAGGTCGTCATGCCGGTGCACATGGCCGGCCAGTTCGCCGACATGGACGCGCTGGACAAGCTCGCCGCCGACGCGGGGGTGGCGGTGCTCCAGGACGCGGCGCACGCCCACGGCGCGCAGTGGCAGGGCAAGCGGTCCGGGGCGCTCGGCTCGGTGGCCGCGTTCAGCTTCCAGAACGGCAAGCTGATGACTGCCGGCGAGGGCGGGGCGGTGCTCTTCCCCGACGAGGAGCTGCGCGAGCGGGCGTTCCTCGTGCACAGCTGCGGCCGGCCCCGCACCGACCGGGACTACCTGCACGGCACCACCGGCTCGAACTACCGGATGGGCGAGTTCACCGCCGCCGTGCTGCGCGCCCAGCTGTCCCGCCTGGACGAGCAGATCGCGCTGCGCGAGCAGCGGTGGCCGCTGCTGTCGAGCCTGCTCGCCGAGATCCCCGGCGTGGTGCCGCAGACCACCGACCCCCGTACCGACCGCAACCCGCACTACATGGCGATGTTCCGCGTCCCCGGGATCACCATCGAGCGCCGCCGCGCCGTGGTCGACGCGCTCATCGCCCGGGGCGTCCCGGCGTTCGTGGCGTTCCGGGCGATCTACCGGTGCGAGGGCTTCTGGAAGGCCGGCGCTCCCGACGAGTCGGTCGAGGCGATCGCGGCCCGCTGCCCCAACGTCGAGCAGATCCACTCCGACTGCATCTGGCTGCACCACCGCACCCTGCTCGGCACGGAGCAGCAGATGCACGAGATCGCCGCCGTGCTCGCCGACGTCCTCGCCGGATGACGGCCCTGCCCCCGGCCGCCGCGCCCGACCGACCGGTGCGGGTCGCGGTGGCCGGCCTCGGGTGGGCCGGGCGGGAGATCTGGCTGCCCCGGCTCGCCGCGCATCCGGGCTTCGAGGTGACCGCCGTGGTCGACCCGGAGCCCGGCGTACGCGACCGGGCCCGCGCCACCCACGACGTCCCGTCCGCGTACGCCGACGTCGACGACCTGCCCGCCGGGGCGGTCGACCTGGTGGTGGTCGCCGTACCGAACCACCTGCACGCCACCGTGGCGGTCCGGCTGCTGCGCCGGGGCGTACCGGTGTTCCTGGAGAAGCCGGTCTGCCTGACCTCCGCCGAGGCGACCCTGCTGGCCGACGCGGAACGCGACGGCGGCGCGGTGCTGCTGGCCGGCAGCGCCGCCCGCTACCGGGCCGACATCCGGGCCCTGACCGGGGTGGCCGCCGAGCTGGGCCCGATCCGGCACGTCGACGTGGCCTGGGTCCGCGCCCGGGGGGTGCCCGACGCGGGCGGCTGGTTCACCCGGCGCGACCTCTCCGGCGGGGGAGCGCTGGTGGACCTCGGCTGGCACCTGCTCGACACGGTGCTGCCGATGCTCGGCCCGACCCGGGTCACCCACGCCATCGGCAGCGTCTCCGACGACTTCGTCAACGACAGCGCCGCCCACGCCGCCTGGCGCAGCGACACCGGCGCCGGTGGTCGCGCCCCCGGGGACGTCGAGGACACCGCCCGGGGCTTCCTGCTCACCGCCGAGGGGACCTCGGTCGCCCTGCACGCCTGCTGGGCCTCGCACGAGTCGCTGGACCGCACCACCGTCACCGTGCACGGCGCCGCCGGATCGGCGACGCTGCGCTGCACGTTCGGCTTCAGCCCCAACCGGGAGCCGGCGCCGGTGCTGACCCGCACCCGGGACGGCGAGACCGTCCGGCTGTCGCTGCCCGAGGAGCCGATCGGCGCCGAGTACGACCGCCAGCTCGACGAGCTGCCCGCGCTGCTCGCCGACCCGGCGTCGCGGGGCGCGGCCGTCGCCGAGGCCCGCCGGACCATCGACATCATCGAACGGATCTACCAGTCCGCCCGGCCCACCGCGCCGGAGCGGCAGCACGCGCTGGCGGGCCATCGCGACCGGTGAGAACCACCGTCGGCCACACTCGCTTCCGGGAGCAGCCATGAGCCATCCATCGTCCACCGTCGAGGTGACCCCGCCGTCGCCGGGCCGCGGCCCGATCCGCGCGGTCGTGTTCGACCTCGACGGCGTCATCGTCGACAGCTCGGCCGTCATGCGTGAGGCGTTCAGCATCGCGTACGCCGAGGTGGTGGGCGACGGGCCGGCGCCGTTCGAGGAGTACAACCGGCACATGGGCCGGTACTTCCCGGACATCATGCGGCTGATGGGGCTGCCCCTGGAGATGGAGGAGCCGTTCGTCCGGGAGAGCTACCGGATGGCCCACCTGGTGCCGCTCTTCCCCGGCGTCCGGGAGACCCTGGAGACGCTGCACTCCCGGGGGATCCGGATGGCGATCGCCACCGGCAAGGCCGGCCCCCGGGCCCGCTCCCTGCTTGACCAGCTCGGCGTGCTGGGCCTCTTCGGTCAGGTGATCGGCTCCGACGAGGTGGCCCGCCCGAAGCCCGCCCCGGACATCGTGCTCCAGGCGCTCGGCCACCTCGACGTGCCGCCCGGCCAGGCGATGATGGTCGGCGACGCGGTCATCGACCTGCTCAGCGGCCGGGACGCCGGGGCGACCGCGGTGGCCACCACCTGGCACGGCGGGGACGTCGCCGCGCTGCTCGCCGCCGGCCCCGACCTGGTCGTGCACGCCCCGACGGAGCTGCTCGCGCACTGCCCGGCGGCCCTCGTCCACTGAGACCCGCCCGCCCGCTCCCCGTCGTGACGGGCGCGACCCGAACCTGTCGTGCACGTCCGGCCCGCCCTGAACAGGCGGGCCGGGACACCGTCCGGAGTCCCCGCCCGCCTGTCCGGTGTGTCCGGTCGGGTCGGTTCAGCCGTTGCGGCTGACCGGCGCCGTACCCACCACGTAGTTGGTGCCGACCTCGACGCTGTTGGGGATCTCGCGGCTGGTCTGGGTGTCGCAGTTGACGATGTTCCAGTGCAGGTGCGGGCCGGTCACGTTGCCGGTCGCCCCGGAGGTTCCGATCCGCTGTCCCTGCGCCACGCGGTCACCGTTGTTGATGATCGTGGCACTCAGGTGGGCGTACTGGGAGCACCGGTTGTTGCCGTGGTCGACGAGCGCCATGATCCCGCCGCCGCCCGCCCAGCCCTCGAAGCGGATGGTGCCCGCGGCGGACGCGAGGATCGGCACGCCCACCGGCATGCCGAAGTCGATGGCGTGCCGGTTGTAGACGTCGTTGTGGGAGAAGCTGCTGCCCGCCGCCTGGGTGATCGGGTAGGCGCGTCCGGCCGGGAACGGCAGCTTGAACTGGGCGGAGCTGCCGCAGGGCGGGACGACCGGGCCGTTCGAACCGGTCTCCAGGAATCCGTCGGTGAGCCACCCGCCGCCCGAGAGCTTGTTCCAGATGTTGGTGACGCCGGCGAAACCCTGGACGGAGTCCCCTCGGACGTGGCAGGTGATGGTGACGGTGTTGCCGTTGGGGACACTGCCGATCACCGCTGCGCTCACCGACGGCGCATTGCGGATGTTCAGCGGGAGTCCACTGGGTACGTACACCCTGACCTGGGCGGCGGCGTGTGCCGGCACAGCCGACAGGGCCACGGTCAAACAGGAGACCAGGACAGCGATCAGGGTCTGCGTTACGCGGCGCAGGGAAATCACCTCCGACTGGCCCGCCGGGGGCGGGCGATAGATCATCATCGACAGCGTGATGCTAGCCCCGGCGGAAGCCGTGGCGATACACGTCGATAGGGGCCCCTGAAGCGCTCTCAGTGCGCGCCGTCGACGGCCCCGGGTCCGGCTTCCAGGAAGCGCAGCATGGCGGTGGCCAGGATCTCGGCGACGGGGGCCGGGACCAGGTCGGTGCGGATGGTGACGCGCAGGAGGGCGCCCCCGTTGCCGGGAAGCACCTCGGCGACGCAGGAACCCGACCACTCCCGGGCGTACGGCTCGACGACCTCCTCGGTCCGGCAGCCGGGCAGCTCCAGCGGCAGCACCACGTTGTCCTGGTAGGCGAACGAGGGCATGCTGTTGGCCACCTCGCGGGACATGCCGAGGACCGGGTCGACGGTCATCTCCACGAAGGAGACGTCCTGGGCGGCCATCAGCGCGTCCGCGGTGCGCTGGACCGCTCGGATCAGGTCCTTCTCCGGCCCGTCGAAACGGACCCGCAGGCAGTTGGAGGTGATCCTGCTCGTGAAGGTGGAGTCGAGGATCCGGCTGCCGCGCTGGGCGACGATCATCAGCAGGGCGATGTCGTCCTGCTGGTGGATGGTGCGCAGCGCCGAGGCGTAGGCGGCGGCGAAATAGGTGGAGCGGCTGAACCGCTGTTCGCGGGCGGCCCGGTCCCAGCGGTCCAGCACCTCCGGAGGGACGGTGACGATGTGCCCGGTCCGAGGGCCCCAGGTCGGGGTCTGCTCCAGCAGCGACTGCGGCCGGCCCTCGCCCTGGCGGGCGAGGCCGCGCAACTGCTCGCGCCAGTAGTCGCGCTGCGCGTCGAGGTCGGTGGCGGCCCGCAGTCGGGTGTGCTCGTCGTGGAACTGGCGCAGCGTGGGCGCGGGGCGGTCCCAGCCGGGCGCCCGGCCGGCCAGGCGGGCGGCGTAGGCGTGGCCGAGGTCGCGGACGAGCAGCGCGTGTGACCAGCCGTCGAAGGCGATGTGGTGGATGCCGATGCCGAACAGGATGCGCCCGGTCGACCTGTCGCGGATGAGCGCGGCCCGCCAGTTGCGGCCCTGGGTGTAGTCCAGCGGCTGCTGCACGGCCTCGGCGAGCTGGTCGAGGGCCTCCTGCTCGCTGGTGGCGTCGGTGAGCAGTCGCAGCTGCGGCATGCCCGGCTTCGGTGGGACGACGGCCACGGGGGGGTCCACCCGCCGGTAGCGGGCGTACAGCGCCTCGTGCCGGCGGTGCACGTCGCCGAGCGCCGCCATCAGCGCGCGCAGGTCCAGCTCGCCCTCGATCCACCAGGTGGTCGGGCAGACCAGGTCGAAGGGGAGCCAGACGAACTTGCCGACCGACAGGGTCAGCGGGACGGGCCCGGCCGGGCCGGGACGGCCGGTGACGGACGGTTCCGGTTCGGCCGGGGGACGGCGGGGCGCGGTGGTGAGCCAGTGCGCCAGGCCGTGCGGGGTGGGCGTGCGGTGGATCTGCGAGACGGGTACGACGACGTCGGCGGCCTCGTCGACGGCCGCGGCGACGGCGGCGGACTGCAGGGAGGTGCCGCCGAGGGCGAAGAAGCTGTCCCGCGTGCCGACCCGGTCGATGCCGAGGACGGTCGCAAACACTCCGGCCACGAGACGTTCCTCGTCGGTGGCGGCCTCGACGTAGTCCACGCCGAGGTCCGGGCGCTGCGGGCCCGGCTCCGGCAGCGCCCGCCTGTCGATCTTGCCGGTGCCGCCGACGGGGAACCGGTCGAGGACCATGATCACGGCGGGGACCATGTACGGGGGCAGCACACCCGAGGCGTGCTCCCGCAGCTCGGTCACGGCCGGCTTGCGGCCGTCCCGGCCGGTCACGTAGCCGACCAGCCGGGCGACGCCCCGGTCCTCGCGGCGGACGACCACGGCCGTGCCGACGCCCGGGTGCTGTTCGAGGACGGCCTCGATCTCGCCGAGTTCGATGCGGATGCCGTTGACCTTGACCTGGTGGTCCATCCGGGCGAGGATCTCCAGCGCCCCGGAGGCGTTCCACCGGCCCAGGTCGCCGGTGCGGTAGGCGACCCCGCCGCCGTACGGGTCGGTGACGAACCGTTGGGCGGTCAGCTCGGGTCGGTTGAGGTAACTGTCGGCGACCCCGGCGCCGGTGATGAGGATTTCGCCGGCCACGCCCATGGGGACGAGGCCGAGGTTGGCGTCGACGACGCGGATCTGCCGGTTGGGCATGGGCCAGCCGATCGGCACGTACGCGCCGCTCCAGCCGGCCGACGCGTCGAACCACGTGCACGCCACGGCGGCCTCGGCGGGCCCGTACGCGTTGATCAGGCGCGCGCCGGCCGCGATCCACCGTTGCGCCATGCGCGGCGGAACGGGCTCCCCGGCGAGGGTCACGCAGGACATGCTCGGGCAGTCGGCCGGGTCCACGGCGGCGAGGTTGGTGGGCGGGCAGAACGCGTGGGTGGTCTCCTCCTTCGCGATCAGCTCCGTCAACCGGCGGGCGTCGAGCAGGTCGTCGCGGGAGCTGACGACGACGCGGGCGCCGGAGGTCAGCGCGGTGTAGATCTCGCCGAGGGCGACGTCGAAGACCGGCGCGCAGCAGTGCAGCATCCGGCTGTCCGGGCCGACCGCGCACTCGTCGCGCATCCAGGTGACGAAGTTCGTCAGCATGTCGTGGGTCAGCACGACGCCCTTCGGCGTGCCCGTGGAGCCGGACGTGTAGATCACGAACGCCGGCCGGGAGGCGTCCACGACCGGCAGCTCGCCCGCTTCGGCCGCCTCCACGGCGGACCACTCGTCGTCGAGGGCGACCACCTTTACGCCGTCCGGGCGCGGGATGCGTGGGGCGACCTCGCCGACGGTGAGCACGACCCGGGCGCCGTGGTCGGCCAGCAGCAGCCGCATCCGCTCCGCCGGCCAGGACACGTCCATCGGCGTGTACGCCGCTCCCGCCCGCAGCACGGCCAGGGTGGCGACGAGGGTCAACATGCCGCGGTCCAGCGCCAGCGACACCACGTCCCCGACGCCGACACCGGCGGAGCGCAGGTAGCGGGCGAGCAGCTCCGAACGGCGTGCCAGTTCCGCGTACGTGACGACCTCGCCGTCGGCGACGCCCGCGACCGCGTCCGGCGTGCGGCGCGCCCACGCCAGCACCAGCTCGTGCAGCGGCTCGGCCGGCACCGGGCGGACCGGACCCCGGCCCCAGGCGAGCAGCCGCTCCCGCTCGGCCGCGCCCAGCAGCGGCAGCCCGGACAGCGGGACCTCGGGTTCCCGCACGCCGGCCGACACCAGCGTCACGGTCTGGTCCAGCAGGCCCCGCACCCAGTCCGCGGAGAAGCCCTCCGCCGCGTGGTCCACCCGCAGCCCGGACCCGTCCGAGGCCACGCTGACCACCAGGTCGACGTCCACGGTCTCCGGGCCCACGCCGGGCACCGGGCCGTCGACCAGGCCCACCGCCACCGGGCCCACCACACCCGCACCTGCCACCGGCGCGGCCCACGCCGCACCCACCCGGCCCACCAGCTCACCGAACGCCGGATCGTCCGCCACGCCCACCCGCAGCACCGTCCCGCCCGAGGACAGGCCGAGCGCCACCTCCTCCTGACCGGTGTAGCGGGCCAGCACCCCGACGAGGCCCGCCAGCACCACCAGTCCCGCCGGCTCCGGGCCCGCCAGGTCGGGTAGCGCGAGCGTACGCAGCTCGGACGCCGCCCGGGCCGGCCACGCCAGCGGCCGGCGCAGGTCACCCATCAGGTCGAGGGCCTCGAAGTCGGGCCCCGCGACACCCGCGGTCGGGGCCTGGGCACCTACGAGCCCGACGGACATGGGTCAACCTCCGATCAGGACCGGCACCACCGGCAGGGGGTACGGCCGGGTCAGGAAACCAGGAACAGGTGCGTGTACGGGCGGTCAGGCGGTGCCGGGAGCCGGGGCGGGCCCCGATTCGAGGAAGCGGAGCATGTGGGCGCCCAACTCCTCGGCGAGGGAGAACGGGATCAGGTCGGTGCGGATGGTGATGCGCAGCAGGGCGTCGGTGTCCCGGGGGATCGCCTCGACGGTCAGCCCGCTCATCACCTCCCGCGCGTACGGCTCGACGACCTCCTCGGTCCGGCAGCCGGGCAGGTCCAGCGGGAGGACCACGTTGTCCTGGTAGGCGAAGCCGGGGATGCTGGCGACCACCTCGCCGGGCAGGCCGACGGCCGGGTCGGCGGCGGTCTCCGAGAAGGGGATGTCCTGGGCGGCCATCAGCTCGTCGACGGTCTGCTGGACGTGCCGGAGCAGGTCCTCCTCGGGCCGGAACCGGACCCGGACGCAGTTCGAGTTGATCCGGGTGGTGAAGGCGGAGTCGAGGATGCGGCTGCCGCGCCTGGCCACGATCATCAGCAGGCCGATGTCGTCCTGCTGGTGGATGGCGCGCAGCGCGGAGGCGTACGCGGCGACGAAGTAGCTGGATCGGCTGAACCGCTGTTCCCGCGCCGCCTGGTCCCAGCGTTGCATGACCTCGGGGGTGACGGTGACGATGTGCCCGGCCTTGGGGCCCCACGCCAGTGCCTGCTCCAGGGGCGCCTGGGGTGGGGCCTCGCCCTGGCGGGGCAGGCCGCGCAGCTGCTCGCGCCAGTATGTCCGCTGGGCTTCGAGGTCGGCGGCGTCGCGTAGCCGGGTGTACTCCTCGTACGACTGGCGCAGCGTCGGCGCGGGGCGTGCCCAGGCCGGGGCCTGGCCCGACAGCCGTGCCGCGTAGGCGTGGCTAAGGTCGCGCACGAGCAGCGCGTGTGACCAGCCGTCGAAGGCGATGTGGTGGATGCCGATGCCGAACAGGATCCGGTTGGTGGTCTTGTTGCGGATCAGGGCGGCGCGCCAGTTGCGGCCCTGGGTGTAGTCGAGGGGTTGCTGTACGGCCTCGGCGAGCTGGTCGAGGGCCTCCTGTTCGGTGGCGGCGTCGGTGAGCAGTCGCAGTTGCGGCATGCCCGGGTTCGGCGGGATGAGCGCCACCGGCGGGTCGACGCGGCGGTAGCGGGCGTGCAGGGCCTCGTGCCGGCGGTGCACGTCGCCGAGCGCCGCCATCAACGCCCGCAGGTCCAGCTCACCCTCGATCCACCAGGTGGTCGGGCAGACCAGTTCGAAGGGGAGCCAGACGCACTTGGCGACCGAGAGGGTCAGCGGGACAGGCTTCGACGGGCCCGGACGGCCGGTGACGGGCGCCTCCGGTTCGGCCTTGGGGCGGCGGGGGGCGGTGGCGAGCCACTGGGCCAGTCCCTGTGGGGTGGGGGTGCGGTGGATCTGTGAGACGGGTACGACGACGTCGGCGGCCTCGTCGATGCCGGCCGCCACCGCCGCCGACTGCAACGACGTGCCGCCGAGGTGGAAGAAGCCGTCGCGTGCCCCGACCCGGTCCAGCCCGAGCACCGCCGCGAAGACCCCCGCGACGATGCGTTCGGAGTCGGTGGCCGGCTCGGTGTACGGCACGTCGAGGTCGGGGCGTTGCGCGTCGGGTGCCGGTAGCGCCCGTCGGTCGATCTTGCCGGTGCCGCCGACGGGGAACCGGTCGAGGACCATGATCACGGCGGGGACCATGTAGGGCGGGAGCACGGCGGCGGCGTGCTCCCGTAGCTCGGCGGTGACGGGGAGGCGACCCTCGCGCCCGGTGACGTAGCCGACCAGCCGGGCGGTGCCGTGGTCCTCGCGGCGGGTGACGACGGCGGTGCCGACGTCGGGGTGTTGTTCGAGGACGGCCTCGATCTCGCCGAGTTCGATGCGGATCCCGTTGACCTTCACCTGGTGGTCCATCCGGCCGAGGATCTCGAGTGCTCCGGTGGTGTTCCACCGGCCCAGGTCGCCGGTGCGGTAGGCGACTCCGCCGCCGTACGGGTCGGTGACGAACCGTTGGGCGGTGAGTTCGGGTCGGTTGAGGTATTGGTGGGCGACCCCGGCGCCGGTGATGAGGATTTCGCCGGGCACGCCCATGGGGACGAGGTCGAGGTTGGCGTCGACGACGCGGATCTGCCGGTTGGGCATGGGCCAGCCGATCGGCACGTACGCGCCGGGCCAGCCCGTCGACGCGTCGAACCAGGTGCAGGCGACGGATGCCTCGGCGGGCCCGTACGCGTTGATCAGGCGGGCGCCGGCGGCCATCCACCGTTGCGCCATGCGGGGCGGGATCGGCTCCCCGGCGAGGGTCACGCAGGACATGCTCGGGCAGTCGGCCGGGTCCACGGCGGCGAGATTCGTGGGCGGGCAGAACGCGTGGGTTGCCTGCTCCTTCGCGATCAGGTCGGTGAGGCGGCGGGCGTCGAGGAGATCGTCGCGGGAGCTGACGACGACGCGGGCGCCGGAGGTCAGCGCGGTGTAGATCTCGCCGAGGGCCACGTCGAAGACCGGCGCGCAGCAGTGCAGCATCCGGCTGTCCGGGCCGACCGCGCATTCCTCGCGCATCCAGGTGAGGAAGTTGGTCAGCATGTCGTGGGTCAGCGCGACGCCCTTCGGCGTGCCCGTGGAGCCGGACGTGTAGATCACGAACGCCGGCGCGGACGCCTCGACGACCGGCAGGTCGACGGGTTCGGCCGCCTCCACGGCGGGCCACTCGTCGTCGAGGGCGACGACCCGTACACCGTCGGGTCGGGGGACGCGTGGGGCGACCTCGCCGACGGTGAGCACGACCCGGGCGCCGTGGTCGGCCAGCAGCAGCCGCATCCGCTCCGCCGGCCAGGACACGTCCATCGGCGTGTACGCGGCTCCCGCCCGCAGCACGGCCAGGGTGGCGATCAACGTCCAGAGGCTGCGGTCCAACGCCAGCGACACCACGTCACCGGGCCGTACGCCCAGCGACCGTAGCTGCGCGGCCAGTGCCCCCGAGCGGCGGGCCAACTCCGCGTACGTCAGCACCTCCCCGCCGGCGACGCCCGCCACCGCGTCCGGCGTGCGCCGCGCCCACTCCAGCACCAGCTCGTGGATCGGCTCGGCCGGCACCGGGCGGGTCGGACCCCGGCCCCAGCCCAGCAGCCGCTCCCGCTCCGCGTCCCCCACCAACGGCAACCCCGACAGTGCGGTCTGCGGCGCTGCCGACCCCACGGACGCCAACAGCACCACCTGGTCCACCAGGCCCCGCACCCACTGGGCCGAGAACCCGTCCGCCGCGTAGTCCACCCGGATCGCCGATCCGTCGCCCGCGACGGTCACGTCCACGTCCACGTCCACCACGTCCGGTCCCACCTCGGCCACCGGAGCGTCCACCAGCCCGACCACCACCGGACCCGCCGCGTCCCGCGCGACCGGCTGGGCCAGCGCCGCGGCCACCCGCGACACCAGCTCCCCGAAACCCGGATCACCCGTGACGTCGACCCGCAGCACGCCACCCGACGACAGCCCCACCGCCACCTCGGCCTGGCCGGTGTACCGGGCCAGCACTCCCAGCAGACCGGCCAGCAGCACCGCGCCGGGGGGCCGCGCGCCGGCCGGGCCGGGCACGTCGACCGGCCGGAACTCGGAGGCCGCCCGGGCCGGCCACGCGGTCGGCCGGCGCAGGTCCCCCATCAGGTCGAGGACCTCGAAGTCGGGCCCGACGACATCCGTGGCCTGGGCACGACCACCAACGAACCCGACAGACATCAGTCAACCTCCGATCAGGCCCGGCGTCGCCTGCGGGGGTACGCCGGGGAAGAACCACGAACTCCGGGGACGCGGCCCGCGCGCCCACGGCCATGACAAGCAGCCCGATGTGTACGGGGTGGACCGTCAACCGGTGGTGGGTGAGCCCGCCGGCCCGGCTTCCAGGAAGCGCAGCATGTGCCCGTTCAGCTCCTCGGCGAAGCTGTACGGCAGGTAGTCGGTGCGGATGGTGACGCGCAGGAGGGCGTGGTCGGCGCGGGGAAGCACCTCGACCGTGAGCCCGTTGGGCACCTCCCGCGCGTACGGGTCGACGACCTCCTCGGCCCGGCAGCCGGGCAGTTCCAGCGGAAGCACCACGTTGTCCTGGAACACGAAGGTCGGCAGGCTGGCGACCACCTCGCCGGAGAGCCCGGCGGCGGGGTCGTCGGCGGTCTCCGCGAAGGGGACGTCCTGGGCCCGCATCAGGTCGCTGATCGTCTCGTTGACCCGCAGGACGAGTTTGTCGTCCTCCGGCCCGTCGAAGCGCACCCGGACGCAGTTGAGGTTCAGCCGGGTGGTGAAGGCGGAGTCGAGGACGCGGCTGCCCCGCTTGGCCACCACCATCAGCAGGCCGATGTCGTCCTGCTGGTGGACGGCGCGCAGCGCGGAGGCGAACGCCGCGACGAAGTAGCTGGACCGGCTGAACCGCTGCTCCCGGGCGGCCCGGTCCCAGCGCTGCATGACCTCCGGCGTGACGGTGACGGTGTGCCCGGCCTTCGGACCCCACGCCAGCGCCTGCTCCAGCGGTGCGGTGGCGTCGCCCCGGCCCTGGCGGGGCAGGCCGCGCAGTTGTTCGCGCCAGTAGGCCCGCTGCGCGTCGAGGTCGGCGGCGTCGCGCAGCCGGGCGTACTCCTCGTACGACTGGCGCAGCGTCGGCGCCGGCCGCGCCCACTCGGGGGCCGCGCCCGACAACCGCGCCGCGTAGGCGTGGCTCAGGTCCCGCACCAGCAGCGCGTACGACCAGCCGTCGAAGGCGATGTGGTGGATGCCCACGCCGAACAGGACCCGCCCGGTCGACTTCTCCCGGATCAGGGCGGCCCGCCAGACGCGGCCCTGGGTGTAGTCGAGCGGCTGCTGCACCGCCTCGGCGAGCTGGTCCAGGGCCTCCTGCTCGCTGGCGGCGTCGGTGAGCAGCCGCAGCTGCGGCATCGCCGGGTTCGGCGGGACGAGCGCCACCGGGGGAGCTGTCCGCCGGTAGCGGGCGTGCAGGGCCTCGTGCCGGCGGTGCACGTCGCCCAGCGCCGCCATCAGCGCCCGCAGGTCCAGCTCGCCCTCGATCCACCAGGTGACCGGGACGACGACCTCCGGCGGCGACATCAGGCACTTCGCGACCTGCTGCGCGAGCGGAACCGGGCCGGGACGCTGACGGGCCTGCCCGGCGGTCGAGCCGGCGTCCGTACGGCGGGGCGCGGTGGTCAGCCAGTGGGCCAGCGCCTGCGGGGTGGGGGTGCGGTGGATCTGCGAGACGGGCACGACGACGTCGGCGGCCTCGTCGATGCGCGTCGCCACCGCCGCCGACTGCAACGACGTGCCACCCAGGTCGAAGAAGCTGTCGCCCGTGCCGACCCGGTCGATGCCGAGGACGGTCGCGAACACGGCGGCGACGAGGCGCTCCTCGTTCGTCGCCGGCTCGACGAACTCCACCCCGAGGTCGGGGCGTCGGGTGTCGGGTGCGGGCAGGGCCCGCCGGTCGACCTTGCCGGTGCCGCCGACGGGGAAGTGGTCGAGGACCATGACGACGGCGGGAACCATGTAGGACGGGAGCACGGTGGCGGCGTGCGCGCGCAGGTCGCCGACGGCGGGGGTACGGCCGTTGCGTCCGGTGACGTAGGCGACGAGTCGGGCGGTGCCGTCGTCCTCGCGGCGCACGACCACGGCGGCGCCGACGTCGGGGTGTCGGGCGAGGGTGGTCTCGATCTCGCCGAGTTCGATGCGGATGCCGTTGACCTTGACCTGGTGGTCCATCCGGCCGAGGATCTCCAGCGCGCCGGTGGCGTTCCACCGTCCGAGGTCGCCGCTGCGGTAGGCGGTCCCGCCGCCGTACGGGTCGGTGACGAAGCGTTCGGCGGTGAGTTCGGGGCGGTTGAGGTAGCCGTCGGCGACGCCGAAGCCAGCGATGAGGATTTCGCCGGGTACGCCCATCGGGACGAGGTCGAGGTTGGCGTCGACGACGCGGATCTGCCGGTTGGGCATGGGCCAGCCGATGGGCACGTACGCGCCGCCCCAACCCGCCGACGCGTCGAACCACGTGCACGCCACGGCGATCTCCGCCGGCCCGTACGCGTTCACCACCCGCGTGCCCGCCGTCAACCACCGCTGGGCCAGCTGCGGCGGGACGGCCTCGCCGCCGAAGATGATGCAGCGCAGACCCGGGCAGGCGGCCGGATCGAGCGGGGCGACGTTGGTGGCCGGTCCGAACGTGTGGGTGACGTCGTGCCGGTTGATGAGGTCGGTGAGCCGACGCGCGTCGAGCAGGTCGTCGCGGGAGCAGACGACGACGCGGCCACCACCGGTGAGCGTCGCGAAGATCTCCCCGAAGGCGGCGTCGAAGACCGGTGCCGCCGAATGCAGCATCCGGCTGTCGGGGCCGATGGCGCACTCGTCGGTCATCCACGCCAGGAAGTTCGTCAGCCTCTCGTGCGTCAGCACGACACCCTTGGGCGTGCCCGTCGAACCCGACGTGTAGATCACGAACGCCGGCGCGGACGCCGGCACCACCGGCAGGTCCACCGGCTCACACGCCCGCACCACCGGCCAGTCGTCATCCAACGCCACCACCGACACCCCGTCGTCACCGGGAATCCGGGGCGCGACCGCACCGACGGTCAACACCACCCGGGCGCCGTGGTCGGCCAGCAGCACCCGCATCCGCTCCACCGGCCACGACACGTCCATCGGCGTGTACGCCGCGCCCGCCCGCAGCACACCCGTCGTCGCCACCAGCGACCACAGCCCGCGTTCCAACGCCACGGACACCACGTCACCGGCGCCCACGCCCACCGACCGCAGATACGCCGCCAGCGCGGCCGACCGGCGATCCAGTTCCCCGTACGTCAACACCTCATCGCCGGCGACACCCGCCACCGCCTCCGGCGTGCGCCGCGCCCACTCCAGCACCAGCTCGTGGATCGGCTCAGCCGGCACCTCACGCACCGGGCCCCGGCCCCACTCCAGCAACCGCTCCCGCTCCGCATCGCCCACCAACGGCAACGCCGACAACCCCACCTCCGGCCCCGCCAACCCGGCGGAGACCAGCACCACGACCTGGTCCACCAGGCCCCGCACCCACTGCGCCGAGTAACCCTCCGCCGCGTAGTCCACCCGCAGCGCCGACCCGTCCGGGGCCACACCGATCACCAGGTCGACGTCCACCACTGCCGGCCCCGCGTCCGCCACCGGAGCGTCCACCAGCCCGAGCACCACCGGGCCCACCGGCTCCCGGCCCACGGCCACCGGCGCCGCCAGCGCCGCGCGCACCCGCGTCACCAGCTCGGCGAAACCCGGATCACCCGCCACGTCCACCCGCAGCGCCGAACCGCCGCCACCGGACTCCAGGCCCAGCACCACCTGCTCCTGGGCCGTCCAACGGGCCAGCACCGCCACGACCCCCGCCACCACGACGTCGCCGCCCGGCCCGTCGTTCGGCGGCGAGGAGGGCAGCACCCGGTGCACCGAGGCGGCCCGGGCCGGCCACACCGTCGGCCGGCGCAGGTCCCCCACCAGGTCCAGTGTTTCGGCGTCGACCGCGCCGTCCACGGTCCGCGCACCATCGAACCCGACAGACATCAGCTCAACCTCCGATCGAGAGGGGGTGACCGGAAGGCACGGGGCCTCGGTACCGCACCACCGGGCGCATTCCGGTCGGCGCGGCAGGGGCGGTTCGCGGGCACCGCGGCCGACTCGGGTGGCCGGGCGCGGACATGCGGTGCGACCAGGACGGGTTCACCGTCCGAATTCCGGGTCGCCACCACGTCGTCGATCGAAAGGAGCAGGTCGGTGCCCGATCCGATCACCGGCGCCTCCCGTCCGTCCGGGGCGCCGCGCACCCACACTCGTCCCCCGCCCGGTGCAATGAAAGGGAACGACGAACCGATGGGGCCCGACCCTACGAAGCGCGGTGGAGTGGCGTACACCCCTAGAGATGCGCACGTCGACCCCTAGGGTGACGGCCGGAGATTCCGGCCGGGGGCCGCCGAGGATACGTCCGGAGCAATGACCGACCACCGGTCCGCGTCCCGTGTCCTCGCCGCCGGATCGGCAATTTGCGCTGGTCAGTGTGGTGTTCTCTGCTGATGATTGATCAGGATCGCGGCCAGATGCCGCGAATTTTTCGGCATTAACACACGCGGCTATATCTTTTCTATAGTGGATGGTTGGCGCCCTCCGGCAGGGTCGATGCACGAATGTCCGGGTTTCGACGGAGAACGATCCCGGGGTCTAAGTCGAAAAAGGCTATTCGGTCAGCCCAGGTCCAGGGTTCGAATCGGAGAATTGGCGATCCCGGCGACGGAAAGGGCCGCCCGCGGTCGGCTGACCGGCCCATCCCACGGAAATGAGCATTGACTATGCTTTGCCGATCATGACCCAGTCGGTGACTGGCAAATTCAGCCACCGCCTGTTGGTGTGCACCTCGCCGAACGCAGCGCTGACCACAAGCCAGCCCGCTACCTGGCCGGTCTCGCCAGAGACCGGCCGGCCGGTGCACGCGGTACGCCCGACTCTCGTGGCCGAGCGGCCTCATCAGGACCGGGAGCGCCTGCGACCGTCCACGTTCTCCGCAGTTCGTGGTCGTTGCGCACCCGGACTCCGTGCCACCCGAGGCCCTTCGTGGGCCGGCATGTCAGGAGATCCAATGGACGGACCTATCCAGGTACAGGTGTTCGCTCACGACGGGGTGGTCCTGGCCCGGCCACCCGATCCGGTGACGACCGCCGGCAGCCGCTATCTCGCCGGTGCGGGCGCCGCCCTGTACAACGGGCTGGACATGATCACGGGTCTCCACCTGACCCTTCCGCACCAGTCGGCGGCCATTTGCAGCACCGGCTCCAGCGCGGACAAGTCGCTGCGCCTGCTCAGTCGGTGCGGTCTCAAGACGCCCAGCGACCTGCGCGAGTTCCGCTCCGGCGCGCAGGCGGTGCAGTTCGCCCGGGACGCCGCCGAGCGGGGCGAGACGCTGGAGTTCCAGTTCCCCCCGCACGATCCGCAGTTGCGGGCCGCGCGGGCCCGGGTCGCCCCGGACCTGCTCGCCCGCCTCAACAACAAGACCACCCTGGAAACACTGATCGCGCCGGAATACCTGCCCCGTCGCCAGGTCGCCACCCCCGCCGAGGTACGCCGCATCGTGCAGCAGGACCGGCGGCCGGCGGTGGTCAAACCGGCCGGCGTCGAGGTGTACAGCGGAATCGCGATCTTCACGAGGCGGTTGCAGGACCGGCGGCACCGGTCACTGTTCAACCAGCTGGAACAGGTGAGCGATCGGTGGATCGTCGAGGAGGAAGTGCCCTTCCGGACGATCTGGGGCGTCCAGTTCGGCGTGACGGAGAGCGGAGCGGTGCAGTACTTCGGTGCGTCCGTACACCTGCCGCAGCCCACTTCGACGTGGGTCGGTTGTGTGATGGACGACGACCAGCCGCCGGCGGAGCTGATCGAAGCGCTGACCGTAGGGGTCCGAAAGGCCAGTGCCCTCGGGTACCGCGGGTACTGCTCCTTCGACGCCGGGATCGGTCGCGACGGCGCCCTGCGGGTCATCGATCCCAACTTCCGGGTCAGTGGGGCCACCACCTCGCTGCTGCACCGCAGTTCGCTGCTGGGGCAGCACCCGTGCGCCATGACGACGTTCTTCTCGCTGGCCCCCGGCGTCGACGCCGAGCCGATCCTCGCCCCGTTCATCGACCGGGGGCAGTTCGTCGCGTTCATGCACCACGACCCGGCGGAGACGGACAACGGCCCGCTGCCGGCCACCATCGTCGGCATGGTCGGCGCTGCGGACCGGTACGCCTGCGGGGTGCTGGTCGCGCAGATCCAGCGGGCACTGGGCGGTTGACGCGTCGTCCCTCTCCGGGCCGTGGTGACGGTCCGGAGGGGAGGCCCGACCGACCACGGCGGCGCCCGTCCCGCCCGGGGGAAAACGCCGTGCGCGCTCGCCGGCGCCGCGGCCATGATGAGGATCATGAGCGTGCGCGTCGACGATCCGGTCCGCCTCGGTGAGAGCCGACTCCCCGACGGGCGGTTGCTCGGCTGGGCCGAGTGGGGGCCGCCGGACGGTGTCCCGGTGTTGCTGTGCCCGGGGGCGGCCACGAGCCGGTGGCTCGGCTTCGGCGCGGACGTCGTCGACGCGCTCGGGGTGCGTCTCGTCTCCGTGGACCGCCCGGGGCTCGGCAGCTCGACCCCCGCGCCCGGCCGGACGTACGCCGACTTCGCCGCGGACATCCGCGACCTCGTCGGACTGCGGGGGCTGGCATGCCCCGCGGTGGTCGGCAACTCGCAGGGCGCGCCGTTCGCACTCGCGTGCGCCGAGGCGGGCGTCGCCGGCGCGCTGGCCATCGTGGCCGGCGCGGACGAGGTCGCCGCGCCGGAGTTCGCCGAGGCGCTGCCGGCGGAGCTGCGTCGGCTCGTGGACACGACTGCCGTCGATCCGGCCGGGGCGGAGCAGATCTTCGCCGGCTTCGACGCGGACGCGATGTGGGACATGGTGACGAGCGGGAGTCCCGAGGCCGACCTGGCGGTGTACCGGGAGCCGGGCTTCGAGGCCGCCTACCGCCGGGCCCTGCACGAGGGGTTCGCCCAGGGCCCGGCCGGCTACGCCCGGGACACCGTCCTGGCCATGGGGCGATGGCCCTTCGACCTCGCGGAGATCACGGTTCCGGTCGACGTCTGGTACGGCGAACAGGACACCAGCCACTCACCCGACAACGGAGCGACGCTGGCCGCCCGGATCCCCGGTGCCGTCCGGCACCTCGTCCCGGGGACCGGTGGCGCGGTGCTGTGGACCCGTGCCGAGCCGATCCTCCGCTGTCTGCTCGGACGAGCATCCACCTGAGCCGGGCTGCCGGCGGTGTCGGGTGCCGGCCGCTACATGCCGGTCAGCGCGGTGCGTACGGCGGGCTCGGGGACGTCGGCGACCAGCTCGGGCCCGGCCGGGCCGTCCAGGACGAAGGACAGGCCCGAAGTGGCTTTCTTGTCCCGCCGCATCAGCGCGACCAACTCGTCGTGGTCGACACCGCCGGGCAGCGCGGTGTCGAGGCCGTAGCCCGCCACCACCTCGTGGTGCTCGGCCACCCGGTCGGCCGGGACGCGGCCGAGGACGCCGGCCAGCCGGCCCGCGAAGACCGTGCCGACGCCGACCGCCTCGCCGTGCCGCAGGCCGAAGTCGGTGGCCCGCTCCAACGCGTGCCCCAGCGTGTGACCGTAGTTGAGGATGTGCCGCAGACCGGAGTCACGCTCGTCGGCGGCCACCACCCGCGCCTTCAGGGCCACGCAGGCGGCGATCTGCTCCGCCACCGGCCGGTCGCGCAGCTCGCCCGCGCCGATGAAGTGCGCCCGGGCGATCTCCCCGTAGCCGTTGCGCCACTCCCGCTGCGGCAGCGTGCCCAGGTGCTCGGTGTCGCAGAGCACCGCCCGGGGCTGCCAGTACACCCCGACCAGGTTCTTGCCCTCCGGCAGGTTGACCGCCGTCTTCCCGCCGACGCTGGCGTCCACCTGGGCGAGCAGCGAGGTCGGCAGGTGGATCACCGCGACGCCCCGGTGGTAGAGGCCGGCGGCCAACCCGACCACGTCCGTGGTGGTGCCGCCGCCGCAGGAGACGACGGCGTCGGCGCGGGTCAGTCCGAACTCGGCGAACGCACGGCAGAGCTGCTCGACCGTGGCCAGGTTCTTGTCGTGCTCGCCGTCGTGGGCCGGCACCACCCGGTGCGGCACACCCGGGTCGGGCGTCCACTCCGGAGGCCGGGCCGAGACCACCACGACCCGCCGGGCACCGATCCGCGCCACCTCCGCCGGCAGCCGGTGGCGCACACCGGGGCCGATCAGCACCGGGTACGCGCGCTCGCCGAGCGCCACCTCGATCCGGGCCGGCTCGGCGGGGGCGTGCGGGTCAGGTGCGGACGGGTGCATGTGGCTGCTGCCTCCTCTTGACGACGGGCACCGGTGCGGCGGCGACCGGGCGTTCCCGGACCATCGACAGGCGCAGCGCCAGCGCGGCCAGCGAGTCGACGTCCGGCCCGATGCCCCAACGGTCGTGGGTGAGCTGGGCGTGGTGCGCCAGCAGGAAGCCCGACGGCGCCGCCGGGTGGTGCCGGCCGACCACGTCGGTCACCCGGTCCAGGTAACGCCGCCAGGCCACGGCGACCTCCCCGCACAGCGGCAGGTCGCCGGCCGCCAGGACGATCTTCTCCGCGCCGGCGTCCGCCTGCGCGGCCAGGTCCCGCCGCTGCGCGGCGGTCAGCCGCTGGCTGCGTTCCTGCCAGTGCAGGAAGAGGAACGCCAGCCGGTCGGCCGCCGGCACCAGCCCCGTCAGGTACCGCAGGTGCGCCACGGCCAGCGGCAGTTCGACGCCGGCCAGCCAGGGAGTGTCCCCGCCGAGCAGGGTCAGGGCCAGGTCGCTGCCCGCCGACGCGAGCGGGCCGCCCCGGGCGGCGTCGCGCACCACGTACCGGTCGGCGGCGAAGGAGACCCCCGGGTCGTACGCGAGCAGCCCCGCCCGTACCGCGTCGAGCGCGGCCGGGGCGGCGTGGAAGCCGAGGCTCACGTGCGGCCCGGCGGGGGAGCCCTCCGGGTCGAAGAACCAGTCCATGCCCGGATCGGCCCGGCGGGCGGCGGCGACCAGACCGGCGAGGACCGTGCCGACCAGCTCGGTCACCCGCGTGTCCGGGGACCCGTCGGCCGGCACGGCCGAGCGGGCGAACAACCAGCAGCGTTCCAACGACGGCACCTCGGCTGACGGGCGGGTGGAGCACAGGACTCGACGGTCTGCGGGGGAGTGGCCCCATCATCGGCCTGCGGCCCGTCCCACCACCTGATCAGCGGTCCGAACTGGGGACGACTTAGGGGGTGACAGGGGTAGGACGCCGGCAGGGTGCTCGGAAGACTTGGGCCGCTACGGCGAGCGGGGTCTACGCCGCGGATGAGAAGTCTCGCCGACGGACGGATGTGGTGACATGCTTCGGAGCGACCTGATCCAGCCGTTGTCCGATCTGATCGAGGCGCACGCCGCCAGGTTGGGGAACAAGGTCGCGTTCCGCGACGACCGCCGGGCGGTCGGATACGCCGACCTGGCGGCGCGGACCCGCCGGCTGGCCGGTCACCTGGCGGCGTCGGGGGTCGGGCGGGGCGACCGGGTGGCCTTCTGCCTCGGCAACCGGGTGGAGACGGTGGAGACCTGGCTGGCCGTGACGCGGGCGGCCGCGGTCGGCGTACCGGTGAACCCGCACAGCACCGACGCGGAACTGGCCCACCTGCTGGACGACTCCGGTGCGGTGCTGGTGGTCACCGACCCCCGGCACCTCGACCAGCTGCTGCGGCTGCGTGCCGGCCGGCCGGCCCTGCGGGTCGTGGTCACCGGGGACGGCCCGGTGCCCGCCGGGGTCACCGCGTGGCGTGACCTGGTCGACACCGAGCCGGGTGTGGACGCCCGTGACGACCTGGGCCTCGACGAGGTCGCCTGGATGCTCTACACCTCCGGCACCACCGGCCGGCCCAAGGGCGTGCTCTCCACCCAGCGCACCTGCCTCTGGTCCGTCGCCGCCTGCTACGTGCCGATCCCCGGGCTCACCGACGCCGACCGGGTGGTCTGGCCGCTGCCGTTGTTCCACAGCCTCTCCCACATCGGGTGCGTGCTCAGCGTGACCGCCGTCGGCGCCACGGCCCGGCTCATCGACGGCTTCTCCGCCGACGACGTGCTGCGCGCGGTCGACGAGGACGAGGCCACCGTGCTGGCCGGTGTGCCGGCCATGTACCACCACCTGGTCACCGCCGCCCGGGAGAGCGGCTTCCGCGCCCCGGCCCTGCGGGTCTGCCTGGTCGGCGGGGCGATCACCACCGGCGCGCTGCGCCGGGCGTTCGACGAGGTCTTCGACGCGCCGCTGCTCGACGCGTACGGCAGCACGGAGACCTGCGGCTCGATCGCCGTCACCCGGCCGGACCAGCCCCGGGTCGAGGGTTCCTGCGGCCGCGCGGTGCCCGGCGTCGAGGTGCGCCTGGTCAGCCCGCAGACCGGCCTGGACGTGCCGACCGGCGCCGAGGGTGAGGTCTGGGTGAACGGGCCGAGCGTCATGCTCGGCTACCACGGCCTGCCGGAGGTCACCGCCGCCGCCCTGCGCGACGGCTGGTACCGCACCGGCGACCTGGCCCGCCGCGACGCCGACGGCAACATCTTCGTCACCGGGCGGCACCAGGAACTGATCATCCGGGGTGGCGAGAAGATCCACCCGGCCGAGGTGGAGGAGGCCCTGCGCGGGGTGCCCGGCGTCGCCGACGTGGCGGTGACCGGCCGCCCGCACGACGTGCTCGGCGAGGTGCCGGTGGCGTTCGTGGTGCCCGGGCCGGAGGGCTTCGACCCCCGGGCCGGGTACGCGGCCTGCCGGGAGAAGCTCTCCTACCACAAGGTCCCCGAGGAGCTGTACGAGATCGGGCAGGTGCCCCGCACCGCCTCCGGCAAGGTCACCCGCCGGCTCCTGCTCGACCGGCCGGCGCGGCTGCGGGCGGTCAACGGCAGCCACCACGAGACGCTGAGCCTGATCGCCTGGCAGCCGCTCGACCTGGCCGCCGTACCGCCGGTCGAGGCGCCCGCCCCGACGGCCGCGCAGGCCGCCGCCGCCCCGGCCCGCCGCTGGGCGCTCGTCGGTCGCGGGAGCGACGAGCTGGTGGAACCGCTGCGCGCGGCGTCGCCCGGGGACCGGTTCCGGTCCCACCGGGACCTGGCCGCCCTGCGCGAGGCCCCGGACGTGCCCGACGTGACGGTGCTGCTGGTCGAGCCGGCCGACGCCGTCGTGGCGGACCTCGCCGAGCGGCTGCGCGGCTGGCTCGACGACGACCGGTTCGCCGGCACCCGCCTGGTGCTGCTGACCGGCCCGGCCGCCGCACCCGCCGCGAGCGACGCGCCCGGCGACCTGGACACCGGGATCGACGCCGCCGCCGTGCCCGGGGGATGGCACCAGGCCGATCCGGCGGCCGGCGCGGTCCAGGCGGTCGGCCGCAGTCTGCAGGCCGCCTACCCGGACCGGATCGTGCTGGTCGACGGCGACGCCGGAGACCGCTCGACCGCCCTGCTCCCCGCCGTGGTGGACGCCGGCGCCGCGCAGGTCGCGATGCGGGCCGGGGCCGCCCTGCACGCCGTCCTCGTGCCCGTCCCGGCGACCGTGCCGGCGCGGCCGGTGAGCGTGGCCGACCCGGACCGCCCGGTCCTGGTCACCGGCGCGGACGGGCCGACCGGCGCGGCGCTGGCCCGACACCTCGTCGCCGCGCACCGCGTCCGCCGGCTGCGGCTGCTCCACGTCGGTGCCACGCCCGGGGTCGCCCTGGTGGATCTGGTCACCGAACTCGTCGCCGCCGGCGCCGACGTCGCCGCGCTGCCCGCCGACCGGGCGGGCGACGAGCCGCCCGGCGGGGTCTTCCTCTGCCCGTCCGACGACGACCTGACCGACGACGAGGACATCGCCCGGCTGCTCCGCCTCGCCGGGAGGCTGGACGCCGCGACCGGGCTCCCGGCCGCCTCGTTCACCGTCCTCGCGCCGTCCGCCCTGCTGCTGGGCGCCGCCGGCCGGGAGCGGGCCGCCTCGGCCGTGGGCGCCCTGCACGCCCTGACCGCCCGCCGCCGGGCCGCCGGTCTGCCGGCCCGGGTCGTCGGCACGACCGCGCACGCCGACCGGGAGCCGTCGCCCGCCACCCCCGCGGTAACCGGAACCGGGGCGGGAAGCGTCGTCCCGGCGGCCGTACGCGCCGATCTCGCCGCGTTCGACGTGGCCCACGACGGCGACGACCTGGTCGTGCTCGCCCGCCCGGCGGGCCACGCCGACGCCGCGCACCCCGCCTGGCGCGGCCCCGTCGCGGCGCTCGACGACGCCGCCGACGACCGGGACGCCGCCGAGTTGCGCCGCCGGCTGGCCGGGCTGAGCACCGCCGAGGGGGACCGGCTCCTGCTGGATCTGGTCCGCACCGCCACCGCCGAGGTGGCCGGCCTGTCCGGCCCGGCCGCGGTGCGCCCCGGCCGGGCCTTCAAGGAACTCGGCTTCACCTCGGTCAGCGCGGTCGCCCTGCGCGACCGGCTGGCCCGGGCCACCGGGGTACGGCTCTCCGCCACGGCCGCCTTCGACCGGCCCAGCCCGGACGCTCTCGCCCGGCACCTCGCCGCCCGGCTGCGCGGCACCACCGGGCAGGCCGGCCCCGCGACGGACCGGCCGTCCGCGCCGTCCACCGTGGACGATCCGGTGGTCGTCGTCGCCATGGCCTGCCGGCTCCCCGGCGGTGTCGGTTCCCCCGAGCAGCTGTGGGACCTGGTCGACGAGGGCCGGGAGGGGCTCACGGAATTCCCCACCGACCGGGGCTGGGACCTGGCGCACCTGTTCTCCGACGACGCGGACCGTCCCGGCACCTCGTACGTCCGGGTGGGCGGCTTCCTGACCGACGCGGCGGACTTCGACGCCACCCTGTTCGCGATCAGCCCGCGCGAGGCGCTCGCCATGGACCCGCAGCAGCGGCTGCTGCTGGAGACGTCCTGGGAGCTGTTCGAGCGGGCCGGCATCGACCCCACCTCGCTGCGCGGCAGCGCCACCGGCGTCTTCACCGGCGTCATGCACCACGACTACGCCGCGAACCTGCGCCAGGCGCCGCCCGGCACCGAGGGCTACCTCGGCGTCGGCACCGCCGGCAGTGTCGTCTCCGGCCGCGTCGCGTACGCGCTGGGGCTGGAGGGGCCGGCGGTCACCGTCGACACGGCGTGCTCGTCGTCGCTGGTCGCGCTGCACCTGGCCGCCCAGGCGCTGCGCGCGGGCGACTGTTCCCTCGCCGTGGCCGGCGGCGTGGCGGTGATGGGCACCCCGCAGGCGTTCGTGGAGTTCAGCCGGCAGCGCGGGCTCGCCCCGGACGGCCGGTGCAAGGCGTTCGGCGAGGGCGCCGACGGCACCGGCTGGTCCGAGGGCGTCGCCGTGCTGCTGCTGGAACGGCTCTCCGACGCCCGCCGGCGCGGGCACCCCGTCCTCGCCGTGCTGCGCGGCTCCGCCGTCAACTCCGACGGCGCGTCCAACGGGCTCACCGCCCCCAGCGGGCCCGCCCAGGAGCGGGTCATCCGCCGGGCGCTGGACGCGGCCGGGCTCTCCGCCGCCGACGTGGACGTCGTCGAGGCGCACGGCACCGGCACCCGGCTGGGCGACCCGATCGAGGCGCAGGCGCTGCTCGCCACGTACGGGACGGGTCGTGGCGACGCCGAACCGCTGCGGCTGGGCTCGCTGAAGTCCAACCTCGGCCACACCCAGGCCGCCGCAGGGGCCGCCGGGGTGATCAAGATGGTGCTCGCGATGCGGCACGGAACGCTGCCCCGCACCCTGCACGTGGACGCCCCGACGTCCGAGGTGGACTGGTCCGCCGGCGCGGTCGAGGTGCTCACCGAGGCCCGCCCGTGGCCCGAGGTGCGACGGCCCCGGCGGGCCGGCATCTCGTCGTTCGGCATCAGCGGCACCAACGCGCACGTCATCGTCGAGGCGCCCGCCGCCGACCCGCCCCCCGTGCCCGGGACCGCGGACCGGGAGTCGCCGTCCGGGGCCGCGGACCAGCAGTCGCCGTCCGGGGTCGCGGACCAGCAGCCGTCGTCCGGGGCGGCCGCCGCCACCCGACGACCGCCCGTGCCGTGGCTGCTCGCCGCGGCCTCCGGTGAGGCGCTGCGGGACCAGGCGGCCCGCCTGCTGACCTGGCTCGACGGGCCCGGGGCGGACGCCGACCCGGCCGACGTCGGGCACGCGCTCGCCACCACCCGCGCCGCCCTCGAACACCGGGCCGTGGTGCTGGCCGGCGACCCGGCCACCGCCCGGACGGGCCTGACCGCGCTGACCCGCGGCGAGGCGGACGCGGACGTGCCGACCGTGCTGACCGGCCGGGTAGTCGACGGCCAGCTCGGCATGCTCTTCGGCGGGCAGGGCGGCCAGCGCGCCGGCATGGGCCGCGAGCTGCACGCGGCGTACCCGGTCTTCGCCGACGCCTTCGACGCGGCCTGCGCCGAACTCGACCGCTGCCTCGCCGGCCACGCCCCGCACCCCGTCGCGGACGTCGTCTTCGCCGCCGAGGGCGACGAACTGGCCGACCTGCTCGACCAGACCCTGTACACCCAGCCGGGGCTGTTCGCCTTCGAGGTGGCGCTGTACCGCCTCCTGGAGTCCTGGGGCGTGCGCCCCGACGCGGTGCTCGGCCACTCCGTCGGCGAGCTGGCCGCCGCGCACGTGGCCGGGGTGTTCCCCCTCGCCGACGCGGCGGCGCTCGTCGCCGCCCGCGCCCGGCTGATGCAGCAGCTGCCCGCCGGGGGCGCGATGGTCGCCGTCGAGGCCGACGAGGCCGAGGTCGCCGCGCACCTCACCGACCGGGTGGGCCTCGCCGCCGTCAACGGCCCGACGAGCGTCGTCGTCTCCGGCGACGCCGACGCGGTGCTGGCCGTCGCGGCCACCCTGCGCGCCGCCGGGCGTCGTACCAGCCGGCTGCGGGTGTCGCACGCGTTCCACTCGCCGCGCATGGAACCGATGCTCGACGAGTTCCGCGCGGTGGCGGCCGGCCTCACGTACCGCACCCCGCACCTGCCGGTGGTGTCCAACCTGACCGGCCACCCCGTCGACCCGGCCCGGCTCTGCTCGCCCGACTACTGGGTGGCGCACGTGCGGGGCACCGTCCGCTTCCACGACGGCGTGCGGGCCCTGCACGGGCAGGGCGTCACCACCTTCCTGGAGGTCGGTCCGGCCGGCGTGCTCACCGCGATGGCCCAGGACTGCCTCCTCGCCGAGGCCGACGAGTTGGCCTTCGTGCCCGCCGTACGGGGCGTCGCCGACGAACCGGAGGCGCTGCTCGCCGCCGTGGCGCGGCTGCACGTCCGGGGCGTCCCCGTCGACCGCGCCGCCCTCGCCGGCCCCGGGCCGCACCGCCGCGTCGACCTGCCCACGTACGCCTTCCAACGCCGGCACTACTGGCTGCCCGCCTCAACCGCGGTCGGTGGCCAGGTCGGCGTCGGGCTGGCCGACGCCGGGCACCCGCTGCTCGGCGGCGTGCTGGCGGTCGCCGGCACCGGGCAGGTCGTCTGCACCGGACAGGTCTCCGCGGCCACCCAGCCGTGGCTGGCCGCCCCCGGTGACGGCACTCCCGCGCTGCTGCCCGCCAGCGCCCTGCTGGACATGCTCACCCACCTCGGCGAACAGCTCGGCACCCCGACGGTGCGGCGGCTGCGCGTCCCCGATCCGGTGCCGCTGCCCGCCGAGGCGACCCTCGAGGTGCAGGTCGGCGTCTCGGCGCCGGACGAGCACCGGCGCCGGGTGGCGCACTGCCACGTCCGGGCCGGCGACGGGCAGCCCTGGCGGGAGGTCGCCGAGGCCGTGCTCGGCCCGGTCGACCCGGAGAGCGGCCGGGGTGCCCTCGCCCCGGCCTGGCCGCCCACCGGCGCCCGACCGGTGGACCTGACCGCCCCGCAGTACCAGGCCATGGCCGGGGAACTGGCCCGGGCCGCGTGGGTCGCCGCCGACCGGCTCTTCGTCGACGTACGCCTGCCCGAGGACGCCCGGGACCCGGACGCCGAGCGGTACGGCGTGCACCCGCTGGTGCTGGAGGCGGCCCTGCGCCTGCTCCCGCTCGCCGACTTCGCGCCCGGCCACGACGCCGCGCCCACCGGCCGGCTGCTGCCCACCGAGTGGGCGGGCGTGCGCCTGCACGCCACCGGGGCGCACGCGCTGCGCGTCTGCCTGGCCCCAGCCGGGGCGGACGCGGTGACCCTGACCGCCGTCGACGCCGCGGGCGTGCCCGTGCTCGACGTGGACCGGGTGGTGCTGCGGACCCTCGACCTGCCGCCCGCCGAGACGCCGGCGCCCCCGCCCGCCCCCGCCGGGCTGTACGCCGTCGACTGGTCGCCCGCGGCGTTCCCGGCGACGCCCGCGCCCTCCTGGACGCTCGCCGACGGCACACCCCCGGACGGGCCGCTGCCGCCGCTGCTGGTGCTGCGCGTCGGCGACGGCGAGCCGGGCCGTTCGGTGCCCGACCGTGCCCACGCCGTCGGCCTCGCCGTGCTCGGCGTGCTCCAGAGCTGGCTGGTCGACCCCCGCGCGGAGACCACCCGCCTGGCCCTCGCCGTCCGCGACGGTGACCCGGTGCACGCCCCGGTGGCGGGGCTCGTCCGGGTCGCCCAGGCGGAACAACCCGACCGGTTCCTGCTGCTCAGCCTCGACGCCACCGACGACGCGACCGTCCGGGCGGCGCTGGCCGTCGCCGGGGACGAGCCCGAGATCGCCGTCCGTGACGGCCGGGTCCTGCTGCCCCGGCTCCACCCCGTCGAACCGCCCCCGGCCGGTACGCCGGTTCCGGCGCTGGCCGGTGGCACCGTGCTGGTGACCGGCGGCACGGGCGGCGTCGGCCGGCACGTCGCCACCCACCTCGCCACCGTGCACGGCGTCGCCGAGCTGGTCCTCGTCAGCCGCACCGGCCGGGCCGGCGACTGGACGGACGCGTTGACCGACGCCGGCGTCATCGTCCGGGTGGTCGCGGCCGACGTCGCCGACCGGGCGGCGCTCGCCGAGGTCGTCGCCCCGCTGGCCGATCGGCTCGTCGCCGTCGTGCATGCCGCCGGGGCCACCGACGACGCGCTGCTCACCGACCTCGACCCGGGCCGCTGGGAGCGGGCCCTGCGGTCCAAGGTGCACGGCGCGTGGCACCTGCACGAGCTGACCGCCGGCCTCGACCTGGCCGCGTTCGTGCTCTTCTCCTCGGCCGCCGCCACCTTCGGCAGCCCCGGCCAGGGCAACTACGCGGCCGGCAACGCGTTCCTCGACGCGCTCGCCGCGCACCGCCGCGCCCAGGGCCTGCCGGCGACCGCCCTGGCCTGGGGGCTGTGGGCCGCGCAGGACGGGATGGCCGGCCGGCTCACGCCGGCGGACCTGGCCCGGCTCGCCCGGGGCGGCACCCGTCCCCTCGACACGGCCGCCGGGCTGGCGCTGTTCGACGCCGCCCTGCACGTCGACCGGGCGACGCTGGTGCCGATCGGGCTCGACCTGGCCGCCGTGCGGACCTCCGGCGAGGTGCCCGCCCTGCTGCGGGCGCTGCTGCCCCCACCGCCCCGTCGGGCCGTCAACGCCGACGCCGCGCCCGCCTCCGCCAAGGGCTTCGCCGACCGGCTGGCCGAGCTGGCCGAACCCGACCGCGCCGCCCTGCTGCTGGACCTCGTACGCACCCGGTGCGCCACCGTGGTTGGGCACACCGGCCCCGACGACGTCGAGCCGCGCCGCCCGTTCAAGGAACTCGGCTTCGACTCGCTGATGGCCGTGGAGCTGAGCAACCGGCTCACCGCCGTCACCGGCGTCCGGCTCGCCCCGCACGCCGTGTTCAACCACCCCACCCCGGAGCTGCTCGCCGCGCACCTGCACGCCCGGCTGCTCGGCACCGCCGCCACCGAGGTCACCGACGCGAGCACCGTCGCCCTGGACGAGCCGGTCGCCATCGTCGCGATGGCCTGCCGCTTCCCCGGCGGCATCGGCTCCCCGGAGGAGCTGTGGCGGCTGCTCGACGCGGGCGCCGACGTCATCGGTGACCTGCCCGACGACCGGGGGTGGCCGCTGGCCGACCTCTACGACCCGGTGCCCGGCACGGCCGGCCGGACGTACGTGCGGGCCGGCGGGTTCCTCACCGGGATCGCCGACTTCGACGCCGCGTTCTTCGGCATCAGCCCCCGCGAGGCCCTCGCGATGGACCCGCAGCACCGGCTGCTGCTGGAGACCTCCTGGGAGGCGTTGGAACGCGGCGGCATCGACCCGGTCACCCTGCGGGGCAGCCGCACCGGCGTCTTCGCCGGCACCCACGGCCAGGACTACGGCGACCGGATCGCCCCCGGCGTGGTCGCCGACGACGGCGAGGTCACCGCCGACGAGGGGCACCTGCTCACGGGTACGGCCGGCAGCGTCCTCTCCGGCCGGGTCGCGTACGCGCTCGGGCTGGAAGGGCCGGCCGTCACCGTCGACACCGCCTGCTCGGCGTCGCTGGTGGCGCTGCACCTGGCCGTGCAGGCCCTGCGCCAGGGCGACTGCGACCTGGCGCTGGCCGGTGGCGTGTCGGTGATGTCCACCCCGGCCGGGCTGACCGGGTTCAGCCGCCAGCGCGGTCTCGCCGCCGACGGGCGGTGCAAGGCGTTCGCCGAGGACGCCGACGGCTTCGGCATGTCCGAGGGCGTCGGGATGCTGGTGGTGGAGCGCCTCTCCGACGCCCGCCGCCGGGGCCACCCCGTGCTGGCCGTGGTCCGCGGCTCGGCGGTCAACCAGGACGGCGCGTCCAACGGGCTGACCGCCCCGAACGGGCCGTCGCAGGAGCGGGTCATCAAGGCCGCGCTCGGCGCCGCCGGGCTGACCGCCGCCGAGGTGGACGTCGTCGAGGCGCACGGCACCGGCACGTCGCTCGGCGACCCCATCGAGGCGGAGGCGATCCTCGCCACGTACGGGCAGCGCCCGGCCGGTACCCCGCCGGTGCTGCTCGGCTCGGTCAAGTCCAACCTCGGGCACACCCAGGCCGCGGCCGGCGTCGCCGGGGTGCTCAAGATGGTCCTCGCCATGCGGCACGGCCGGCTGCCCCGCACCCTGCACGCCGAGCGCCGCAGCTCGCGGGTCGACTGGGAGTCGGGCTCGCTGGAGCTGCTCACCGAGGCCCGCCCGTGGCCCGCGGCGGACCGGCCGGCGCGGGCCGGTGTCTCGTCGTTCGGCATCAGCGGCACCAACGCCCACGTGATCGTCGAGGCGGTCGCCGGGTCGGCCCCGGACGCTGACGCCGCAGCCACGCCGACGGAGGCGTACGCGCTGCCGTGGCTGCTCTCCGCGCGTACCCCGGAGGCGCTCGCCGGGCAGGCCCGGCGGCTGCGGGAACACCTCGCCGAGCGGCCCGACCAGCGGCCCCTCGACGTGGCCTGGTCGCTGGCCACCAGCCGCAGCACCTTCGACTCGCGGGCGGTGCTGGTCGGCGCGTCGCCGGACCAGGTCGCCGCCGCCCTCGACGCGCTCGCCGAGGGCCGGCCCGACCCGGCGGTGACGCGGGGCGAGGCCCGTCCCGTCGGCCGGTGCGTCTTCGTCTTCCCCGGGCAGGGCTCCCAGTGGCTCGGTATGGGACTGGACCTGCTCGACCAGGCCCCCGTGTTCGCGGAGCGGATGGCGGCCTGCGACGCGGCGCTGCGGCCGTACCTGGACTGGTCGCTGCTGGACGTGCTGCGTCAGGTGCCCGGCGCGCCCGGCCTCGACGAGGTCGACGTGGTGCAGCCCGCACTGTTCGCGGTGATGGTGTCGCTGGCCGAACTGTGGCGCTCCTACGGCGTGCAGCCGGCCGCCGTCGTCGGCCACTCGCAGGGCGAGATCGCCGCCGCCTGCGTCGCCGGGGTGCTCTCCCTGCCCGACGCCGCCCGGGTGGTGGCGCTGCGCAGCCGGGCGCTGCGGGCCCTGGCCGGACACGGGGCGATGGCCTCCGTCGCGCTCCCCGCCGACACGGTCCGCGACCGGATCGCCCGGTTCGGCGACCGGATCTCGGTCGCCGCCGTGAACGGGCCGGCCGCCGTCGTGGTGTCCGGCGAGCCGCAGGCGGTGGAGGAACTCCTCGCCGAACTGGCCGGCGAGCAGGCCCGGGTCCGGCGCATCGCCGTCGACTACGCCTCGCACTCCGCCCAGGTGGCGGGCCTGCGCGACGAGCTGGCCGAGGTGCTGGCGGGCATCGCCCCCGGCCCGGCGGCCGTGCCGCTCTTCTCCACCACCGACCTGCGCTGGCTCGACGGCGAGGAGATGGGGCCGGACTACTGGTACCGCAACCTGCGGCAGCCGGTCGAGCTGGAACAGGCGATCCGCTCGCTGGCCGAGCAGGGCCACGACACGTACGTCGAGTGCAGCCCGCACCCGGTGCTCACCGTGGGCATCGAGGCGACCCTCGCCGACCACGACGGCGAGAGCGTGGTGGTCGGCTCGGTGCAGCGCGACCAGGGCGACCGGGCGCGGTTCCTGCTCTCCCTGGCCCAGCTGCACGTGTGCG
This sequence comes from Micromonospora sp. NPDC007220, assembly GCF_040634035.1. Taxonomy (NCBI): domain Bacteria; kingdom Bacillati; phylum Actinomycetota; class Actinomycetes; order Micromonosporales; family Micromonosporaceae; genus Micromonospora; species Micromonospora sp. NPDC007220. The sequence continues at coordinate 20,950 of NZ_JBEYEU010000013.1, read as the reverse complement.
GGGTCGCGGTGGACTGGCGGCCCGCGCTGGCCGGCGGCCGGCGGGTCGACCTGCCCACGTACGCGTTCGCCCACCGCCGCTACTGGCCCCGGCCCGTCTCCGGCCCCGGCGACGTCGGCGCCGCCGGCCTGGACGCCGCCGGGCATCCGCTGCTCGGGGCGTCGGTCGCGCTGGCCGAGACGAGGGGCCACCTGTTCACCGGGCGGCTGTCGACCGACGCGCAGCCGTGGCTGGCCGACCACCGGGTCTCCGACAGCGTGCTGGTGCCCGGCACCGGCCTGGTGGAACTCTGCCTCCGCGTCGGCGACGAGATCGGCCACCCGGTCCTCGACGAACTGGTCATCGAGGCCCCGCTGACCCTGCCCGCCGACGGCGCGACCCAGGTGCAGGTGACGGTCGGCGCGGGCGGCGACGACGGACGCCGCCCGGTGACCGTGCACTCCCGGCCCGCCGACGGCCCGGCCGCGGGGCCGTGGACCCGGCACGCCAGCGCCACCCTCTCCGCCGACCAGCCCGCCGCGTCGCCGCAGCCCACCACGTGGCCGCCGCGCGACGCCCGCCCCGTCGACCTGACCGGCTTCTACGCCGGCCTGGCAGCCGACGGCTACGCGTACGGGCCTGCGTTCCAGGGGCTGCGCGCGGTGTGGACCAGCGGCGACGAGGTCTACGCCGAGGTGGAGCTGCCGGCGGCCGCACGGGTCGACGCCGACCGGTACGGCCTGCACCCCGCCCTGTTCGACGCCGCCCTGCACGCCGCGCACTTCGGCGGCCTCGCCGGGGCCGGGGCCGGCCGGCTCCTGCTGCCGTTCGCCTGGAACGGCGTCAGCCTGCACGCCACCGGGGCGACCGCCCTGCGGGTACGGCTGACCCAGGTGGGACCGCACGCCATCGCGCTGACCGTCGCCGACCCGACCGGCGCCCCGGTGGCCGAGGTGGCCGCCCTGACGATGCGGCCGATCTCCGCCGCCGAGCTGGCCGTCACCGACGACCGTGCCACCCGCGACGCGCTGTTCCGGCTCGACTGGACGCCGCTGCCGCCGGCCGACGCGGCCACCCCGGTCGACGCCGTGGCCGTCGCGCCCGGCCTGGACGGCTTCGGGCTGCACTCCGGGCTGGACGGGCTCGCCGACGCCGTCGACGCGGGACTGACCCTGCCCGGGGCCGTGCTCGTGCCGCTCGACGCGGAACCCGCGCAGCCCACCCCCCGCGCGGCACGGCACGCCGCCGTCCGCGCCCTCGACCTCGTCCGGCGCTGGCTCACGGAGCCCCGCTGGGCGGCGTCGAGGCTGCTGCTGGTGACCCGGGGCGCGGTGGCCGTGCACCACGCCGGCGAGGTGACCGACCCGGCCGCCGCGGCGGCGTGGGGCCTGGTGCGCTCCGCCCAGTCGGAGAACCCGGGCCAGGTCGTCATCGTCGACGTCGACGGCGACGGGATCGGCCCCGACCAGGTCGCCGCCGTGCTGGCGGCGGACGAGCCGCAGGCCGCGATCCGGGGCGGCACGGCGTACGTGCCACGGCTGGCGCGGGCCGGCTCGGCGGGCGAACTCGCCGCGCCGCCCGCCGCCGCGTGGCGGTTGGACGCGCCGGTGCGGGGCAGCCTGGAGAACCTCACCCTGGTCCCGACCGACGCCGCCGACGCCGTTCTCGGCCCCCGCGAGGTCCGGGTACGCGTCCGCGCCGCCGGCCTGAACTTCCGCGACGTGCTCAACGCGCTCGGCCTCTACCCGGGCGACGCGGGGCCGCTCGGCGGCGAGGGCGCCGGCGAGGTCGTCGAGGTGGGCGCCGAGGTGACCGACCTGCGCCCCGGCGACCGGGTGTTCGGGGTCTTCGTGGGCTGCTTCGGGCCCGTCGCGGTCACCGACCGCCGCCTGCTGGCCCCGATGCCGGCCGGCTGGTCGTACGTCGAGGCCGCCTCCGTGCCGGTGGTCTTCCTGACCGCGTACCACGGCCTGGTCAACCTGGCCGGGCTCGGCCGGGGCGAGTCGGTGCTGGTGCACGCGGCGGCCGGCGGCGTCGGCATGGCCGCCGTGCAGCTCGCCCGGCACCTCGGCGCCGACGTCTACGCCACCGCCAGCCCCGCCAAGTGGGACGCCCTGCGCTCGATGGGCGTCGCCGAGGACCGTATCGCCTCGTCCCGGACCCTCGACTTCGAGAACCGGTTCGCCGGGGCCACCGGCGGACGGGGCGTCGACGTGGTGCTGGACTCGCTGGCCCGCGAGTTCGTCGACGCCTCGCTGCGGCTGCTGCCGCGCGGCGGGCGGTTCATCGAGATGGGCAAGACCGACATCCGCGACGCCGCCCAGGTCGCCGCCGACCACCCGGGGGTGGCCTACACCGCCTTCGACCTGACCCTGGAGGACCCCGACGAGGTGCAGCGCATGCTCGTCGAGCTGCTCGGGCTCTTCGAGCGGGGGACGCTCACCCCGCTGCCCACGCAGGTGTGGGACGTCCGCCAGGCGCCGGAGGCGTTCCGGCACGTCAGCCAGGCCCGGCACGTCGGCAAGGTGGTGCTCACCCTGCCCAGGGCGTGGGACCCCGACGGCACCGTGCTGCTGACCGGCGGGACCGGAACCCTGGGTGGGCTGGTCGCCCGGCGGCTGGTCGAGACGCACGGCGTACGGCGGCTGCTGCTGGTCAGCCGCCGCGGCGAGCGGGCCCCCGGCGCGGCCGAGACGATCGCGGAACTGCGCTCCCTGGGCGCCGAGGCCACGGTCGTGGCGGCCGACGTGGCCGACCGGGACAGCCTGGCCCGGGTCCTGGACGCGGTACCGGCCCGGCACCCGTTGACCGCGGTCGTGCACCTCGCCGGGGTGCTCGACGACGGGATCGTCACCGCCCTCACCCCGCAGCGCGTCGACACCGTGTTCGCGCCGAAGCTCGACGCCGCGTGGCACCTGCACGAGCTCACCCGCCACCTCGACCTCGCCGGGTTCGTGCTCTTCTCCTCCGGCGCGGGCGTCTTCGGCGTACCCGGTCAGGCCAACTACGCGGCGGCCAACGCGTTCCTCGACGCGCTCGCCCTGGCGCGCCGGGCCGAGGGCCTGCCGGGCCGGTCGTTCGCCTGGGGACTGTGGGAGCAGGCCAGCGAGATGACCGCCAAGCTGGACCGGACCGACCCCCGGATCACCGCCCGCGACGGGCAGCTCGCGATCCCGTCCGACCTGGGGATGGCCCTGTTCGACGCGGGCCTGCGGCTGGCCGAGCCGGTGCTCGTGCCGACCAGGATCGACGTCGCCGCGCTCGGCGAGCGGGTCGAGCGGCCCCCGGCCCTGCTGCGCGGGCTCATGCGGCGGGAACGGCCGAGCGCCCGGTCGAGCGCCCCGACCGGCGGCGGGCGCACCCTCGCCGACGAACTGGCGGCCCTGGCCGGGCCCGACCGCCACACCCTGGTGGTCGACCTGGTACGGGAGCAGGCGGCGAGCGTGCTCGGGCACGGCAGCCGCGCGGCGGTCGCCCCGGGCCGGGCGTTCAGCCAGATCGGCTTCGACTCGTTGACCGCCGTCGAGCTGCGCAACCGGCTGACCACGGCGACCGGTCTGCGCCTGCCGGCCACGCTGATCTTCGACTACCCGGACCCGAACGAGCTGGCCACGTTCCTGGTGTCGCAGTTGGCGCCGGACACCGGCCCGGAGGTTCCGCCGGTCCTCACGGACCTGGAGAACCTGGAACGCTCGCTGACCGAGGCCAGCGTCGAGGCGGAGCTGCACGCCCAGATCGGGTCCCGGCTGGAGGTGCTCATCGCCAAGTGGCGGACGATGCGCGCCGGCTCGGGCGGGGATCCCGACCTCGACCTCGAACTGGCCAGCGACGACGACCTCTTCGACCTCATCGACTCCGAACTCGGTCTCTGATGGCCGTCCGGCCGCCCCGCACGGCGCGAGCCGTCCCTTCCGACACCGTGTCCGACCGACCCCCGAGGAACCGATACCGATGCTGATGACCGACGTCCTGATCGTGGGCTACGGCCCCGTCGGTGAGATGCTCACGATCCTGCTGGCGCAGCGAGGGCTCACCGTCACGGCGGTCGAGCGCTGGGCCACCCCGTACAACTTCCCGCGCGCGGTCTCGTACGACGGGGAGGCGAGCCGCATCCTGGCCGCCGCCGGGGTCGCCGACCGGCTCGGCCCGGTGGTGGAGTCGTCGGGCGAGTACACCTTCAAGAACGGCTTCGGCCGGACCCTGCTGCACGTCAAGGTCACCGGCGACGGCCCGATGGGCTGGCCCGACTCGGTCTCCTTCTACCAGCCCGGGCTGGAGGCGCTGCTCGCCGAACGGGGAGCGGAGCTGCCGGGCGTGACGGTGCTGCGCCCGTACCAGGTGACCGGCCTGGTCGAGCACGACGACCGGGTCGAGGTCACCATCGCCGGCCCGGACGGCGAGGAGGTCCACGCGGCCCGCTGGGTCGTCGGCTGCGACGGCGCCAACAGCTTCGTCCGGGAACACCTGGGCAGCGGCGTCACCGACCTCGGCTTCACGTACGACTGGCTGGTCTGCGACGTCGTGCCGCACGAGGCCCGCGAGTTCAAGCCGAACAACCTCCAGGTCTGCGACCCGGCGCGCCCCCGCACGGCCGTGTCGGCAGGCCCGGGGCACCGGCGGTGGGAGTTCATGCGGGTGCCGGGGGAGAGCCGGGAGGAGTTCGAGACCGTCGAGAGCGTGTGGCGGCTGCTCGGCCTCTTCGACATCACGCCCGACAACGCGACCCTGGAACGGTACGGCGTCTACACCACCCAGGCGTGCTCGGCCGACCACTGGCGGTCCAACCGGATCCTGATCGCCGGCGACGCGGCGCACGTGATGCCGCCGTTCATGGGGCAGGGCATGAGCTCGGGTTTCCGCGACGCCCTCAACCTCGCCTGGAAGCTCGACCTGGTGCACCGCGGCCTGGCCGAGGAGGCGCTGCTGGACACCTACCAGGAGGAGCGCTGCGCGCACGTGCAGCACGCCATCCGGATGTCCATGGACTCGGGCACGGTGATCTGCGAGACCGACCGCACCGCCGCCGCCGGCCGGGACGCCGTCATGCTCGCCGAACTGCGCCGACGCACCTCCCGGCCGCGCACCCGCTCCCTGCTGGAACCCCTGGCCGGCGGGGTCCTGCACGCCCGTACGGCAGAGGCCCCGGCGGCCGGCGCGGGCGTGCCGATGCCGCAGGGCCGCGTCGAGGTCGACGGGCGCACCGGGCTCTTCGACGAGGTCGTCGGCACCGGCTTCGTCCTGGTCTGCGCCGAGGACCCCGACGACCTGCTCGACGCGGACGCCCGGGCCTTCCTGGACTCGCTCGACGCCCGGGTCGTCCGGGTCGTCCCCGCCGGCGCGCCCGCCCCCGGGCCCGGCGCCGCGCCGACCGCCTTCGACCTCGACGACGTGTACCTGTCCCACCTCAAGCGGTACGACGCCGTCGCGGTGCTCGTCCGGCCCGACTTCTACGTATTCGGCACGGCAGCCGACCCGGCCGGTGTACCCGCGCTCGTCGAGGACCTGCGCCAGCAGGTCCGGCGCGGCTGATCGGCATCCACCCCTCGGAAGGAACCCACATGTTCGAGAACCTGAAGATCGCCGGCCGGGCGATCCGCACGGTCTTCACCGCCGACCCCATCACCCGGGTCCGGCGCTTCTACGAGATCCAGTCGCCCGACGTCGAGTTCGCGGCCCGCCGCACGCACTACATGAACGTGGGCTACTGGGAGGACGGCGTCACCGACCTCGACACGGCCGCCGAGGCGCTGGCCGACAAGCTGGCCGACGCCGCCGGGCTCAAGCCGGACGACACCGTCCTCGACGTGGGCTTCGGCTACGCCGACCAGGACTTCAAGTGGCTGCGCGAGCGCCGGGTCGCCAAGGTGTACGGGCTCAACATCACCCCGCACCACGTTGAGGCGGCGCAGCGCCGGGCGCAGGAGGAGGGCCTCGCGGACCGCACCGACTTCCGGCTGGGCAGCGCCACCGAACTGCCCTTCGAGGACAACACCTTCGACCGGGTCGTCGCCCTGGAGTCGGCCTTCCACTTCTACCCGCGCAGCGCGTTCTTCGCCGAGGCGCTGCGGGTGCTGCGCCCGGGTGGCGTGCTGGCCACGGCCGACATCATCCCGGTCAGCGGGGACGTCGTCCGCGCGGCCATCCAGTCCGGCCCGCTGAGCTTCGTCAAGTTCAGCATCCCGAAGGAGAACTGGCACGACCGGGACACGTACCGGCAGGAGCTGGTCGAGGCCGGCTTCGCCAACCCGGAGGTGCACTCGATCAAGGAGCGCACCTGGGAGGGCTGGCGGGCGTACATGGCGGGACGGACCAACGACCCCGAGTTCCGCGCCGTCGTCAAGCCCGCCGTGCGCAAGAGCATGGCCGCGCACTGGAAGAACCAGGACCTCATGAAGCGCGAGATGGCGCAGCTCGACTACGTGATCGCGGTCGGCCACAAGCGGTGACGCCCCGCACGGACGAGGGGCCCGCCGACCGGTCGTGACACCGGCGGACGGGCCCCTCGTCCGTGGGATCAGACGGCGGGCGCCGCGGTCAGGGCCGTCGAGATGGCCCGCAGGACCGCCGGCTGGTGCTCGGCCAGGAAGAAGTGCCCGCCCGGGTAGACCTTCAGGTCGAACGGCCCGGTGGTGTGGGTCGACCAGGCCCGGGCCTCCTCGACCGTCGTCTTCGGGTCGTCGTCGCCGGTGAAGACGGTGATCGGGCAGCTCAGCGGCGGACCCGGCCGGTAGGTGTAGGTCTCCGCCGCCCGGTAGTCGCTGCGGATCGCCGGCAGCGCGGCCCGCAGCATCTCCGGGTCCCCGAGGACGGCGGAGTTGGTGCCGCTGAGCTTCCGGACGTCGGCCAGCAGGCCCTCGTCGTCGAGCAGGTGCACCGTCTCGTGCCGCGCCTGCGACGGCGCACGGCGTCCGGACGCGAACAGGTGCGCCGCCGTACCGCCGTCCTGCTCGATCAGCCGGGCGAGTTCGAAGCCGACGCTGGCCCCCATGCTGTGCCCGAAGATGGCCACCGGCTCGTCCAGCCACGGCCGCAGCACGGTGAAGACCTCCCGCGCGAGCTGGTGGATGTCACCGATGCACTTCTCGTGGCGGCGGTCCTGCCGGCCCGGGTACTGGATCGACAGCACCTCGACGGCGGGGGAGAGGCTGCGGGAGACGGGGAAGTAGAAACTGGCCGACCCGCCGGCGTGGGGCAGGCACACCAACCGCCTGGCGCCACCCGGAGCCGGGTGGAAGCGTCGCACCCACAAGCCGTTGTCGGTATTTGGCGTGGTCATCCTTGGCGGTCCTTCCGGCGGCTGCGTTTCCCGACCGGATCTGCACGGACCCGGTCGAGGCGACGCTAGTGCGACGGGTGGGGACCGGACACCCCTAGCTGGCCCGTTGCCTGGTTAGGGGTTGTCCGCGCTCGCGCACACCCAATAACTTCTCCCCGCAGATGGGGATCTGCGTGGCTCTCGGCCGAGCGAGCCGAACGACAGATACAGGTGTCGCCTGAGACTTCTGCGCATTCGTACCGTCGCTTACGTCGAGTCTCCGCCGTGAATCGCGATGGGCTGGGTTGATGGACACCGAAGACAAGCTCCGGGAGTACCTGAAGAGAGTCACCGCCGACCTGCGGCGGACCCGGCAACGGCTCCGTGACGTCGAGGCCGATGCGCAGCAGCCCATCGCGATCGTCGGCACCGGCTGCCGGTTCCCGGGCGGCGTACGCACGGCCGAGGAGCTGTGGGAGCTCGTCGCGGCCGGCGGCGACGCCATCGCCTCCTTCCCCACCGACCGTGGCTGGGACCTGGACGCGCTCTACGACCCCGAGCGGGCCCGGCCGGGCACCTCCTCGGTACGCGAGGGCGGCTTCGTGCCCGACGCCGCCGAGTTCGACCCCCGGCTGTTCGGCGTCTCGCCGCGCGAGGCCCTCGCCATGGACCCGCAGCAGCGGCTGCTGCTGGAGACCTCGTGGGAGGCCGTCGAGTCGGCGGGCATCGACCCCACCAGCCTGAGGGGCGCCCGCGTCGGGGTGTTCGCCGGCATGACCCACAGCGGGTACGCCCACCCGCCGGAGACCCCGCCGGCGGGCGTCGAGGACTACCTGGGTCTCGGCAACGCGGGCAGCATCGCCTCGGGTCGGGTGGCGTACTCGTTCGGGTTCGAGGGCCCGGCGGTGACGGTGGACACGGCGTGTTCGTCGTCGCTGGTGGCGTTGCACCTGGCGGTGCAGGCGCTGCGGTCGGGCGAGTGCGACCTCGCCCTGGCCGGCGGCGTGACGGTGATGCCCACCCCGGCGGTGTTCGTCGACTTCACCCGGCAGGGCAACCTCTCCCCGGTGGCCCGGTGCCGGGCGTTCGCCGACGCGGCGGACGGCACGGCGCTCGCCGAGGGCGTCGGGATGCTGCTGGTGCAGCGCCTGGCGGACGCGCAACGCGACGGCCGCCAGATCCTGGCGGTGGTACGCGGCACGGCCGTGAACCAGGACGGCGCGTCGAACGGGTTGACGGCGCCGAACGGCCCCTCCCAGCAGCGGGTGATCCGGCAGGCCCTCGCGAGTGCGGGTCTGTCCACGGCCGACGTGGACATGGTGGAGGCGCACGGCACCGGCACGACGCTGGGCGACCCGATCGAGGCGCAGGCCCTGCTGGCGACGTACGGGCAGGGCCGGGATGCGCCGTTGTTGCTGGGGTCGGTGAAGTCGAACATCGGTCACACGCAGGCGGCTGCCGGGGTGGCCGGGATCATCAAGATGATCTCGGCGATGCGGACGGGTGTGGTGCCGGCGACTCTGCACGTGGACGCACCGTCGTCGCACGTGGACTGGGCGTCCGGTGCCGTGGAGCTGGTGACGCGGACGCGTGAGTGGCCGGCGGTGGAGCGTCCCCGTCGGGCGGGCGTGTCGTCGTTCGGCATCTCCGGCACGAACGCCCACGTGATCCTGGAACAGCCGGAACCCGAGACCGATCCCGAGATCGAGGCGGAACCTGCGGCGGGCCCCCTGGGGCTGCCGGTGCCGTGGGTGGTGTCGGGTCGCTCGGAGCGTGCTCTGGCGGGTCAGGCGGCGCGGTTGGCGTCGTTCGTGCGGGACCGGTCCGATCTTGCGGTGGCGGATGTGTCGTGGTCGTTGGCGACGACCCGGGCGGCGTTGGAGCATCGCGCGGTGGTGTGGGGCTCGGACGTCGACGAGCTGGTCGCCGGCCTGTCGGCTGTCGCCGAGGGCGGGCCGGCGGTATCGGGTGTGGTGTCGGCGGGCCGCCGGGCGGTGTTGTTCACGGGTCAGGGCTCGCAGCGCGTGGGCATGGGCCGGGAGCTGTACGACGCGTTCCCCGTCTTCGCGGCGTCGTTCGACGCGGTGTGCGCCCGGTTCGACGGCTTGCTGCCGCGTGCTCTGCGCGAGGTGGTGTTCGCGGAGGCGGGTTCGGCTGACGCCGGCCTGCTGGATCAGACCGTCTTCGCGCAGGCGGGGTTGTTCGCGGTCGAGGTGGCGTTGTGGGAGTTGTTGTCGTCGTGGGGTGTGCGGGCGGATTTCCTGGCGGGTCACTCGATCGGTGAGGTGACGGCGGCGTACGTGTCGGGGGTGTTGTCGCTGGCGGATGCGTGCGCGCTGGTGGCGGCGCGGGGCCGGTTGATGCAGGCGTTGCCGGCCGGCGGCGTGATGGCGGCCGTCGGCGCGTCGGAGGAGGCTGTCGCCGAGCTGATCGGGGCGTCGGGTGCGGCGGTGGACGTCGCGGCGGTCAACGGTCCCGCGTCGGTGGTGGTCTCGGGTGCCGCCGGCGAGGTGGCCCCGGTGGTGGCGACCGCCCGTGAGCGGGGTTGGCGGGTCAAGGAGCTGTCGGTCAGTCACGCGTTCCACTCCCGCCTGATGGAGCCGATGCTCGACGAATTCCGGTCGGTGGTGGCGGGGCTGGACTGGCAGCCGCCGAGGATCCCGATCGTGTCGAACGTGACGGGCGCGGTGGCGGACGCCGCAGAGATCACCGATCCCGGCTACTGGGTGCGGCACGTGCGGCAGCCCGTGCGGTTCGCCGACGCCGTACGGACCCTGCACGAGCAGGACGTGACGCACTTCCTGGAGGTCGGCCCCGACGCCGTGCTCACCGCGATGGCCCAGGACTGCGTCGAGGCGACCGGCGACGTCCGGTTCACCGCCACGCTGCGAGCCAACCACCCCGAGCCCGACACGCTGCGCACCGCCCTCGCCGAGCGGTACGTCACCGGCGGCCACGTCGACTGGACCGGATACCTCACCGCTGCCGGGGCACGCCCCCGCACGGTCGCCCTGCCCACGTACGCCTTCGACCACCAGCGCTACTGGCTCAACACCACCGACGGCGGCGCGGGCGCGCCCGGGCTCGGCGTCCGCCCCGTCGACCACGCGCTGCTCGGCGCCGCCGTACGCGTGGCCGACGACGACGCACGGCTCTTCGGCACCGAACTCTCCGCGCGTACCCACCCGTGGCTCGCCGAGCACGTCGTCTGGGACTCGGTCGTGGTGCCCGGCGCCGCCCTGGTCGAGATGGTCCTGCACGCGGGCGCGCAGGTCGGCTGCGACGCCCTCGACGAGCTGACCCTGGAGGCGCCGCTGGCGCTCACCGGGCAGGACGCCCGGTCGGTGCAGGTGAAGCTGGGCACGGCGGACGAGGAGGGACGCCGGCCGGTCACCATCCACTCGCGGGCCGCCGCCGACCCGGACGGGGAGTGGGACCGCCACGCGGCGGGCGTCCTCGCACCCGCCGCACCGCAGCCCGACGGGGCCGAGCCGGGGCCCTGGCCGCCCACGTCCGGCACCGCCGTCGCGGTCGACGAGGTCTACACCGAGCTGTCCCGCCTGGGCGTCGAGTACGGCCCGCTCTTCCGTGGCCTGCGCGCCGTCTGGCGTACCGACGACGAGGTCTGCGCCGAGGTGGCGGTGCCCGACGGCACCGAGGTCGCCGGCTTCGGTATCCACCCCGCCCTGCTGGACGCGGCCCTGCACGTCGTCGGCCTGCTCGACGCCGACCAGGAGGCGTCCGGCGTACGCCTGCCCTTCGCCTGGACCGGCGTCACCCTCTCGGCGGTCGGCGCGACCACGCTGCGGGTACGCGCCCGGCGCAGCGGCGGCGGGGTCACCCTGACCCTGGCCGACCCGGCCGGCGTCCCCGTCGCCCGGATCGGCTCCCTGGTCTCCCGCCCCGTGACCGCCGAGCAGGTACGCGGCGCCGACGCGGGCGTCGACTCCCTGTACGACGTCGCCTGGCAGAGCGTCCCGGCGGGCGCCCCGGCGACCGCTGGCGCGGTGCTCCTCGGCGACGCCCCGTCCGACCTGGCGGCACTCGCCCGGTACGGGCTCGCCGAGCTGGCCGACGCGGTCGACGTCGGCCTGCTCGACACGGAGCTGGTGCTGCTCGCCGCGTACGCCGACGACGAGCGCGCCCCGGTCCCCGCCGCCACCCGGACCCGGCTCGCCGCCGTGCTGACCGCCGTGCAGGGCTGGCTCGCCGACGACCGGCTGGCGGAGCGGCAACTGGTCGTGCTGACCCGGGGGGCCGTCCCCGCCGGCGACACCGGCCGCACGACCGACCTCCCCGGCGCGGCGGTCTGGGGCCTGCTGCGCTCGGCCCAGGCGGAACACCCCGGCCGCTTCGTGCTGGTGGACCTCGACGAGGCGCGGCGACCGGAGCCCGGCACGGTGGACCTGGTGGCCCGCGCGGTCGCCACCGGCGAACCCCAGCTGGCGGTCAGGGACGAGCGGGTGCTGGCACCCCGGCTCACGCCCGCCGTTCTCGACCCGGCGCTGGGCGCCGACCTCGACCCCGACGGGACGGTCCTGGTCACCGGGGCCACCGGCGCCCTCGGCGGCCTGCTGGCCCGGCACCTGGTCAGCACGCACAAGGTGCGCCGGCTGCTGCTCGTCAGCCGGCGCGGATCGGACGCCCCCGGCGCGGCGGAGCTGCTGACCGAGCTGACCGCGCTGGGCGCGCAGGTCCGGTTGGTGGCCGGCGACGTGGCGGACCGGGACTCCCTCGCCGCACTGCTGGCCGGCGTCCCCGCCGAGCACCCGCTCACCGGCGTGGTCCACGCCGCCGGCGTCCTCGACGACGCGGTGATCTCGGCGCTGACCCCCGGGCGGATGTCCGCCGTGCTCTCCGCCAAGGCCGACGCCGCCTGGCACCTGCACGAGCTGACCCGGGGGCGGAACCTGGCGATGTTCGTCCTCTTCTCGTCGGTCGCCGGCGTTCTCGGCGGCCCCGGGCAGGGCAACTACGCCGCCGCGAACGCCTTCCTGGACGGCCTCGCCCAGCACCGGCGCGCCGCGGGCCTCGCCGCCACCTCCCTGGCCTGGGGGCTCTGGGCGGCCGACAGCGGAATGACCGGCGCCCTCGACGCCGCCCAGCGGCAGCGGATGAGCCGCAACGGCCTCAGCCCGCTCGACACCGACCAGGCGCTGCGCCTCTTCGACGCCAGCCTGCGCGGCGGCCGCCCCCACCTGGTGCCGGCGCTGCTCGACCCCGCCGCGCTGCGCCGCCAGGCCGACGCCGGCCAGCTCCCGGCGCCGCTGCGCGGCCTGGTCCGGGCCCGGCGGCGCGTCGTCGCCGGCGGCGGCGGCGACGGCGGCGGACCGTCCTTCGCGCAGCGCCTGGCCGGCACGCCCGAGGCGGAGCGCGGCCGGCTGGTGGAGGACCTGGTCAAGGCGCAGGTCATCGAGGTGCTCGGCTACCCGCCGGCCACCGTCGTGCCCTCCGGGCAGACGTTCACCGGCCTCGGCTTCGACTCGCTGACGGCGGTGGAGCTGCGCAACCGGCTGACCGCCCTCACCGGGATCCGGCTGCCGGCGAGCCTGATCTTCGACTGCCCCACGCCCGCGGCCCTCGCCGACTTCCTGCTTGTCGACGCCGCCCCGCCGGCGCCCGAGGCGGGCCTGCTGGCCGAGCTGGACCGGCTGGAGGCCGCGTTCGCCGCGACCGGGCCGGAGGAGCTGGAACGACTGGCCGGCGACGACGAGACGCGGACCGCCGTGGCGGTCCGCCTCCGGGCGCTGGTCACCAGGTGGAGCGACGCCACCGATCGGTTGGCCGACGTCAGCCAGGCCCTCGACGAGGCCTCGGACGACGAGCTGTTCGACTTCATCGACCAGAAGTTCGGCCGATCCTGACCACGAGTCCGCCGCTTGCCCCTTAGCGACAGGTGATCAACCCGATGGCGAACGAAGCCAAGCTCCGCGAGTACCTCAAGCGCGTCACCGCTGACCTGCACGAGACCAGCGAACGCCTGAGGGCCGTCGACGAGCAGAACCACGAGCCGATCGCGATCGTGGGGATGGCCTGCCGCTACCCGGGCGGGGTGCGGACCCCCGAGGCCCTGTGGCGGCTGGTCGAGTCCGGCGTCGACGCCGTCACGCCGTTCCCCGCGGACCGGGGCTGGGACGTGGAGAACCTCTACGACCCGGACCCGGACGCGCACGGCAAGTCGTACACCCGCGAGGGTGGCTTCCTGCACGACGCCGGCGAGTTCGACGGCGGGTTCTTCGGCATCTCGCCGCGCGAGGCGCTGGCGATGGACCCGCAGCAGCGGTTGCTGCTCGAGGTCGCCTGGGAGGCGGTCGAGCGGGCCGGCATCGCCGCCGACTCGCTCAAGGGCAGCCGCACCGGCGTCTTCACCGGCGTCATGTACCACGACTACGTCTCCCGACTGAACGGCGTGCCGGAGGAGGTCGAGGCGTTCGTCGGCACCGGCAACCACGGCAGCGTCGTCTCCGGCCGCATCGCGTACACCTTCGGGTTCGAGGGCCCGGCGGTGACCGTCGACACCGCCTGCTCGTCCTCGCTGGTGGCGATGCACCTCGCCGTGCAGGCCCTGCGCTCCGGCGAGTGCACGCTCGCGCTGGCCGGCGGTGTCACCGTCATGTCCAGCCCCGACACGTTCGTCGGCTTCAGCCGCCAGCGCGGCCTGTCCCCGGACGGGCGCTGCAAGTCCTTCGCCGCCGCCGCCGACGGCACCGGTTGGAGCGAGGGCGCCGGCCTGCTGCTGCTGGAACGGCTCTCCGACGCCCAGCGCAACGGCCACCCGGTGCTCGCCGTCGTCCGTGGCACGGCCGTCAACCAGGACGGCGCCTCCAACGGCCTCACCGCGCCGCACGGCCCATCCCAGCAGCGGGTGATCCGCCAGGCCCTCGCGAACGCCCGACTCTCCCCGGCCGACGTGGACGCGGTGGAGGCCCACGGCACCGGCACCCGCCTCGGCGACCCCATCGAGGCGCAGGCGCTGCTCGCCACGTACGGCCGGGACCGGGCCGAGGACCAGCCCCTCTGGCTCGGCTCGATCAAGTCCAACCTCGGGCACACCCAGGCCGCGGCCGGCGTCGCCGGCGTGATCAAGATGGTCATGGCGATGCGCCACGGCGTCCTGCCGCGGACCCTGCACGTCGACGAGCCGTCCCCGCACGTCGACTGGTCGGCCGGGGCGGTGAGCCTGCTCCGGGAGCCGCGCCCGTGGCCGCGTGGCACCCGGCCCCTGCGGGCCGGCGTCTCCTCGTTCGGCGTCAGCGGCACCAACGCCCACGTCATCGTCGAGGCCGCCCCGCCCGCCCCGCAGCCGGCCGCCGGCACCGACGCCGTCGCCGGGCCCGACCCGCTGCCGTGGGTCGTCTCCGCGCGCAGCGCCGCCGCGCTCGGCGCCCAGGCCGACCGGCTGCGCTCCTGGCTCGCCGAGCACCCCGACGCCGCGCCGGCCGCCGTGGGCCGGGCCCTGGCCGCCGGCCGGTCCGTCCTGGAACACCGGGCGGTGCTGCTCGGGGCCAACCGGGACGAGCTGGTCGCCGGGCTCGGCGCGCTCGCCGACGGCGTCCCGGCGGCGTCCGTGCGGCGCGGGGTCGCCAGCCCCACCCGCGTCGCCGTGCTCTGCACCGGGCAGGGCGCCCAGCGCGTCGGCATGGGCCGACAGTTGTACGCGGCGTTCCCGGTCTTCGCCGCGGCCTTCGACGCCGCCTGCGTCGAACTGGACAAGCACCTCGACCGCCCCGTACGCGCCGTGCTCGACGGTCCCGCCGAGGTGCTCGACCGCACCGGCTACGCCCAGGCGGCGCTGTTCGCCGTCGAGGTGGCGGCCTACCGGCTCGTCGAGTCCTGGGGCGTCGTGCCGGACTTCGTGGCCGGCCACTCGGTCGGCGAGGTGGCCGCCGCGCACGTCGCCGGCGTGCTGTCGCTGCCCGACGCCGCGCGCCTGGTCGCCGCCCGGGGCACCCTGATGCAGGCCCTGCCCACCGGCGGGGCGATGGTGTCGATCCGCGCCACCGAGGCGGAGGTGCGCCAGCACCTGGACACCGCCGGCGAGGCGGCCGGCGCCGGCCTGGCCGCCGTCAACGGCCCGGAGTCCGTCGTCGTCTCCGGCGACGAGGACGCCGTGCTGGCGGTCGCCGCACACTTCGCGGCCCTCGGCCGCAGCACGAAGCGGCTGCGGGTCAGCCACGCCTTCCACTCCGCCCGGATGGACCCGATGCTCGACGCGTTCGGCGACGTGCTCGGGCAGTTGACCTTCGCCGCGCCCCGGATCCCCGTGGTCTCCACCGTGACGGGCGCGGTGCTCGACCCCGACGAGGTGCGCTCCCCGGCGTACTGGCTGCGCAACGTCCGCGACACGGTCCGCTTCGAGGCGGCCGTGGCCACCCTGCGTGAACTCGGGGTGGGCGCGTACGTCGAGGTGGGGCCGGGCGGGGTGCTCTCCGCGCTGACCCAGGAGATCGTCGGCGCGGACCAGGCGGTGTGCGCCCCGATGCTGCGCGCCGACCACGACGAGGCGGCGACGGCGCTGGCCGCCGCCGCCACCGTGTGGGCCCGGGGCGTGCCGGTGGACTGGGCGGCCCTGTTCGACGGCCCGCCCGTGCCGGTCGACCTGCCCACGTACGCGTTCCAGCGCGAGCGCTACTGGCTGCTGCCCCTGCCACAGGCCGCCGACGTGACCGCCGCCGGACTGACCCCGACCGGCCACCCGCTGCTCGGCGCGGTGTTCCGCTCGGCCGACGGCGACGAGGTGACGCTCACCGGCCGGCTGTCGGTGGAGAGCCAGCCCTGGCTGGCCGAGCACGCCGTACGCGACGTGGTGCTCTTCCCCGGAACCGGCTTCGTGGAGCTGGCGCTGCGCGCCGGCGCGGAGGTCGGCGCCGACCGGCTCGCCGAGCTGACCCTCCAGGCGCCGCTGGTGCTGCCGGAGACCGGCGGCGTCGACGTGCAGGTCGCCGCCGAGCGCACCGGCGGCGAGGCGTGGCAGTTGACGGTCCACGCCCGCCGCTCCGGCACCGACGACCTGTGGGTCCGGCACGCCACCGGCCTGCTCGCCCCGGCGCACGAGGACGGCGGGGCCACGCTGGCGGACTGGCCGCCGACCGGCGCCACCGCCCTGGACGTGTCGGAGCTGACCGGGCGGGCGGCGCGGGCCGGGTTCGCGTACGGCCCCGCCTTCCAGGGGCTGCGCGCCGCCTGGCGGGTCGGCACCGACGTGTACGCCGAGGTGGCGCTGCCCGAGCCGGCGGCCGACGACGCCGGCGCGTACGGGCTGCACCCGGCGCTGCTCGACGCCGCCGTGCAGGCGGTCGGGCTCGGCATCGTCGACCCCGGCGAGGCCCGGCTGCCGTTCGCCTGGTCGGACGTGACGCTGTCCGCCCACGGCGCGGACACGCTGCGGGTACGGCTGACCCCCACCGGCGCGGACACGGTGGCCATGCTGGTCGCGGACGCCGCCGGCGAACCCGTCGCCCGGGTCGGCTCCCTGGTGCTGCGGCCCCTGCCGGCCGGGGAACTCACCTCCGGCGGGTCCCCGTGGCGTCGCTCGCTGTTCCGCCTCGACTGGCCCCGGCACGCCGGCGGCGTGGGCGCGCCCGACGGCACGACCTGGGCGGTGCTCGGCGACCGCCCCGCGCCGCTGCCGTCCGGCGTGACCGCCGCCCGGCACGCCGACCTCGACGCGCTCTGCGACGCGGGGGTACCCGACGTCGTGCTGTACCCGGTGGCCGGCGCCGCCGCGACCCGCCCCGGCCCGGTCCACGACCTGCTCGCCGAGGTCCTCGCCGTGCTCCAGGGCTGGCTCGCCGCCGAGCGCCACACCGGCGGGTCCCGGCTGGTCGTCCTCACCAGCGGCGCCGTCGCCGTGGACGACGACGCCGACGTCGCCGACCTGGCCGGCGCCGCCGTGTGGGGCCTGCTCCGGTCCGCCCAGGCCGAACACCCCGGCCGGTTCCTCGTCGTCGACCTCGACGAGGAGGAGAGCTCCGCGTCCGCCCTCGCCGGCCTGCTGTCGGCCGACGAGCCGCAGGCGGCGGTGCGCGACGGCGTGGTCCGGGTGCCCCGGCTCGTCGCCGCCCCGGAACCCGACGCGCCGGCGCCGGCGCTGGACCCGGACGGCACGGTGCTGGTCACCGGCGGCACCGGTGCCCTGGGCGCGCTCGTCGCCCGCCACCTGGTCACCCGGCACGGGGCCCGCCACCTGGTGCTGACCAACCGGCGCGGGCTCGCCGCGGCCGGCGCCGCCGACCTGCTCGCCGACCTCGCCGACCTGGGAGCCATCGCGACGGTCGAGGCGTGCGACGCCGCCGACCCCGACGCCCTCGCCGCGCTGCTCGACCGGATCGACCCGGCGCACCCGCTGACCGGCGTGGTGCACACCGCCGGCGTGCTGGCCGACCGCACCCTGACCTCGCTCACCGCCGAGTCCCTCGACGAGGTGCTCCGGCCGAAGGTGGACGCCGCCGCGCACCTGCACGAGCTGACCGCCGCCCACGGCCTCGCGCTCTTCGTCACCTACTCGTCGGCGGCCGGCGTGACCGGCAGCCCCGGCCAGGCCAACTACGCGGCGGCCAACGCCTTCCTGGACGCGCTCGCGCACCGGCGGCGGGCCGCGGGCCTCCCCGCACACTCCCTGGCCTGGGGGCCGTGGGTCGAGTCGGGCGGCGGCATGACCGCCGGCCTCGACCGGGCCGACACCGACCGGCTGGCCCGCGCGGGCGTACGGCCGCTTCCCGAGGCGGACGGCCTCGCCCTGCTCGACGCCGCCCTGCTGACCGGCCTGCCCACGACGGTGCCGATGGCGCTGGACGGCCCGGCGCTGCGCGCCCAGGCCGAGGCGGGCACCCTGCCGTCGGTCCTGCGCGGCCTGGTCCGCGCGCCCCGGCGTCGCGCCGCGCGGTCGGGCCCGGCGGAGACCGCCGCCCTGACCGAACGGCTGGCCGGGCTCGACCGCGAGGAGCGCGCCGCGGCCCTGCTGCGGCTCGTCCTCGACCAGGTCGCGGCGGTGCTGGGGTACGCCGACGCCGCCGCCGTCGAGGCCGGACGCCCGTTCACCGAGCTGGGCTTCGACTCGCTGACCGCCGTCGAGCTGCGCAACCGGCTGGGTGCGGTGACCGGCCTGCGACTGCCGGCGACCCTGGTCTTCGACCACCCGACCCCGCTCGCCCTGGCCGAGCACCTGGACGCCGAGACCGGGACCGCCGCCGGTGCGCCGCCGGCCCCGGTCGCCGCCGTCGCGGCGCTCGACGAGCCGATCGCGATCGTCGGCATGAGTTGCCGCTACCCGGGCGGCGTACGCAGCCCCGAGCAGCTGTGGGACCTCCTCGTGGCCGGTGGGGACGGCATCACCGGCTTCCCCGCCGACCGGGGCTGGGACGTCGACGACCTGTACGACCCGTCCGGCGCGCGCCGGGGCAGCAGCTACGCCCGCGAGGGCGGCTTCCTGGCCGACGCCGGCGACTTCGACGCCGACCTGTTCAAGATCTCGCCGCACGAGGCGCTCGCCATGGATCCGCAGCAGCGGCTGCTGCTGGAGACCTCGTGGGAGGCCATCGAGGACGCCCGGATCGACCCGCTCGCGCTGCGGGGCCGCCCCGTCGGCGTGTTCGCCGGCATGATGTACCACAACCACGCCGCCGGGCTGGCCGACGTTCCGGAGGCCCTCGACGGCTACCTCGGCGTCGGCACCGCCAGCAGCGTGTTGTCGGGCCGGGTGGCGTACTCGTTCGGTTTCGAGGGGCCGGCGGTGACGGTGGACACGGCGTGTTCGTCGTCGCTGGTGGCGTTGCACCTGGCGGTGCAGGCCCTGCGGTCGGGCGAGTGCGACCTCGCGCTGGCCGGCGGCGTCACCGTGATGGCGACGCCCGAGACGTTCATCGACTTCTCCCGGCAGCGGGGCATGGCCCCCGACGGCCGGTGCAAGTCGTTCTCCGACGCGGCGGACGGCACGGGCTGGTCCGAGGGCGTCGGCGTGCTGCTGGTGCAGCGGCTGTCGGACGCGCGGCGCGACGGGCGCCGGGTCCTCGCGGTGGTGCGGGGCACGGCGGTGAACCAGGACGGCGCGTCGAACGGTTTGACGGCGCCGAACGGCCCCTCGCAGCAGCGGGTGATCCGCCAGGCCCTCGCGAACGCCCGGCTGGGCGTCGGGGACGTCGACGTGGTGGAGGCGCACGGCACGGGCACGACGCTGGGCGACCCCATCGAGGCCCAGGCGCTGCTCGCCACGTACGGGCAGGACCGCGACGACCGGGACGCGCTGCTGCTGGGGTCGGTGAAGTCGAACATCGGCCACACGCAGGCCGCCGCCGGGGTGGCGGGCGTCATCAAGATGATCATGGCCATGCGGCACGGGACCGTGCCGGCGACGCTGCACGTGGACGAGCCCTCGTCGCACGTGGACTGGTCGTCGGGCGCCGTGGAGCTGGTGACGCAGGCGCGTGAGTGGCCGGGTGTGGGCCGCGCGCGCAGAGCGGCCGTGTCGTCGTTCGGCATCTCCGGCACGAACGCCCACGTGATCATCGAACAGGCGGAGCCGGAGCCCGCCGCGGCGTCTGCCGCAGCCGTCGGGTTGCCGGTGCCGTGGATGCTGTCGGGACGCTCCGAGCGGGGCCTGGCCGGCCAGGCGGCGCGGTTGGCGTCGTTCGTGCGCGATCGTGGCCTGTCGCCGGTGGACGTGTCGTGGTCGTTGGCGACGACCCGGGCCGCACTGGAGCATCGCGCGGTGGTGTGGGGCTCGGACGCGGACGAGCTGGTCGCCGGCCTGTCGGCGGTGGCCGAGGGCCGGTCGTCGGGTGTGGTGTCGGCGGGCCGCCAGGCGGTGCTCTTCACGGGCCAGGGCTCGCAGCGCGTGGGCATGGGCCGGGAGATGCACGACGCGTTCCCGGTCTTTGCGGCGTCCTTCGACGAGGTGTGCGCGGAGATCGATCCGCACCTGCCGCGCGCGCTGCGCGAGGTGGTGTTCGCGGAGGCGGGTTCGGCCGACGCCGGCCTCTTGGATCAGACCGTCTTTGCGCAGGCGGGGTTGTTCGCGGTCGAGGTGGCGTTGTGGGAGCTGCTCTCGTCGTGGGGTGTGCGGGCGGACTACCTGGCGGGTCACTCGATCGGTGAGGTGACGGCGGCGTACGTGTCGGGGATGCTGTCCCTGCCGGACGCGTGCACCCTGGTGGCGGCGCGGGGCAGGTTGATGCAGGCGCTGCCCGCCGGCGGCGTCATGGCGGCGGTCGGCGCGCCCGAGACCGCGGTGCGGGAGATCATCGAAGCTGCGGGTGCGGCGGTCGACGTCGCGGCGGTCAACGGCCCCGCGTCGGTGGTGGTCTCGGGTGCCGCCGGCGAGGTGGCGTCGGTGGTGGCGGCCTGTCGTGAGCGGGGTTGGCGGACGAAGGACCTGGCGGTCAGTCACGCGTTCCATTCGCGCCTGATGGAGCCGATGCTGGAGGAGTTCGCGTCGGTGGTGGCGGGGCTGGAGTGGCGGTCGCCGCGGGTGCCGATCGTGTCGAACGTGACGGGCGCGGTGGCGGACGTCGGAGAGATCACCGATTCCGGCTACTGGGTGCGGCACGTGCGGCAGCCGGTGCGGTTCGCCGATGGTGTGGTGGCGTTGCGGGCGCAGGGGGTGGACACCTTCCTGGAGGTGGGTCCGGATGCGACGTTGACGGCGATGGTGGCGGAGATCGTCGCGGATGCGGGGGTGCGGCGGGTTCCGGCGTCGCGGCGGGACCAGTCGGAGGTCGC
>NZ_JBEYEU010000012.1:0-182494 GCF_040634035.1 Micromonospora sp. NPDC007220 | reverse complement strand
GGGGTGGTGGGGGCGGCGAGGGCGGTGGTGACGGGGCCGGCGATGGCGCCGCCGGTGAAGGCGAGCCCGGCAGCGGTCAGAGCGGTCTTACGCAGAATGTCGGTACGCATGATGGCAACACCTTTCGATCGGGGGCACGCGACACACCAGAGGGGGGTGGGTGTGCCACGGTTGAGGAAAGGTCGAGATGTTCGGGGGCCTGCGGCCGGCGGGGCCGGCCGGGCTCGTCCCGGGGGATGCAACCGGTCGGGCCGGCCGCACATTCCACCGTCTCGCGGGCCCGTCCGGGTGCGGCGGTCGCCCGCTCGGTGATCCCGGGGATGTAACCACCGTGGGCGGCCGGTCATTCCGGCGGCCCGGGGCCCGGGGTCGGGCGGAGGTACTCGGTGGTCCGGGGGATGTAACCACGCCGGCCCGGCCCGCATTCCGCCGACCATCGGGCCGGCGAACGGGCCCGGTCACGCGGCCGTGAAGGTTACAACGACCCGGCACCCCGGCCCATGCCCACCCGACCCGTGACGCCCGCCACCACAAACGGGACATACGTCATAAGTGCCCGACTCGGTGACGGCAGGCGCGATAGGTCCCGCCTGTGGAGGGGTCAGGCGCTGGGCGACAGGCGGCGTTCGATGGTGACGGTGGTGCCTTCGGCGGTGGAGACCAGCCGCACGTCGCCGTACGCGTTCATCAGCGTGGCACCCCGCCCCCGGTCCATGGCCGGACGACGGTCCCGCCAGGTGCCGAAGTCGCGCACCGAGATCCGTACCGTGCCATCGGCCACCCGCAGTCGCACCCGCACCTCGGGGCGGGTGGGGCGTTGGGCGTGCTCGACGGCGTTGTTGACCGCCTCGGAGGCGGCCAGCAGGAGGTCGGCCACGATGTCCGGATCGACGTCCAGGTTCTCCAGCGAGGCCCGCACGTCCCGGCGCATCGCGGCGGCGGAGGTGGGCTGTGAGGGGTACGTCCAGCCCGTGTCCAGCGCGGCCGGCTGCTCGGGAGCCGGCCGCCGGCCCCCGTTGTGGGCGTACTCCCCGTCCCCGCCGACCGACGGATCGACGCCCGGTGCGGCAGGCGGGCCGCTCACCGGACCGCCACCCGCGTCCACGGGACCGCCACCCGAGGCCGGTGACCTGACCGGGGCGCCGTCGCCCTCGGAACCGGCCGACGCCGGCCGCGCCCCGGCCGCCGACGCGGTCGGGGCCTCGCCGAGGCCACCCGCGTCGGCCGTCGTGCCGAGGCCGTCCACCCCGCGTGCGGTGTCGCCGGGGTCGCCCCCGTCGTCCCGGTGGTGCCGCCGGGTGCGGGCGCCGTGCAGGGCGGACCGGACCCGGGCGATCAGCTCGGCGGCGGGGAAGGGCTTGACGACGTAGTCGTCGGCGCCCAGGTCGAGCCCCTCCACGCTGGCGTCGCCGCCGGCGCGCGCCGAGAGCACCACCACCGGCAGCGTGCGGGTGCCGGCCTGCCCGCGCAGCCGACGGACCAGCTCGAAGCCGTCGATCCCGGGCATCATCACGTCGGTGAGCACCAGGTCGGGCTGATCCCGGCGGATTGCCTCCAGGGCCTGCCGGCCGTCGCCGACCGTCTCCACCCGCCAGCCCTGCTCGCCCAGCAACCGGGCCAGGTACGCGCGCATGTCGGCGTTGTCGTCGGCGACGAGGATCCGCGCGTGCCGCAGCGCGTCCTCGGCACCGTACGCCGGCACCGGCGGCCCGGCCGGCGCGGACGCCCCCGCCTGCGCCGGGTCGGCGAGCCAGCCGACCGCCTCCTGGACGGCGGCCCGGGCCGCGTCCCCGGCCCCGGCCACGCCCGCGGCCGACGCGGGGGTCCGCCCCGCGGCGGACCAGGGCAGTGCCACGGTGAACGTCGTTCCCGTCCCGATCCGGCTCTCCACCCGCACGTCGCCGCCTTCGAGGCGGGCGAGCTCGCGGACCAGGGCGAGCCCGATGCCGGTGCCCTCGTGGCTGCGCGACCGGGTGCCCTGCACCCGGTGGAAGCGTTCGAAGAGCCGGGGCAGATCATCCTCGGCGATACCGATGCCCGTGTCGGCGACGGTCAGCCGTACCTCGTCGTCGTCGGCGGTCAGCCCGACCCGGATCCGGCCGACGAAGGTGTACTTCAGCGCGTTCGACAGCAGGTTGGTGACGATGCGTTCCCAGTTGACCGGGTCGACGGAGACCGCGCGGGGCAGCGGCGGGCAGTCGACCTCCAGGCGCAGCCCGGCGCGTTCGACGGCTGCCCGGAAGACGCTCGCCAGCTCGGTGGTGAGCCCGGCCAGGTCGACCTCGCGAGCCTGGCTGTGTGCCTGCCCGGCCTCCAGGCTGGAGAAGGTGAGCAGGCTGTTGACGAGGGTGAGCAGCCGGGTGGCGTTGCGCCAGGCGGTGTCGACCCGTTCCCGCTGCGTCGCCGGCAGGGGGTGCTCGTTGTCGTTGAGGGCGTCGGCCAGCGGGCCGAGCATCAGCGTCAGCGGGGTCCGGAACTCGTGGCTGACGTTGGTGAAGAAGCCGGTCTTGACCCGGTCCAGCTCGGCGAGCGCCTCGGCCCGCCGGCGCTCCTCCTCGTACGCCTGGGCGTTGCGTACGGCGACGGCCACCTGCTGGGCCAGCAGCGCGTGGAACGACCGGTACGCCTCGTCCAGCCCCCGGCTCGGGCTGACCCCGAGCAGCAGCACCCCGAGGGGCTGGCCCGCCTCGGCCGACGGCAGTGGCAGGGCGCGTGCGGTGCCGACCGGGTCGCCCCACGGCCCGGCGGGCAGGGCGAGCCGCCGCTCGACGCCGGCCACGTCGGTCGTCGTGCCGCCGGCGGCGGCCGTCAGCCCCCACTCGTGCTCCTCGCCCGCCGGCAGCGTGGCCGGCAGGGCCGCGGCCACGGGCTCCCCGCCGACGTGGGCGGCGCGGCGCAGCAGCGCGCCCTCGCACAGGTAGATCGCGGCGAAGGGGACGTCCAGCGGGTGCCCGCCGATGGCCTCGGCGAGCCGGGCGCAGGTGCTCTGCACGTCGACGGTCCGCCCGTCGCCGCCGACGGACAGGTCACGCAGCAGACGCAGCCGGCGCTCACCGACGACCTGCTCGGTGACCTCGCTGCACACGGTGAGCACCCCCACCGTGCGTCCCTCGTCGTCGCGGGCGGGGGCGTGCGAGACGCTGAAGTACGCCTCCTCGCGGTAGCCGGCGCGGTCGAGCAGCAGTCGCAGGGCCGGCACCCAGCTGGCGACCCCGGTCGCCATCGCCTCGTCGATCAGGGGGCCCAGCACGTCCCAGCCCTCGGCCAGGGTGACCCGCACGTCGCCGCCGAGCGCGTCGGGGTGTTTGTCGCCGATCAGGGCCGAGTACGCGTCGTTGTACAGCTGGGTGAAGCGGTCCCCCCAGAGCAGCAGCATCGGGTAGCGGGAGGAGAGGACCATCCGGACGGCGGCGCGCAGGCTCTGCGGCCAGCCGTCGACCGGGCCGAGCGGGGTGGCGGCCCAGTCGAGGCGTGCCATCAGCCGCCCGGTCCCACCGCCCTCGGCGAACAGGTCCCCCGTGGGCCGTGTCACCCTCGGTCGCACCTCATCGCAGCCCTCACTTCCGGGCCCCGACGACCCTTGCTGGTGTTACCCGCACATCCTGGCACCCAGCTTCAGCTGTACGTCCGCCGGCACCCCAGCGCGTGTCTGTACCCAGGCCTGCACATCTCCACACCTCGACCCGGCAGATCGGGTCGGCGGGGGCGGGCGGGGTCAGCCCTCGGCCGCCCGGCGGCGCAGCAGCTCGACCGCCTCGTCGACCAGGCCGCCTTCGGTGAGCAGCGTCAGCAGCAGCGGCAGGTGCCGCCAGTCGCCGGCGTCGACCGCCTGCCGCAGCAGGCCGACCGCCTCGTCGTGCCGGCCCCGGGCGGCCAGCAGCGCGGCCAGTTCGTCGCGGGCGCGCGGATCACCCTGCTCGGCGGCGATCCGCCAGTACCGTTCGGCCTCGTCGGTGCGGCCCTCCCCGGCGAGCAGCGCGGCGAGCCGGGCGGCGGCGTGCCAGTCGCCGTGCTCGGCACGGATCCGCAGCTCCTCCGTCCGCCCCCGGTCCGCCAGCAGGTCGACCAGGACGCTGCCCGCCCCGTTCGCGCCGGCCCGGTCGAGGTCGCGCAGGTAGCCGGTCGGGTCGGGCACCGCCACCAGCCCGGCGGACTCCGGGCCGAAGAAGCGGCTGCCGCCGAACTCCCGCCGGAGCTGGTCGTCGAGGTCGTCGGCGAGCGCGATCATGGCCCGCAGGGCCAGCAGCAGATGGGTGGGCGCGAAGTCCTGCCCGAAGACGGGGATGGACGCCCAGACCGTGTCGCCGGTGCAGTAGACGCGCCCGACCACCAGCCCGTTGGTGAGGTCGGAGAGCCGCCGGTACAGGGACTCGGTCGGGTCGACGCCGGTGAGCAGCGGAGAGAACACGTCGACCAGCGGCGGGTCGTCCTGTGCCCGTACGAAGATCATGGCCGAGCCGGCGCGGATGCCGACGTCGCCGTCGGCGTCGACGCGCAACTGGTCCGTGGTGACGCCGAGGAGGCCGGCGAGCACAGCCCGGACCTGGTGGGTCAGCTTCCCTCCGTCGTCGTCCTCGGCGTCGGGACGGGGGAGCGGGCCGGCGCTGAGGGCGGCGACCGGCCGGGCGGCCAGCGCGGCGGCGAGCCGCGTCCGGGCCGGTACGGGAACGGCCGTGGCGGTGGTGGCCGGGCGGGCGGCCAGCGCGGCGACGAACCTGCCGAGCAGGTTCTCACGCGGCGTCATCGTGCTCGCCGCTCGTGCCGTCCCGGCCGCTGTCGGCCGGTCGTTCCGTCACCCGGACCTGGTCGAACATCTTGGCGATCACCAGTGGCGCCGCGACCCCGAAGGTGAAGCTGGCGAAGGCCGTGGTGGCCAGGCCACCCGCCCCGGCCGCGGCGGCGAGGCCGGTGCCGGCCACGGTCCTGAGCAGCACCGCGAACACGACGATCGGGGCGTCCCGCCGGTCCCGCCACGGCCACTGCCACCGGCCCTTGGACTCGCTGGTCGGGCGCATCATCCCGGAGAGGTTCAGCGCCTCGGCCACCGCGCTGCCGACCAGTCCCCACATCGCGGCCATCCATAGAGACACATCCCTACCGTACTGACCGCCCGCCGCGGCGGTCGCACCAGCCCTCGGCTTCTCCGGCGGCCACGTCGACGCCAACTGCGACGGTAGGGCGCGGGGGCAACGCGACGCCAGCCGACGTTCCGCGGTCCCGTCGTCTCGCCGTCGGCGACGGCTCGTATCCTTTCCGCGAACCTTCGGTGGGCTTTCGAGGATGAAAGGACACGGTGTGAGCAACCGGGCCGAGACGTTGGAGTTCCAGGCCGAGGCGCGTCAGCTGCTCCAGCTGATGGTCCACTCGATCTATTCGAACAAGGACGTCTTCCTGCGTGAACTGATCTCGAACGCATCGGACGCGCTGGACAAGCTGCGCCTGGCGTCGATGGTCGACAAGGAACTGGAGGTCGACACCTCCGACCTGCGCATCGAGATCGAGGTCGACAAGGCAGCGCGCACGCTGACCGTCCGGGACAACGGCATCGGCATGTCCCGCGACGAGGTGGTCCAGGTGATCGGCACGATCGCCAAGTCCGGGACCGCCGAGCTGCTGCGCAAGCTGCGCGAGTCCTCCGACGCCGGGGCGCGGCAGGAGCTGATCGGCCAGTTCGGCGTGGGCTTCTACGCGGCGTTCATGGTCGCCGACCGGGTGGAGCTGGTGACCCGCCGGGCGGGGGAGAGCGGCGGCACCCGGTGGGAGTCGGCCGGTGAGGGCACGTACTCCGTCGAGTCGGTCGAGGAGGCGCCGCAGGGCACGTCGGTGACCCTGCACCTCAAGCCGGCCGACGACGAGGACAACCTGCACGACTACACCGCCGAGTGGACGATCCGGGAGATCGTCAAGCGCTACTCGGACTTCATCGCCTGGCCGATCCGGATGACCGTCGAGCGCACCGGCGAGGGCGACGAGACCAGCACCGAGACCCAGACGCTCAACTCGATGAAGGCGCTCTGGGCCCGCTCCCGCGACGAGGTCGACGAGGCCGAGTACAAGGAGTTCTACAAGCACGTCAGCCACGACTGGGCGGACCCGCTGGACATCGTGCACATGCGGGGCGAGGGCACCTTCGAGTACGAGGCCCTGCTGTTCATCCCGTCGCACGCGCCGCTGGACCTGTTCGCCCCGCAGGGCCGCCGCGGCGTGCAGCTCTACGTCAAGCGCGTCTTCATCATGGACGACTGCGAAGCGCTCATGCCGAACTACCTGCGCTTCGTCAAGGGCGTCGTGGACGCGCACGACCTGTCGCTGAACATCTCCCGGGAGATCCTCCAGCAGGACCGGCAGATCCAGGTCGTCCGCCGCCGGCTGGTCAAGAAGATCCTGTCCACCGTCAAGGACATGAAGGCCAACCACGCCGAGCGTTACCGGACCTTCTGGACCGAGTTCGGCGCCGCCGTCAAGGAGGGCCTGATCGACGACACGGAGAACCGGGACACGCTCCTGGAGATCCTGTCGGTCGCCTCCACCCACGATCCGGCCGAGCCCACGGACCTTGCCGGCTACGTCGGCCGGATGAAGGACGGGCAGAGCGACATCTACTACGCCACCGGCGACTCGCGCACGATGATTGAGAACTCGCCGCACATGGAGGCGTTCCGCGCCAAGGGCTACGAGGTGCTGCTGCTCACCGACCCGGTCGACGAGGTGTGGATCGAGCGCGTCGGCCAGTACGACGGCAGGACGCTGCGCTCCATCGCCAAGGGCCAGGTGGACCTGGACACCGAGGAGGAGAAGAAGGAGGCCGAGGCCGAGCGCGAGCAGCAGCGCAAGGACTTCGCCGACCTGCTCACCTGGATGGGCGCCACCCTCGCCGACTCCGTCAAGGAGGTCCGCCTCTCCTCCCGGCTGACCACCTCGCCCGCCTGCGTCGTCGGCGACGCCCACGACATCACCCCGACGCTGGAGAAGATGTACCGGGCGATGGGGCACGAGGTGCCGACGGTCAAGCGGATCCTGGAGCTCAACCCCGGGCACCCGCTGGTCACCGGCCTGCGCAAGGCGCACGAGCAGGGCGGCACGGAGGAGTCGCTGAAGGAGACCGCCGAGCTGCTTTACGGCCTGGCGCTGCTCGCCGAGGGCGGGGAACTGGCCGACCCGTCCCGGTTCACCCGCATGCTCGCCGACCGGCTCGCCCGTACCCTCTAGCCGCACGCACGCACGCACGCACGCACGCACGGGCCGGCCGGCGGGTGCCGCCGGCCGGCCCGTGACCGGTCGACTCCCACGCCGGGCCGCCCCCCGGATCGCCGGGGTGGGTCGCCCCGCGCGTCGTCCTTGCTCGACGACCCGACCCGCCGCCCGCATGGACCCGTGTCGCCCGCGTGGGACCCCGAGTCGTCCGCCGGAATCTGCCGCCGCTCCTGCCGGGAAAACTTCTTCGGGTAATCGGTCGGCCGTTCACGGAACGCGTCGTGAACCCTGTTTCCGGTGCGCGTACGGTCGGCCTTTCGCGGCCTGATCCTCGGTCGATGTCACACCGCCTTTCCGCCCGGTCGTGCGGGACACGCGGGGCCGTGGCGCGACGCGGTGCCCGCTGCCGGCCGTTGCGTCGTCTACCGTGTGCAATGTCGCGACCAGCGGGCAGGGAACATCCCGCAACTTGCAGAACGACGTGGTGCGCGTGTGGCCGAAGGCGTGGAAATTGCGCATCGGCACATTGAAGAACGCCGATATTGACTTGCTCCCGGAATGGGCGCACCGTGAAGCGTGCGGCGGTAACCGGAGCCCCGGGAGTCGTTCGGCAATTCCGTTCGTGGCCATGGCGTTCGAGGAGGCGGTCATGCGATTGGATCCGTTCGCGGGGGCGTATCTCACCGACCCGGCGCAGGTGTGGCGGCGGCTACTGGACGAGCCCGAGGGGGTGCGCCACGACCCGGACCTGGGGCTGTGGCTGATCACCCGGCACGCCGACGTGCGCCGCGCGCTGGGTGACGCGGAGGCCTTCGGCAACGCCCTCACCCTCGCCCCGATCTACGACGTCTGCCCCGAGGCGATGGAGTTCATCGCCCGCATCGACGCGCCGCCCACCACCGCCGCGGCAGACCCCCCGGCGCACCCCCGGACTCGCCGGGCCCTGCGGGCGACCTTCGCCAACACCGCCGAACGCGTCGAACGCCGGTACGGCGCGATCGTCGAGCGCCGGGTCGACGAACTGGTGTCCCGGCTCGTCGACCGCGCCGACGGGCGGGCGGACCTCGTCGGCGAGTTCACCACCGAACTGCCCCTGCTGGTCCTGCTCGACATCCTCGGCGTACCGGAGGAGGACGTCGGGCGGGTCAGGGCCTGGGGGGACGGTCAGATCGCGTTGCTCTGGGGGCAGCCGGACCCGGCCGAGCAGGTCCGGCTGGCCCGGGACCTGTGGGAGTTCTGGCGCTACTGCGAGCGGTTGGTCGGCGCCCGACTCGGCGGTGCCCGGTACGGCGAGGACTACGTCAGCCAACTGCTGGCGTACCGCGACGGCGACGACGAGGTGCTCACGGTGGCCGAGGTGTCGAGCATCGTGTTCAACCTCATGGTCGCCGGGCACGAGACGACGGCCGGGCTGCTCGCCCACGCGCTCGACCAGGCGCTGTCGGGCCCGGGCCGGTGGCGGGAGCTCGGCGAGGACCCGCGCCGGATACCCGCGTTCCTGACTGAGACGCTGCGTTTCGCGCCCGCCATCGACGGCTGGCTGCGGGTGACCCGCCGACCCGTCACCCTGGACGGCGTCACCATTCCGGCGGGCGCGCGCTGCCTGCTGCTGATCGGCGCCGCCAACCGGGATCCGGCGGAGTTCGCCCGGCCGGAACAATTCGATCCGCACCGGTCCGACGGGGACGGGCACCTCTCGTTCGGGCACGGGCCGCACTTCTGTATCGGCGCGGCGCTGGCCCGGCTGGAGGCGAGGACGGCGTTGACCCGGCTCTGCCGAGCGGTTCCCGGACTGCGCCTGGCCCCCGGCCATCGCCGCTCGTACAAGGTCAACATCGCCTTCCGCGCGCACCGGAGCCTGCCGGTGGTCCTCGGCACGACGGTGCCGTCCGGTGCTCCGGCGGCAACTGTCGCCGGGTGACCAGCCGCCTCGCGGCGGCGTCGCGGTGGCGCCGGTCCTGTTCTCCGGGCGGGGGCCGTCGGACCGTGCCGAGCGGCGCCCGACCGGCTGCGCGCGGACCCGTGGGGGCCGCCGCGGCCCCTGACAGGTGACTACGCTCCGAAGTCACGTCTTCACACCCGTCGACCGATGGGTTAAGAATTGTCCCCTGCGAATACCCATTCATCGCCCAATGTCTATTGATGCCGATGCCGATGCCGGCCGGTCGGCGTCGCGAAGGTGAACACATGGATCGCACGCCCCCGTCGAGCGCCCAGCGCTCCGGTGCCATCCACCGGTTCCGCTCCGAACTGCGCACCTGGCGCACCCGTCAGGGGTTGACCCAGCGGGCGCTCGCGGAGCGGGTGCGGTTCAGTCGCGAGACGGTCGCCGCGGTCGAGTCCGGTCGCCGGTACGGCAGTCACGAGTTCGCCGTCCGCTGCGACGAGGTGCTCGGCACCGGCGGTTGCCTGGCGGCGCTGTGGCCGCAGGTCGCGGCGGAGCAGTTGGCGGCGGACGGCCGCCGCGGCCCCCGGTTCGGAACGGTGGCAGAGCCCGACCCGGCCCCCGCGCCGCCGGCCGCGCGGCGGGACGCGCGCGACCCGGAGGCGGTCGTGGCGGCGATCGACGAGCTGCGGGAGCTGATCGGCCAGGTGCTCGGCGGGCCGCCGGAGGCGGACCTCCCGCCGCACCCGTCAGGCGGGCGACCCGGGCGCTCCTGACCTGCGCGGGGTCGGACCCGCGGGGCGGGACGGGCGCTGCTGGCGCTGGGTACAGATGCCGGTACGGGCCGTTTGTACCACCGTCAGGTCTTCTCTGTGGGCGTTGGTTCCGGCGGAATGAGACGTGCAAACGGCAAGGTGCGCATTGGCCGTCTTGGATGAGTCGCGGGAGTCAGTCTTGGCGTCGAGCACGAGGTCCCACGCGGCCCGACCCTACCCGACCGGCCGCCGCGGCTGGAAGATCGGCACCCGGATGCGCCTCATCGTGGCGGCCCCGCTGGTCGCCGTGATGGGATTCGCCGGCCTCGCCCTGACCGAGAGCGTCCGCCAGACGACCCGCGCGAGCGATCTCGGACTCCTGGCGCACCTCGGTGCCGACGCGGGCGACCTGGCCCACCGGCTGCAACGCGAGCGCGTCGTCGCCGCCGACCTGCTCAGCCGGGGCGCGGCCGAGCAGCAGGAAGCCTTCGCGGACGCCACCGGGAGCACCGACGACGCCGTCGCCCGCTACCGCCGGCAGCGGGCGCTGGTGCCTGCCGGACCCGCCGCCGGGCAGACCGCGCTCCAGCGGATCGACCTGGCGCTGGAGGGCCTGCCGCCGCTGCGCGCGCAGGTGCGTACGGCGGCGCACGCCTCGGTGTCAGCGATGACCTTCAGCTACCGGATCGTGATCGCCGACCTGCTCAGCCTTCGGGAGAGCGTCACCCTCGGCGCGGTCAACGCCCGGATCACGGACGGCATGCGGGCCTCGGCCGCGCTGTCCAAGGCGGCCGAGGCGGCCGGCCAGCAGCAGGTCGCCGTCCTGCGCGCGGTCGCGGCCGGCCAACTGACCCCCGCCATGCAGCAGGACATCACCGCCGCCCGGTCCGGCTTCACCGAGTCCAGCCTGTCCTTCCTGGCCCTCGCCCGGCCCGCCTGGCGGGGCTGGTGGGAGCAGGCGGGCAGCGGGCGGGACGCCCTGCTGCTGCAACGGCTGCAGGACGAGGTGTCGAGGACCCGGACGGGAAGCCGGTTGCGGCTGGACCCCGGCGCGTGGGTCGCCGCGACCCAGCAGTGGTCCGTCCGCCTGGCCGAGCTGCGTCAACGGGTCGACGCGGCGGTGCTCGACGACATCCGGTCCGCCCACGCCGACCAGCGGCGGCGCACGGCCGTCGAGGCGGCTGCCGTGGCGGTGGCCCTGCTGCTCACCGCGCTGGTCACCTGGGCGGTGGCCCGGCAGATCACGCGGCGCCTGCGCCGGCTGCGGGACGCCGCGAACGCCGTCGCCTTCGAACGGCTGCCGCAGGTGGTGGCCCGGCTCCAGCAACCGGACAGCTCGTCGGTGGACCCGGACGAGCTGGCCCGCCAACAGTCCGCGGAGGCCCTGGAGTCGTCGCGCGGCGACGAGATCGGCGAGCTGGGGGAGGCGTTCGCGGCCGTGCACCGGGCGGCCGTGCGTACCGCGGCCGAGCAGGCGGTCATGCGGGCCAACACGGCCGACATCTTCATCCACCTCAGTCGCCGCGAGCAGCGGCTGGTCGACGCGGTGCTGGCGCAGGTCGACAAGGTCGAACGGGACGAGACCGACCCCGAACGGCTGGACCAGCTCTACACGCTGGACAACCTGGCCACCCGGATGGGACGGATCAACGCCAGCCTGCTGGTGCTGGGCGGAGTGGGGGTCGGGCGGGTGCGCCAGCACGACGTACCCCTGCAACAGGTGCTCCAGGCCGCGCAGAGCCAGATCGAGCACTACGCCAGGATCCGCCTCGGCATGGTCGACGGAGACGTCGCCGTCGCGGCCGACGCCGTCGACGAGGTCGTGCACCTGCTGGCCGAGCTGATGGACAACGCCACCGGCTACTCCGCGCCGGGCACCGAGGCGTGGGTGACCGCCCGCAGCCTCGGCGACCGGGTGATCGTCCAGGTCAGCGACGAGGGCGTGGGGCTGTCCCCGCAGCGTCGGCAGCAGCTCAACGACCTGCTGGCCCGCCCGCCCGCCATAGACGTCGCGGCCGTACGGGCGATGGGGCTGGTCGTCGTGGGACAGCTCGCCGCCCGGCTGGGCGCGGCCGTCCAGCTCCGTCCGGGTCCCCGGCGCGGCACCATCGCCGAGGCGGCGTTCCCGGGGGCGATCATCCGATCGCTGCCCCCGGAGGAGTTCCTGCTCACGCCGGGCCGGCCGTCGCGGCGCGCGGCGCGGACCACCCTCGCGCCGCCGGCGTACGCCACGGCCCCGCAGCCATGGGCCGGAAGCCCGGCGGAACCGTGGACGGGCGGTCCGACGCCCGAGCGGGCACTGCCGGTGGCGCCGGTGTTCCGGCCCGCACCGGCGCCGGCCGGAGCAGGTGACGAGCCCACCGAGGAACTCGTCATCTTCGAGGAGGTCAACCACTGGTTCCAGGCCGGCCACGACGACGCCACGAACGCGGGGCCGTGGGCCAGCCCCGCCGACGAGGCCTGGCGGACCGCCGCCCGGGCCGACGCGCCCGAGGTCGTCGCCACCACCACGTCCGGCCTGCCGCGGCGTCAGCCGCGACAGCACCTCGTCCCGGGCGGCGTCACCGTGCCGCAGCAGCGCTCCGCGCACCGCGACCCGACCCAGGTGGCCACCGCGATGGCCGCGTACGCGCGGGGCGTCGCGGGCCGCCGGACCAACCTGATCACCAACTGACCCGACAGGGAGAGCACGTGACCGACCAACAGGATCTCGGCTGGCTGCTGGACGCCTTCGCCGAGCGCGCCACCGAGGTCAGCCATGCGATCGCGATCTCCAGCGACGGCCTGATGGTGGCCGCCACGAGGGGCCTCCCGCCGGACCGGGCGGACCAGCTCGCGGCGACCGGCAGCGGGCTGGTGAGCCTGCTCCGCGGCGCGGCGGCCTTCTTCGACGCCGGCGCGGTGATCTCCAACGTGACCCAGCTCGAGGGCGGCTTCATGTTCTCGATGGCCTTCAACGACGGCGCGTCCCTGCTCGTGCTCGCCGACCCGCAGTGCGACGTCGGCAAGGTCTCCTACGAGATGACCGAGCTGGCGAACCGCATCGGCGACGCGTTGACCCCGGCGGCGCGGGCGGCACTGAGCCGCAGCCGCTGACACCCCGGCACCCCACGCCGGAAACCCCATCCCTCCTGGAGAAGACATGTCGCTGACCATCCCCCGGCGCAGCCGTGCCCGCACCGCGGCCCTGCTCGCCCTCGTCCTGCTCGCCGCGACCGCCTGTGCCGACGGCGGGCGGGGCACCGGCGCCGCCGGATCGATCAAGATCGGCCTGCTGGCGTCGCTGTCCGGCACCTACCAGGCGGTCGGCAAGGAGATCCGCGCCGGCTTCGAGCTCTACCTGGCCACCCACGATGGCAGGCTCGGCGGGCGACAGGTGGAACTCGTCGTCGCCGACGAGGGCAACGGCGCCGCGACCGCGGTGCCCGCCGCGACGAAACTGCTCAAGCAGGACCGGGTGGCCGCGCTCACCGGGATCGTCGGCGGTGGCTCCGTGGCCGCCGTCTATCCGTTGCTCAACGAGACCAAGGTGCCGTTCGTCGGCTCGAACGGTCGCCCGGAGCTGAAGGACGTGTCCCGGATCTGGCACACCTCGTACCTCTCCGACGAGCCCGGGGAGGCGATCGCCCGCCACGTGCGCGACAACGTCGAGGGCAGCGTCTACGCCATCGGCCCGGACTACCAGGGCGGCTGGGACGAGCTGCGCGGCTTCACCGACGCCTTCGTCAAGGAGGGCGGCAGGCTCGCCAATGCCGACGGCAAGACCACCTTCACCCCGTTCCCGACGACGACCAACTTCACCCCGTACTTCGCCCGGATCAAGGCCTCCGGCGCCGACGCCGTCTACACGTTCTACGCGGGCAGCGCGGCCGTCGACTTCGTCAAGCAGTACGCGCAGTCGGAGATCAGCGACCTGCCGCTCTACGCCGCCGGGTTCCTCACCGAGGGCGGGGTGCTCGACGCCCAGGGCGAGGCCGCCCGCGACGTCTACTCCGTGCTGAACTACTCGCCGGACCTGGACAACGCCGAGAACCGCGCCTTCGTGGCCGCCTGGAAGGCGAAGAACGACGGCTCCCCGACCACGTACGCCATGGCCTCCTACGACGCCGCGGCCGTCCTGGACCGGGCCATCGAGGCGGCCGGGGACGACCCGAGCCCGGAGAGCATCAACGCGGCCATCGGCCAGCTGGGCCAGATCGCCAGCCCGCGCGGCACCTGGCAGTTCTCGCCGAGCACGCACGCGCCCGTGCAGAAGTGGTACCTGCGCCAGGTGCGCCAGGACGGCCGGGCGCTGTCCAACACCGTCGTGGGTGACCTCGCCACCGTCGGCGGGTGAACGGCGTGGCGGTCGACATCCGGATCGACCCGTACCTGGTCCCGGCCCTGGACGGGGTGGCCTACGGGCTGCTGGTCTTCGTCGCCGCGGCGGGACTGGTGTTCTGCTTCGGCGTCGCCGGCATCCTGAACCTGGCGCACGGCACCCTGTACGCGATCGGCGGGTACACCGCCGCCGCGCTGTTCGACGGCGGCTGGCCGAGCCTGGTGCTGGCGCTGGCCGTCGGGACCGTCGCCGCCACCGCCGCCGGCGCGCTGGTCGCCGGCCTGCTCACCCGGCTCGCCGCGCGCAGCCATCTCACCCAGGCGCTGCTCACCTTCGGGGTGGCGCTGGCCGGGGGAAGCCTGCTCGTGGCGGCGTTCGGGCCGGACGACCCGCCGGTGCGGGTGCCGGCGGCGCTGGACGGGTCGGTGGTCGTGGCCGGGCACCGCTACGCGGCGTACCGGCTGGTCTTCATCGTCGTCGCGGCCGTGCTCGCCGGCCTGCTCCACCTCGCGGTGCGCCGCACCCGGGCCGGGATGCTGGTCCGCGCGGCCGTCGACGACGCCGAGATGGTTGCCGTCCTCGGCGTGAACCCGGCGTGGATCCGCGTCGGCGTGCTCGCCGCCGCCGGGGCGCTGGCCGGCGCCGCGGGCGTGCTCGGCGCGCCGATCATCGGTCCGGGGCCGGACACCGCCGACGCGGTGCTGCTGCTGTCGCTGGTGGTCGTCGTCCTCGGCGGGCTCGGGTCGATGACCGGCACGCTGCTCGCGGCCCTGGCGGTCGGGCAGATCCAGACCCTCGGGGTGGCGCTCGCCCCGTCGGCCGCCCCGTTCCTGCTCTTCGCCGCCATGGCCGCCGTGCTCGCGGTGCGGGCGCGGGGCCTGGCCACGAGCCGGAGGATGTCGTGAGGGACGAGGCGGTACGCGCGCTGCGGCGCGGCGTCGCCGTGCTCGTCCTGGCCGGCCTGGTGCTGGCGCCGTGGGCGGTCGACGACTACACCGTGGCGCTGCTGGCCCGTACCCTCGCGCTGGGCCTGGTGGGGGTGAGCGTCGCCCTGCTCACCGGCGTCGCGGGGCTGCCCACCCTGGGACAGACCGCGCCGTACGCGGCGGGCGCGTACGCCAGCGCGGTGGTCGGCAGCCGCCTCTCCGACGTCGCGGTGGTGCACCTGGTCGTCGCGGCGGCGGCCGGGGCGGCGCTGGCCGCGGCGACCGTCCCGCTCGTGGTGTACGCGCGCGGCGTGATCGTCCTGATGATCACCCTGGCGATCGGCGAGCTCGTGGTGACCGTCGTCGGGCGCTGGCGGTCGGTGACCGGCGGCACCGACGGGCTCGCCGGGGTGCCGCCGGTGCGTCCCCTGTGGGGGCTGCCGGTGCTGGCCACCGACCGGGCGCGCTACCTGTACGCCCTGGCGGTCGTCGCCGTGCTGGTCGGCGCGGTGCTGCTCTTCCTGCGTACCCGGGCCGGCCTGCTGCTGCGGGCCGGCCGGGACGACGAGGCGCGGCTGCGGGCCAGCGGCCACCGGGTGTCGGCCCACGTGGCGGCCGTGCACGTGGCCGCGGGGGCGGTCGCGGGCGCCGCGGGCTCCCTGCTGGTGGTCGCCCAGCAGTTCATCTCGCCGGCCGACTTCGGCTTCGACACCTCCGCCCTGCTGCTGCTCGGGGTGGTGGTCGGCGGCGTCGCGTCCGTGGGCGGCGCCCTGGTCGGCGCCGCGATCGTGATCGCCGGCCGGGACTGGCTCTTCGGTGTGCTCCCCGGGCACGCGCCCCTGGTGCTGGGGGTGGCGTTCGTCGTCACCGTCCACCTGCTGCCCGGCGACGGGCGCCGGCCGGCGGGCGTGCGGGGCCGGCTCCTGCCGGGACTGCCGGCGGGCCCTGCGGCCGAGGAACGGCCGGCGCCGACGGGGGCACGCGCATGACGCCGCTGCTGTCCGCCCGGGGCGTCACGGTCCGCTACGGCTCGCTGGCCGCGCTGGACGGGGTCGACCTGCGGATCGACCACGGCCAGCGGCACGCTCTGATCGGGCCCAACGGCGCCGGCAAGAGCACGCTGCTCGACGTGCTCGGCGGGGCGACCCCGGCGGGCGGCGGCCGGGTGCTGCTCGCCGGCCGCGACGTCACCCGGCTCGGCCCCGCCGCCCGGGCCCGGCGGGGCATCGGCCGGATCCACCAGCGTCCCGCCGTGTGGTCGAGCCTGACCGCCGCCGAGAACGTGCTGGTCGCCGCGCTGCCCCACGCGGTGCGGCCCGGCCGGTGGCGGCCCGGCGCGCGGCGGTGCGCCGCCGAGCGTACGGCGGGTGCGTGGCTGGAACGGCTGGGCCTGCGCGACGTGGGCGCGACTCCCGCCGGTCAGCTCGCCCACGGGCAGCGGCGGCAACTCGAGATCGCCATGGCCCTGGCGGGTCGCCCGCGGCTGCTGCTGCTCGACGAGCCGGCCGCCGGCCTGTCCGTCGTCGAGGTCGGTCGGCTGGTGGAGTTCCTGCGGGCCCTGCCGCGCGCCGTCGCGGTGCTGCTGGTCGAGCACCGGCTGGACCTGGTGTATGCGCTCTGCGACCAGGTGACCGTGCTCCGGGACGGCCGGACGGTCGCCACCGGGACGCCGGCCGAGATCCGCGCGTCGGGTCCGGTCCGGCAGGCCTACGCGGAGGGGGTGTCGTGATGCTGCGGACGGAGCGGCTCTGCGCCGGCTACGCCGGCGGGATCGTGCTGCACGAGGTCACCCTCGACGTGGCGGCCGGCGCCGTGCAGGCGGTGGTGGGCCGCAACGGCGCCGGCAAGAGCACCCTCGTGCACGCCGTCGCCGGGTTGGTGCGGCCCTGCGGGGGGCGGATCGAGGTCGACGGCGTGCCGGTCGCCGGCCGGCAGCCGCACCGGATCGCCCGGTGCGGGGTGGGCCTCGTTCCGCAGGGCCGGCGGGTCTTCTCCCGGTTGACCGTGGCCGAGCACCTCGCCCTGGCGGCGGTGCCGTGGCGTGCCGCGCCGCCGGCGGGCGAGGGGTGGACCGTCGCGCGGGTCCTGGAGCTGTTGCCCCGGCTGGCGGCCCGGCTGCGCCATCGCGGCGACCAGCTCTCCGGCGGCGAGCAGCAGATGCTGGCGATCGCCCGGGCGCTGCTCGGCCAGCCCCGGGTGCTGCTGCTGGACGAGCCGTGCGAAGGGCTGGCGCCCGGCCTGGCCGCCCGGGTACGCGACCTCGTCGGCACCCTGGCCAGGACCGGGCTGGCCGTGCTCCTCGTCGAGCAGCAGCTCCAGCACGCCGTCGAGATCGCGGACCGGATCGCGGTGCTCGAGTACGGCCGGGTGGTCTACGACCGCCCGGCGGACGAGGCCCGGGCCGAGCCGGGCCGCCTGGCGGCGATGCTCAGCGTCGCCGCCGTCGCGGAGCTGCCGGCTACCCGACCGGTGCCCGGTTCCGGGCCGATCCCGCGCACCTGACCCGACCGACTTCGACAGGAACGAGCGACGATGCCGACAGACATCCGTGACACCGAGTACACCTTCGACAACGGTTCACCGGAGGCGGTGCCCCAGCTGCGGGCGCTGGAGTCCTTCCTGGACCCGATCACGGCGGCCCGGATCGGCGCCCCGGTGCTCGCCCCGGGCGGCGTGTGCTGGGAGATCGGCGCCGGCGGGGGCTCAGTCGCCCGGAGCATGGCCGAGGCGGTCGGCCCGACGGGGCGCGTGCTGGCGACCGACATCGACGTCGCCCACCTCGCCCCCGCGGCCAACCTCGACGTCCGTCGGCACGACGTGCGCAGCGAGCCACCGCCCGGCGACGCCTTCGACCTCATCCACGCCCGGCTGGTGCTGCTCCACCTGCCGGAGCGGCGGCGCGTACTGGCCTCGCTGGCCGGCGCGCTGGCCCCGGGCGGGTGGCTGGTGGTCGAGGAGTTCGACTGCACGGCCCCGCTGCGCGTGCTGACCGCGCCGAGCGACGACGCGGCGAAGCTCTTCACCCACGTGACGGACACGATGCTCGGCGTCCTGCAGAGCCACGGCGCGGACCTGGCCTGGGCGCAGGACGTGCACGCCCACCTCGCGTCGGCGGGACTGGTCGAGGTCGACACGGTCACCCACTCCGAGAGCTGGCCCGGTGGCTCACTCGGCGCGTCGCTCTACGCGACGAACTCCCGGCAGTTGGCGCCGGAGCTGATCGAGGCGGGTGTGTCGCCCGGCCAGCTGGAGGCGTTCCGTCGGCTCCTGCGCGACCCCGGGTTCGTCGTGATGTCGTACCAGTTCGTGTCGACCCGGGGGCGGCGTCCGGCCCGGCGGTGAGGCGGTTCCCCTCGCCCGTACCGCCGCCGCGCCGGCGGGCCGGTCGGCGGGGCGCACGCCGAGGCGCCGCGCCGACCGGCCACACCCGCGCCGGTGGTCGAACGGAGCTCGCCGCACCGTCGGCCCCTCCCCGCCGGTCGGGGCGTGGAAACCGCGCCGGCCGGGTACCACGGCGGTCATGGGCACGAGCAGCACGCTGGGCGACGGGCCGGCGACCGCCGTCCGGGTGGGCACGGTCGCGGTCGTCGCCCACCGCAAGAAGACCCTCGGCGGCGGCCTCGACGAACTGCGCGCGG
This sequence comes from Micromonospora sp. NPDC007220, assembly GCF_040634035.1. Lineage (NCBI taxonomy): Bacteria > Bacillati > Actinomycetota > Actinomycetes > Micromonosporales > Micromonosporaceae > Micromonospora > Micromonospora sp. NPDC007220. The sequence goes on along the minus strand of NZ_JBEYEU010000012.1, from coordinate 163,775 downwards.
AGCTGGCGGGCGCGGGCGTCGAGGACCTCGTCTGGTACGAGGTGCCGAAGAGCCGCAAGGCGCCGAAGAAGGTCCGCAAGGCGCTGAAGAAGGGCGCCGAGCTGGTCTTCGTGTGGGGCGGCGACGGCATGGTGCAGCGCTGCGCCGACACCCTCGCCGGCTCCGGCGTCCCGATGGCGATCCTGCCCGCCGGCACCGCCAACCTCTTCGCCGCCAACCTGGGCGTACCGGAGGACCTCCCCGAGGCCGTCCGCATCGGCCTGCACGGCCGGCGCCGCTCCCTCGACCTGGGCCGGCTCAACGGCGAGCACTTCGCCGTGATGGCCGGTGCCGGCTTCGACGGCGACCTGATCCGCGAGGCGGACCGCACGCTGAAGGGCAAGCTCGGTCGCCTCGCCTACATGTGGACGGGGCTGCGGCACGTCCGGGGCGAACTGGTCGGCACGCGGATCACCGTCGACGGCACGGAGTGGTTCGACGGCGACGCGAGCTGCGTGCTGTTCGGCAACGTCGGCACGATCACCGGCGGCATCCCGGCGTTCGACGACGCCCGCCCCGACGACGGCTGCCTGGAGATCGGCGTGTCGACCGCCGACGGCGCGGTGGACTGGGCGCGCACCCTCGGCCGGATGGCCGCCGGCCGCTCGGAGGAGTCGCCGTTCGTGCGGATCACCCGGGGCCGCAAGATCAAGGTCCGGCTCGCCGCGCCCCGCACGTACGAGCTGGACGGCGGCGCCCGGGGAGAGGTCACGAAGCTCAAGGTGCGGGTGGTGCCCGGGGCGCTGACGGTCTGCTGCCCCGGGCCCGTTCCCTGAGCGTCAGCGGAGGCCGTGGATCTCCACCTCGAAGACCCGGGCCAGCCCGTCGGTCGGGCTGGGCTCGGTGAACACGAGCCGGACCTGTCGGATGCCGGTCGGCGCGCCGGCGAGGTCGACCCGGGCCGGGTTTGCGGTGTTCGCCCCGGCCGAACCGATGGTCGTCCAGGCCCCGTCGACCAGGGCCTCCACCCGGAACGCCCGCACCCGCAGGCTCTCCGAGCCGGCCACCCCGCTGTAGAGGTCGAGCCGCTGGAGCTCCGCCGGCCCACCGAGATCCAGGGTGAGCGCGGGTGCCGGGTCGGCCGAGCCGGAGATCCAGCGGGCACCCGTCCGGTCACCGTCCACCGCGTGGGCGGCGACGTTGCCGGAGAGCACCGAACTCGCCTGCACCGCGGCGCCCCGGGCGAGGTTCTCCCCGGCCACGCCCACCCGCAGGGTCTGCGTGATCTCCTGCCGGTGGTTGGCCCGGGTGAACGCGACGGTCAGCCGGACCGTGCCGTCGGTCACCGCGTCGGCGGGGACCTGCACGCTCACCGCGACCGGCGTGGTGGCGCCCGCGGGCAGCCGGGTGGTCTCCGGCCGCGCCCGCACCTGCCAGCCGGGCGGCGCGTCGACGCCGACCGTCAGGGCGGTGAGCGGGCCGGGGCCGTCGTTGCGTACCCGCAGCACGGCGCTCCCGGCCCGACCGGGCAGCACCCGGATCTCCGGCGTGTCCAGCGCGACGTGGGCGCCGGCCGGGTCGGCCTTCCTGCCGGTCACCCCGACCCCCAGGTACGCCACCTCGATCTCGGGCACGGTCCGGCCGGTCGTCACGTCGGCGACGGTGGCGCCCCACCGGGTGTTGGCCACGTTGTCCGGCCGGTAGCCCCGGGTGCCCCGGATCACGATGCCGCTGCTGTCGCGCAGTCCCACCGCGTACGGGTACGGGCCCTGCACGGTGGCCACCCGGAAGAAGACCGTGTTGCCGAACAGGACGTCGTGCACGTCGTCCAGCTCGACGGCCTGGGACCGCCAGCCGTAGATGTGGTCCTCGGTCTGCAGCGCGTGCAGCTGCCAGTTGCGGACGCGGCGCAGCACGACCTCGCGGTGCTCGTGGTGCTCGACGGAGACCTCGTACATTCGGCCGCGCACCGAGGTGTCCTCGACGAGGAACCCGTTGTCGGCCCAGCCGGCGACGCTCCAGATGTTGGCGAAGGTCCCGCCGCCGCCCTGCACCCAGAAGCTGTACCTGTGCCGGCCCCGGTACTGGTAGCCGGGATCACCGGCGCCGGGGTCGCCGGGCGCGGTCTGCTCCGGGTGCCACTTCACGAACTGGGTGGCGATGTCGGCGAGGTAGCTGCGCTCACCGGAGCGCCAGTGCACGTGCACCGAGCCCGCGGTCTGCTGCGCGGAGTCCAGGCCGAGGCCGGTGACCTGGTTCCGCCCGCCGAGCGGGGTCTGGACCATCGCCTTGGGCCGCTGCGGGTCGGTGAATCCGGCGGCGCGCTCCGGCAGCTTCAGCCAGGTCTGGCGGGGATGCAGGCCGATCAGGTTGTTCTGTGGCCGCAGCCGCAGGGTGTTCCCGATCAGGTACTGCCCCATCGGCACGTAGACGGTGTCGTGCTCGTCGAGGGCCCGCTGGAAGATGGCGTGGTCGTCGCTGGTGCCGCTGCCGACCGTGACGCCCCTGGCGGCGGCGTACTCGACCACGTTGACCCAGCCGCCGGTGGCCGGTGGCAGGGGCGCGTCGGTGCGCAGCAGCCGGGCGAAGCTCGGCGGCGCGGCCGGTGTCGCGGAGACCAGGACGCCGTCGGTACGCCGTTCGGTGTCGCTCAGCGCGTCGTCGACCCGGAGTCCGAGCGTGGCGTCGCGCACCAGGTACGACGGGCCGGGGCCGACCCAGGTGCGTCCGCTGGGCACGGTGGTCAGCAGCGCACCGGTGCCGGTGACCCCGGTGTCGACCATGTTGAGCTGGTTCTGGGCGCGGACGAGTTCCGGCTCGCCGCCGCCCGCGACGGACTCGCTGTCGTTGAGGGTGATCGCCGCCCCGCTGATGTTCTCGAAGACCGAGTCCTGCACGTAGAGGCGCTGGGTCTGGTTCGGGGTGGCGACGATGCCGGCCGGCGAGTCGGCGAAGCGGTTGCGGATCAGGCTCAGCTTGCTGTCCGTGTGCAGCTTGACGGCCGCCTCGCGTTGACCGGTGAAGGTGGTGTCCAGCAGCGTGGTCTGCCAGCCGGGCGAGGCGGCGAAGGCCAGCATGCCGACCGTGCCGCCGTAGACGTTGACCCGTTGGATCAGGTTGGCGTTGTGGTCGATCCCGGCGTATCCCGTACCCACGTGGATGTCGAGGTCCTGGAGGACGAACATCTGGGCGCCGCTGAAGCGTACGGCCACCGCGGCGGGGTTGCCGGGCTCGATCCGGATGTCCAGGTTGACCAGGCCGGTGCCGAAGGTGTCGTTGTTGCCGAAGCTGCGGGCCGCGCCGGGCTGGAAGGGCCGGCGCAGCGCGGCGAAGAGGAAGGACTGGTTGCCGTCCTGGAAGCCGGGGGTGGACTCGGCGAGGACGAACTCGGGCCGCGCGGCGCCGAACCCGATCAGGCGCACCGAGGCGTGCAGGTCCACCTGCCGGGAGAGGCGGTAACGCCCTTCCGGCACGAAGACCACGCCGCCGCCGTCGCCGACGGTGACGTTGCGTGCCCCGCCGACGATGTTGCCCAGCCAGTTCTCGCCGCCCCGGCGGGAGGCCTCGTCGATGGCGGCCTGCACCGAGGCCGTGTCGTCACCGACGCCGTCGCCGTGCACCGGGAACCGTGCGCTGCCGAGGACGACCGCGGTCGGGTCGGTCGGCATGCTCCGGTAGACGGAGGCCGAGGCGGCCGGTGGGGTGGGGGCTGCCGCCGGCGGGGCGGCGACGGCCGGCGCCACGGCCGTGGCGGCCAGGAGGAGGGAACCGGCCAGCATGCCGACCCGTGCCCGGCCCGCTGGGGGTCGGCGGCCGGCTGCCCGCCGGGGTGGAGCTTGGATCATCGGGACGCCTTTCCTGCCCCTGTCGGGACCGGTCGGCGACCATGTGGTCATGCGCATAACCAGAATGTTTCCGCTGGCCCGAGCTGTCAAGAGCCGGGCCGCCAGAATATGAAACCCCCGCGTAACATTGACTTACGGCGACCGGTGGGCTGATCATTCACGGCAGCCCGCTCCCGAGACGTCGCCGTGTGCGATCGTGTGGTCATGCGCATGACCAGCCGGGGCGACGGCGCGGGAGCGGGCCCCCGGCGAGCGGCCGGGACACGGAGGTGACGACGATGCCAGGCACCAACGGCCGGGCCACCCAGGCCGACGTCGCCCGGCTCGCCGGGGTCAGCCAGGCGACCGTGTCACTGATCCTCAAGGAGGGCGACACGGGTCGCCGACGCGTCGGTGAGCAGACCCGTCAACGCGTGCTCGACGCCATCCGGATGACCGGGTACGTCGCGAACCCGGCCGCCCAACGCCTGGCCGGGGGACGCACCCGGATCATCGGCGTCTTCACCTACGAGCCGGTCTTCCCGCGCGACAGCCGGGACTTCTACCACCCGTTCCTGGTGGGGGTCGAGGCGCAGGCCGAGGAGCTCGACTGCGACCTGCTCTTCTTCACCAGCACCCCGTCCCGGCAGGGGCGGCGCCTGCTCGGCGACGGTTCCCGCCGGCTCGGCGTCGCCGACGGCTGCGTCCTGCTCGGCCGCCACGACGACAAGCGTGACCTGGCGGACCTGCTCGGCCGCGACTTCCCGTTCGCCTTCATCGGCCGACGGGAGTCCGACGCCGGCATCGTGCCGTACGTCGGCGCCGACTACGTGACCGCCACCCGCGAGGTGGTCGAGCGGCTGTTCGCCCTCGGCCACGAACGGGTCGGCTTCCTCGGCGACCTCCGCCGCGACGAGCCGTCGGCCGACCGTGCGCAGGGCTACCAGCAGGCGGTACGCGCCGCCCGCAGCCGTCCGGTCGTGCTGGACGGCGCCGGGTTGACCGGCGGCGAGGCACTCGACCTGCTCGACGACAACGGGCTCACCGCGGCGGTCGTCTGGCCGTCCGGGTTGGCCCCGCAGATCCGGGCGGCGGCGCTGGCCCGGGGGATGTCCGTTCCCGGCGACCTGTCACTGGCCCAGCTCGGCGACGCCGAGGACGGCAGTCCCGGCGACATCGACTGGACCGGTTTCCGGATCCCCCGCGAGCAGATGGGCGCGGGGGCGGTGCGACTGCTCTTCGAACAGCTGGTCGGTCCCGCGCCGGGCGCCGACGCCCTGCAACGCAGCCTGCCCTGCGCCGTCGTGCCCGGGACCACCGCCGCGGCGCCGCGGCGCACCCGCCCCCGCGCCGTCAGGTGAGTCGGGCGCCCGCCGGGGTGGCCGGCACCAGGCGACGGGTGAGCCACAGCGGCGAGGTGACCGCGTTGCCCATCACCACCGAGTGGGCGCCCGCCGCGAACGCCTGCCCGATCTGCTCGGCGCTGCGGTAGCGGCCCTCGGCGATCACCGGCACCGCCAGCAGGTCGGCGAGCCGGGCCACCAGCGTCAGGTCCGGTCCGTCGGTCGGCGGGCTGGCCGGGGTGTAGCCGGAGAGGGTGGTCGCGACGGCGTCCGCACCGGCCCGCACGGCGGCCACGCCCTCCTCGACGGTGGAGACGTCGGCGAGGACCAGCGCGTCGCTCCGCTCCCGGACCGCCCGGACGGTGTCGGCGAAGCTGCGCCCGTCCGGACGGGGACGGTCGGTGGCGTCGACGGCGACGATGTGCGCCCCGGCCGCGGCCACGTCGAGCGCGTGCGCCGCCGTCGGGGTGATGAAGACCCCTTCGACGCCCTGCTTGTGCAGCCCGATGACCGGCACGTCGACGGCGGCGCGGATGGCCCGGACGTCGGCGGTGCCGTTGGCCCGGACGGCGACCGCGCCGCCCCGTACCACCGCCGCGGCCACCCGGGCCTGCACGTACGGGTCGCGCATCGGGTCGTCGGGATCGTCGAGCACCGGCTGGCAGGAGACCACGAGGCCGCCGGCCAGCTCGTCGAACACACTCACGTTCTCGTCCTCTCGTCGGTGATCACGGCGGAGCTGCCGGCCGCCTGCCGGCCGGGGCCCGCCAGTCGGGCGGCGCCCACGACGACCGCGTCCGCGCCGAGCGCCGCCGGGAGCAGGGACACGTCCGCCCAGGCCGCGGGAAGTTCGGCGGTGAAGGCGGCGCGGGCGACGGGGAACAGGGCGTCGGCCGCCCCGCCCGCGAGCACCACCGCCTGCGGATCGAGCAGGGCGACCAGCCCCGCGAGCGCCCGGCCGAGGGCCGTGGCGGCGCGGTCCACCACCTCCCGGGCGACCGGTTCACCGGCCGCCGCCCGCTCGGCCACGGCCCGCCCGGTGATCCGCACACCGGTCTCGAGGGCGTACGCGCCGGACAGTCCCGTGCCCGAGGCGATGCCCTCCAGGTGCCCGTACCGGCCGCACCCGCAGCGCAGCCGCTCGGCGCCGGGAGCCGGGAGGTGCCCCACCTCGCCGGCGCCGCCCCGGGCGCCGGTGGAGATCCGACCGTGCTGGAGCATCGCGCCGCCCAGGCCCGTGCCGACCGCGACCAGCACCAGGTCCCGCCGGTCCCGGCCCGCGCCGACCCAGCTCTCGCCGAGCGCGGCGGCGTTCACGTCGTTGGTGACCCGGACCGGCCGGGCCAGCCGCGCGGCCAACTCGTCGGCGACCGGCGTGCCGGCCCAGCCGGGCAGGCTGTCGGTGGCGTACCGGATGGTGCCGGTGGCCGGATCGACCGTGCCGGCCGTGCCCACGCCGACCGGGCCGGCGCCGCCCGCGTCGAGCAGCTCCCGGACGAGCCGCGCGGCGGTGTCCAGCACGGCCGCCGGCCCCGACCCGGCAGGAGTGGGTGCCAGGCGACGCCCGAGCACCTGCCCGTCGGGTCCGACCAGCGCCGCCGCCGTCTTGGTGCCGCCGATGTCGAGGCCCACCAGGGCCGCCGGCACCGTCATCCCTTGAGCCCGGTGTGCGCCAGGCCCTCGACGAACTGCTTCTGCGCGATGACGAAGACCACCAGGACCGGCAGCGCGGTCATCGACGCCGCGGCGAGCTGGACGTTCCACATCGGGCCGCCGTAGGCGTCGACGAACTGGGTGAGCGCCTGCGGCAGGGTGAACTTCTCCGGCGAGGAGAGGAACACGATCGGTTCCAGGTAGAGGTTCCAGCTGTGCAGGAAGGTGAAGATGGCGACCGCGCCCAGCGCGGGCCGGGACAGCGGCAGGGCGATCTTCCAGAAGGTGGCGAACCGCCCCAGCCCGTCCACCCGGGCCGCCTCCTCCAACTCGCCGGGGAGGCTGATGAAGAACTGCCGCATGATGAAGGTCGCCAGCACGCTCGGCGCGCCGAGGATCGGCACCAGGATCAGCGGCCAGTGGGTGTCGACCAGGCCCAGCTTGAAGAACATCTGGAACAGCGGCACGATCGTCACCTCGCTCGGGATGAGCAGGCCGGCGAGGATCACCAGGAAGAGCACGTTCTGGCCACGGAAGCGGATCCGGGCGAAGGCGTACCCGGACAGCGCCGCCACCGCCAGGGTGCCGACGGTGACCACCAGCGCGATGTAGAGGCTGTTCAGGTACTGCTGGCCGAACGGCTGCAACTCGAACACCCGCTGGTAGGCGTCCAGCTTCGGGCTCGTCGGCAGGAGCTGCGGCGGGAAGCTGAAGATGTCGGCGATCGGCTTCAGCGAGGAGGTGACCATCCACCAGGTCGGGAAGACGAACGGGATCGCCAGGACCAGCAGCACCCCGTAGAGCACCAGCTTGGTCCGGGGCGACAGGTCACGATTCATGGTGGACCCACCTCTTACGCATCTGCCACTGCAGCACGGTGAGCGCGAGCACGATGACGAACAGCACGATCGACAGCGTGGCGCCGTAGCCGAAGTGGTGGAACTGGAACGCCTGCTGGTACAGGTAGTAGACGAGCACCGTGGTCGAGGTGCCGGGGCCGCCCTGGGTGAGCACCGCGATCTGCGCGAAGACCTGCAACGAGCCGACCACCGTGATGATCGACGTGAGCAGGATGGTCGGGCTGATCATCGGCACGGTGATCCGCCAGAACTGGCGCAGCCGACTGGCCCCGTCCACCTCGGCGGCCTCGTACAGCTCGGCCGGCACGCCCTGGAGGGCGGCCAGGAAGAGCACCATGTTCAGGCCGACGTTCTTGAACACCTGCACCACGACGACCGAGAACATGGCGGTGCCCTCACCGCGCAGCCAGTTCGGCCCGTCCACGCCGACCGTGTCGAGCAGGCCGTTCACGCCGCCGTTGTCCTGCAGCAGGAACCCCCACACGATGGTCCAGGCGACCAGCGAGACGACCACGGGGGAGAAGAACAGGGTGCGGAACACGATCGTCCCGCGCAGCTTCTGGTTGAGCAGTACGGCGAGCAGCAGGGCCAGGCCGAGGTTGAACACCACCAGCCCGACCGAGAACAGACCGGTGGCCCGCAGCACCGAGCCGAGGTTGGTGTCGTCGGCGAGGTTCGCGTAGTTCTCGGTGCCGACGAACTCGAACGTGCCGGCCAGCACGTTCCACTCGTGCAGGCTGTACCAGACCACCAGGATCAGCGGCAGGATCACGAAGACGAGGCTGCCGAGCAGTTGGGGAGCGATGAACAGGTAACCGGTGAGCTGGTCACGGCGGCGGCTGGTCCAGTACGGCCGCGACCGGTCCCGGGTGGGCGGGGCCTCGACCCCGCCCACCGTCGTGTCCGTCTGGGACATGGTCAGGCTGCCCTACTTCGCCAGCAGCGGCTGGATCTTGGTGCAGACACCCTCGAGGACGGCCTTGACGTCCGCGTCGGCCTTCCAGAGCGGGTCGAGCCCGGCGCGCACCTGCTGGCTCAGCTCGGCCTGCCCGGCGTGACTGGGCTTGACCACGCCGTTGGTGATGCCGTCGATGACGACCTTCTGCAACTGCTCGGGCTTGAGCGTCGGGTTCGTCTTGGCCAGCGTCTCCGCGGTGAGCTGCGACTGGCGCGGCGGCGGGAAGAACTGGGCCAGCTTGGCCGAGTTGGTGGGGTTCGTCAGGAAGGCGAGGAAGTCCGCCGCCGCGTCCGCGTTCTTGCTCTTCTTCATCACGCCGACGCCGGCCTGGCCGACCACCGAGTAGTTGCCCTTCGGCCCGGCCGGCAGCGGCACCAGGTCCCAGCCGAAGCCGTCCGGCTTCAGCAGCGAGGCGCGGGAGATCTGGGTGACCGTCATGGCGGCGTCACCGGCGAAGAAGTCGGCGGTCGTACCCGGGCCGGGCAGCGCCTTGCCGGTGAAGATCGCCTTGTGCAGGGTGGTCATCGCCTCGACCATCTCCGGGGCGGCGAAGCCGCAGGACTTGCCGTCCTCGCTCCACGCCTGGGCGCCCCAACCGGTCCAGAGGGTCGACAGGTTGTCCCAGCCCTTGTAGTCGAAGTCGCGGATCACCAGGCCGGCCTTGCCGCTCGACGCGGCGGTGGCACCGGCCGCGGCCAGCGCGTTGTCCCAGTTCCACTGCCCGGCGGCGATCAGCTCGGCCGGGGTCTTCTGCCCGGCCTTCTTGAGCATGTCGGTGTTGACGAAGACGCCGAACGGCGAGGTGGAGAACGGGTACGCGTACAGCTTGCCCCCGTCCTGCCAGAGCTTGAGGGTGGCGGGGGAGATGTCGTCGTACTGGTAGCCCTCGGCCTTCTTGAGCTTCTCGTCCAGCGGCAGCAGCGCGCCGGAGGCGACGAAGTCGGGGGCCGAGTTCTCGAACACCCAGGCCAGATCGGGCGCGTTGCCGCCGGCGATCTGGGTGGTCAGCGTCGTGGTGTAGTTCTCGAACGGCAGCGGGTCGAACTTGATGGACGCGACGTCCGGGTGGCTCTTGCGGTACTCGTCGGCGATCTCGTTGAACAGCTTGAGGTGCGCCTCGTTGGCGGACCAGACGGTCATCCGCAGGTTGGCGGGACCCTTGTCCGCGGCCTCGTCACCGCCGCCGCAGGCGGACAGCGCGAGGACGCCGGCCAGTGTCGCCGCGACACCGCGCACAGCCTTTCCCAATCTCATGATCTTCTCCTCTTCGGGGGTGTTCAGTAGCCCGCGACCTGGGGCCAGCGCATCTCCACGCCGGCCGCCGAGAGGCGGTCCTGGAAGTCGGCCAGCAGGCGGGGGGTGCCGCGGACCGCGCGCGGGGACTCGCCCCGGGCCAGACAGAAGTCGGCGAGCAGGCCGGCGACCTCGCCGACGTTCCACTCGACCGGGTGCAGCCGGTAGCTGCCGTTGGTGATGTGGGTGGTGCCGATGTTCTTGCCGGCCGGGAGCAGGTTCTCGACCCGCTGCGGGATCAGCGCGCCCAACGGGATCTCGAACGGGCACGACCCGACGTCGATGTAGTTGTCGCCACCGGTGGAGGGGTGCAGGTCGATGCGGTACATCCCGACGCCGATCGAGTCCGGGTAGGCGACCGCGCCGTGCTCGCCGCGTACGGCCAGCGACAGGTCCTGCTCGACGACCGTGTACTCGGCCCGGATGCGGCGCGACTCCCGGATGTAGGGCGCCTGCGCCAGGCCGTCGCGGCTGCCGGTCACGTCGCCGCGCAGGCGCAGGCCGGGGAAGCCGGTCCCGCCGTCCGGCCGGGGCGCCTCGGTCTGCATCCAGTAGAGCACCGAGTACGACAGCTCGCGGGCCTTGCTCAGGTGCCACGACGCGTTCGGCACGTCGATGACCGGACTCTCGAAGTAGTCGATCATCGGCCAGTTCACCAGCGTGATGTCGCTGTCGTACGCGCCGTCGGTGAAGTTGCGCCGGGCGGCGATGCGCCGGAACGTCCAGAGGTTGCCGTCGCCGGGGTTGAGCCGTTGGTCGGCGTTGACGGCCAGCGGGTCGTCGTCCGGGTTGGGCGTGAAGCTGCGCTCGACGATCTCCAGGGTGCGCGGGTGCGGCGACCGCCAGGACAGCAGCCGGTCGCCCCAGAAGTCGGGCTTGTAGTCGCGCCAGAAGTCGTAGTTCGCCGGCCGCTCGATGGTGTGGTCGCCGTCGACGTGGTCGAGCGCGAAGCAGACGGAGACGGCCTGCATGTTCATCGGCTGCGCCTCGGCCGGCGCGCTGGGCTCGCCGGTGTCGGCCTGCGACTCGAAGCCGGTGACGTACTCGGTGCCGGTCAGCGGCAGCAGCTCGCCGGTCTCCGTCGCGTCCAGGATGTACGGCGCGACGAGGTCGATCCGCTCGTCCCGGTCGCGGTGCGCGACGGTCACCCCGACCACCCGGTCCCCGTCGGTCTCCGCGGCGACCGGCCGGTACGGCTGGAGCACCGTCAGCCGGCCGGAGCCGAGGAACGGCGCCAGCATCTGCTCGATGACGGCGACGGCCACCCGGGGCTCGTGGCAGACCCGGCTCACCCAGCCGGCTCCCGGGTTGAGGTCGGTCCAGGCCCGCGACCGCTCGGTGAGCGGGTAGTGCCGGCGGTAGTAGTCACGGATCCCGGTGCGCAGGGCCCGGTAGCTCGCGGTGGCTCCGAACTGTTCGATCCAGGAGTGCTCGTCCGGCGGGACGGCCTGGCTGGTGAGCTGCCCGCCGAGCCAGTCGAACTCCTCGGTCAGGATGACCGACCGGCCGGCCCGGGCCGCGGCGAGCGCCGCCGCCACCCCGCCCAGCCCGCCCCCGACGACGAGGACGTCCGCACGCATCTGTACCACTTGCTTCCTTCCGGGTTGCACGGTCACCGCTCAGCTGCGGTGGACCGCCGATCAGGGGTGCCGAGGGTGTCGCCCTCGACGAGTTCGCAGGGCAGGAGCCGCTGCTGGACGCCGACGGCGCTGCCGTCGATGACGCTGGCGAGCACCTCGACCGACTGCCGGCCCATCTCCTCGCGGGGGATGCGGAATCCGGTGAACGCGAGGTCGGTGGGAACCGGGACCGTCGGGTCGCCGAGCGTCAGGATCGACAGGTCGCCGGGCACGCCCAGGCCGCGCCGCCGGCTGGCCAGCTCCAGCGCCACGGCGGTGGCGAAGTCCTCGACGAAGGCCACCGTGGTCCCGTCGGCCAGCAGGTCGTCGAGGATGACCTCGGCGTCCCGGGCGACGGTCGTCAGGTGGCGGGCGCTCTCCGCGGCCGTCGCGGCCGCGACGAACCCGCGCCGCCGGTCCGCCGAGGACTCCGCGGTCAGGTCCGTGTTCAGGTAGGCCAGGCGCCGGTGACCGCGGGCGAGGGCCAGGGCGACCAGCTCGCCCACCGCCGTCGCGTAGTCGGCACCGACGTACGGCACCGGGCCGCCGGCGTCGTCGCGACGGCCGACGGCGACGTACGGGAAGCCGTCGCGGTTGAGCCGGTGCAGCTCCGCGGCGTCGATCTCCCGGCCGAGCAGGATGCAGCCGTCGGCGAGGCGGAGCCGGTTGTCCTGGTGGAAGATGCGGCGCCGACCGTCGACCACCGGGGCGCTGGTGAACAGCAGCAGGTCGCAGCCGGCCCGTTCCGCGTACTCCTCGATGCCCAGCAGGAAGGGGTGGAAGAAGTCGCGGCTGCCGCTGGGGAAGGCGGGCTCGTAGGTGAAGACGCCGATGATCCGGTTGAACCGTGCGGCGAGCCGGCGGGCCACGGGGTCGGCGGCGTACCCGGTCTCCGCGATGGTCCGCAGCACGCGGTCGCGGGTCTCGGGCGCGATGCGGACGTCGGCGTCGGCCCGGTTGTTGAGCACCAGCGACACGGTCGCCTGACTGACGCCAGCCAGCCGCGCGATGTCACGCTGCGTGACGCGTCGGGGTGTAGAGGGCACCACAGGTCCTTCCGGTGCGGCTAATGCGTATTAGCGCTCGGCGTTGGGGAGGAGCCTGGCGGGCCGACCGGGTTTGTGTCAAGAGGGGGACGGAGAGATTTCTTGGAGATGAAGTCCCTGGAGTAATGCGGATTAGCTCCGAGCGGTCCACCCCGCGTTCGCGGCCGGCCGGCTCCCGACGGAGCCGGCGGGCCGTCCCGCCGAGGCCGGCGGCCGGCCTCTTGACAAGACCCGCCCGGGTCGAGCAGCATTCGAGAAGGATTGATGGTAATACGTATTAGCACCTGACTCGGGCGGCCTGCTCACCCTCGCGGTGGCCGACCGTCTCACGCAGCGTGACTTCGTGCCGCCCCGCGGCGTGCTGCGCGGCGTCCACAGTCGTCACCGGCGTACCCGTCCCCACCTCCTGGGCTCCTCCGTCGACGGCCCCGTACGCCGACGGCCCGCCCGGGCGGTGGGGGAGCCCCACCATCCCCCGACAGAGCAGGAACAGCGATGACGAAAGCACCCGTCCGAGTGCCCGGTCGCGCCGCCGTGGCGGCAGCCGGCGCGGGCATGCTGGTGACCGCGCTGGCCGGTGCGGCTCCGGCCGCCGCCGATCCGGCCCTCGACTTCCCGCGCTTCACCTACGCGGGCACCGCGTTCGACAAGAGCGCCCTGACCTACAACCCGACGAACGAGTTCATCTTCCCGAGCGTCATCCGGGCCGCCGACTACTTCCCCAACCCGCTGGGCACCTACTACCTGTACTACGCGCCCCACGAGCGGCCCGGCGGGATCGCCCTGGCGTACGCGGACTCGATCAACGGTCCGTGGACCGAGTACCGGGCCAACCCGTTGATCGGCAACACCTGGCTGCCCCACTACTCCACGGTCAGCCACATCTCCTCCCCGCACGCCATCTGGGTGGAGGGGGAGCGCAAGCTGTTCCTCTACTTCCACGGCGAGAACTCGATCACCCGGTACGCCACCTCCGAGGACGGCATCCACTTCGACTACGGCGGGACGGCGATCAGCCGCGACGACAGCACCGGCGGGGAGACCTCCTACGCCCGGGTGTTCGAGCACGCCGTGCCGCGGCTGGGCAGCCGGTACCTGATGCTCTTCATGGACAACCCGACCGCCGCGCCGCCCGGGCCGACCGGGCCGGTGTCCCGGCGGATCCGCTGGGCGGTCTCCCCGGACGCGCGCACCTGGACGATCCAGCCCGACCCGATCGTCACCCCGCAGGGCATCCAGGGCCCGAACGCCTCCGGCCCGTTCTTCCTGCGCTGGAACGGCCGCAACCTGGTGATCTTCCACGCGGCCGACGGCAACATGCACGCCGTGGACGTCGGCGACGACCTCGACCGGGAGGTCCACCTCGGCGTCGTGCACGACTCGATGGTCGCCGCGCCCGACCTGGGGCGCTCTGCCGCGCCGACGTTCTACTTCGAGGGGCGCACCGCGCACATGTACTACGAGGCCGGCGGGCGGCTCACCGCGACGATCGGCCATGCCGTCGCCACCCTGGACCGGCCGGTGCCCACCCGCGAGGTGGACTGCGTGGTGGACCGGCCGGTGCTGTGGCCGCCGAACCACCAGATGGTCGACGTCACCGTGACGGCGGACCTGCGCGACGGGGTGCTCGGCCCGTACGCGCTCAACCTGACGGCGGTGACCGGCGGCGACGCCGCGGACGTCAGCGGCTTCACCGTCGGCACCCCGGACACCAGCGGCCGGCTGCGGGCCGAACGCGACGGCGCCGGCGGGGACAGGGTCTACTCCCTGACCTACGCGGGCCACGACGAGATCGGCCGCCCGGTCGGCTGCACCGTGACGGTCACCGTGCCGCACGACCAGGGCCGCGACTGACGGAGCAGGGACCGCTGGGCGCCGGCCGTGCCGCACGGGCACGGCCGGCGCCCGCGCCTGGGCTCGCCGCCGCCGGCGCGGCCGGATACCGTACCCGCGGCGCGGGTCACCCCGCGTCGGGCCGTCGAGCGGTGGGAGGATCCGATGCGCCTGCACGTGGGGTGCGCGATGTGGACGCACAAGTCGTGGCAGGGGCGCTTCCTGGCGCATCCGCTGCCGGCCCACGAGCGGCTGCGCGCATACGCCGGCTGGTGCACGGCGGTCGAGGGGAACACCACCTTCTACGCCACCCCGGCCCGGGAGACGGTCGCCTCCTGGGCGGAGCAGACCGACCCCGACTTCCGGTTCGTGCCCAAGCTGCCGAAGGTCGTCACGCACGAGCGTCGGCTCACCGGCGCCGACGAGGAACTCCGCGCCTTCCTGCACGCCGTCGAACCCCTCGGCCCACGGGCCCACGCCCTCTGGATCCAGCTGCCGGGCTCGTTCGGCCCGGCCGACGTACCCGCGCTGGCCCGTTTCCTGCGCGGGCTGCCCACCGCCCACCGGTACGCCGTGGAGGTCCGGCACCCCGCGTTCTTCGACGACCCCCGGGCGGCGCGGACGCTGGAGGAGGCGCTCGCCACCGTCGGCGCCGAGTGGGTGCCCTTCGACACGACCGCGTTCTTCCGCACCCCGCCGACCAGCGACGCGGAACGCGAGGCGTGGACCAGGAAGCCGCGCACCCCGCTGCGCACCCGCGCGCTGACCGACCGGCCGATCGTCCGCTATCTCGGTCGCGACGACCCCGCACGGACGGTCGAGGGCTGGCAGCCGTGGCTCGACGTGGTGACCGGGTGGCTGCGCGAGGGCCGATCGCCGACGATCTTCGTGCACACCCCGGACAACGCCGACGCGCCCGAGCTCGCCCGCCGGTTCCACGACGAGGTGCGGGCGCGCCTGCCCGAGGTCGAGCCGCTGCCCGAGCCGGAGCCGGTCGGGCCGTCGACGCTGTTCTGAACGGAACCGTCCCGCCTGCCAGGGAACCCCTGTGCCGGTCGCCTGAGGAGGCTCGATGCGGTCGCTGGCCGTACCGCCGTTGTTCGCCGCGCTGGAGCCGGCGCGCACCGTGCTGATCGCGGGCGCGGGCGGCGGCTTCGACGTGTACGCCGCGATTCCGCTGGCCGTCGCGTTACGCGACGCCGGTCGGACGGTGCACCTGGCCAACCTCTCCTTCACGCGGCTCGAACTGCTCGACCTGGACGCCTGGGCGGCGCAGGACGTCGCCGCCGTCACCCCGGACACCGCCGGCCCCGACGAGTACTTCCCGGAACGGGCGCTGGCCCGCTGGCTCGCCGCCAACGACCAGCCGAGCACCGTGTTCGCCTTCCCGCGGGTGGGCGTGGAGCCGCTGCGCGACGCGTACCGGCATCTGGTCGATGCGCTCGGGGTGGACGCGGTGGTGCTGGTCGACGGGGGCACCGACATCCTCATGCGCGGCGACGAGGCCGGCCTCGGCACCCCCGTCGAGGACATGACGAGCCTCGCGGCGGTGGCCGGCCTGGACGTGCCGGTGAAGCTGGTGGTGTGCCTCGGGTTCGGCATCGACGCGTACCACGGGGTCAACCACACCCAGGTGCTGGAGAACATCGCCGCCCTCGACCGCGACGGCGCGTACCTCGGGGCGCTGTCCATTCCGGGCAGCAGCCGGGAGGCGCGGCTGTACCGGGACGCGGTCGCGTACGGGCAGGCGGCCACGCCGCTGCGGCCCAGCATCGTGCACGGGCAGATCGCCGCCGCCATCCGTGGCGCCGACGGGGACGTGCACGTGACCCGCCGCACCCGGGGCAGCACCTTGTTCGTCAACCCGCTGATGGCGATCTACTTCAGTTTCGACCTCGACGGCCTGGCCCGCCGTTCGCTCTATCTCGACCGGCTGGAGCACACCGTCGGCATGCGACAGGTGGCCTCCCGGATCGAGGACTTCCGCGACGAGGTCGAGCGGCGCACGCCCCGGGTCTTCCCGCACTGACCCCTCGCCGCCGCGCCGCCCGCCGGCTCAGGCCCGGTCCGGCTGGTTCGGGTCGATCAGCACCTTGGTGTGCTCGCTGCGGCCCGAGTCGAGTTCGTCGAGGACGTCCTTCAGCGACGACAGCCCGAAGGTGCCCGTGTGCAGTGCCGCCACGTCGATGCGACGTGCGGCGATCGCGTGCATCGCGCCCACGAAGTCCTCGTGCTGGTAGGCCAGTGACCCGATCACCGTCAGCTCCCGGCTCTGCCAGTCGCCGTAGCTGACGCTCGAGTTCTCCAGCGGGTAGCCGAGCAACGCGAGCGTCCCGCCCCGGCGCACCAGCTCGGCCGACGGTTGGAACAGCGACGGAACGCCGCTGCACTCGTACACGACGTCGGCGCCCATGCCCGCGGTGAGCTCGTCCAGCGCGGCCGGCAGGTCGGCGGGCTCGACCACGTGGGCGAAGCCGAGCCTGCCGGCCAGCGCACGGCGCGCCGCGGAGGGCTCCGAGATGATCATCGGCCCCGCCCCGGCGTTGCGCGCGTGCTGGGCGGTGAGCAGCCCGATCGGGCCGGCGCCCTGGACCAGCGTGGTGCTGCCGTACTCCGCCGCCACCCGCCGCACGGCGTGGAAGGTGACCGTGGCCGGCTCCACGAGCGCCGCCTCCACCGCCGAGAGGCTCTCCGGAACGGGGATGACTCGCCGCGCCGTCACCTGCACCCGGGTGGCGAAGGCGCCGTGCGGCGGTGCGTCGGCGTCGACCCCGTTGGCCTCGGCGAACACGGTGTCGCAGTGGCGGGCGTGCCCGGCGACGCACTGGCGGCAACGGCCGCACGCCGGCCCCACCGCGCCCACCACGCGCTGGCCGACCCGCAGCCCGTCCACGCCGGCGCCCACCGCCGAGACCGAACCGGTCCACTCGTGCCCGAAGACCGCCGGCGGCAGCATGTGCCCGTCGGTGTAGCCGTGGACGTCCGTGCCGCAGATCCCCGTGTACGTGATGTCGACGGTCACGCGGCCGGGCCCGGGCTCGGCCCCGGACACCTCTCCCGCACGGAGTTCGCGCGGACCGGCGACCGCGAGATAGCGACCAGCAGACATACGGGATCCCCCTCGGCGACAGCTCCAGTCTCGCACCCGACCCGCGCCACGGGGCGTCTACCAGCAGATTCGCGCGGCGGGGCGTCCCCGATCCGGCCGGGACCCCCGTCGCCGACGGTGGATCTTCGGCCCCGCGCCGAAACATACCTTCATTGCCGGCGGGTCAACATGTAGACAATCTTCCTCGTTCTGTCTATCGTCAGCACCACTTAGCGATGTCCTTCGATTTGAAAGAGGTCGTCAATGGTGCACATGAGACGATGGGCCGGCGTCGCCACAGCCCTGCTGGCGACGGAGCTCCTGGTCAGCGGCACCGCCGCGCACGCCGCCGTGCCCAAGCCGGAGCCGGTGCGGGTGAGCGTCGAGGACGCCGTCACCGCCAAGCTGCGCGCGCAGGTCCAGGCCTCGGAGGCGGAGCACGCCGAGACCTCCGCGGTGGCGCACCCGGAGAGCTCCGAGACCCGGGTGAACGTCACCCGCAGGAACGGCCCGTGGGCCTTCGGCACCGCCGTCGCCGTCACCACCCACGAGAAGGACGTCCATCCGACCGGCGCGATCTTCATCGCCCGTGCCGAGGCCGGCACGTGGCGGGTGAACTTCGACGGCGAGGCCGGGTTCAGCGAGCTGGCCGCCGAGTCGCCCCTGGTCAACAAGCAGGAGAAGGCGGTCTTCGCCCGTACCCCGAGCACCATGCAGGCGGGCGGCGACTATCGGACCGGGATGGCCCTGCCCTTCGCGGTGGGTCAGACGTGGACGCTGACCAGCGGCCCGCACGGCTGGGGCGGCTACGAGGCGCCGTACAGCTCGATCGACCTGGCCGGCGGTGACCAGGTGGTCCGCGCGGCGCGGGCCGGCACGGCGTACACGATGTGCACGGGGTGGATCCGGGTGATCCACGACCGGGGCTACTCGACCGACTACTACCACCTGTGGAGCAGCATCTCGGTCAACGGCGCCGCCGTCGGCCAGGGCGCGTACCTGGGCTACACGGGCACCGACGTCACCTGCGGCGGGGCGGCGTACGGCCGGCACGTCCACTTCGGGCTGCGGCAGAACAGCGCCTATGTCGGCATCGCCGGCCACAGCATCGGCAAGTGGGAGTTCGCCAACGGCGCTGCCGCCTA
The DNA here is from genome assembly GCF_040634035.1 of Micromonospora sp. NPDC007220. Classification (NCBI taxonomy): domain Bacteria; kingdom Bacillati; phylum Actinomycetota; class Actinomycetes; order Micromonosporales; family Micromonosporaceae; genus Micromonospora; species Micromonospora sp. NPDC007220. The sequence goes on along the minus strand of NZ_JBEYEU010000012.1, from coordinate 145,134 downwards.
CCAGGGCGGGGCGCGGCACGGCTCGGTCTGGGCCGGCGCCGGCGCCGGCCTCTACAACTACGGGGCGCTGGGCTTCAACCAGGCGGTGGTCGACGCCAACGGTGGTGGCTCGGTGAACAAGCGGTCCGGCCCCGGCACCGGCTACGCCGTGCGGGGATCGGTAGGCGACGGCACCACGGTCACCGTCTCCTGCTCCGCCAACGGCACCTCCCACGCCGGGCGGTACGGCACCACCGCGCTGTGGAACCGACTGAGCGACGGCACCTGGGTGTCCGACGCCTACCTGGCGAGCGGGGTGAACGGTCCGATCAACGGCTGGTGCTGACCGGCATCCGATCCGAGCGTCGACGCAGGGGCCCCGCCATCTTGGCGGGGCCCCTGCCTCGTGGGCGGCCGGGGGTCAGCCCGGGGCGCCGACGAGGAGGGACTCGTGGCGACTCCACAGCCACCGGAGGTACTGCTGGAGTTCCCCGAGGGTGGCGACCTGGTCCTCGTCCATGTAGGTGAGGATCCGTTTCACTTCTCCCGGCACGAGGTCGTAGGCGGTGGCCCCGGTCTCCGGGACGGGCGTGTCGGGGGAGACGGCCACGGGGACGGGGATGACGGGCAGGCGGAGGTTCCTCCTGCCCAGTGCCTTGAGGACCGTGAGGTAGGCGCGGGGCAGATGGTAGGGGGAGACGGCGAGCGCGAGGCTCGCGATGCCGAGGCCCTGCGCCTGCTCGGCGATCCAGGCGGCCTGCCGGCCGGTGTGGGGGGCGGGTCCGGCCTGGAGGCGGACCCCCTCGCAGCGACGGAGGCCCAGGCCGCGCAGGTGGTCGAGCGTGAGTTCGACGTAGGTCTCCTCGGCCGGGTTCCCGTTCGTCACCAGGAGGTGACGCAGGCCGGGGTTCGCCTCCCAGGTGCGGATCGCGTGGCTGAGCCGCCACTGTTCGCCCTGGCCGGTGGCCACGACGAGGGCGTTGACGCGGTCGGCGGCCGACGACGGCAGCGTCAGGATCGCCGTGAGGGCCTTCAGCACGTCCAGGAACTGGCCGGCGGTGAAGCCGGCGAGGTCTTCCTCCCCGACGGTCCGAGGGATTCCTCCGTGGGGGTTCGCCGCATGTTCCGCCCTCGTCCGCATCGGACGACGATACTGCGTGGGCCGGCGTGACCCGGAGAGCTTCGACGCTGCGGCCCACCCCGACTGAGCCTGCCGGGTGCCCGCGCGGCAGACCGCACGGCGGAAGGTGCGCGCCCCCGCGTACGCCGTCAAGGATGTGAATCTCGCGCGAGCCGTGACCCTGGAGGGCGCTGGGATGAAGCCGTTCCGCATCGAGATACCGCAGGCCGACATCGACGACCTGCGCCGACGACTGGCCGACACCCGGTGGCCGCACGAGCCGGGCGCGGACGGCTGGGAACGCGGCGTGCCGCAGTCCTACCTGCGGGAGCTGGCCGACTACTGGGGCAGCGGGTACGACTGGCGGGCGGCCGAGGCGCGGCTGAACGAGTACCCCCAGTACGTCACGGAGATCGACGGCGCCACGGTGCACTTCCTGCACGTACGGTCCCCGGAGCCGGACGCGACGCCGCTCGTCCTCACCCACGGCTGGCCGGGCAGCTTCCTGGAGTACGTCGACCTCGTCGGGCCGCTGACCGATCCGCGCGCCCACGGGGGTGACCCCGCGGACGCCTTCCACGTGGTGATCCCGTCCCTGCCCGGGTACGGCTTCTCCGGCCCGCTCACCGGGACCGGCTGGGGCGTGCCGCGCATCGCCGGGGCGTGGGCCGAACTGATGGACCGGCTCGGTTACGGCCGCTACCTGGCGCAGGGCACCGACTTCGGCTCCTGGGTGACGGTCGCGCTCGCGGCGGCGGACGCCGGGCACGCGATCGGGGCGCACGTCAACTTCCTCATCACGCCGCCCCCCGGCGACCCACGCGAGCTGGGCGCGCTCGACGAGGACACCGGCCGGCGGCTCGCCCGGCTGGCCCGCTTCGTCGACGACGAGTCCGGCTACATGAAGATCCAGGCCACCCGCCCGGTGACGCTCTCGTACGCCCTGACCGACTCCCCGGTCGGGCAGCTCGCGTGGATCGTGGAGAAGTTCAAGGAGTGGACCGACTCCGGCAAGAGCCCGGAGGACGCCGTGGACCGGGACCGCCTGCTGACCAACGTGTCGCTCTACTGGTTCACCCGTACCGCGGGCTCCTCCGCCCAGCTCTACCACGAGACGGCGGACATGCTCCCGGTCAGCGCCGCGCCGCGGCAGCAGCCCCCGGTGCCGGTGCCGCTCGGGGTGGCGGTCTTCCCGCACGACCCCTCGCAGCCCGTCCGGGCCTGGGCCGACCAGGCCTTCCCGAACATCGTGCAGTGGACCGAGCACGACCGCGGGGGCCACTTCCCGGGGCTGGAGCAGCCCGGGCTCCTGGTCGACGACATCCGCCGGTTCGCCCGGACCCTCGGCGGGGCCTGAGCCCAGGGTCGCCGGACCGGGAAGGGCGTCCACCGCCGGGTGGGCACCCTTCGTCGCGGGTGCCGCGCCGATGTTCCTGCCGGGTGACCGGGGTGGTGCCGTCACCTGACGGTGGCGGCACCCGGTTCCCCCGTCAGCAGCCGCCGCAGGTGTAGAAGAGGATGTCCCAGTGGCTGCCTTCCTTGGTGTACAGGTTGCCGGAGGCCGCCCGGTACTGGTAGCCGAAGCCGGCGATGTAGCCGACGTAGGTGTAGTTCGCCGAGATGTAGTTCTGGATGCAGGTGCTCAGGGCGATGTCGAGCTTGTAGCCGTTCCAGTGGCTGTAGGTGCCGCCGGCGTGCCCGACCTCGGTGCCGGCGGTGATCGTCACGGCGCAGCCGCTGGCGCGCTTGAAGGTGATGATTCCGCTGATGGTGGCCTGCCGGACGCCGTCGAACGAGGTGCAGGTCGAGACGTAACGGTCGCTGCAGTTGCCGCTGGAGGTCCAGGAGACGCCGGCGGCGCGTAGCTGCGACGTGGCGTCGGAGTGGCTGATGGCGAAGGCCGGGCTGGCGAGTCCGAGCGTGGCCCCGGTCGCGGCGGCGATGGCAACCAGGAGCGTGAGCAGGCGGCGGCGCAGGGTGGATCGGGTGGACGACATGACTCTCCCGTTCGCGTGGGGGGATTCCTGCGATGAGAAGGCCGACCTTGCAGGATTTCTACCAGACATCGACAGGCATGACTAGATCTGTCGACGCCGGCAGCTCAGGACGCAAGGCCGAACCGCCCCTACCGGCATCAATGGGAAGTATCGACCTGCACCAGTTTCCTCATCGAGCGGCCGATGGTTGTACGAGACGTGACGGCAGCCTCACACTCCCGCATGGCGATCCCGGCGTCGGCGCAGCCCGCGTGGCGGATCAGGTGGGCCGAGCGCGAGAACGACCGGCGGCGGTGCGCGTACGACACGCAGGTGGCGGCCTGGCAGCGGCACCACGACCATCTGGCCCGGCTGCGGATCGAGGCGGCCGGGTTCCTCGGGTGCACGCAGCCGCGTGCCGGCCTGCCGGTGGACCTCGACGCCGACGAGGTCGTCTACCGGGTACTGCCGGTCGCTGACCTGGTCGAGGCGGACGCGCGGCACGGCACCAGGCTGCCCGCCCCGGGCCTGACCGTCGCCACGGACGACGCCGCCGGCCGCGCGCTGCCGAGGGGCGTGCGGGCCCTGGACACGGGAATGGCCGTCGTGACCAACCACCGCGTCGCCTTCTCCTCGGGGCGCGGGTGGCGGCACGAGTGGAGGTACGCGGACCTGGTGGGGCCCGCGCACCATCCCGAGGTGCCGTTCACCCTGCTGCACGCCACCGACGGTCGCCGGCTCGCCGGGCTGCGGGTGCCGGCCGCCGCGACCGTGAACTTCCGCTTCTATCTCACCCTCGCCTTCGCCGCCGCCATTGGCGAACGGGCCGCCGTCACCGCGCAGCTCGAGGCCCTGCTGGCCGCCCACCGGCACGCGCGGCCGGTGCCACCGCTGCCGGTCCACCCGGATCAGGCCCCGTCGACCGGGCTGCGTGCCGAGCGTCGCGCGGCCCTGGCCGCTGCCGTCGTCGCGGTGGCGTTCGTGGCGCTGACCGCCGCAGGCCCGGCCTCGCCGGAGGGAGCCGACCCGCCGTACCGGGCGGACGAGAGCGCGCGGGGCGCCTCCGCCGCCGCGACGCCGAACCCCGTCGAGGGCGCCGCACCGACCGCCCGAGGCGAGCCGGCGGCGCGCAACCCGGGCGCGGCGACGTCGGAGGCCGGTGCGCTGGCGGCCGCCACCAGGGGCGGTGTGACACGCGTACGCGCGCCGGAAGTGGTGCGGATCGGCGATGCCGTCGCGCCGGCGGCTCCCTTACTGCGGTGGCTCGCCTGCCCGCAGGGCGATTCCGGTGCCAGTGCTCCGCCCCGTCCTGGGTGACGTTTGGGCACCGGCCTCCGGCGTACGCGCGAGGCGCCATCGCGGATGACGGATCGCGGTGGGCGATGGCGCCTAGCCCAGGGGTGGTGCGGTCCCGGTCGGCAGCGGTCGGGGCGCGCTGGGGCCCACGTAGCGCGAGTCTGGCCGGATGATTTTCGAGTCCTCGGCCTGTTCCAGCACGTTCGCGCACCATCCGATCACCCGGCTGGTGGCGAACGTCGGCGTGAACATCTCGCGGGGCAGCCCGCACAGGTGCATGACCACGCCGGCGTAGTACTCCACGTTCGTGTGCAGTTCCCGGCCCGGCTTCAGTTCCGCCAGCAGCGACAGGACCCGCTCCTCGACGGCCACGGCGAGGTCCACCAGATCGCCACCGAGGGACAGGGCGATCGCCTTGAGCATGCGTGAGCGGGGGTCCTCGGTGCGGTAGACGGGGTGCCCGAATCCCATGATCCGCTCGCCGCTGAGGATGCGGTCGCGCAGCCACGCGTCGGCCCGGTCGGGGGAGCCGATGGCGTCGAGGGTGTCGAGGGCCCGGCTGGGCGCGCCGCCGTGCAGCGGGCCGGAGAGCGCGCCGAGGGCGCCACCGACGCAGGCGTAGATGTCTGCGCCGGTGGAGGCGACGACGCGGGCGGTGAAGGTGGACGCGTTGAAGCCGTGATCGACAGTCGCGATCAGGTAGCGCTCGATGGCGCGGGCGTGCGCAGCGGACGGCTCCTTGCCGGTGATCATGTACAGGTAGTTCGCCGCGTGCGACAGGTCGTCGCGCGACTCGATCGGCTCCAGCCCCGCCCGCAGCCGGAACAGCGCGGCCAGCAGGCTGGGCGTGAGGGCGCAGAGTGCCATGGCCTGCGCCCGCCGTTCTGCCGGCGGGGTGTCGTACAACGGGCGGGCCCCGGCGGCGAGGCCGGCGACGGCCAGGGCGGCGCGCAGTCCGCCCATCGGGTCCGGCGACGTCGACGCCGCGGCGATGTCGGGCAGCGCGGCGGCGACGGCGGGCGGGATGTGGCGCAGCGGCGCGATCTCGCGGCGCAGCGCCGTGGGATCGGTGGGCAGGCAACCGTCGATGAGCAGCGCCCAGACGTCCTCCAACGTGCGCTGCTCGGCCAGGTCGATCGCTGAGTACTGCCGGTAGTGGTAGAAGCCCTCGGCGCCGCGGACGCGGCCGATGGTGGTATCGGTGACCACGACGCCGGCGAGCCCGCGCGGAACGGTGATGGTGTCAGGCATGCGGGCAGCGTCACGCCCCCGGACGGGCGTAGTCAACGTTGATCCAGTCAACGTGAGACCATGCCCACATGTCCGGGGAACAGCTGTTGACCACCGCCGAGGTAGCGCTTCGCCTGCGCGTCAAGCCGGAGACGATCTACGCGTACGTCAGTCGCGGACTGCTTGCCCGGGTCAAGGTTCCCGGCGAGCGGATCAGCCGGTTCCGGCTGGCCGACGTCGAACGGCTGGCCTCCCGCACGCAGGCGACCCGGCCGGTCCGCGACGGCGCCCCGGCGATGCGGACGGCCACCACGTTGATCGCGTACGGGCGGCTGCACTACCGGGGGCTGGATGTCGGCAGGCTCGCGCCGGCGTCGGCGTTCGAGGAGGTCGCGCACTGGCTGTGGACGGGGGAGCGGCGCGGGGAGACCTTCGCGGCGTCCGCCGAGACCCTCGACAGGGCCAGGCTGGCGAGCAGCCACCTCCCCGCCCGGGCACGGCTGTTCGACCGGTTGCCGGTGATCGTCGCCGTCGCGGCCGCGATGGACCCGCTGCGCTTCGACCTGGCGCCCGCTACCGTGACGGCCGTCGCGCCGGGGTTGCTGTCCACCATGGTCGACGCCCTGCCCCTCGCCGGACAGGCTCCCTCCGACGAGCGCCTCGCTGCCCGCCTGTGGTCGCGGCTGACGGGCACGCCACCGTCCGCAGCTGGTCTCCGGGCGCTCAACGCCGCCCTCGTCCTGCTCGCCGACCACGACCTGGCCGCGTCGACCATCGCGGTACGCGTTGCGGCCTCCACCCGGGCGAACCCCTACGCGGCGGTGCTGGCGGGCCTCGGGGCGCTGGACGGGCCAATGCACGGGGCCGTCGGCAGCGGCGTCCACCGCATGATCGAGGCCGCCCGGCGGGACGGGGCGTCGGCCGCGATCGCCGAGTGGCTGCGGGCCGGCAACCTGCCAGGGTTCGGGCATGCGCTGTATCCGGCGGGCGACCCGCGTGGCACGACCCTGCTCGATCTCGTCGCGGACCTGCCGTTCGAGGGTGATCTGCGGCGGGCCGTGGACGACCTGACGGCCACGGCGGCGCGGCGGGAGGCCCTGCCCAACGTCGACTTCGCGGTCGCCGTGCTGTCGCACGCGGCCGGCATGGGGCCGGGCGCCGCCGAGGTGATCTTCGCGGTCGCCCGGACGGCGGGTTGGATCGCGCACGTCAACGAGGAGTACGCCCAGCCGACCAGTCGGTTCCGCTGGAACAGCGGCTACACCGGGCCGCCTCCCGTCTCGCCGTGAACCCCGCCGCGGCCTCTCCTCGCGGTGGGTGGTCAGGTGGCGCGCCGGCAGTGGCCTTCGAGGGCGCGGATCGCGTCGGCGGGTTCCGGTGGGCAGGTGAGCCCGCTCGTCATCGCCGACGTGCGAATTTGCGAAGCCTGGGGATCAGGCGGTCACGGTGGCGATGAACGCGGCGACGTTCGCCATGGTCCGCTGGATCTTCTCCTCCAGGGTGAGTGACTCCTGCAGCCGTGCGCCGGCGCCCGGGTCCTTCTTGCCCCGCACGTACAGCGAGCAGGCGAGGTCGCTGCACATGTAGGTGCCGACCGTGTTGCCCTGCTGCCCGGCCTTGCCCGCCTTCGGCGCAACCATCAGGGAGACGCCGCCTGCGGGGGCGGTCAGACACATCGAGCACATGCCGCGCCGTGGCTGCGAGGGGGCGGGGCTGGGGCAGCGCAGCGCGAGGGCCCTCGGCCGGCCGTCCAGCTCCGTGACGAGGTAGGCGCGGTGGGGGGCCTGCGGATCTCGCCAGCCGAGGTAGTCCAGGTCGTCCCAGGGCCGGTCGGCCAGGTCGCGCGGGACGGACAGACGCTTCGCCTCGCCCTTGGTGCAGTTCACGAAGGCGGTGCGGATCTCTTGCTCGGTCAGCGGCTTCATACGCGGCAGGCTAATTTCCCTAAAGGTAGTAGGCAAATGCATAATGGGTTATGCCGAGCGGGCGGAGGAACATGGCACGCGCAGGACTGACCCCGGAACGCCTGACCCTGGCGGGAGCGGAACTGGCCGACGAGGTCGGCTTCGACCAGGTGACCGTCTCGGCGGTCGCCAGGCGGTTCGACGTCAAGGTCGCGAGCCTGTACTCGCACCTGAAGAACTCCCAGGACCTGAGGACCAGGATCGCCCTGCTCGCCCTGGAGGAACTCGCCGACCGGGCCGCCGACGCCCTGGCCGGGCGCGCCGGCAAGGACGCCCTGACCGCCCTCGCGAACGTCTACCGCGACTACGCCCGGGAACATCCCGGCCGCTACGCCGCAGCCCAGCTCAGGCTCGACCCGAAGACGGCGGCGGCGAGCGCCGGCGGCAGACACGCGCAGATGACGCGGGCGCTGCTGCGCGGCTACGACCTGACGGAGTCGGACCAGACGCACGCGGTCCGGCTGCTGGGCAGCGTCTTCCACGGCTACGTCAGCCTGGAGATGGGCGGCGGGTTCAGCCACAGCGCCCCCGACACGCAGGAGACGTGGTCACGGGTCCTGGACGCCCTCGACGCCCTGCTGCGCAACTGGCCCGCGCCCTGACCCCGGCGTGACGACCTAGAGTCGGTGCCTGACCCAGACGTTGGGCTCGACGTAGACGGCGTGGTCGTGCGCCACGTCGCAGTGCACCGGGACGAGGGCCCCCGGCACGTGGACCGGCCCGCTGGTGTCGAACGGCAGGCCCGTCCAGCGACGCCAGTCGGCGAGGGTCCCGGCGATCGTCATCGACCGGGTGGCGACGCGCTCGATGCGTCCGCCCGCGCGGACGTGCACCCGCAGCCAGGGGTCGACCGGCAGGCCGTCCTCGCGGACCTGCGCCGCGTACTGCGCCATCGGCAGTTCGGGCCGGGTGTGCTTGCCGCTCGGCCGGACCGGCGCGACGAGCGTGTCGTAGCCCAGTTTCGCGACGGCCTCCCGCATGGCGGCCAGCATCACGGCGGACAACCCGGTGCCGCGACGGTCGGGCCGGATGCAGATCTCCAACGCCGAGACCATGTTCGTGTCGGCGCCGGTCAGCCGGTTGACGGTGGCCCGCTGGATCACCCGGTCCCAGCCGCCGTCGGGAAGCTCGGACTCCGTCCAGCGCAACGGCACCGCGTACGCCCGGGCGACCGCGCGGGCGGGGTCGGCGGGGTCGACCGCGGCGAACACGAACTCGGGATACAGGTCGTGGGCGACGCCGTAGTACACCGTGCCCATCGGGTCCCACAGCATGAACGGCGGCCACGCCCCGTCGAAGTCCTCGTCGAGCGAACGGCCGAGGTCGGGGCGGTCCGCCAGGCGCACGATGTCGAGGGTCACGGCGGAAACCTAGAGCGCCGGGTCGTCACGCGCACCTCGATTTCGGGGCCTGTGCGGCGGGCCACGGCCGCCCGGACCGACCCAGCAACCCCACGACGGGGCCCCGGGGCGCCGGGCGCTGGCCGGTACGCGGGCGTTCGGTCTATGGTGGCGCCGTGACCGCCCCCGGCCCCTCCCGGCAGCCCCGCACCGCGGCGTACCAGGAGTTTCCCGCCCCGTCGCGGACGACTGCGACCACCGGGCCGCAGGCCCACCTCGTCGCGGGTGCGATCACCCGTCGCCTCGTCGTGCCGTCGGTCGCCCGCGTTCGCCGGGGCACCGTCGCGCCGATCGTCGCGCCGCCGACCCGGCGGGCGCCTCGTCAGCGCCGCCCGCCGCCACCCGTCCGAGATCCACAGGACCGGCACCGGCGGGCGGAGCGCATCAGCGCTCCGCCCTTTCTTTTCGTTCCGAGCAGGGAGAAGGACCGATCGTGTACGTCGTGAACAGGCAGGCCGAGCTGGGGGTGCTCCGGATCGTCCTGGAGGAGCAGTACGAGCGGCACAGCATCCAGTTGGCGCTGCTGGACCGGCAGGCCCGACGGACGCGCTCCGACGGCGCCGATCTCGAGGCGGCCGCCGCGTTGACCGCCGCCACGCGACGGGCCCTGGGTGACATCGCCCGCGCACTGCACTACCTGGAACAGGGCCGCTACGGCACCTGCGGAGGGTGCGACCGCGACATCCCGATCGAGGAGCTGGCGCATCGCCCGTCGACCCGGCTCTGCGCCACCTGCGAGCCGGAGCCCCGTCGGCGTGCGGACAGCGGCCGCAACGGTTGCGACTGCCGCCGGTAGGGCCGGCACCTGTCGTCGGCGCTCCGTTGAAGGACACGGGCGGCGCGGCGGGTTCCCGGCACCTCGGCGGACAGGACGGCGCCGGCCCCGCCGCGAGGGTGGGCCGGCGCCGTGGGACGTGCAGGTCAGCGGATGCGTCGGCGACCGTAGGCGCCGGCGGCGACGGCGACACCGATCGCGGCGAAGACGACCTGGAGGGCAAGCTCGATCCAGTCGATCCCCCTGGTGTCGTCGACGCCCAGGGCCCCGGCGACGAGAGTGCCGAGGATCGCCGCCACCACACCGATGAGCAGCGTGAGCCAGATCGGGATGTTCTGCTTGCCCGGGACGACCAGGCGGCCCAACGCCCCGATGATCAGGCCGATGATGATGGCAGTGAAGAAACCGGTGACTTCCACGTGGAGCCGTCCTTCCGGGAGAGTTGTCGTCGAGCTGCGGTGTTGCCCCCGCCGGAAGGGCGGCGAAACCACTCCCGGTCACTTCCACAGCTTCTTCATACAACTGTCATGGAGCTGGGTACGAAACGTCATCGGCGTCATCCGACGGCGTCATCCGGGCTGGCCTGGCCGGGAACCGGCCGAGCGCAGCGCCCCTGCGCCACGTTGCGTGGTCCGGCCGGGCCAGTGCCGAACGCTGCCGGCCAGACACTCAGTCGGGTCGGCCGGGTGCCGGCAGGCCCTTCGTGCCGCTGTTCCGCAGCGACCTGGTGAGGGTGCGGTCCGGGATCCAGAGGAAGCAGCGGACGCCGCGGTCCCCGGCGAGCCAGTCCTGCTCGAATGGGAGCCGCCAGACCACGTCGGCGCGGCCCTCTAGAGCGTCTCGCGGCACCCCCACGTACCGGGCCACGACATCCCAGCATCCGTCACCGGCTGGTCCGCCCTCGGCGGCCACGTCCGCGAAGGCGGTCTCCGGCGCACGCCACACCCCGGCGTACTCCGCGTCGTGGGTGACGGCGCACGAATCCAGTTCGATCAGCCCGCCGAGGTTCCCGTCGGGCAATTCGGTCACGTTGAGGCAGTTGAAAGCCAGGTCGGACGTGCCTTTCAGCACGTCCCGCAGGCTGCCCTGCCGGGGACGCGGATCCGTAACCTCCAAATAGGTGATCTCGCTGAGATCACAGCGGAACCACCGTTCGCCGGCGGCCCAGCCTCGCCCGGTGGGGATCACGACCCGCAGCAGCAGACGCGCTCCACGCCACTCGCCGCCCGCGTAGTCCGTCGCCGCCGCGTCGCACGCGTCGAACGCCTTCCGCAGCGTCGGGCCCTGCCTGGCCGGCACCGTGTCCTGCTCGGCGTCGGCGCCGACGAACGCACCGACGTGTACGGTCTCCGCCTCGTGCGCTTCGGCGCAGGAAACGGGGGCGTAGGAGTGGCGGTCGCCTTCCTGGACGTCGAACCGGTGGCACGCGCCGCCCTGCGGGGCGAATGTTGACTGTCCCGTGTCCCCCGTGGAGCCTCCGACGCACCCGGTCAAGGACGCGAGCATGACGGGCACGACGAGGCCCGCCGTCCACTGCGGCATTCCTACCTCCGACACGCGAAAAGCGAGGGTTACCGTAGCTGGCCGCCAGCAGACGGTCGTGCCCAGGTGCTCCGGATGGGGGACCCGGTGCCGCGGGCCCCTCCGCCTCGCGCGGATCGGGGGCATCCGACCGCTGTGCGTCGGAGCCCTACTGGCCGTCGAGGGCTCCGACGACGTCCGTCAGCGCAGCGGGTCGAACGGGCGCAGCTCGACGGGCTGCCCACCGCCGGTGATCTGCTCGGCGAGCAGCTCGCCGGTGAGCGGGCCGAGGGTGATGCCCCACATGCCGTGACCGCCGGCGGCGAAGACGCGCGGTGACCTGGTCCGGCCGATCAGGGGAAGGCCGTCCGGGGTGCAGGGCCGCGAGCCGACCCACTCGTCGGTGCGGGTGTCCAGGTCGGCGCCTCGCAGCAGCGGTCGGGCGGCCTCGGCGATGGCCGAGACGCGGCGCCGGTCCAGCGGCGCCTCGGCGCTGCGGAACTCCATCATCCCGGCGACGCGCAGCCGGTCGCCCAGCGGCGTGCAGGCCACGCGCTGCGCGGGGAAGTAGACCGGGCCGGCCGGCAGGTGCTCGATGGCGACGCTGAAGCTGTAGCCGCGGCCGGCCTGCACGACGGTGCGGACGCCGAAGCGCCGGGCCAACTGGCCGAGCCAGGTGCCGGTCGCCAGCACCACCGCGTCGTAGCGCTCGTCGGTGCCGGCGGAGGTCACCACCCGGACACCGGTCGCCTCGTCGCGGACGTCCAGGACGTCCACGCCGGCCTCGACCACTCCGCCCCGCGCGCGGACCGAGTCGGCCAGGGCGTGCACGTACTGGCCCGGGTTGACGTAGCGCTGGTCGTGCAGGCGGATGGCGGCGCCGATCGTGTCCGACAGCGAGGGCTCCACCTCCCGTGCCTCGGCCCCGGTGAGGACGTCGAACTCGATCCCCTGGCCCGCGGAGTGGATGTGCGCCAGTTCGTCGAGCAGGACCGACCGCTCGGCCTCGGTCCGGTACGCGGCGAGGAACGACTTCGCCTCGTGCGTCGGCGCCGCGACCCCACCGGCGGTCAGCGCGTCGAACGCCTCCAGCGCCCGCCGGTTCATCGGGATGAGGGCCCGCATCGCGCTCTGCCACTTCGACGCCGTGCTGTGCCGCGCGAAGCCGGCCAGGAACCGCAGCAACCGGGCGTCCGCGCGCGGCGGCACGTAGACCGGCGAGGACGGGCTCAGCACGGCGCGCACCCCGTAACGCAGCACCGCCGGCTCCGGCAGGGGAGTGGTGATGCCGGGGGTGAGCCAGCCCGCGTTGCCCCACGACGCGCCCGCCGCGACCCCCGTACGGTCGAGCACGGTGACCCGGACCCCCCGCTCCTGCAGGAACCAGGCGGTGGCCAGCCCGACCATCCCCGCGCCGACGACGGCGACGTGCTGGGGGGCGGGCACTGACTCGACGGGGGACATGGCGTCTTCTCCTTCGGGCGCGACAGGGATCGCGGCCAATCCTGTCCCCACCGGGCCGGGAGGTCATTGTCCGTTCCGGCCAACGATCGCCCAGGTCATTGGCCCTGCCGGACAAGATCGGGGCACAATCGCGGCATGCTCACCGTGGCTGGCGTGGTGGACGCGGCCGGCGCCGCGTTGCTCAAGGTCGTCGTCCCCGCCGACGAGGCGGAGGTACGCGACGTCACCCTCGCCGACGACGCCACGACCGGCCAGAGCGGTGACCTCGTCCTCGGCGCGGGCGTCGCGACCCCGGCACAGGCCCTCGCCGTCGTCGCGCGCTGCCAGGAGACCGGGGCGGCCGGCCTGGTGCTCAAGCCTCCGCTGGCCGCGCACCCCGACGTGACGTCGGCCGCCGCCGACCGGCGCCTCACCCTGGTCGAGCTTCAACGTCACGGCTCCTGGGCCCAGCTCGTCTGGCTGCTCCGCGGGATGATCGACCGGGCCGTCGCGCCCGGCTCGCCGGAGACCGGGGAGCCCGGCGTCTACGACGAGCTGTTCGCCCTCGCCGACGCGACCGCCGCCGTCGTCGACGCGCCGGTGACGATCGAGGACGCCCAGTCCCGGGTGCTCGCCTACTCGTCGCGCCAGGACCGCACCGACCCGGCGCGCGTGTCGACGATCGTCGGCCGTCGCGCCCCCGGCAACGTGATCGCCCACTTCCGTTCCCGTGGCGTCTTCCGCAAGCTCGCGACGGGCAGCGAGCTGATCTTCGTACCGCAGGGCCCGGACGGGACGTTGCCCCGCCTCGTCGTCCCGATCCGCGCCGGCGGCGAGCTGCTCGGCTCGATCTGGGCCGTCGTCGAGGGCCCGGTGCCGGAGGGGCGGCTGCGCGACCTCCAGGGCACGGCGTCCGTACTGGCCCTGCACCTGCTCCGCCTGCGCGTGCAGGCCGACGTCGCGCGCCGGGTGTCGGCCGACCGCCTGCGGGCGGTCCTGCGGGCCCCCGGCGGGATGGGCCGGGAGGAGCTGGCCCTGCCCGAGGGACCGTGGCGGGTCGTCGCCCTCGGAGGGACGGGGGAGATGGTCGACAACCTCGCGCTGTGGGAGTCGATCACCCGCCGGCACGGCTGGCGCCAGCCGCTGCTCGCGGACGTCGGAGACGTCCTGTTCGCCGTCCTGGTGGACGAGGGCACCTCGCCCGGTTCGCGGCGGTGGATGGAGAAGCTGATCCACGACGTCGCCGTGCAGGACCCGGGTCTGTACGCCGCGTCCGGCGGCGTCGCCCGGAACATGGCGGATTTGCCGCGCTCGCGCGCCGAGGCGGCGGAGCTGCTCGCGTTGCGCGGCCCGGCCGGGCAGCGGAGCCCGGTGCTGCGGTTCGAGGACCACTGGGCGGAGCTGGTCGTGCACCGGGTGGTCGGCGCCGTGCCGAGCGTCGACCTGCTGCTGGGTGGCCCCCTGCCCGGTCTCGTGGCCCACGACCGGGAGCACGGCACCGACTACGTCGCCACCGTCGCCGCCTGGCTCGACCAGCAGGGCGACCCGCAGCGGGCCGCCCGGCAGCTGCACGTGCACCCCAACACGCTCCGGTACCGGTTGCGTCGCCTCACCGAGGTCGTCGCCGTGGATCTCGACTCGCCGCGCACGCGGCTGGCGTTGCAGATCCAGCTCGCGGCGCTGCGCCCCACACCGACCGCGCCCCGTCCGGTGGCGTAGGGCCCCGGCGGGGACCGGCGGCCCCGGGCCGGCGTGCGGCAGCAGCGAGGCGCTCAGGCGAGGCGGTGGTCGAGGGCGGTGTGGCGACGTCCGGCCCCGACGGTACGGACGGCGGCGGCGAGGGCACGGCGGGAACCGACCAGGACGACGAGCTTCTTGGCGCGGGTGACGGCGGTGTAGAGCAGGTTGCGTTGCAGCATCATCCAGGCGCTGGTGGTCAGCGGGATGACCACGGCGGGATATTCGGAGCCCTGCGAGCGGTGGATCGTCATGGCGTACGCGTGGGCCAGCTCGTCGAGTTCGTCGAAGTCGTAGTCGATGCTCTCGTCCTCGTCGGTGCGTACCGTCAGGGTCTGCTCGTCGGTGCTGAGAGCGGTGACGATGCCGACGGTGCCGTTGAAGACGCCGGCCTGGCCCTTGTCGTAGTTGTTACGGATCTGGGTGACCTTGTCGCCGACGCGGAACACCCGTCCGCCCAGGCGGCGCTCAGGTTGCCCCTCGCGTGCCGGGGTGAGCCGCTGCTGGAGCAGCGTGTTCAGGGCCGCCGCGCCGGCCGGGCCGCGGTGCATGGGGGTGAGGACCTGGACGTCGCGGCGCGGGTCGAGGCCGAAGCGGGCGGGGATCCGGGCGCAGGCGACGTCGACGGTCAGGGCGGCGGTGGCGTCGGTGTCGTCGCTGGCGAACAGGAAGAAGTCGCTGAGGCCCTGGAGCAGCGGCGGCTTGCCGGCGTTGATGCGGTGGGCGTTGGTGACGACCCCGGACTCCGCGGCCTGGCGGAAGACCTGCGTCAGCCGGACCCGGGGGACGGCCGGGGCGGCGAGCAGGTCCCGCAGGACCTCGCCGGCGCCGACGGAGGGGAGCTGGTCGACGTCGCCGACGAGCAGCAGGTGCGCGCCGGGCGGGACGGCCTTGACGAGCTTGTTGGCCAGGATCAGGTCGAGCATGGAGGCCTCGTCGACGACGAGGAGGTCGACGTCGAGGGGATTGTCCCGGTCGTGGCTGGCCTCCCCGCCGGGGCGCAGCTGCAACAGCCGGTGCACGGTGGCCGCCGGGTGCCCGGTCAGCTCTGACAGCCGCTTGGCGGCGCGGCCCGTCGGCGCGACGAGGGTGACCTTGGCCCGCTTCGCGGCGGCGAGTTCGACGATCGAGCGTACGGTGAAGCTCTTGCCGCAGCCGGGGCCACCGGTCAGCACGGCGACCCTGGAGGTGAGGGCGAGGCGGACGGCCTGTTCCTGCTCGGGGGCGAGGTCGGTGCCGGTGCGGGCCTTCAACCAGGCCAGCGCCCTGCCCCAGTCGACGTCGGCGAAGTGGGGCAGCCGGTCGGCGCGGTCGCGCAGCAGCCGCAGCAGGGATCCGGCGAGGGACTGCTCGGCGCGGTGGAACGGCACCAGGTAGACCGCCGCCGTCGGCTCGCCATCCGGGCCGGGCAGCGTCTCGCGGACCACCCCCTCCTCGCCGACGAGCCCGTCCAGGCAGGTGGTGACGAGGTCGGCGGGCACGTCGAGGATCTTGGTGGCGTCGGCGACCAACTGACCGTCGGGCAGGTAGCAGTGCCCGTTGTCGGTGGCCTCGGAGAGCGTGTACTGCAGGCCGGCCTTGACCCGCTGGGGGCTGTCGTGCGGGATCCCGACGGCCTGGGCGATGGTGTCGGCGGTCTTGAAGCCGATGCCCCACACGTCGGCCGCCAGCCGGTACGGCTCGTTCCTGACCACCGTGATGGAGGCGTCGCCGTACTGCTTGAAGATCCGCACGGCCAGCGAGGTGGACACGCCGACGCCCTGGAGGAAGACCATCACCTCCTTGATGGCCTTCTGCTCCTCCCACGCCGCGGTGATCTTCGCGGTGCGCTTCGGTCCGAGGCCGGGCACCTCGACCAGGCGGGCGGGCTCCTCCTCGATCACGCGGAGGGTGTCGAGACCGAAGTGGGCGACGATCCGCTCGGCGAACACCGGACCGATGCCCTTGACCAGCCCGGAACCGAGGTAGCGGCGGATGCCCTGGATGGTGGCCGGCAGGACGGTCGTGTACGAGTGCACCTCGAACTGCCGGCCGTACTGCGGGTGCGACGACCACCGACCGGACAGGCGCAGGCTTTCCCCCGGCTGGGCTCCCAGCAGCGCGCCGACCACCGTGAGCAGGTCGCTGCCGTGGTCGGTGGCCACCCGTGCGACGGTGTAGCCGGTCTCCTCGTTGACGTAGGTCAACCGTTCGAGCACCGCGTCCAGGACGGCCGACGGCGGGCGGGTGGGGGCAGTCACCCGCCCATCCTGCCTCCCGCCGACGCGACGGCGCCCTCGGCCCGGCCCCGCACACCGTGTCGGGTCAACGGATCCTGGTGCCGGAAACCTTACTGTCGGGTCTGCGGGCTGGCGCCGTGGCGGCACGATGGCATCGTGACCGAGCCCCAGAACGCCGCCGCCGATCTGGTCGTGGGCGCTGCCCACGCGGCGGTCCGCCGCATCGCCCCCGAGGAACTACCGGTCTTCGACGAGGTGGCCGCCGACTGGCGACGGCAGCTGTCGAAGGGCCGCGTGAGCTGGTCCGTCCCGCAGGGCGGGGTCGGCTTCGGCATCGACGTCACCCTGGTCACCGAACTCGCGCTCCAGGTGGTGGCCGCCGCCGTGGGCGAGGTGCTGGTGATAGGTGCCGCCACCGTCCGGGCCGGCCTGCTGCGTCGCCGCCGCCGCGAGCTGCCCGCCCCGCCCGACGCCCGACCCGGGCTGGAGCCCGAACAGGCGCGTCGACTGCGGGAGGCGTGCCACCGGCACGCGGTGGCGCTGGGCCTGGACGCCGGCCGGGCGGAACTGCTCGCCGACGCCGCGGTCGGCGCGATGGTCGATCCGCCGGACGCATGACGGGGCCCGGTGCCGGTGGGGCCCACCACGACGGTCGTACGGCCCCGGACGGCACGACCGGCGGCGACCGTGGCCCCGGAGTCGGCCCGCCCGTCCCGCCGGACCGGCTCGGCTGGCTCTACGCACTCGTGCTGGCGTCCCTGATCAGCGTCGGGATCAGCGCCGGCGGCCTCTACTTCCTCGCCGACCGCTCGCTCTCCCGACCCTTGGCGGCCACCGTCGACGTCTGCACCCGGGCCCATCCGGCGGAGGCCGCGGCACAGTCGGCGGCCCGCGACCGCTGCCTGGCCGGGCAGTTCGGCCGACGTGGACTGGTCATGCTCGCCGGGGCGGGGATGGCGCTGGGCGCGGCGGCGGCGCTCGTTGTGGTGCTGCCGCTGGCCGACCGGCGTCGGCTCCGCCGCCGGCTCACCGTGCCGGGCGCGCAGGAGCGCTTCGTCGACCTCTGCGACCGCAGCGGGCTGGCCGCGCGGCACCGGCCCAGGCTGGTCGTGGCCGCCCCGCCCGTACGGCAGGCGTACACCACCGGCGGTGTGGTCGGCCGGCCGACGGTGGTGCTCCCGGCGGCCGTCGCGGTGGCCCACGCCGACCCGGCGCGGTTCGATCCCGTGGTGACGCACGAACTCGCGCACGTCCTCGCCCGGGACGTGGCCTGGGCGTCGGCTGTCCGTGGCCTGATCTGGCTGCCGGTGCCGGCGGTGCTCGCCGCCGGTCTGCTCGAGGTGGCCCTGTTCGGGCTGAACGCGACCTACCTGACGGCGCTCGGCCGGGCGACGGTCGTCGCGGTGTCGACCGCGCTGCTGGCGGCCGGACTGTTGCGGCGGCGTGAGCGGGAAGCCGACCGGTACGCCGCCGGCGCCGGCCAGGCCGGGCACCTGGCCGCGTTGCTCCTCGCCAGGACCGTGGGCCCCACGCGGCGGCGCCGGCTGCTCGCCCGGCATCCGGATCCGGCGGCCCGGGCGGCGGCGCTGGCCCGGCCGGCGGACCCGCCGGGGGGCCTGACCCACGGGCTGGCGGTCGGCGCGGTCGCGATGCTGGCGATGGGCTCCGCCGACGCCCTCGTACGTGACCTCTTCCTGACCGCGCACGCGACCGTCGGCCCGCCCGTCGCGGTCTGTGTCGGCGCCGTCCTGCTGAACCTCGGGCTGCTGCCCGTGCTGGTCCGCCGGGCGGCCGCTGGGGCGGGCGGCTGGTGGCGGTCCGTCGTCGGCGTGGCAGTCGGGTTCGCGGCGACGGCGTTCGTCGCCACCGTGCTGCCGGTTCCGGGAAGCTCGGGCGTGCCGGTCCGGGCGGAGGTGCCGGTCGCGCTGCTCGTCGCCGCGTTCGCGGGGCTCCTGGCCGCGTCGGTGGCCGGGCTCTGCGTGCTGTTGGCGCGACTGGTCGTCGCCCGCCGTCCCGGGTCGGTCGGTTGGCGTTCGGCCACGTACCTGGTCGCGGCGGCCGCCGGTGTCGCGGTCCTCTGGCCGTTGCCGGCGGTGGCGTCCGTGGCGACCGACGGCCACGTGGCCCGCGCCTGGCTGGTCTTCGCGCTGCCCCGCAGCGGTTGGCCGCTGCTCGCGCTGCTGGTCCCGGTGCTGGTCGGCCTGCTGCTGCGCGGGACCGGGGAGGGGCACCCACGCCCGCCGCGCCGGTGGGACCGGGGGGTCGTGGCGGCGGTGCTGACCGCCGTGCTGGTCGGTGCGGGAGCCGCCGTGTGGCGGACCGAACTGTTCCCGCCGGGCACCCTGGCCGAGGCGGGCCGGCAGGCCCAACAGCGCTGGCTGCTCTGCGCGCTCACCGGCTGGGCGGTCCTGGTGGTGCTCGCGGTGGGCCGTCGTGCCGGTGTCGGCCGGGCGCTGACCGCAGGCTGGGTGGCCGGCACGGCGGCGGCGCTGTTGCAGTACCTGCACGCCCTGGCGACCGGACGGGCGGACGGGTGGGCCACCGTCGAGGCGCACCTGCTGGCTCCGCTGGTGTGGCTGGGGTACCTCGTCGCGTTCACCCTGCCGTTCCTGCTGTCCCGGCCGGCGGTGGTCGGACCGACCCCGTCCTGGCCGGCCCGTGCCAGGGTGCCCGTCGCGGCGGTCGCGGCGCTGGCGGCCCTGCTCGCGGTGGCGGTACTCGGTCCGGGGATCCCCGGGGCGTACGCCCCGCTTCCGGTGGCGGAGCCGTCCCGCGCCACGGCGACGTCGCCCCCTGCGGGCGTACCGCCGGTGCCCGACGCCACCCCGGGGCCCACGCGGTCCGTCGCGGGGCGCGACCCCGGTCGGCCGCTCACCCGCGCGGAGGCCCGCCGGGCGGCGGGCGCGGTCCGGGCGGTGCTGCCGCGGGGCTGGCAGGTCCGGCCCGACCGGGCTGCGGGCGGCGGCTCCCGGATCGACCCGCCGGCCTGCCGGCCCCTGGCCGAGGACTCCTACCTGGACCGGCTCGGCGAGGTCGAACGGGTCCGGGAGCGGGCCCGCTACGCCACGGTGCGCGGGCCCACCGCCACCGCGTCGACCGAGCTGGTGATCGAGGTCAGGTCGCATGCCGATCCGGTGCCCGCCGCGGTGCTCGCCGAGGCGGAGTCGGCGCGCCGGGCCTGCCCCCGCTTCACCCTTGGGGGTGCGGGCGGCTCGGCGGTGCGGTTCGCGGTCGACGCGCAGCCGCCACCCGCGCTGGGCGAGCAGTCCTGGCGGGTGGACTACCGGCTCAGCGCGGGCAGCGGGCGGGCCCGGATCACCGGGCGGTCGGCCTTCGTGATCGTCCGGGCGGGGCACAACCTGGTGACCGTCTACGCCAGCGCCATCGCGGAACCCTTGGACGAGCGGCTGCTCGACGCGGCGGTCGGGGCCGCGGTGGCGGGACTGAGCGGCTGACCGACCTGGGCGGCGGTGCGCCAGCTCGCGGTCCGGTCCTCACGGTGCCCAGGGCGCGGCGACGTTCCAGGTGCTGTCCGCGCTCCAGAGGGTGGGCGTGTCGTACGCCGCGCCGCCGGCGCCGTTGCTGAGCCACACCTCCGAGTTGAAGTGGCGCAGGAACGAGCCCCGGAAGTTGTACGACTCCAGGGAGACCCCGCCGCCGGTCAGCCCGGTGCGGGCGCACCAGGTGGCGTCGGCGCGCATCAGCGCCGAGCCGTCGTTCGGCGAGTTGCGGACCCGGGACGCGGCGTGCCGGAGGTACTGCCCCGGGAAGTTGACCGACTCGAAGGAGTAGCAGTTGGCGTCGGCCAGCCCCGCCCGGATCGTGTAGGTGGCGTCGTTCTTGAGCAGCGCCGTGCTGCCCGGGTCGACGATCTCGGTGTAGGCGAGGCTGTCCTGGTGCCGCAGGTACCTCTGCGTGTGTCCGGGCGTGGTCACCTGCAACGACCGTCGCGTGTTCAGCGGCAGGGCGACCGGCTGGTTGTCGCCGAGCGACCTGGACGCGTCGATGAGCGCCTGGTTGGCCGCCCGGACCCGGGACTCGACCATCTTGACGATCCGGCGGTCGTAGGTGAGGAAGCCGTTCAGCTCGCCTTCGACGTCGGTGATCTCGGTGTAGACCGAGGCGCTGAGGCCCTTGCCGAGCATCAGGTTCCGGGTGCCCTGCACCAGCCCGACGTACCGGTCGGTGAGGGCGGTGGAGTTCGGCTGCCACTCGTAGGCGAAGAAACTGCCGTTGGGGCTGTACTCGTGCCCCGGCGTACGCAGGCCCAGGCCGCCGAACTCGCCGAGCACCGCGACCCGGGTGGCCGACGGGCTCGGCGAGGCGGGCCCGAGGTACATGTGCCAGTCGTCGATGTCCCCGTTACCCGGGTCGCCGAGGGACTGGCAGCAGTTGTGGCCGCTGTGCACGTTCACCAGCCGGGTCGGGTCCTGGTTCTTCACGTTCTGGCCGACCCGCCGGGTGTCGGCGAGCGCGCGTTCGCCCCACCCCTCGTTGTAGACCGTGTAGGCGACCACCGAGGGGGAGCTGCGGTGTTCGTCGACGATCTCCCTCGCCTCGGCCTCGAACTGTGCCTGCTGGGCGTTGTCGGCGTTGACGTCCTGCGCGGTGAGGGACGGGACGTCCTGCCACACCAGCAGGCCGAGGCGGTCGGCGTGGTAGAACCACCGCTGCGGTTCGACCTTGATGTGCTTGCGGACCATGTTGAACCCGAGGTCCTTGTGTTTTTGCAGGTCGAAGGCGAGTGCCGCGTCGGTGGGGGCGGTGTGGAGCCCGTCCGGCCAGTACCCCTGGTCGAGGGTGCCGGCCTGGAACACGAACTGGCCGTTGAGCTTCGGGCGCAGCACCCCGCCGACCATCCCGGTGGTGATCTCCCGCATGCCGAAGTAGTGCGTCGTCCGGTCCGCCTGGGCGCCGCCCGCGTTGCGCAGCGTCACCCGTAGGCCGTAGAGGAACGGATCGTCCGGGGACCACCGGCGGGCGTTCGGCACCGGCACGCTGAAGTCGGTGAAGCCACCGGTGGCCGAGCCGACCAGCGTGCTCCCGTTCAACGCCTCGGCCAGCACGCTGTGTCCGGTGACGTTGCCCCGGGTGGACACCCGCACCCGTAGCGTGTTGGTGGACAGGTTCGGATACACGTCGACGCCGCTGATCGACGCGGTCGGCACCGGCTCCAACCAGACGGTCTGCCAGATGCCGGAGCTGGGGGTGTAGAAGATCCCACCCGGGGTCCTGGTCTGCTTGCCGATCGGGGGGAGGCTGCCGTTCTGCCGGCTGTCCGTCGGATCCCACACCTTCACCACGATCTCGTTCGTGCCGCCGTTGAGATGCGGCGTGACGTCGAACGTGAAGGCGTCGTAGCCCCCGGTGTGCCCGCCGACCTGCGCGCCGTTGACCCACACGGTGCTCTGCCAGTCGACCGCCCCGAAGTGCAGCAGGG
This sequence comes from Micromonospora sp. NPDC007220, assembly GCF_040634035.1. NCBI lineage: Bacteria > Bacillati > Actinomycetota > Actinomycetes > Micromonosporales > Micromonosporaceae > Micromonospora > Micromonospora sp. NPDC007220. The sequence continues at coordinate 123,034 of NZ_JBEYEU010000012.1, read as the reverse complement.
TCCGGCGGCCGGACCAGTCGGCCGGCACGGTGAAGGTGCGTCGGTAGAACAGGTAGTGGCGGTTGTCGTTCGCGGCGCGCCGCACGCCGGACAGGGCGCTCTCCACCGGGAACGGCACGTTCACCCGCTCGGGGAGGTCCGTGCCGAACTGCGGGGCGTCGTCGGTGGCGGACTGGCGCAGTTGCCACTCGCCGTTGAGGTTCAGCCAGTCGGGCCGGGTCATCTGCGGCCGGGGGTACTCCGGCAGGGGCGTGCCCGTGAGGGCCTGGCTGGTCCACGGCGTGGTCAGCGGGGGCGTCTTCGCGGGCGCCGCCCGGGCCGGGGACACCGGCGTGAGCAGGGCGGCCAGCAGGGTGAGGGCGGCCGCCAGCGGCAGGGTGCGGATGCGGGCGCGACGTGTCATGCCGTCTCCGATGTGGACGGGTCGGCGCGGGCGCGGGGCCCGTGCGACGGACGGGGGTTCTTCAGGCCTGCGCGGGATGCGGGCCGGGGGCGGGGCGACCCGCGCGGTCGCCCCGCCCCGGGCGTACGGTCAGCTCGTCGGCTCGACCCAGATGTTGCGGTAGTGGACGTTGAGGCCCGGGTCGCCGTGGTCCTGCAGCCGGATCGGCCCCACCGAGGGTCCCTCCGGGGCGCCGTTGCCCGTGGGCCCGTTGATCACCGCGTTGTCGTGGACGGTGACGCCGTTCCACACGACCGTGACCCGGGCGTTCTCCGTCTTCACCCCGGCGCTGTCGAAGCGGGCCGCCCGGAAGGTGACGTCGTAGGTCTGCCACGTCTCCGGCGCGCTGGCCGCGTTGACCGATGGCGCGATCTTTCCGTAGATGGCGCCGCCCTCGTCGTTGGCCGGGGTGGTGTCGCCGAAGGAGTCCAGGACCTGGAGCTCGTAGCGGTCCTGGAGGTAGATCCCGCTGTTGGCGCGGGCCTGACCGGTGACGTCCGGCGGGAGGTTGGGCAGCCAGAACTCGATGTGCAGCCGGAAGTCACCGAAAGCGCGCCGGCTGCGGATGTCGCCGCCGAGGACCTCCACGCCGCCCTTGGCCAGCGGCCACGTGGCCGGGGTGCCGTTGGTGCTCTCGAAGTTGTCGAGGTGGGACCCGTCGAGGAGCGTGACGCGGCCGGTGTCGCCTGCGGGGCCGTGGGCCTCGAACTCGTAGATCCGGGCCGCGTTGTCGGAGGTGCTGGTGGCCTTGGTGACGTTGAGTCGGACGTATCTGGCCTGGGTGGGGGAGATGTCGTGGGTGGTGGTGTTGGCCGTGTTGGCGGTGACGGTCGTCGTGGTCGTCCACGAGGTGCCGTTGGTGCTGGTCTGGATGGTGAAGTCGCGGGTGTTCCAGGCGGTGTTCTCGCCGCCGGCGCCGGCGTGTCGTACGACGAAGCGGTTCACGCTGCGGGTGGTGCCCAGGTCGACCTGGAGCCACTTGGTGGTGCCCGTCGAACACCACTTGTCACCGTTCCCGCCGGACACGCTGCCGTTCACGGCCCTGGCCGGGCCCTCGGTGGCCGAGCAGGAACTGTCGGCCGTCGCCGCCCTGCCCAGCGCGAGATTGCCGGTCGCGGTCTGCCCGCCGTAGGCCTCGAACTCGTAGATCCGGGCCGCGTTGTCGGAGGTGCTGGTGGCCTTGGTGACGTTGAGTCGGACGTATCTGGCCTGGGTGGGGGAGATGTCGTGGGTGGTGGTGTTGGCCGTGTTGGCGGTGACGGTCGTCGTGGTCGTCCACGAGGTGCCGTTGGTGCTGGTCTGGATGGTGAAGTCGCGGGTGTTCCAGGCGGTGTTCTCGCCGCCGGCGCCCGCGTGTCGTACGACGAAGCGGTTCAGGCTCTGGTTGGCACCCAGGTCGACCTGCATCCACTTGGTCGCGCCCGTCGAACACCACTTGTCGAGGTTGCCGCTGGTGGTCGTCCCGTTGACGGCCCTGGCCGGGCCCTCGGTGGGCGAGCACGAGCTGTCGGCGGTCGCCGCCCTGCCGAGCGCGAGGTTGACGGGCGGCTGCTGACCCGGGATGGCGTTGAGCGTGTACCACACCTCGGTGCTCCAGAGCGACTGGCCGTTGCTCGCCGAGAAGGGCCGGGGCGAGCGGACGTGCACCACCCGGCCAGCCTTGAGGCCGTTGATCGCCAACGTGACGGTCTTCCCGTCAGCCGACAGGGTGGCCGAGGAGACCGACAGCGTCTCTTCGTCGATCTTCGGCCCGCCGTACGCGGCCGTCGCCACGTAGCGCCACTGCTTGACCCGGTACTTGCTGGCCAGCGCGGCGGCGGTCGTCGCCGACAGGGGCTGGGTGTACTCGATCTCGAAGCCGTTGGGCAGGGCCCGCATCGCCCGCATGTCGAAGTTGTTGCCGCCGTTGGGGCTGATCTTCTGCAGGCCGTAGCTGAGCTTGCCCTCCTGCCCCCAGTTGCCGCCGCCGTGCAGGCCGCCGGTGTAGATGGCGCCGTCGGGCCCGACGGACACCTCGGACACCCCCGCCTCCAGGCCCTGGGTCATCCGGAACAGCGCGCCCTGGTACTCGCCGTTGACCTTCTCCAGGTACGCGCGCTGGAGCCCGCCGTAGGTCACGTCGCCGATGAGCATCTGCCCGGCGAACGGGCCCTGGTTGAGCATGACGGGGGTGCTCGGCGAGTTGCCGATCTCGTTCTGCGGCAGCCAGAGGACCGGCGGGGTGACCGGGTTGTTGTCGAACGGGCCGGCCGGGTTCATGTAGTGGTTGAAGAAGCGGCCCTGCTTGACGTGCACGAGCTTCGACGACGGCAGCCAGCCGCCCTGGTTGTCGGTGACGAAGATGTCGCCCTCCGGGCCCCAGCCGATGCCGTGCGGGGTGCGCAGGCCGCCGGCCACGTAGTCGATCGCGCCGGTGCTCCGGTTCACCCTGATGGTCGTGCCCCGGTTCGGGGCCGGCTGCGGGTCGGTCGTGGCGCCGCCATAGTTGATGGAGACCGAGAGGTTCAGGTAGAAGTAGCCGTCCCGGTACAGCAGGCCGAACCCGAACTCGTGGAAGTTGCTGCCGAACGGCCAGGTGGCCACGGTGCGGTACTGGTCGGTCACCCCGTCGCCGTTGGTGTCGTTGAGTTCGGTGAGCTTCGCCTTCTCCGAGACGTAGATCTTCCCGTCGACGATCTTGAGCCCCATCGGCTCCTGGAGCCCCGTGGCCACCCGTTGCCGGGTCACCTGGCCGGGGCTGGTGCTGCCGGTGACGTTGCCGAGGATCCAGACCTCGCCCACGGTGGTCAGGGAACCGCCCCAGGTGGCCACGGCCAGCCGGCCGTCGGGGAACCAGTCGAACCCGGTGACCTGCGGCTGGAAACCACTCGGGCGCAGGTCGGTCAGGGTGTAGTTCGGGTGCACCGACGTGAGCGGCAGCCCGTCGCCGGGGGAGTCGCCACTGGCCTCGCACTCCTTGCGGCCGGGCGCGGTCACCCGGACGACGCCGGCGTCGGTGCTCAGTGCCGAGTTGGGGACGGTCACGAACGTGCTGGAGCCCGGCGTACGCCACTGCAACGTGAGCTGCTGGCCGCCCGTACGCTCGAAGTGCTCGATGCGCAGGGAGTGGTATCCGGTGGTCAGGTCGACGGCGCCGTCCTTCGGTTCCGGGCCGTGCGCGCCGTCGTGGTCGACGATCAGCGTGTCGTCGATCAGCAGGCGGGAGCCGTCGTCGCTGATGAGCCGGAAGGTGTAGCTGCCGGCCTGGGTGATGTTGACGTTGCCGAGGACGTGGACCAGGAAGTGGTCCTCGATGCCGAAGTCGGCCGCGCTCGTCCAGTCGACCGTCGGCATGAGCTTGTCGACGTTCGGTGTCTGGCCGGCCTTCAGGGTGCAGAGGTTGTTGAGCGGCACCTGCAGGTCGAAGACGCGCAGGGTGACACCGGGTTCCTGCGGCGGCGGAGCCGCACCCGCGCTCGGCGGGGACAGCCACAGGCCGGCGAGGGCGACGACAACGGTGAAGGCGCTTGCGAGGGGCACGCGTGCTCGTCGGGACGATCCGAGCATTCTTCTCCTCCAGGGGAGCGGGACAACGACGTACGTCGTCGCGCGGCGCTCGGGCTCAGCGGCGGGCCCGGACATCGAACGGACATCGTTGTCATGTCCTGATGGTTGGCCTGGCACGCCGCTGCCTGGTGAAGGCAACACTATGATTCTTAAATCTAAATGTCTAGATGTTTGTGCGAGATCGTCTGAACTTTCGTCCGGACGGTCAAAAGTCGGCAACGCCGTGCGACGCCACCGGGGCCCGGCCCCGGTGGCGTCGCACGGGGTGGCCCCGCCCGCTCCCGCCCGGTTACCGGCGGGCGGCGTCGACGCCGTACGGGGCGACGAAGACCTTGTCGGCCTGGCCGACGGCCTGGGCCTCGAGCGCCTGCGAGACCTTCTCCAACGGGAAGAACGCCGGCCGCAGCCGGTCCAGACCGAGCGTCGGCAGCATGCCCACGGCGCGGTGATGGGTGTACGGGTTGATGACCGCCCCCACGATGGTCAGCTCACGCGCGAAGACCTCGTTGGGGCGTACCCGGGCCTCCTCGTCCGGCCGGGCGACACCGAAGACCAGGATCCGGCCGCCGCGGCTGGCCATGCCGATCGCGGACTCCAGCAGGCGCGCCGAGCCGACGGCGTCGACGACGTACGGGAAGCCCAGGCCGTCGGTCAGGGCCCGGGCCGCCGCCTCGCTGGCCGGGTCGGTCGGATCGAGGGCGGCGTCGGCTCCCATGCGCAGCGCGAGGTCGCGGCGGTCCGGGCGGGGATCCATGACGACGACGGGGGCGAGCCCCCGGGAGCGGGCCAGCGCCACCATCATCGCCCCCGCCGGGCCCGCGCCGTAGACGAGCACGGGCAGGCCGGAGCGGGGCGCGAGCTGGTCCATGCCGTGGATGCAGCACGCGAGCGGCTCGGTGAGGGCGCCGATCCACGGCGGGGTGTCCGGGGGCAGCCGGTAGGCGATCCGTGCCGGCACGACCATGCGTTCGGTCATCCCGCCGTCGAGCCGTACGCCGTAGCCCCGCTTGGCGTCGCAGAGGTGTTCCTGCCCCAGCCGGCAGTACGCGCAGGCGGTGCAGTAGTCGTGGGGCTCGACGGTCACGAGGTCGCCGGGCGCGAGCCGGTCGACCCCGGGGCCGACCTCCCGCACCCGTCCGCAGACCTCGTGGCCCAGCACGACCGGGCGGGCCGCCGGGAAGCTGCCGCCGACGATGTGGCCGTCCGTGCCGCAGACCCCGACGGCCAGGGGCTCGATGGCCACCTCGCCGGGGCCCGGGGCGCGCTCGGGCAGCTGCTCGACGCGTACGTCGCCCGGACCGTGGCACCGGACGGCGGCGATCGTGCGGGCTTCAGTAAGCGGCACGAAGCAGCTCCTTGAGTCGGCGGATGTGCGCCCGGGCGGCCTCACCCGCGGCGTCGGGGTCACCCGAGCAGAGCGCCTCGAAGATGGCCTGGTGGTCGGCGACGGCCTGGGCCATGCCGCCGGTGAGGCTGGTCGAGCGCATCGCGATCAGGACCCGACTCTGGACGCCGTCGAGCATCCGGGTCAGCACCGGGCTCTGCGCGGCCTGCCGGATCTCCCGGTGGAACGCGGCGTCGAGCTCGATGTGGCGGGCGAAGTCGCCGTCCGCCGCGACCTGCCGGTGCTCGGTGATCAGGGCGAGCAGGCGGCGGCGCAGCGCCGGGCTGTACCGCTGCGCCGCCAGCCGGGCCACCGCCCACTCCAGAGCCTCGCGGGCCTCGTAGAGGCTGACCAGCTCCTCGCCCTCGATGCGGGCGACGACCGCGCCGCGGTTGAGGGTCTCGCGTGCCAGTTCGTCCTGCACCAGGCGGATCACCGCGTCGCGCACGGGGCTGCGGCTCACCCGGAACTCCTCGGCCAACGCCGGGACGCTCAGCCGGGTGCCGGGCCGCAGCTCGCCGGAGATGATCCGGTCGCGCAGCGTCCGGTAGAGCAGCTCGCCGACCCGCTCACCGGTGTGCGGGTCCGCCTCCTGCGCGGGCGCGGTGGCGGGTGCCGGCAGCGTCGCGGCGGGGGGCCGGGGCGGGGAAGGTGGCGTCACTGGTGTCCTCACTCGTGCGGCTCGGGCCCGACCGGCACCGCGGCGAGGAACGCGGCGGCGAATCCGCGATAGTTCGCGGCGACCGCCGCCACCGCCTGAGGGCGGGCCAGGTCCCCGGCGAGCAGCCCGCGCAGCGCGTCCCACCAGATGCTACGCCCGATAGCGAAGCCGGTGAATCCGGCGGCGGCGGCGTCGGCGAGCCACCCCTCGACCCGCGCCGCCGGCGCGTTGGCGCCGAGCAGGATGCACTCGCCGCCGGCCTCGGCCGCGATCCGGGCCGCGGTGCGGTAGTGCTCCTGCCGGTCGAGGTGCTCCAGCTTCCAGACGTCCACCGGCACCTCCTCGAGCAGCTCGGTCATCGCGCGGTGCACCAGCGCGGGACGCAGTTCCCGCTCGAACCGTCCCGGGTCGCCGCCGACGGCGTCGAGCTGCGCGGGCGTGGGCGGCACGAGCAGCTCGAACAGGAAACGGCCACCGGTGTCGCGGACCGTCGTGGACACCTCGGCCAGCCGGGCACGTTGGACGCGATTGCCGTCGACGTCGCCCTCGACGTTGTAGCGGACCAGGACCTTGGGCAGCTCCGGTCCGTGGTGCTCCAGGTGGGACCTGAGGTCGGCCGGCTCGGTCTCGTAGATCTCGCAACCACCGCGTTCGAGCGGCATGCTCACGGTCACCCCGTTGGCGTGGGCCCGCTCGGCCACACCGGGGCCGAGCGTCGCGTCGACGAGGATGCCGGCGTGCGCGGCGAGCCTCGGCTCGTCCGCGAGCGCCGCGAGGAGACCCTCCACCACCATGTGCTTGCCGTCGGCGATCGCCGCGCGTTGGCCGCGCGTGGCGGTGCCGGTGTGGCCGTAGAGCGCCTGGGTGAGCCAGGGACGCTGGTCGACCGCGAGGATGAGCAGGTGCTGCGGCTGGTTCATGAGGCGTCCTCCGACACGATGCAGGGTTTGAAGTAGTCGCCGGCGACGAAGCGGGCGAAGGCGTCCGGCAGCTCGGCGAGGGTCACCGGCACCGTCAGCCGGTCCCGCAGCGCGGCGCCGTGGCCGCGCAGCAGGTCCCAGTTCGCCTCGACCTCGCTGGTGGGGAAGTAGAAGGAACGCACCGTGTAGCAGTCGGTGCGCCGCCAGCGGGGCGTCGCGGGCATCGTGTAGGGCTCGTCGGACTCGCCGAGGGCGATCACCGCGCCGCCGGGCGCGACCACCCGCTGCGCGGTCTCCCGGGCCGCCGCGGCGCCGCTGACCTCGACCACGAGGTCGTACTGGTTCTCCGCCGCCAGGTCGCCGGCGGCCCGGGCGCCCAGCTCGACGGCCGTGGCGAGGCGACCCTCGTGCGGGTCGAAGGCGTCCACCTCGCCGACGCCGAAGGCGCCCGCCACGGCGACGACCCCGAGGCCCAACGGGCCGGCGCCGATGACCAGCGCCCGGTCGACGCCGTCGGGCTGGGTGCGCTGCCACAGGCGTAGGGCGTGCGCGGCGGTGCCCACGGTGTCCAGACCGAGCACCGCCGTGTCCAGCGGCACGTCGTCGGGCACCGGCAGCAGGCAGCGGGCCGGCACGTCGACGTGCTCGGCGAACCCGCCGTCGCGCTGCCAGCCGATCAGCTCCCGCAGGTGCAGGCACTGGTTGGTGCGGCCGGCGGCGCAGCGCCGGCACGTACCGCAGAAGACCGGGATGTAGACGATGCCGCGGGTCCCGACGGGCACGGTGACGTCCGCGCCGACGTCGACCACGGTGCCGGCGATCTCGTGCCCCGGCACCACGGGTGAGCCCGACCGCAGCAGCCGCTTGTCCGAGCCGCAGAGGGCGCAGACGTCGACGCGTACGCGTACCTGCCCGTTCGCGACCGGGCCGAGCGTGGCCCGCTCGAAGTCGATCCGTCCGTCGCCCAGGAAGCGGGCACGGACACTGGTGGTCGTCACTTGACGGCACCTCCGGTGATTCCACGCACCAGCCACCGCTGCGCGAAGATCGTCAGCAGTAGGGCCGGCGCTGAGATGAGCGTGCTGGCGGCCATCAGACCGCCGAAGTCGTTCGATCCCTGGCCGATGAAGTTGAAGGCGATGACCGTCAGCGGCAGCGTCTGGTCGTTGGCGAGCGCCAGGGCGAACAGGAAGTAGTTCCAGGAGAAGACGAAGCTGAGCGTGAGTGCCACCGAGACGCCGGGCATGGCGAGCGGCAGCACCACCATGCGGAACCGCTGCCAGGTGGAGGCGCCGTCGATGAGCGTCGACTCCTCGATGCTGATCGGGATCTCCTCGAAGAACGGGATCAGCAGCCAGATGCACAGCGGCAGCGTGACGATCAAATGCGCCACGATGAGCAGGGCGTAGTTGAGCCCCGTGTTCGACGGGGCGTCGATCCGGATGGAGAGCACGAACAGCGGCAGCACGAACAGCACACCGGGTGCCATCCGGGCGAGCAACGTCACGAAGCCCAACGTGTTCAGTTGCCGCCGGACGATCACGTACGCGGCCGGTGCGCCAAGCACCAGGCCGAGCAGGGTGGAGCCGCCGGCCACGATGAAGCTGTTGACGATGTAGCGGCCGAACTCGAACCGCTCGAACAGGTTGGTGAAGTTCTCCAGCGTCAGTGGCGAGGCCACGTCGAACAGGGAGCCGGTGATGTCGACGTTGCGCCGCAGCGACGACCAGAGCATGAACAGCACCGGGCCGAAGAAGACCACGGCGAACAGGAAGTACGCGGTGTAGACGCCGACCAGCCGCTTGCCCGCGCTCATTTCGCGGCCCTCCTTCGGACCAGGGTGAAGACGGTGGCGATCAGTACGACGAGCACCAGCAGGGCGATCTGCAGGGCGGCGGCGTAGCTGGGCGCCTGGTTGATGAACGCCTCGTTGTAGCCGTACACGTTGAGGGTGTTCGTCGAGTCGACCGGCCCGCCCTGGGTCATGATGTAGATGGTGTCGAAGAAGCGGACCAGGTCGACGGTGCGCAGCAGCATCGCGACGATGAGCACCGGCCGCAGCAGGGGCAGACCGATGTTCCACGCGGTACGCCAGCCGCTCGCCCCGTCGATGGCCGCCGCCTCGAACGGCTCCTCCGGCAACGACCGGATGCCGGCGGAGATGATCAGCGCCATGAACGGCGTCCACTGCCAGATGTCCACGAGCGCGATGGACCAGGGCGCGATGGACGGGTCACCGAGCCAGACCACGGGGTCGATCCCGATGACGGCCAGCAGTTCGTTGGCCGCCCCCAGCGACGGATCCATGATCAGCAGCCAGAGCAGGCCGACCGCCACCGACGCGGTGATCGCCGGGATGAGCATCATGCCCTGGAAGACGCGCCGGCCGGGCACGTCCAGGCTCATCACGTAGCCGAGCGCGAGTCCCAGCACGGTCTCCACGGCGAGGCACACCACGAAGAGGAAGAGCGTGACCTTCAGGGAGTTGTAGAACGCCGGGTTGGCGAACATCTGGGCGTAGTTGTCGAACCCGAGGAAGCCCGTGTTCGTGCCGTCGGACTGCCGGTCGGTCACCGACAACCAGACGGTGTACGCGATCGGCAGCAGGACCAGCAGGGCGGTGACCACGGCGGCCGGCACCACGAAGGGCCAGATCCCCCGGGCGGTCGGATGCACCGTCCTTCTCGGCCGGCGCCCCGCCCCCCGCCCCGCCGTGCTGGCGGGGCGGGGGCCGGTCGGGCGTTTCGTCGTCGTGTCGGTGCTCATGAGGCTCCTACTCGCTGTTCTTCGCCAGCAGCGGGGTGAGGCCGTCCTGGATCTGCTTGGCCGCGTCCGCAGCGCTCGCCCGGCCGAGGATCACGGTGCCCACCGCGTCGCCGATGACCTTGCGCATCTCGGGGGCCGCGACACCCACCGGCCCGACCTCGGTGTCACCGTCGGTCTGCGCCTTCGTCAGCGCCGCGTTCCACTGCTTGAGCGTCTCGGTGTTGAGCGTGGCGGTGTAGGCGGGGTCCTGGCTGACCGAGGTGCGCGGCGGGGCGATGCCGGACTTGGTGAGCTCCAGCTGCGTCTTCGCGCTGGTGGCCCACTGCACGAACTTCCACGCCGCGTCCTTGTTCTTCGAGAACGAGGAGACCGACAGGCCCCAGGACAGCACGGTGGTCTTGGAACCGGCGGCGCCGGCCGGGAAGTCGAGGACGCCGATCTTGTCCGCGATCTTGGAGGTCTTGGGGTCGACGATGCTGCTGACCTCGTTGCTCGACTCCAGCTCCATGGCGGCGTTGCCGGCGGCGAACAGGGCCGAGGACTGGGTGAAGGTGTTGTTCACGACGCCGGGCGGGCCGTACTCGCGGGCCAGGGTGGCGTAGCGGTCGATCGCCTCGATCGCCTTGGGGTCGTCGAAGTTGGGCGTGCCGTCGGACTTGGTCCAGCTCACGCCCTGCGAGTGCAGGAACGGGCCGAAGGTAAACGGCAGCGCCGCGGACTGCCCGCGCAACGCGATCGGGGTGACGCTGCCGCCGGACTTCTGCTTGATCGTCTCGGCGGCGGTGGTCAGCTCGTCGAGCGTCTTCGGCGGCGTGACGCCGTACTTGTCGAACAGGTCGGTGCGGTAGTACAGCACCACGCCCTCGACGTTGATCGGCGCGGCGATCAGCTTGTCGTCCACGGTCATGCCGGCCCGTACGGCGGCCGGGAAGTCGTCGACGTCGTAGTCCGCCCCCGCCTTGCCGACGTGGTCGTCCAGCGGCTCGTAGTAGTTGGACTTGGCGAACTGGGGGCCCTCACGGGAGGGCAGCGTCATGAACACGTCCATCGAGGCACTGCGCGACTGGAGGTTGAGCTGCACCTTGTCGCGCATCTGCTGCTCGGCGAACGTCTGGACCTTCACCGTGACGCCCGACTCCTTCTCGAAGTCGTCGATCAACGGCTCGATCGCCCGCTGCCAGGGGTGGTTCGACATGATCAGGTTGATCTCGTTGGCGGAGCCGGCGGAGTCCGAGCCGCAGCCGGCGGTGAGTCCGCCGACCAGGGCCAGGGCGAGCGCCGCGCTCAGGTACCTGTGCCGCATGTGCCTGCCTTTCGATGGAGGGGTCACTCAGGCGATGAGAGGGGTGAGCCAGTCGTGGAAGTCGCCGAGGTCGGCGGGGTCGGTCGTGCGCCACGGCGCGGGTACCGGTCGGGTGTGGCCGGCCACCTGGGCCAGTGGCACCGGGTCGTACCCGGCGGCGTAGGGGTCGGTGCCGACGCGGTGCAGGCCGACCATGAGCCCGCTGCGCCCGTCCGCGAGCAGCCGCGCGGCGTGCCGTCCGGCCTCGGTCGCCTCCCGGCGATCGACGTCGCCGGCCAGGGCGCCGGCCGAGCGCTGCACCATGCCGAGGACCTCGCCGCGGGCGGCGACCCCGAGTTCGGCGGTTACCAGCGCGGCGAGCCGGCGGGACACCCCGCCCAGCAGGATCCGGGTGTGGTTGGCCGCCTCGAAGGGCTCGTCGGTCAGCTCGCGGGCGGCGCCCTCGCTGGTCACCACGAACGCGCGGCCGTGCGCGTGCAGGGCGTCGTCGACCTGGCGCAGGAAGTCCGCCCGGTCGAACGGCACCTCCGGCAGCAGGACGAGGTGCGGTGCGTGCGCCGGGTCCTCCCGGTGCCACGTCGCGGCCAGCGCCAGCCAGCCCACCGACCGGCCCAGGGTCTCCACGATGCGTACCGGCTCGATCGCCCGCATGGCCGCGTGGTCGCGGGCGAGGTCGGGCACGACCCGGGTCAGGTAGCGCGCGGCGGAGCCGAATCCGGGGCAGTGGTCGACGCCGACCAGGTCGTTGTCGACGGTCTTGGGGATGCCCGCGGTGCACAGGGGCAACCCGGCCTGCTCGGCGCGTTCGGTGAGGGCCCGCAGCAGCGCCATCGTGCCGTTGCCGCCGATCAGCGCGACCCCGTCGACGCGGTGCTCGGCGAGCGTCGCGACCGCCGCGTCGAGGTCGTCGCCGGTGACCGCCCGGCGGCCGGCGCCGAGCCAGGACCCGCCGCGGTGGGTCCAGGCGGGCGGGACGTCGGCGAGGGCGACCGGGGTGAGCCGGCCGTCGACGAGACCGTCGGGGCCCCCGCGCAGGGCGAGGACCTCGTGTCCCTCGGCGCCCTCCAGGAAGCCGCGCAGGCTCGCGTTGACGACGGCGGTCGGCGCGCCGGTCTGGCCGATGAGCAGGCGCATGACGCTCAGGCCCCCACCGGGCGGGAGGCGACGCTGAGGTGGGTCTGGAACGCCTCCAGGCCCGGCCGGCCGCCCTCGTAGCCGACGCCCGAGTCACCGAGCCCGCCGAACGGCACCCACGGCGTGTTCGGCGTGCCCGTGTTGATCCCGACGATGCCGGCGCGCAGCCGGTCGGCGACCGCCCGCGCGGCGTCCAGGTCGGTGCCGCACACGTAGCCGGCGAGCCCGTAGCCCGTGGCGTGGTGCACCGCCAACGCCGCGTCGAGGTCGTCGTAGACGTGCACCGGCGCGACCGGTCCGAAGATCTCACCGGTCATGGCGCGGCTGTCCACGGGCGCGTCGAGCAGCACCGTCGGGGCGGCGTAGTGCCCGGCGGACGGTGCCGCGCCGTGCGGCGCGACGGCACGGGCGCCCCGGGCGACGGCCTCGTCGACCAGGGCGGCCATGCGCGCCGGGTCACCGGCCGGGGCGAGCGGGCCGATGTCGGTGCCGGGGTCCCGGGGGTCGCCGACGCGCAGGGCGCGGGTGGCCTCGACGAACGCCTCGACGAACTCCCCGGCCACCTCCCGGGCGACCAGGATCTGGTTGGCCGCGATGCAGGACTGGCCGTTGTTGCGGTACTTGGCGACCATCAGGGTCTGCGCCGCGGCCTGCGGGTCGGCGTCCGGGAGGACGACGAACGGCGCGCAGCCGCCTAACTCCATCACCGTACGCAGGAACCGCGGCGCCGCCTCGGTGGCCACCAGGCGACCTACCCGGGTCGAACCGGTGAACGAGACCGCCCGCACCGCCGGCGCCGCGAGCCACGGGGAGACGACGTCGGCCGGGGTGCCGAGGACGGTGCCGAGCGCCCCGTCGGGCAGGTGCCGCTCGCACACCGCGGCGAGCACCATCGACGACAGCGGAGCCAGCTCCGAGGGCTTGAACAGCACCGGGCAGCCCGCGGCGAGTGCCGGTGCGATCTTCCGGGCGGGGATGGAGACCGGGAAGTTCCACGGGGTGAGTACGGCCGCGACCCCGACCGGCCGGGCGGCGACCCGGTGCTCGTGCTGTGGCACCACCGTCAGCCGTTGCTCCTCCTGCCGCTCGACGAGGTCGGCCATGACCCGGAAGTAGGTCACGGTCAGCCCCAGCTCGGCGGTGGACTCGGCGAGCCGCTTGCCGGTCTCCCGGGTGATCAGCCCGGCCCAGTCCGGGCGGGTCGCCAGGGCCTCGATGTCGTCGGCGATGGCCCGCAGGGCCGCGGCGCGCTCCGCCACCGGGGTGGCCGCCCAGGTCGGCAGCGCGGCGGTGGCTGCGGCGAGCGCGCGGGCGGCGTCGGCCGAGCCGCCGGTGCTGACCTCGGCGAAGGCCGTCCCGGTGGACGGGTCGACGACGGGCAGGGTGGGCGCCCCCGTGACGGCGCCCGGGACCGCCCGGCCGCCGATGCGCACCGCGCTCGGGGTTGCCAGGACCTCGTCGACGATCGGGGAATCGGTCACGACAGCTGCTCCTCGTACGGCTCGAGCTGGTCCGGATCGAGGTCGATACCGAGACCGGGGCGGTTGGGCACGGTGACCGTGCCGTGGGCGGTCAGGAACTCGTCGGCGGCTTGGCGCAGCGGGTTGGACCGGACGTCCCACTCGACGAGGGACGTCGCCGGGCTGCTGGCGGCCACCTGCACGGTCGCGGCGGTCGCGATCGCGCCGTTGTACAGATGCGGGTTGACGGTCTTGCCGGCGGCCTCGGCGGCCCGGAGCACCGTCAGGTACTCGCTGATCCCACCGACCTTGGTGAGGTCCGGTTGCACGATGGTGACCCCGCTGCCCCGCAGGTACGGGGTGAAGGCCGCGGCGCCGTAGAGGTTCTCGCCGGTGGCCAGGGGCATGCCGGTGCGGGTGCCGAGTTCGTCGAGTTCCTCCGGCCGGTCGCCGGCGAGCGGCTCCTCGACCCAGGCGACACCCAGGTCGGCCAGCGCCGGCAGCATCCGCAGCGCCTCGGGCAACGACCACGCCTGGTTGGCGTCGGCGAAGATCTGCGCCCCGTCGCCGAGGACGCGCCGCGTGGTGCGGACGTTGTCCAGGTCCCGGTCCCGGCCGAAGCCGACCTTGACCTTCACGGCGGTCAGCCCGAGCGCCCCGCAGTGCGCCGCGGTCTCGGCGACCCCGGCGGGGCCGAGGCTGGAGCCGTAGACGGGCAGTTCGGTGCGGGGGTGCGTGGTGAGCAGCGACGCCAGGCTCCGCCCCGCGTGCCGGGCGGCCAGGTCCCACAGCGCGATGTCGACCGCGCTCACCGCCTGGTGGATCGGGCCGGGCGCACCCCACTGGCGGCCCAGCGGACCCAGCTTCGCCATCAGCGCCCGCTGCGCGTCGGCGGGGTCGGCCGGCCGCGTGCCGAGCAGCAGTGGCGTCACGCCCTCCCTGATCGTGGCGATGCGCTCGCGCCAGGCCCAGGACGGGTAGTTGGCCCAGCTCTCGCCGACGCCGATCGAACCGTCGGCCAGCTCGACCTCGACCAGCACCATCACCCGGTGGGTCAGGGGGGCGAAGGACATCGCGATCTGCTCGGCGGGCCGGGCGCGGAACACCCGGCACCGCACGTCGGCGACGGGGACGTCGGGCAGCCGCACGGCGCCCACCGAGGGGCCGGCCTTTCCGGCCGCGGGGGCGGCCTGGTCGACCACGTCCGGGGCGTGCTGCAGATCTCCGCTGAGTCCCATGAGGCCTCTCTCACACTTGTGAAGAACTGCATGCAGTTCTAGCCGGCGTTCATCCGCCCGTCAAGGGCTGGAAACAAACTGGGTCGTCCCGGTGACCGGCGGTGGCGGGCGAAAAAGGACGACGCGCCCCGCAACGGGACGTGTCGCCGCGGTGGTGCTGGTGGGCTACCCGGACCGCCGGGCCCGCCGCAGGGCTACGCGGACGGCAGGGCCCCGCCGCTGGGCTACCCGGACCGCCGGGCCCGCCGCAGGGCTACGCGGACGGCAGGGCCCCGCCGCTGGGCTAGCTGGACGGCCGGGCATGCCGCTGGGCTACCGGGACGGCCGGAGCCCGCCGCAGGGCGTCGTGACACCCGGTGCCGCCCGCCGGACCGGCGGCCGGTGGCGGAGTGGGCCGGGGAGGTCAGGCGGTGATGACGCGGATGCCGTTGCGCCGCACCGTCGTCGCGACCGGCTCGGGCAGGGGCGCGTCGACGACCACGCTGTCGATCCGGTCGAGCCCGCAGACCTGCACCGGGGCGGTGGCGGTCAGCTTGCTCGCGTCGACCACCAGGACGATCTCGTCGGCGATCTCCATCAGGGCGTGCTTGGCGCTGAGCTCGATCTCCGAGCGCACGTAGACCCCGCGCTCGTCGACGGCGCCGGCGCCGAGGAAGAGCATCCGGATCCGCAGGCGGCGGGTCAGGTCCAGGGCCGCGAAGCCGACCAGCGCCTGGTTGTCGTGCAGCAGCTCGCCGCCGATCCCGATGACGCGGGCACGCGGACGCGACAGCATGTGCCCCAGCACCGGCACCGAGTGGGTGACCACGCATCCCTCGAACTCGGCGGGCAGGGCGTGGGCCACCTCGGCGGCCGTGGTCCCGCTGTCGATGCCGATGGTGTCGCCGGGCTGCACCAGGGCGGCGGCGGCCGCCCCGATCGCGAGTTTGGCCTGCGTGTGGGTCTGCGCCCGGGAGGCGAAGCCGGGGCCGGCCACACCGCCGGGCGGCAGGCTGACCCCGCCGTGCACGAGGGTCACCTCGTGGGACTCGGCGAGCTGGCGCAGGTCGCGGCGGACGGTCATCTGCGAGACGCCGAGCTGGGCGCTGAGCTCCGCCACGGAGAGGAAGCCCGCCCGCCGCAGCGCGGCCATGATCTGCGTGCGGCGCCGGGGGGCGCTCTCGTAACGGGACGTCTGCACGCTCACGCCGGGCCCTCCTGCCGGATGTCACCCCACGGGGCTCGGTGGAGAGTTTAGAGCAACCGAGGGATGTTATTTTTCTACCATCCGATGGTACGTTGCCAACGTCCTTTGGTAATCCTGGGAGGTACCCCATGACCGTCGCCACCGTGTCGCCCACCGTCCTGGCCCGCCCCTCCGGCGGCTACGCCATGCTCGCCGTCGACCAGCGGGAGGCCCTGCGGGCGATGTTCGCCGCCCACCAGAGCCAGCCGGTGACCGACGAGCAGATCACCGCCTTCAAGGTCGCGGCGGCCCGCGCGCTGAGCCCCCACGCCTCGGCGATCCTCGTCGACAAGCAGTTCGGCTGGGACGCCGTCATCGCCGAGGAGGCCGTCGCCGCCGAGTGCGCCCTGATCGCCGCCGCCGACCGCTTCACCGCCAGCGCCACCGAGTTCGTCGCCGACGTCGCCATCGACGACGACGTCGACCCCGCCGCCGTACGTGCCCAGGGCGCCAAGGCGCTCAAGCTGCTCGTGCTCTGGCGCCCCGACGAGGACGCCGCCCCCCGGGTCGCCCTGGTGACGGACTTCGTGCGGCGGTGCCGCGACAACGGACTCGTCAGCATCATCGAGCCGGTGTCCCGCGCCCCCCGCCAGGGCGGCGCCTTCGACCACGACGCCGGCATCCTCGCCGCCGCCAGGGAACTCGGCTCGCTCGGCGCCGACCTCTACAAGGCCGAGGTCCCCACCGCCGGGCAGGGCACCCCGGCGGAGATCGTCGCCGGCTGCTCCCGGCTGAGCGAGTCCATCGCCGGGCCCTGGGTGGTGCTGTCGTCGGGCGTACCCGCCGAACTCTTCCCCGACGCCGTCCGCCTCGCCTGCCAGGCCGGGGCGTCGGGCTTCCTGGCGGGCCGGGCGATCTGGGCGTCGGTCGTCGGCAGCCCCACGATGGCCGACGACCTGCGGACCATCTCCGTGGATCGGCTGCGCCGCCTCTGCGACGTGGTTGACGACGCCGTGTCCCGCTGACGGTGGCCCTCCTCGGCGCCGCCCTCGCGGTGGTGGCGGTCGCCCTCGGGGCGGCCATGCAGCGGGTCACCGGGCTCGGCTTCGCGCTGGTCGCGGCGCCGTTCCTGGTCATCATCCTCGGCCCGTTCACCGGTGTCGTGCTGGCGAACCTGCTCTCCGCCGCGATCAACCTCGTCGTCCTGGCCTCGACCTTCCGGGCGCTGCACCGCAGGTTGGCCGTGGAGATGATCGTGGGCGTCGTGGTCGCCGTCCCCCTCGGCGCCTGGGTGGTGGCGTCCCTGCCCGGTCCGCTGCTGCTCATCGGCGTCGGCTCGATCACGGCGATCTCCGTCGCCTGGGTCGCCCGGGGCAACCCGCTGCGCTTCCTCCGCGGCCGGGCCGGGCCGGTGTTGTCGGGCTTCACCTCGGGGTTCTTCAACACCACCGCGGGCACCGGCGGGCCGCCCCTGGCCGTCTACGCGGTGAGCACCGACTGGAGCCAGCGCAGCTTCGTGCCGACCGTGCAGGTCGTCGGCCTGGTCACCAACGTGCTGTCGCTGGCCGCCAAGGGCACGCCGGCGCTGTCCTGGCCCCTGCTGCTGGCCTGCGGCGTGGCGATGACCGTCGGCATCGCCGGAGGTCAGGTGCTGTCCCGTTGGCTGCCGGAGGAGCGGGCCCGAGGATCGGTCATCGGGCTGGCCTTGGTCGGCAGCGTCATCGCCGTCGGAAAGGGAGTGACCGCCCTGTGGTAGTCGAAACGGACGACGAGACCTCCTCGCGGACGCCCGGGCGACGCCGGTGGCCCGGCCGGGTCTTCGACCGGGGCGTCGATCCCGACCCCCGGTTCAGCCTCGCCAACGAGCGCACCTTCCTGGCCTGGATCCGTACGTCGCTGGCGCTCTTCGCGGCCGGGATCGCCCTGGAGGCGCTGGCCCTGCCCATCGCGCCCGGGCTGCGCCGCGCCGCGGCCGTCGTGCTGATCGTGCTCGGCGCCGCGGCCCCGGTGCAGGCGTGGATCGGCTGGCTGCGTACGGAGGCGGCGCTGCGCCTCGGTCGGAGCCTGCCGCCACCCGCGCTGGCGATGCCGCTCGGCCTGGGCCTGGTCCTAGCGGCCGGACTGATCCTGGTCGGCCTCGTCTGGTGAGCCGTGCCGCCGCACCCCGCGACGGGGACCGCCCGGCGTCGGCGGGTCCACCCGGGACACCCCCTCGCCTGGACGGCGACCCCGGCCTGCAACTGGAGCGGACCATGCTGGCCTGGCGGCGCACGGCGGCGGCGTTCCTGGTGGCCGGTGCCGTCGGCGCGCGACTGCTCACCCCGCTGCTCGGCGGCTGGGCCTATCCGGCCGTGGCGGCACCGGCGCTGTGCGTGGGCGCGCTCGCCCTCGCCAGGCGCGTCCCACCGCGCCGCCCTACTGGGCGGCGACCGGCCACGACGGCGCGCGGGAAGTCGATGCCACCGGGTCCGACGGTCGTCACCCCGGGGGCGGGCCGGATGGCCGGCGTCGCGGCCCTGACCTGCCTCCTCGGCCTCGCCGCGGCGGCGACCGTGCTGACCGCCACGACGCCGTCGTCGACCCCCTGACCGTGCGAACTACGGCGACCGCGTCGAGGTGGCCGTACCAGAACTGGGGGAGGCGCGTCGTCCGGGCAACACCTAGTCTCGGGCGTATGGCGAGGTACTACGACGTGCACCCGGACAACCCGCAGCCCCGGGTCCTCCGGCAGGTCGTCGACCTGATCCGCAGCGGCGGCTTGATCGCCTACCCGACGGACTCGTGCTTCGCGTTCGGTTGTCAGCCGGGCAACCGGTCCGGTCTGGATCGGATCCGGGAGATCCGTCGGCTGGACGAACGGCATCACTTCACTTTGGTGTGCCGTGACTTCGCCCAACTCGGCCAGTTCGTGCAGGTCAGCAACTCGGTTTTCCGGATGGTGAAGGCGTGCACCCCGGGCAGCTACACCTTTATCCTGCCGGCGACCCGCAAGGTGCCGCGCCGGCTGCTGCACCCCAGGAAGCGCACCGTGGGCGTACGGGTCCCCAGGCACACGGTCGTCCAGGCGCTGCTGGCCGAGCTCGGCGAGCCGTTGGTGTCGAGCACCCTGATGCTGCCTGGCGAGGACGAGCCGATGACCCAGGGGTGGGAGATCAAGGAACGGCTGGACCATCTCCTCGACGCGGTGATCGACGCTGGCGACTGTGGAAAGGAACCGACCACCGTGGTCGACCTGTCGCAACCTGAGCCCGAGATCCTGCGCTACGGGGCCGGAGACCCGGGCTGCTTCGAGTAGCCGCATCGTTGGGGCGACGATCGTTCGGGACGCGGGCGCGGGTTGCCCACGGTCACCTACCGCTTGCGGTTAGTCACCGGACATCTCTCGACGGAATTTAGGAACGACTGTTCTTGACTGGTCGTTCCTAAACCCGCTACCGTGGTTGACATGGGAAGACCACGCGGGTTCGACGAGGAACAGGCTGTTCAGGCGGCTGTGGAGGTGTTTGCCGACCAGGGCTACGACGGCACGTCCGTCGATGACCTGGTGGCCAAACTCGGCGTCCATCGCAACAGCCTGTACAAGACTTTCGGCAGCAAGCGTGGGCTCTACACAAGGGCGCTGCGCTGGCACGTGGAGCACCAGGTGCGACCACTCGTCCTGGCCGTCTCGGCGGCCCACGACATCACCGAGGCCCTGCATCGCGCACTTGCCGCCGACGCGGCGCAACCCGGCTTCGACCTGCTCCTGAGGGCCGCGGTTGAACGCGCGCCCATCGACGCCGAGGTCGCCGAAATTGTCGCCGGTTGCTTGCAGGAGTTCGACGAGGCCCTCGGCCGGGTTCTGATCGCCACGTATCAGGGCGCTGACGAGACCGCTCGCGTCGCGGCGCCGGCCACCGAGCTGACCGCCGCTGTGCTGGGTCTGCGCCTGCGAGCCAGGGCCGGCGCGTCCGGAACGCACACCACCGAAGCCGGCGGCGCTGTGGCCGACCAGCTCAGCCGGCACGAGATCTGAGGAGAGAGACATGGCACGTGTGCACATCGACGGCGAGGCCCTCGTCGTGGAGATCGAAGGCCTCGACAAGCTCTGGGCATTGAAGAGCCGACTCACGATTCCGCTGGTCAACGTCAGGGGCGCGACCGCCGACCCGGGAATCGTCAAGGAGTCGAAGGGGCTGCGAGCGCCGGGAGCGCACCTTCCCGGGGTCATCGTCGCGGGCACCTTCCACCTCGACGGCGAGCGGGTGTTCTGGGACGTTCGCGACCCGGCCCAGGCCGTCGTCATCGAACTGACCGACGAACGCTACAACCGCCTCGTCATCCAGGTCAGCGACCCCCGCGCGACGGTCCGGCTCATCGAAGAGGCCACCCGGAAGTCCTGACCGGTTCGTCCGTCCTTCCCCGGCCGGTGGCCACACCGGCCCCTGCCGACCCACCACGAATGGCGATGCCTCATGCCCGCGATCCGGAAACTGATTCCCGATGACCACGACGAGCCGCTCACCGGCATCACGAAGACGTCCGACGGCGTAAGGGTGCAGGTGCGCAACCTCACCAAGCGGTTCGGTGCCGTCCCGGCCGTCACCGACCTGAGCTTCACCGTGGAGCCTGGGCGGGTGACTGGTTTCCTCGGACCGAACGGCGCCGGGAAGTCGACCACCCTGCGGATGATCCTGGGATTGATCCGGCCCACCTCTGGCGACGCCCTCATCGGTGGCCGACACTACGTCGATCTGCCGCAGCCGGCTCGTACCGTCGGCGCGGCTCTGGACGCATCGAGCTGTCACCCAGGAATCAGCGCCCGGGACCACCTGCGGATCTACTGCGACATGGCCGGGCTGCCGGTACGGCGCGCGGACGAGGTCATCGAGGCCCTGGGCATGTCCGGATTCGCGGGCCGGAGGACCGGCGAGTTCTCCACGGGTATGCGCCAGCGGCTCGCCCTCGCCACGGCCCTGCTCGGCGATGCTCCCGTGCTACTCCTGGACGAGCCGACCAACGGGCTCGATCCCGGGGGGATCGCCTGGCTACGCCGGTTCCTGCGCCAGTTCGCCAACGAGGGGCGCACCGTCCTGGTCTCCAGTCATGTGCTCAGCGAGGTGGAGCAGATGGTGGATCGCGTGGTTGTGCTCGACAGTGGGCGCCTGATGGCCGAAGGCACCCTCGACGAACTCGCTGCGGTAACCGTTCCCGCCGTCGTGGTCCAGTCTCCGGACGCTGACCTCCTCGCCGTGCTATTGGGCGACGTCGGGACGACCGACGGTCGCCCGCCCCAGATCGAGAACACCGGTCCGGGCACCCTCCGAGTCCATGGCCTCAACGCCGAACGGGTGGCTGACACCGCGGCGGGCGCGGGCCTGCGGGTGTACGGACTGACTCCGTACCGCACCGACCTGGAACAGGCATTTCTGCAGTTGACCGGGGAAAAGAGGACCACCAGATGAGCCACCTCGTCCGAGCCGAGTTCCGTCGGCTGGTCGCCACCCGCCTCTGGATTTGGGCGGTGGTCGCCGCGGTCGTCTTCGGAGGCGGCCTGGTCGGGCTGCTCACCGTAATCGGCCCGGAGAACGTCAACCCGCCACTGCCCGGGATGGACACTGAGGCCGGCATCCGGGCGGTACTCGGCCTCGCCGGGCTCGGAGTGATCGTCCCTGCGCTGTTCGGCGCAACGGCGGTCACCTCCGAGTACCGGCACCGCACCATATCGACCGCGTTCCTGTTCGCACCTCGACGCTGGAGCGTGCTGGCCGCGAAACTCCTCGTCTACCTCGTCGCCGGAGTGGCCTATGGGCTGATCACCACGACCACGGCCGGCATCGCGCTCTACGCCGGGATGGCTGTCCGGGACATCCCCGCCGGCGCAACACTCGATGTCGTCGTCGGTTTGCTGCTGCGCCTGGTCGTGGCGATGGCCGCCTACACGGTACTGGGCGTGGGCATCGGCGCACTGGTCCGCAACCAGGTGATCGCGTTGGCCGGCCTGGGCGCGTACCTCTACATGGGGGAAAACCTGCTGCTCTTCATTCCCGAGGTGAACACGGCTTACCCGTTCCTGCCTGGCGGCGCCACCGCCGCGCTGACCAATTTCACCGCGCTCACCCAGGCGGCCCAGGGCGCGGCCGGGGCCGCACCGCAGCTCCTCTCCCCGCCGGCCGGGGCCGGGCTGCTGATCGCCTACGCGCTTGCCGCCGCGCTACTGGCCATCGTCCTGCCCCAACGTAGGGACGTTGCCTGACCGGGGCGGACCACGGGGTCCTCCGAAGAGGGCACATGAGCGGGGGCCACCGTGCCGCCGTGTCCGGCGGGGAGCCCCGGCGGCCCGGGCTGCTCCGGGACCGTGACGGTGGCCGCAGGAAAGCTGCCGTAGGCCGTTTTTCCCGGGTAGATATAACTGGGACGACCCGCGCGCGTTGGACGCGTTGCGGCGTGCCGCACACGATGAGGACCTATCTGATGTGGCGGGAGACGAGATCGGCCGATCGTTGGCAGCATTCGTGGATCGTGGCCTCGCAAGGGATCTACTCGCCGAGGACTTGCACGTCATGGTGCGGTACGGCGTCAACGAAGCATCGGGCCGTTGACCCGCATTGCTGCGGTGCTGGCGCAGGATGGGTACGGCCCGAAGTGGAGGGAACCCGTCGCCGCGGTGCTGCTGTGGCGGGCGGACCGGACCGAGTTCTCCCAGTCAGTTGACCGGCGGACGGTCGAGGACCTCGACGAACATGCTCCTGGAGCACTCGGAGACTGTCGACCTGGTCGACCAGGTCGCTCTCGTCCGCCTCGTGAAGCGCGGTCGCAAGCTCCGCCGCCAAGCGTGGCCATTTGTTGGCCAGAAGTGGTGGTTGCTCAAGCGTCATCGTTGACGACGGTAGTCGACGACGGAGGTTCGCAATTGTACGTGCTCACCGGGCGCGGCGTGGAGCCCGGGGGACGGCCGAGCGAGCGTCACCGTCGCCAGTGGCCTGCGACCGGAACATCCGGGTGCGCATCTCCGGCGCGAGCAGCACGCCGCGCTCGATCGAGTCCACTGTCGATGCCACTGCCTCGGGTGACTGCCGATGTCATCCTGCCCGGTCCCACTGTCTAACCGTCATCTACTTGACGGGTGGGTCGGGATGTGACGTAGTGGATCGAGCGATTCGGGTCGATGTCGGCCGGACGCGACGGTCCGTGACGTCTAGGAGGCTTGTCCGTGTCTTTGTCTCGCCGCCAGTTCCTGTCCCGCTCGGCCGGAGTCGGTCTCGCCGTGGCCGTGGCCGGTTCGGCCGACGCCCTGTTCACCGCGGCACCCGCGCTGGGGGTGTCCGGCCCGGAGGCCGGGTACGGTCCGCTCGTGCCTGACCCGGCCGGCATGCTCGACCTGCCGGTGGGCTTTCGCTACACTGTGCTGTCGCGCGAAGGCACCGTCCGGCCCGACGGTGGCATCGTGCCGAGCCGGTTCGACGGTATGGGTTCCTTCGCCGACAAGGCGCGCGGCACCCGCCTGGTCCGTAACCATGAGTGCTCCCCGACCGCGAGGATCACGGTTGTGGCTCCGCCGGAACGCACGTACGACCCGGCCGCCGGGGGCGGGACCAGCACCCTCGCCGTCGACGCGTCGAACCGTGCCGTCTCCGAGCACGTCAGCCTTGGCGGCACGGCCATCAACTGTTCCGGCGGCCGGACGCCGTGGCGCACGTGGCTGACCTGTGAGGAGACCGAAGACAAGGCGGGTGCCCGCGGGTACGCGAAGGACCACGGGTTCATCTTCGAGGTTGACCCGTACGACGATGCTCGCAACATCGATCCGACACCGCTGACCGCGATGGGTCGGTTCCAGCACGAGGCGGTCGCGGTCGACCCGCAGACCGGCATCGTCTACGAGACCGAGGACGCGTTCGTGGCGCCGCTGGGCAGCTTCTACCGTTTCCTGCCGAACCGGCCGCTCGGCGGTCACGGGAGCCTGCGGGCAGGCGGCGTGCTGCAGGCCCTGCACGTCCCGGATCTGCCGGACCTGTCGGTGGTGACGACGGCGGGCACGTCCTTCTCCGGCGTCGAGTGGCTTGACGTGCCTGACCCGCTGGCGACGACGGAGTCGGTCCGTGCCCAGGACTACGGCAAGCCGATCACCGGTGGGTACAAGATCGAGGGCGCCTGGTGGGGGGAGGACGACGGCTGCGCCTACTTCGTCTCGTCGTTCGCCCGGCGCGCGCAGGGCTCGGCCCGCGACCACGACGGTCAGGTCTGGCGGTACGACCCGCGAGCCAACACGTTGCGCCTGGAGACCATCTTCACCCGCTCCACCCCGGCACCGGAGAACCCGGAGTTCGACGCCCCGGACAACATCTGTATGTCGCCGTACGGGGGCCTCATGATGTGCGAGGACGGGATCGGGGACCAGCACATCCTTGGTACGACTGCCGCCGGGGAGGTGTTCGTCTTCGCACGTAACCGGGTCGACGTCGGCACCGCCGGTGACCCGGAGTTCGGCGAGTTGGCCGGCGCGACGTTCTCCGCCGACGGCCGGACCATGTTCTTCAACGTCTACAACCCGGGCATCACGTACGCCGTCACCGGCCCCTGGAACCGCCGCCAGCGCTGACCCCGCGGCCACCGTGCGGTGCTTGCGTGGTCCCCGTGTGATCGGGGACCCCGCCTCGCCGCGACCTCGGGGCGCCCACG
Organism: Micromonospora sp. NPDC007220; assembly: GCF_040634035.1. Taxonomy (NCBI): domain Bacteria; kingdom Bacillati; phylum Actinomycetota; class Actinomycetes; order Micromonosporales; family Micromonosporaceae; genus Micromonospora; species Micromonospora sp. NPDC007220. Next base: position 98,354 of record NZ_JBEYEU010000012.1, on the reverse strand, counting down.
ACCGTGCGGCTGATTCACGGGTGGCTGCGCCGACCTCCCCTGCTCCTGACCCGGTCTTTCATCCTTGCGGTGGAGGCGTTTCAGACCAGGCCGGCGACGGCGCCTATCGCGGTGATGGCGACTGCGACCTGCTCGGTAAGGGCGCCGTCGACCGGCCACGAGCCGTCCGGGCGCTGGGTGGCGGTGAGCCGCCGGACCACGACGCGGAACACTGGATGCTCCGGAGGCAGCAACGTCGCCCGTAGCGCGCATCCGGCGCGGGCGATGTCGGCCGGCGGGGCGTCGAGCAGCCGTCGCGCCAGGATGTCCAGCCCTCGGTCTGCCTCCTCGCGCAGCCCCGCCGCCAACAGCAGGGCGGCGGCGAGCCAGGTGGTGGTGAGGCACGACGGCCAGACCCCTGAGGCCTCGACGGCGTCGCGCACCGCCCGGGCGGCCGGCCCGGCCGCCTCGGGCCGGTCCAGGACCGCCAGGCACCAGCCGACCTTGGCGGTCAGGTAGAGCGGGTCCCGCGACGGCAGGTGCCCGGTGTCCACGGCGGAGCGCACCGCGCCGTCCGGCGCGACCAGCGCGGCGAGCCAGTCGGCGCAACGATCCACCCGTGAGCTGTACCGCAGGTCCAACTCGATGATCCGGTCAAGCCGTTCGCACGTCGCCGCCACCGAGGGGGCGCCGGGTGACCAGGGCGCCGGGAAACCACCCTCGGGAGACTGGTCGGCGAACAGGGCGTCCGCCACATCCAGCGGCGCCGGCCACACCCCTGTCAGCACCGTCGCCAGTCGGTGCCTGTCGGGCTCGTCGCCGTGCGCGATCACCCACTCGACCGCCGCAGCAGTGTCGATCATGTGCGGAACCTAGCAAGCGCGAAGCGACGAGCAGAGGCGCACCTTCGGAGATCCTCGCCGGTGGCCAGCGGAACGAGCGCACCGGCCCTGCGGAGCGCGGCCTGCATCTGACCGGCCTCGTGCTGGGCCTGCCGCACCCGCCGCCGGTGCCGACCGTCCACCACCCGCGTCCGGGCCCGGTATCGGCCCACGATCGAACATCCCAAGCCCGAGTCCGACGGTCCCACTACCAGCGCAGACTCAGTCACCAAGCCAGCCGAAAGATCAAGTGACGTTGGTGTACCACATGAACTGGTCGAGGCACGACAGCAGAGCGGACACCATCATGTCCTCATTTTCGGCCGTGGTGAATCCAGCGTCTGAGTGGTGGCTGCGAACAGGTCCAGGTTAGCGATTGGCACGCCGAGCAGGGCGCAGATCCTACGGGTGGAAGTGGCGCAGCGCCAAGCTGCGCCTGCTCGGCAGCCGTTCTACCGAGGTGCGTCATCAGAACAGTACTATCGCCCTTGGCATCGACGTCCATCGCGGCTACGGGCAGTCGTAGAATAGTATCGTCTCGTCAATGACGCCTCCACGGTTGATGGAAGGGTCATGGCGCTGGAAGGGGCGAGCAAAATAGGCCTCCATCAACTGCATGTCTTGGCTGCTCAAATATTTCGCATAGAAGTTCTCTGGAGTGCCGAGCCATTCTGGCCGAAGGGCGCGATTGACGATGATGTCTTGGCAAAGGACCATGAAGTGATATGCGCGCTCGGCTGGCGACGCGGAGGGGGGCGACTGAAGATCCCCTTCCTCCAGTATCACCACAGTTCCTTCGGGGGCGACACGTCTCAGGAAAGCGCCTATCTCGGACCACCGATATTCAGGAAAGACGTGGTGCAGTGTCCAGAAGGCTAGAATTACATCGAATTTCGTGCCGCCCATCCCTTCCAACTCGGTTGATTGCAGATCATTGATGTCGGGATGCTGGAGGCTGCTGAAAGGATTGTAGCGAAAAATGGTGGCCTCTTTGCAGATCCCCCGCCTGATGAGTCTCTCGGCGATCCGGCGTTCATCCGCACACGAGTCAGCTCCATAGCCGAGAATATTGATCGAATCTCGAGGGGGCAGAGCTGAGAGGTGTCGCATCATAGTGGCGTTGAGGGCGCGGTCGCGGGCGGCCGTTATCTCAAAAAAGGTCTTGGCCGACACTTGTGACGGATAGTTGAGATAGTTTCGAATGAGTACGTGGATCACCTCCTCCTCGACGGCTTCGCCAGAGAGGAGTCGCGTCATCAACTCGCCATGCGCGGCGACAAACTCCCTTGCCATGACGCAGTATTCATCGCCAATGACCGGATATGATCGGAAGATTCCAAGCTTGCGACACCTGCTTGCCATGTCCGGCGACGAGAGCATTTCGATAACCTGGCGAGACGTGATGCTGTTAGAGCCAAAAATCAGTTCCGAATTGCTCGTTGTTCTGCGCACAACTCTGACCACCTGCTCCTTGTCATCCTCTAGGTGTTGGCGTAACAGGAACTGCGCCCTCCTGGACCCTTGCCGGGGTCGACCAGGAGCGCGCATTGCCTGTCCTGTTCATGAACAGTCGCAAACTACCGACACCTGATCGGTTCGCGATTCCGCAATTGGCAGCTGTGTGCACCTCCTACTCAAGCTTCGCTAACTGCATGGGCTCACAGCGGTGATCAGTGCCTAAGCAAATACTTTCCCTGGCCTCGCCCACGGGTGTCAATCCCCTGGAATCGTGGAGTGCGTTGTTATGCGGCCCAGGCCTCCGGTGCGCGGGTCTCTGACCGTTCTCAGTCGATGGGTGATCGCCGGTCGCAGACGGAGTGCCGGCGGCGCCGGTTGTAGAAGTCGGTGATTCAGGTCGCGATCTTGCGGCATGGAGTACGCCGGCTGGAAGTCGTTGCCCACCGACGTCGGCTTCGAGATCGCCCCCCGCGAGCGGAACGTCCCGCAACGACTGGATCGTCACCAACCGTCTCGCCCCGGTGGCCGCCCTCAGCACCCCGGCCGGCGAGCCGTTGGACTGGCTGGTCACCCACGTGCGCCTGGTCGCCCGCGTCCGGTCAACACCTGACGCCCGGTAGCCCGGTCGGGGGAGGACCGCGATGTCGGCGGTCGGCCCAGTGCCGACCCACCTTCGCGTGCCGTCGGCTCGCGGAGATCGTCAGCCGCTTCGCCGAGGCTCACAGATGGGTTCCGCCGGTGGCGTCGATGGTTTGGCCCGTGATGCATCTGCCGGCGTCGCTTGCGAGGAAGCGGACCGCGTCGGCCAGGGCGGCGGCGACATCATCGCGTACGACCCGCCCCGGCGACCCGAGGTCCACTGGGCCCGGGCGGTGGTGGACGGCACGTCCCCGCGAACAGCACGTGCGGTGTGGGGGCGATGAGCGTGCCGCTGCCTCTCGGCCCGGTGGCTTCGTGCATCGATGAGACATCATGATCGCCGTGGACAGATCGTTGGGACGACGGTCGGCGCGCTTCTCGCGGCGGTATGGACGACCGGCGCCGCCTTCCTGCTCTGGACCGTGGCGGTGTTGTACCTGGTCGCCGCGACCGGCTTGGGCCCCGCCGCCAGGGACACGCTTCGACTCGGTGGACTCCTACACGAATACGCAAGACGCCGTCTGACCAGCGCGGACGAGGTTTTCGGCACCCGCAGGGCCCCGGGGCGCCCGCTGCGTGCGGGGGTCCGCCACCCAGCGGACCCCGCGGATCCAGGCTGATTCAAGATCATGACTGCTTGGCTGACCGCATCCATTGACGAGACCATCTGGTCTAGCCCAGTATCTCCTTGAGTCGCTAGGTGCCATCGGCTCCAGTCATGATTCTCAAGTGCCCAGGAGTACGCCCATGCGAAGCAGTTACCGTCAGGGACGCTGGCGCTTTTCAAACCCAGTGGCCGCCTACGCGTTCGCCTCGCTCCTCGTTGCGGTCACGCTGATCGGCTCACCGCCCACGGCCAGTGGCGCTGCAGCCACCCCATCTCTCAGTCCCAAGCCACGGGAATTGTCCGTTACCGGAACCGCACTTGACCTGCCGGCCGCTTTGACAGTTGTTCGTGGCACGGCTGCGGACCAGTCGGCCGTTGACGCCGTGGTGGCTGCTTTCACCGCGCACAACACGAGCGTCACCATCACCGGCACCGATCCGGGCGCCGGAACAACCGTCTACGTCGGGGGAGAGCAGGAGACGCCCGCCAGCGCGGCGGCCCTGAATGCAATCGGTGTCACAGCGCCGAGCACCTTGCCGGATCAGGGCTATCTGCTGGCCACCGGTACGGACTCTGCCGGCAGGCAGCGAGTCGTGCTCTCCGGCGGCCAGAAGGTGGGCACCTTCTACGCCGCACAGACCCTGAAACAGCTCCTGACGTCGGACTCTTCTGGCGCGGAGATCGCGCGGGTCACGATCAAGGACTGGCCAGCCTTCACATTCCGCGGTGGGATGGACTCGGCCAACCCCCCACCCGCAGGGGTGGCCCGGTGGACGAAGGCTGACCGGCTGGAACAGGTGGAGGTCCTCGCTCGGAACAAGATGAACCGCTTCTTCTACGGGCCCGCGGCTGACCCGCGCACGGGCGGTAGCGGAAGCAACAACTGGCGCACCCCGTACACGAACGCGGAACTTGGCGACCTGCGAGAAGTCGTCACCAAGGCCAACAGCCTGCATGTCGCGTTCGTCTACCGGATCTCACCCGAGATGCCGCTGGACCAGGCTAGCGGCATCTGCCACTCCTCCGCCACGGAGCGCAACACCCTCCTCTCCCGGCTCGACCAGATGTACCAGATCGGGGTCAGGCACTTCGTCATCGCCTGGGACGACGTCTTCCCGACGCGGCCGTTCTCCTGCGTCAGCGACGGCCAGACGTACGGAACCGGGGAAACGGCGTGGGCCCGGGCGCAGGCCGACGTCACGAATTTCGTCCAGACGAAGTTCGTCCGAGCCCACGCCGACATGGGCCAGCTGTACACGGTCAGCAGCGAGTACGCCGGGATGGCGGTGAGCAGCTACCGGACCGAGTTCGACACTCGGCTCGACACCGCCGTGGGCGTGTACTGGACCGGTCCCGAGGTGCTGTCGCCGAGTATCACCCGGAAGAACCTCGACGACGCACAGTTGGCGTTCCCCAGGCACCGCCTCGCCATCTGGGACAACTTCCCGGTCAACGACCAGGTCTGGGACCGACTCCAGATGGGCCCGCTGGTCGGGCGCGAGGCTGCGCTTTCCGCTGCTCCGGGAATCCTGTTCAACGAGATGACCCAGCAGGGCCCCTCCCAGCTGCCCCTGCTCACTGCCGCCGACTTCGCCTGGAATCCGGGCCACTACCGGCCAGAGGACTCCTGGTCCCGCGCCATCAACACCCTGGGTGGATCGATGGCCAGCCAGCTGCGAACCTTCGCCGAGATCAACCGTTCGTCCGTCATCGACCACACCGACTCGGTGGCGCTGGCCGATGCCATCAGGAACTTCCGCAACGCCCTCCGTACCGGAAGCGGGGTGGACAACGCCGCCGCCGCACTCAAACAGAGGCTCTCTGGCCTCAAGACGGCCAGTACGGCCCTGCAGACCATGAACACCAGCCTGACGACCGAGGCGGGACCATGGTTGCAGCAGACGGTGCGCCTCGTGGAAGTGGCGACTCGCGCCGTGGATCTCCTGACCGCCGAGCGCGCCGGACAGACCACCGTGGCGAACAACCTTCGCCAGGAGATTCGTAACCTCCTTCCCGCCATCGCCGCCCATCCCGAGTCGGTGGCGCACGGCGTGCTCCACCCGCTGGTGACCTTTGCGCTGCGCCGGGGCGTCGACAGCGTGGATCTGAGCGGAGACGGGCGCTCCGATGTGCTGGCAGTCAGGGCAAACGGCACGCTGAACGCGTACGAGAACCTGCGTACCACAATGAACTGGCCGGAGCTGGGCGCTACCCAGACGGTCGGGCAGGGTTGGTCGGCCACGCAGCTGCCTATCGTCGGTGATCTCGACGGTGACCGGCTCGCGGACCTGCTGACAGTGACCAGCACCGGGGCCCTCGTGCAGTTCAGAAACACCGGGTCCTTCACGGGTGGCATGTTCGCGGCAGGTGTCCAGGTCGGCAGCGGCTGGCAGGGGATGCTGGCGGTGCACCTGACTGACCTCGATGACGACGGGCGCGCTGACCTGCTGGGAGTGTTCCCGGACGGCACGCTCAAGGCGTTCCGTAACACCGGCATGAACAACGGTGCTGTCACCTGGGGTCTGGCCGTCCAGGTCGGCCAGGGGTGGAGCACCGCCGAGCGTCCCATCGTCGGTGATCTCACGGGTGATGGAAGAGCCGACCTGGTGTCCATCAAGTCCGATGGATCGCTGTGGCACCACCTGAACACCGGTAGCTTCACCGGCGGAATGTTCGCCACCGGTCAACGGATCGGTGAGGGCTGGGCCGGTTACCTGGCCGTGCACGTCGTCGACCTCGACGGCGACGGACCTGCGGATGTGCTCGGTGTACTGGTGGACGGGACGCTTGCCGCCTTCCGCAATCAGGGCATGACGAACGGACGTGCCAGCCTGGGACCCCGAGTTTCTGTGGGTCAGGGTTGGAACGCCAACATGCTGCCCAACCCGACCGACCTGAGCGGGGACGGTCGCGCCGACCTGGTCTCGATCAACGGTGAGGGCAGGCTCATCACGAACATCAATGCAGGCCGCTTCGCTAGCGGATTGATGTTCCCGACGACGGCAGCACACGGCCCAGGATGGCAAGGAACCCTCTTTCTCCGCTGACGGGGCTCTGAGCCGGCCGCCGGCCGGCAATGCCGACGGGTTCCATGCGTGGCTGCGCGGCACCGCCTGGCCGGGGTGGCGGGGTGCAGGTCGATCGAACTGCGCCCCGCGGCCAACCTGAGAACCGCAGGTGTGGGTGTGCTCGATGCGGTGAGCAATAGTGTCGAACCCCAGCCATCAGGCATGCCTCAGCTCCGGCAGACGGACCAGCGAAGTGAACGGCGAGCTGCTGCATCTTGCGCGGGTACATCGGGGCGACCGTCAGGTGGACCTGCGGGCTCCCGCCGGCTCCCTGGTAGCCCTTGTCGACGAAGGTCATCACGTCGGCGCTGCTCAGCGCGTCGATGATGCAGTGAACGCGGGCGGCGCTGAGGTCGTGGGTGGCCCCGCAGCGCATCCGACGCCCAAATGAGCCGGGGTCGTCGAATGCACATCGGCTGGATCATGCACCACCGACGCCTGGCCCGCGACTACGAAGCCCTACCCGACAACTCCGCCAGCATGAGCCGCATCGCCATGATCGACAACTTCACCAAACGCGTCACCGACGAAACCATCCCAGCCGGGCGAGACGATTGAAGGCAGCATCACTCACGAAATTCGCAATTCAGACGCCTCTAAGTTGTTCAGGTCAAGTTGACGGATTGTCAGCGTGCTGGCCGCCGAACCGGGTCTCGTCGGGAAGCCGCGTCGCCCGGGCAGGCGCGGCCGGCGGGCTCGGCCGGGACAGACGCACGACCCGCATTGCGATGCCGCCCGCTATGGTGCCGGCCAACGCGAGCACGACCACCAGCACGTCGAACAGGAACACCGGCCGCCAACTCAGCGCTTGCGCCACCACGCCGCTCGCGACAGGTCCGAACAGGAGTGCAGCACCGAGCGCGACGCCGAGCACCAGTCGCGCCCGGGAACGCCAACGGCCCAGCTGACCGGACAGGGCGAGGGCGACACCAACTACGGTTCCGGCACCCAGCCCGACAATCACCCGCCCAACCGTCATCAGCGCCGCCCCCGACGCGAGCGCACTCACCATGCACCCAACGACCAGGAGCACAAGCGCCGGCACCCCGGCTGCAGTGGGCCACCGCCGCCCGAGCAGATATCCGGGCACGACCAAGGCCGCCGTCGCCACCACGCCCGGTGCAACCACAGTCGCTGCCATGGCTGCGGTGGAAAGCCCAAGATCACGCCCGATCGCGCCACCCAGCGGGCCGATCGGCGCGGTGAGCAGTCCGGCGGCGACCATTGCACCAAACGCCGGACCGGCAAGCGACCAGAGCGGGCGGACCACCGGCGGTCGGGCCGGGGCGGGGTATCCAGGTGAGCTCATCCGCCGAGTGTATGCACCGGGCGAAGCAGCCTGGAACGGATCGGGTTGGGGCTTAGGCGGTGTCTTCAAAGGGTCTTGCGGTGCACTCGCTCTCGTCGGCACCCGATCCCGTCACCGCCTTCTGTCGTGGGCCTGGCGGGGGCGCCGGAGCTTGCGCTGGGCCCGCTCTGCCGGTGCGGCAGGATGCTGGTGTGAGCGCGGAGGAAGACGACGAGTTCGAGGAAGTCGCCGATGTCCTTCGAGGGCGGGCGACCGTTGACGCGGAACTTCGCCCGGCACTTGAGGCGCTTGAGGCTCGGCTCGGTCAGCCCCTCATTGCCCTTACCTGCGGGTCCATGAACTTTGTGGCCGGCCACGGAGTCCCGGGCGTGGAGGTTCCGACCATCACCGCCTGGGTACGCGGCGCGGCACCCGACCATGATCGCCGCCTGCCGGCGGACGCGGTCCTCGATCAGATCGTCGCCGACTTCGGTCCGTGGCGGTGGCGGCAGTTCACGGCACGGGCGTTGCGGATCGGGAAACTTCCAAGTTCGCGGGCCCGGCGCATCGCAGCACTTGCCGGCGTCGAGTTCGTCACTGGTCCGGTCATGGGCGGGCTGGGGTACTTCGATGAGGAGGCCACGGCACGCGTCATGGCAGCGATACCGCAGGAGCGGTGGGACCAGTCCCGCGACGACTGGGGAGACAGCGTCTGGACCGTCGCGGTGAACGCGGATCTTCACCGCGTCTCCGTGTTCGTCCACACGGCGGCTCAGATCGCGCAACTGCAGCAGACACCGCGATGGCATGAGTGGGAACGACAACTTCGCGCTCTCATCGCCGAAGAGGACGAGTTCGGGTCGACCAGCATCATCCCGGTAGATATTGCTCTCGAGAGCCGGGAATCATTCGAGTCCGACTGCCAGGGAAACTGGAGCTACTACTGGTACTGAAGTTCGTGCCAAGCTCGGGTTGCGCCGAGCACAACACCGACGGCCCGCCATCGCAACAGGCCGGCGTTGACCACCGGCTGCGCCCGGTCTCGGGATCGGGCGAGGGTCGCAACGGCTCCTGGGCGAAGGTGGGGGAGTGGATCGGCGGCGGTGTTGCTGCCAGCCAACGTGGTGTCGGCAGGGCTGTCTCGTTGCCCTCATCTGGCCGGCCTGCGGTCGTAGCGCCAGTTGACGAACAGCCGGTGAGAGTGCGTCGCTCGACCGGCAGCCTCGCGATCAAAGCAACTCGCCGGCGCAGCATTCATGCTCGCCGCAGCCGTAGCAGGTGTATCGCATGCAGCCGGTGCAGATCCCGAGGTTCTCCAGTCGGTACCGGTCATGGCAGGTGGAACAGATCTCGCGGCTGTTGAGCATGGCGTTCCAGCCGACGGACCCGCCATTGAGTTCGTACGAGGCGGCGACGAACTCGGCCAGTTCGGCATCGTGGGCCGGAGCCGTCGAGTCGCCGATCTTGTAGTTCAAGCTCCAGCAGTAGACCGCGAAGAACGCCGTGCCGGTGACCAGGAAGGCGCGACCTCGTCCGTCCCGGGCCCAGGCGTCGTGGAGGTGCTGGACGCGTTCCCGGATAGGCCGCGAGCCGTCCAACATGACGCGTTCGCCAGTCATCATGGCATTATGCGGGCAGAGCCAAGTGGTGGTGCAACGGCGCTGGTGCGCCGTGGGCTCGTCCCACACCGTCGGTGTCACCTGTTCGATCCGCTCCCGGACGCATGTCGGGCATCACCGAGTAGCTCACGCATCGCGGCCTCGGCGCCTCGGGCGTCGCTGGCCGCAACGCAGTTCGCGACCCGGTCGTGCAGGTCGCCACCGGCTGGGAACATTTCGGCATCAGGCCATGCTCGGTCCGTCCGGCGAGCACCTCGGCGATCACGCCGGTCAGCGCGGTGAACATCTCGTTGAGGCACGCGCGGAGGGCTGTCCGCCGAGGGCGCCTGCGCTATCACGCTCCTCTACGACAACACCGACCTGGTCGGCTACCACGTCGTCTGGGGCGCGGCCGGCGGTGCGGTGACGCCGACGCAGGAGCAGATCAACCGGATGAAGACCGTGACCGGTGGCATCCACGTCGGCACCGGACTCCAGGACTGGCTGATCGGCATCGCCCCGAACTCGCTCGCTCGAACCGAGAACTGGCGTCCGGCCGGCGTCGACGTCACCGAGCACAACATCAACGGTGTCCATGTCTGGGATGTCTGGCGGCAGATGCTCGACGACTATCTCCGCGCCGTGGCGTTCCGTACCACCACCAGCCTGGAGGTCGACACCACCTCGGCTGGCAACCCGCACCGCACCCACGTCACCGCGACCGCCGAGGTGGACCCGGTGACCATCAGCAACCGCGCACCGTCCGGCACGGTCGACTTCTACGCGGGCGCCAAGTACCTCGGCTCCGGGGCGGTCGGCGGTGGACGCCGGCTGACCCCGACGCCCAGACACGGCAACACCTGCGCCGGCTCAGCGTAGACGGTCTCCGCGAACCTGCCGCGTCCCCATCGCTGCGGTCAGCTCGATCTCTGCGGTCGGCTCGGCGCAGGTCATGACCGCCGGTCCCGGTTCGGCGCGATGGGCGATTGCCCCGGTCGCACCTCACCGTCTGCAAAGGGCGTGAAAGCGGTAGGCTGTCGAAGGCGGGTATGTGGCGGCCGATGACGCGCCCCAACCACCCGCCTTCTTCCCGGCTTGCAGCTGCCAGCTGATCTGTTGTGCGCTGCCCTGTGACATCTTGGAGTCCGTTTTGGCAGATATGACGCCGCCCGTCCTGAATCCCTTCGCTTCAGGGAGCGACCGGGACACCGACCGCGAACACGGGCAGGCGGTGGACGTGAGCGCGGACGCGATGACCCGCATGCGCACCCCGTTCGTCTCCCGGAACACCGACCGCAGCACCGCTGACGAAACCGACCGACAGTAGCCACAGGTGTCCCGCGTCCCGTGACGCCTGAAGATCACCGGGTCGGTCACGGCAGATCCGCTCTGGTGGCCGCTCTCCGGGGAGCGCTCCCGCTGCCGGACGCGTCGCAGTCCTCCGGGTCGGCGGCCAGCCTTATCCGACCGTTAAGTAGCGGTCGGCCTGGTGCGCCCGGAGGTTCGACTGTGCAGACTGAAGCGATGCGCGCCGCCGACTCGCCCGCCCGCCGCCGTCGTACCCAGGCATTCGTCGCGGTGGTCGCCGCGCTCGCCGTGGCGGTCGCCCTCGGCGCCTGGTCGCTGCGAGAACGGGTCGCCGGTGGACCCGGCCTGTCGGAGCGGGGCGCCGTGACCGCCTTCGGGGCCGCCCCGGCGGATCGCACCCCCGCCTGCGCCGGTCGACCGGCCGAGGCGCCCCGCGAGCTGCGGGGCATGTGGATCACGACGGTCAACAACATCGACTGGCCGAGCCGGCGGGGGCTGTCGCCCGAGGCGGCGCGGGCCGAGTTCCGGGGCTGGCTGGACCTGGCGGTGCGGCACCACCACAACGCGGTCTTCGTGCACGTGCGGCCGAGCGGGGACGCACTCTGGCCGTCGGCGTACGCGCCGTGGTCGGAGTGGCTGACCGGGCGCCGCGACGGCCGCGACCCGGGCTGGGACCCGATGGAGTTCATGGTCGCCGAGGCGCACGCCCGCAACCTGGAGTTCCACGCCTGGTTCAACCCGTACCGGGGCGGGCAGCCGGCCACGGTGGGCGGGCCCGGCCCGAGGCTGGACCGGCTCGCGCCGACGCACCCGCTGCGGCGGCACCGCGACTGGGTGGTGACCTACCCCAGCGCCGACCGGCCCGGCAGCCGCCTCTACTTCAACCCCGGCATCCCCGAGGCGCGCACGTTCGTCGAGGACTCGATGCTGGAGGCGGTCCAGCGGTACGACGTCGACGGGGTGCACTTCGACGACTTCTTCTACCCGTACCCGGAGGCCGGGCAGGACTTCCCGGACGACGCGACGTTCGCCCGTTACGGCCGGGGGTTCGCCGACAAGCACGCCTGGCGCCGGGACAACGTGAACACGCTGGTCCGCGAGATGAGCGAGCGGATCAAGGCGATCAAGCCCTGGGTCAAGTTCGGTATCAGCCCGTTCGGCATCTGGCGCAACGAGCGCACCGACCCGGCCGGCTCGGCGACCGCGGGGTTGCAGAGCTACGACGACATCTACGCCGACACCCGACTCTGGGTACGGCGGCAGTGGCTGGACTACGTCGTGCCGCAGCTGTACTGGCACATCGGTTTCGACAAGGCCGACTACGCCAAGCTGCTGCCGTGGTGGGCGGCCACGGTGCGGGGCACCCGGGTGCAGCTCTACATCGGCCAGGCCGACTACCGGGTGGGCGAGCGCGGCGCCTGGCGCGACCCGGCCGAACTGGACCGCCAGCTCGCCCTCAACCGCCGGCACGGCGCGAGCGGAAGCGTGCACTTCAGCGCCAGGCAGGTGCGCGCCGACAAGCTCGGAGCGGTCAGCCGGTACCGCGCGGCCCACTACGCCGGGCCGGCGCTGGTGCCCGCGATGGCACAGCTGCCGGCGACGCCGCCGGCCGCCCCCACGGTCACCGGCGCGCGGCGTGCCGGTGTCGGCGGGGTGACGCTGACCTGGCGTGGGGACGGCGCCGCGAGCTTCGCCGTCTACCGCGTCGACGGCGACACGGCCCGGCTCGTCGGCACCGCCCGGGGCACCGGCTGGGTCGACCGCACCGCCCCGGCCGACCGTCCACTGTCCTACTGCGTCTCCGGCCTGGACCGCAGCGGCAACGAGGGCCGCCTCAGCGCACCGGTAGCCGTCGCGGCGCGGTAGGAGGGGTTTCCAGGCTCGCCCGCGGCGCCCGGCCCGGACGGACCGCGACGGGGTGGCCGGCAGTAATCGTGTTGACCGGACGGGGCGTCTCTGGCGGACTTTGCCGGTGGACACTGCCGATCTCGCCGCGCGCCTGGCCTGCGTCCGGCGAACCTGGACCCCGCAGCAGCGGCTGCACGTCGGCAACGTCGCCTGGTCCCACGCCCACGGGGACGGCAGCGCGGCCCCTGACCGCACCCTCGCCTGGTGCCGCCCCCTGCTGGGTTTCGCCGACATCTGGCTACCGGCGTCGGCCGAGGAGCCGGCGAACGCGTCGCTCCACCTGTCGCCGCGGACCATGACCCCCCGCCAACTGGTGAACGCGCTCGACGAGCTACGACAGGTCGCTCCCCGCGTCAGCCTGGAGGTGCCCCTACAGCAGACCGAGCTCATCGACGCGCTGTCGGCGCGGGGTTTCGTCGAGTCCGGTGGGCCGTGGTTCGCGCAGCTGTGGCGCAGTCTCGCGGACCTGTCCGACCTCGAGGCGCACACCGTCCCCGACGGCTACTCGATTCGCGCCGTCCGTCCCGACGAGCTGGCGGCTCGGGTCGAGGTGCACCGTCGCTGCTGGGACCCGGCACGCATCAGGCGCATGCTCGGCCTTCCGGTGACCGGCGATGAGGGCAGCTCGAGCTACTCGATCGACAGACACCTGGCGGTGACGGCCACTCCGGTCTACCGCGGGGAGCTGGACATGGTCGCCGTGGCAGCTGACGGATCGCTGGCCGCCTTCGGTCTGGGATGGCTCGACGCGGAGTCGGGGTCGGTCTTGTTCGAGCCGGTCGGGACCGGGCCGCACCACGCCGGGCGTGGACTGGGGCGCGCCGTGTGCGCCGAGATCCTGCGGGCGGCACGAGACCTCGGCGCCACCCAGGCGGTGGTCGGCCCGCGCGGCGACGGCGGATACCCGGTGCCACGCCGGCTCTACGAAGGGCTGCGGATGCGGGAGGTCGCCCAGGTCGTCCGCTTCGCCACCGCATGAGGACGGACGACCCGGCTCGGCCGACGAGCGTACGGTCAACCGACGAGGTGGACACGCTCCCCGGGTCGCAGGCGGCGGATGTCGGCGCCCAGGCGGTCGGCCTCGCTCCGCAGTACGCCGTCGAGCACCCGCAGGCCCCAGTCGTTGAGGAGGCCGTCGTGGATGGCGTAGGCGCGCCGGGGTGCCGTCCGGCGTAGGTGCTCGATCAGGTCGGGGACGGTCATCCACGGCGCCTGGCCGGGCACGAGCAGCGTGGGCACCTCCACGACGGTCAGCGCGTCACCGGGATGGAAGACCTCCTCGTCGATCAGGAAGCCGACGTTGTCCACGGGCGGGACGTCGGGGTGGCTGCGGTGGTGTTTCTCCCCGACCACCCGTACCCGGAAGCCCGCCACGTGCAGCACGTCGCCCTCGCGGACCACGTGGACCCGATCCTCCAGGCCCGTCAGGTGCCGGGCGACACCCGGACAGGTGTAGACGGCCAGAGCGGGATCGACCGCGACGGCCGCGTGCAGCCGGTCGGGCTCGAAGTGATCGAAGTGTTCGTGGGTGATGAGCACCGCCTCCACGTCCGCCAACGCCTCGGGCTCGGGCGTCATCGCGCCGGGGTCGATGACGAGCGCACGCCCCGCCTTCTCCAGTCGGACGCAGGCGTGGCCGTACTTGGTCAGCTCCATCGCTCCCTTGTAGCACCACCCGCGCCGGAAGGGCTGCCCACGGGTCTGCCTCGGTGGCCGGATCTGCCGCAGGCAGAACCCGGTAGGCGACGGAGGGGTCGCCCCGGTTGCGGCCACGCCCGGGCGCGCCGGTTACCCTGCGGCGGTGGTGGTCGGCGAGGACGGGGAGCGGCTGGCGGCGTCGCTGGCCGACCGGCTCGACGCGGTCACCTTCACCGACCTGACCACGGACCAGGTCACCGCCCGGCTGATCGACGCGGTGGTCGACTGGGCGGGGGAGCGGGGCTGGCGGGTCTACCGGCGGGCGTCCAGCGTGTTGCCGCTGCCGCCGCCGATGTCCGCTCAGCAGTCGGTGCTCGACGTGGCCTGTGCCCGCCCGGACGGGCCGCCGGTCGTCGTCGAGGTCGATCACGGTACGCGCCGCCGTACCTGGGAGAAGCTGCTCGCCGAGGCCGACGCGGGGCGTCTCCCGCTCTGGGTGCGCTGGGGCGCCGGCCGGTTCACCGCGCCGCCCGCGCCGATCCTGATGGTGGCCTGCGAGGTGAGCGGGCGGCCGGATCCGACCGGCCGGGGCCGGGTGCACAGTCGTTCGCCGCGAGCCGACAAGCTGCCGCCGGCGCATTCGGCCGTGCGGGTCGCGACGGTGGACGCCGTCGAGCTGCCGCTGCCGCCGCCCGGCACCGGGGCCTGAGCCGGACGGCAACGGCCGCCGTACGCCTCGCGGGGACCGCCCCGGCGCATGGGCGCCAGCGGGCGGTCGACGGTGCGACGCTCGGCAGGGGCACCACAGAGTGGCCGAGCCGTGCCAGACTGCGATCATGGACGAGACGCCGAGCTTCCTTCGCCCCTTCGTGCTGACGCCGACGGCACGCCAGCCCGAGCGGGAGGCGAATCTCGACTGGTACGTGCCGGAGGGCGGCGGTCCGCACCCCGCCGTGGTCCTCGTCCACGGTGGACCGCTGCCACCCGGCCCGCACCAGGGTCCCCGCGACTGGCCGGTCTTCCGCGGCTACGGCTGCCTTCTCGCCGACCTCGGTCTCCTGGCCGTCACCGTCGAGCACCGGATGCGCGTCGTCGTCGGTCCGCAGGGCCCCGTCACCGACTGCCCGACCGCCGCCCTCGACGTCGCCTCGGCCGTGGAGCGGGTCCGCGCCGACCCGCGCGTCGACGGCGGGCGGATCGCCCTGTGGTTCTTCTCCGGCGGGGGACTGCTGAGCACGGACTGGCTGCGGGACCGGCCTTCCTGGCTGCGGGCGGTGGCACTGACGTACCCCGTCCTCGCGCCGCTGCCGGGTTGGGGCGTCGACCCGCGCTTCGCGCCGGGCGCGGCGATCGGCGCGGCGGGTGGGCCCGTACCGCCGCTGCTGATCACCCGGGTCGGCCGGGAAGGGGAGGAGATGGCCGAGACGGTCGCGGCGTTCCTCGACGCGGCGGGCGACGCCGGCGTACGGGTGGACGTGATCGACGTACCGGGCGGGCAGCACGGGTTCGACATGCTGGACCACACCGACGAGTCCCGGCGGGCGGTCGAGCAGGCGGCCGACTGGATCTCGCAGCGACTGGCCCCGTGACCGGCTCCCCTTCCCGTCCCTGACCGGCGACGCTCAGCGGCGCGGCGGCGGGCCGGGCGACCGGGAGGAGCCCGCGAGTGCACGTCAGCATGGCGACCAGCGCCGGTAGGGCCGGCAGGCCGAACGAGGACTTCGTCGGCGCGGTCCCCGGCGCCGCCGTGCTGCTGGACGGCGCCGGCATCCCGGGCACGGAGTCGATCTGCTCCCACGGTGTCGCCTGGTACACGCACCGCCTCGGCGGCGCGCTGCTCGGCCGGCTGTCGCGCGACGACGGGCGGGACCTCGTGGCGATCCTCGCCAGCGCGATCGACGAGACAGCCGCCGAGCACCGCGACACCTGCGACCTCACGAACCCCGGCAGCCCGCAGGCGACCGTGGTGATCGTCCGCGCGCACCGGGGTCGCCTGGACCACCTCCTGCTCGCGGACTCCTTCCTCGTCCTCGACCAGGTCCGCGGCGGCCCGCAGGTCCGCACCGACGAGCGCGAGGTCACCGCCAGGCGGGTCTGCTCGGCGCCCCTGGACGGCGTCCCCAGGGGAACCCGGGAGTACGACCGCATCCGGGACTCCTGCGTGGAGGCGCTGCGGGCGCGTCGGAACCAGCCGGGCGGCTACTGGATCGCCAAGGACGATCCGCGCGCGGCGGAGGAGGCGGTGACCGGCAGCCGGCCCCTCGACGACCTCAACGGCGTCGCGCTGCTCAGCAACGGCGCGAGCCGCATCGTCAGCCCGTACGGCCTGACCGACTGGTCCGGCGTGGCGGACCTGCTCGGCGCGCACGGGCCGGCCGAGATCATCCGCCGCGTCCGGCAGGCCGAGGCCGGTGCCCGCGGCGGCCCCGATGCGCCGGTCCCGGACGACGCCACGGTCGCCCACTGCACCCACCTCGGGTAGGGGCCGGCGCCCGGATCGAGCTGGGTGCGGGTACTCAGCGCCGACCGGTGCGACAGCTCAGGCATCCTCGGTCGGCGGCGCCGAGGATTCTGACATGGCCGAGACGCTGCATCGATACGCTGATCCGTCCTTTCTCACGGCACCACGTCTGACGGCCGGCGAGCGCTGGCGCCGGGTACGTCTGACGATCTCCGGTCGGTTGATCGGGGCGGCGGTGCGGCTCGCCGGCAGCCATCCCGCCTCGTGGCGGTGGTCGGCCCGGCGGCACCACCGGGCACTGGACGTGCTCGCGGCGGCGAACGCGCGCGCCGGTTGCGCGCTCGCCGCGCTGGACGTCCCGGCGTACCGCGCCTTCCTGCGCGCCCGGCCGGCCGGGGCCCGCCGCCGGCTGCGGGACTTCCCGGAGACCGACAAGGTGAGCTACGTCGTCCCCTTCGACGCGGCCCGGCGCTGCCGGGGCGGACGACTGCCGGAGCGGGGCGTGGTGGTCGACGAGTCGGCCGGCTCGTCGGGCCGGCCCTTCAACTGGCCCCGGGGCGAGCGCGAGCTGCGCGCGGTGCACCGCGACATCGTCGGCTACACCAGCCTGGTCTTCCCGATGCGTCGTCCGTTCGTCATCAACGCCTACTCGATGGGCGCGTGGGCGACCGGGACGACGACCGGCGCCGCGATGGCCCGGATCGCGGTGGTCAAGAACACCGGCCCGGACCTCGGCAAGATCGTCGACACGCTTCGCGAGTTCGGCCCGGACTTCGACTACCTGGTGACCGCGTACCCGCCGTTCCTCAAGCACCTGCGCGACCGGCTCGACGCCGAGGGCTTCGACTGGTCGCGCCACCGCATCTTCGCCAGCTGCGGGGGAGAGGCGATGACGGAGGCGTTGCGCGCCTACCTGGAGGAGCGGTTCCTGCGGGTCCGGTCGGCGTACGGCGCCTCGGACCTCACCATCGGCATCGGCGCGGAGACCCGGTTCACCGTGTGGCTGCGGCGGCGCCTGCGTGACGACCCCGAGCTGCGGGCGGCACTGCTCGGCGCCGACGAGCAGCGGTTGCCGATGGCGTTCCAGTACAACCCGCTGGCCACCTACCTGGAGACCAACGAGCGCCGGGAACTGCTCTGCACGATCACCGGCCCCGACGTCCTGCAACCACGGCTGCGGTACAACGTCGGCGACGAGGCCCTGCTCGTCGGGTATCGACGGATCCTCGACCTGGTCCGCGGCGACCCGCGGCGCTGGGCCGAGTGCCGCGCGGCGCTGGCCAGCGAGCGGATGACCCTGCCGGTGCTGCTGCTGTTCGGCCGGCGCGACTCGACGGTGTCGTACCTGGGCGCCAACCTCTATCCCCAGGACGTGGAGTACGGCCTCTACGCCGACAACCCGTACGCCGCCGAGATCAGCCGGTTCTGCCTGTCGCTGGCCGAGGACGCCGCGCTGGAGACCCGGCCCGTGGTCCACCTGGAACTGCGCCGCCCACTGTCCGGGTCGGACCGCGAGGCTCTCGCCGCCGCCTGCCGCAGCGGGGTACGCGGACACCTGGCGGCCGTCTCGCGCGACTTCGCGCAGTCGCTGACCGAGGACCCGACGGCCGGTGATCTCCGCATCGAGCTGCACGAACCGGACGCCGGCCCGTTCGCCGGACAGCAGAAGATCAAGAACGTCTACCTGAAGGGCTGAGCGATGCGTACCCGTGACTTCTCCCGCGCCCCCGCGCGGGCCCAGGCCGGCGCCATGTTCTTCGGCGCCACCCGCTACCGCGGCCCGCTGGCGATCCTGCGGCTCTTTCCGGCCTGGCGCCGGATGGTCCGCGACATGCGCCGCATGTCCGGATACCGCTGGCACCGGGTGTACTGGGAGTTCCCGTTCACCCTCGGCACCGTCGCGTTCTTCACCGACCGCGAGGCACTGATGCGCTTCGCCCGCTCCCGCCACCACCGCAAGCTGATGGTCTGGCTCACCGACGGCGACCGCAACGCCACCGCGGGCTTCATCCGGCTCTTCACCGCCGAACCCGACGGTTACTCCAACGGCCTGTGGCGGGCCGAGTCCACCGAGTTGGGGCACATCGAGACGTTCACTCCGCTGGGCTCGGAGACGGTGGGACCGGCGGTGCGGCGATGACCGCCCCGCGCGGCCTGGAGCGGGTCGTCGACCGGCGCGGCCTGCGCGAGTTCCTGGCGCTCACCGACCGGGTGTACGCCGGCGAGCCGCGCTTCGTGCCGCCCTCGCGCCAGCAGGTGCGACGGTGGTGGCGAGACGGCGTGCCGATGTACGTGCTGCGCGACGGCGGAACCGGTGCGGTCGTCGGGCGCACCACCCTGCACACCGACGCCGTCCTCGACGCCAAGCTCGGCCGGCGGTGTCAGCTCTTCGGGCTCACCGAGTTCACCGAGGCGGCGGCGCGACCGCTGTTCGAGGCGATCGTCGCGGCCGCCCGCGCCGCCGGCGACCGGGACGCGCTCTTCGGGCCGGTGGCGTTGCTGCCCAACCAGGCGGGCGGCGTCATCACCTCCGGGTACGCCGACCGGGGCTTCATCGACAGCGCCTGGAACCCGCCCCGGTACGTGACCGCCTACGAGTCGTACGGGTTCCGCCGGCGGTTCGAGTCGGACACCTGGATCTGCCCGGTCCCCGCCGGCGACGACGAGCCCGGCGCCGACGAACCTGGCACCGACCCCGACGGCGCGGAGCTGCGGGTGCACCGGGGCGACGTCCGGCGCCTCGCCGAGCAGCTCGAACTGCTGCGCGGGATGCTCAACGCGTCCTTCGCCCAGCTCGGCTACTACACCGAGATCTCCGCCGCGCAGCTGCGCCGGCAGACCGACGGGCTCGCGTACCTGCTGGACGAGTCGCTGCTGCTCTACCTGACCAGGGCCGGGCGGCCCGTGGCGTTCGTGCTCTGCGTGCCGGACATCAGCGAGTTCGTCGTCCGGGTCCGGGGCGACCTCAACCTGCTCCACCAGCTCCGGCTGCTGGCGGTCCGCCGCCGGTACCGGCGGGAGGCGGTGCTGATCGTCAAGGGCGTGCTGCCCGAGTACCAGGGGCGCGGATACCAGCGGCTGCTCTCCGCCGCGCTGCGCCGCAACCTGCACGCCGGCGGGTACACCACTCTGCGCAGCACCTACGTCGGCCGCGACAACCCGGCCTCGGCCGCGCAGTACCGGGCGTCGGGCGGCCGGCCGCTGCACGGGTACACCTTCTACGAGAAGGCGCTGTAGAGATGGACCTCGCGGCGTTCCGCGCCCTGGCGCCGCTCTGCTGGCGGGCGCCGAGCGCGCACAACACCCAGCCGTGGCGCCTCGACCATCAGCCCGGGGCGGTCCGGGTCGGCTGGGAGCCGGCGCACACCCTGCCGGCGGCCGATCCGTCCGGCCGGGACCTGCGGCTGTCCCTGGGCGCCTTCGTCGAGACCTGTCTGGTCGTCGCGGCCGACGCCGGGCTCCGGCTGCGCTTCGTCGCCGACCACTGTGCCGCCGACCGTCGGGCAGGCTGGCTGCGGGCGTCCCCGCACCGCTACGACACCCCGTTCGACGCGGCGCAGGTGCTCACCCGCCGCACCCATCGGGGCCGGTTCTCGGCCGGCCCGGACGCCGAGGTACTGGCCGCCGCCGACGCCGTCGCGCGGGCGTCGGGCGGGACGGTCCGGGCCGTACCGGACGCCGGCCGGCTGGCCCGCCTGCTGAGGACCGCCGACCGGCAGACGTACGCGGAACCCGCGGTGGTCGCCGAGCTGCGGTCGTGGCTGCGGCTCACGCCGGCGCACCCGGACTACCACGCCGACGGGCTCACCGACCGGTGCCTGGGCCTGTCCGGGCGCGAGGCGACCGCGTTGCGGGCGGCGCTGGCGGCGTACCCGGTCCTGCGCCCGCTGGGCCTGCCCCGGCTCCTCGCGGCGGCGTCCGGCAACCCGCTCGCACGCGGTGGCGCCGTGATCGTCCTGATCGGACCGCCCGGGACGGACGACGCGACACATGTCGAATTCGGTCGGGTGCTCGCGCGCGTGTGGCTGACCCTGCACGCGGCCGGGCTGGCGGCGCACCCGCTGAGCCAGCTGATCGACACCGCCGCGACCCGCGACGCCCTCGGCTCGCTGCTGGGCGTGGCGCCGGAGCGCCTGCTGCACGTGGCCCGCGTCGGCCGGCCGGTGGGCCCGGCGGCACCCTCGGCGCGCCGGCTCGGCGGCTCCGGGCAGGGCTACCGTTGACCCCCGGCGAGGGTGGCGGCACGGCTGCGTCGGTGCCGCGCGGAAGGCCGGCGTGCGGGTGGTACGTCCCGAGGTCACGACGCCTGGCTGGTCGCGGGCCGCGGGGTCGCCGACGGGCGGGCCATCGGCTCCGAGCCGGCGCGGCGGATCGGGGTGAACAGCCCGCCGACCGCGACCAGGAGGCACCCCGCTCCCGCGACGACGGTGACCGCGGTGACGCCGTAGCGGCCCGCCGCCCAGGTCAGCACGGCGGCGCCGGCCGGGCCGAGCGCGTAGTGCGTGCTCCAGAACGCCGAGGTGACCCGCCCGAGCAGGTGGTCCGGCGTGATCTCCTGGCGCAGCGACATCGAGCAGATCCCGCCCACGCTGACGCCGCACAGGTAGACCGCGGTCAGCACGGTGACACCCCGTACGCTCCCCACGACGCCGATGCCCACGATGGCGAGGCCGCACACCGCGTGCGCGCCGATCCAGGTGATGCCGAAGCCACGCCTGCGGCGCAGCGGCGCCACCAGCAGCGCCCCGACGACCGTGCCCAGGGCCGCCAACCCCAGCACCGTGCCGACCGTGCCGTCGGAGCCGCCGAGGTCGTGCTTGACGTGGTAGACGAGGACGTCGGTGAAGCCGTACGTCAGGAAGATGAAGACCGACAGCAGGATGGTCAGCGAGCGGAGCACGGGCTGCCGCCAGAGGAACCGCGCACCGGCGAGGAACTCGGCCAGCCGGCCCTCGCGCCCCGCCGCGCCGCCGGCCGTCGCACCCTCGTCGGACCGCCGCAGCCGCACCAGCCAGAGGCCGAAGGCCGACAGGGCGAAGCTGGCCGCGTTGATGGCGATGGCCGCCGTGGCGCCGAAGCGGGCCGACACCACGCCGGCGAGCAGCGGCCCGAGCACGGCCGCCGCCGCGTACGTCGCCTGAAGGCGACCGTTGGCCTCGGTGATCCTGGGCCGGTCGACGAGGTTGCGCACCGCCGTCACCGCGGCGACCTGGAACACCATGCCCGCGGCCTCGCAGATCGGCAGCACGACGAAGAGCAGCCAGACCTGCGGGCCACCGAGCCAGGCCAGGGGGATGAGGCCGTAGAGCACCAGCCGGACCAGGTCGGCGGTGATCATCAGTTTGCGCCTGTCGTACCGGTCGACCAGGACGCCGCCGAAGATCCCCGCGCCGACGGCCGCGGCACCGGCCGCGGCCGTGAGCAGGCCCATCTGGGCGACCGACCCGGTCGCGTGGAGCACGAGCAGCGGCACCGCGATGTAGGCGAACGAGTCGCCGGCGGCGGAGAGCGACTGCGCGGCCCAGTAGGCGCCGAAGTTGCGATCGCGCCACAGGGGACGCGGAACCGGATCGGTGCGTCGGCTCATACCGGCGAGGGTAATCCGATCCGTCCTGCGGGCGTTGTCCCTGGCGAGCCAGCCGGGCGTGTGCTGGCCGCGAACCGGGGTGAGGATGGCCGTGGCTGCCCGTATGATCCTCCCCGCGGTGGGCGGCTCCCCGCGGTGCTTCCTTCTCACCCTGTCCTGGCAACTAGCGTCGCGACTCTCCGCCCACCGCTTCGCACGGGAGGCGCGAGCATGGATCCGCTGGCTGTGGTGCTGCTGCGACGCACCGGCCGGGTCGCGGTGGTGGGCACGGGCGCCGCCCCTGCGGACGGTGTCGCCTGGGTGGCCGCGCTGGAGGCCGATCTGGCCGGTCGTGGCTGGCTGCTCCGGGACGACCTGCGCACGGCGGCGGCCCGGCTGCCGGCGGCGGTGCGGGTCCGGTGGGCCGACTGGCTGCTGGCGACCGTCGACGAGATGGTCGGCGCGGACCGCCCGATGCTGCCGCTCTACCGTTCGTTCCCCGACACCCCGCGCGACGTCGAGGCGGTCTACGTACGGCGGCTGCTGACCCACCTGTTCGCCGTGCCCGGCGCGCCCTGCGTGCTGTGCGGCCGCGAGGACGGTGGCGCGCCGCTGGATCCGTGCGGCCATCCCGTCTGCCCGGCGTGCTTCCCGCCGGAGCAGGTCACCGCGTGCCCGATCTGCGGCCGCCGGCTGGCGGCGGACGACACCTACCTTGCCATCGTCGCGCCCTCGGCCCCGACGCGACGCCCGCCGCGGCGAGCCGGTGCGTCGGCCGGGGACGCCGGCGAGCACCCCGTCCCGGCCGCGCCGCCGCTGCCGATGCGCCTCGCCGGGCTCGAGACCGACCCGGTCGGCGCCGCGGTCCGGCTCCGGGACGAGCTGGTCGCCCGGCCCGCCGCGCTGAGCGAGTCCGACCGGGCCGACCTCGGGGTGCTGGTGGACGCCACCGCGCCGGGCCGCCTCGACTGGTTGCCCGAGGTGGTGCCCGCGCGGGAGACCCTCGCGCTGGTCGTCGCCCGGGCGCTGCACGCCGCGACGGGCACCCCCGGCTACCGCGACGTGGTCGCCGCGGCCCGGCGGCGGTGGTCGACCGCGACGGACGTGGCGCGAACCCTGTGGGCGTACTCGGGTGGGGACCCGGGGCTGGTCCTGCCACGGCGCGACGACGAGTCCGCGGCTCCGGGCGTGGCCTGGCGTCCGGTCCACGAGCCCGCCGTCGTCGTGCCGGTCACCCGGGTGCGGGCCCTGCCCCGGCCGCTGCGGCGTGCGGCTCTCGCTCATCTCGACGCCTGCGGCGCCGGGGGCGCGGCGGAGGATCTGCGGCGGCATCCGGCCGTCTGGAAGCGCCTGGGCGAGCGGCTGCACCCGTACGAGAACGTGGCCGCGCACCCGGCGGCGGCCGTCGCCTTCGCCGCGCTGCGCGGCACCCGCGCGGCCCGCGCCGGTGTCCTCGGCGCGGCCATCGTGGCGGCCTGCGCCCGCGAACCCCGGCGGCTCGTGCCGACCGGGCACCCCGACGGCACGGTCACGGTCCGCGTGCGGACCCACGCGTCCCTGGTGGAGAAGGCCCTGACCGGCGACGACGCGGCGGAGGCCGCCCGCCTGCTCACCGAACGTCCGGGCGAGCTGTGGCGCCGGCTCGACCACCTGCTGCGGGTCGCCGGCGACGATCTGGCGGCGTACGCGGCCGTCGAGGCAGCCATGCGCCGGACCGTGGCCCGGGTGGCACCCGGCGTGCTCGCCGCGGCGGCGGCTCAACTGACCGGCCGCGACAAGACGGTACGGGCGACGGCCGTCGAGCTGGCGGCGACCGCGCGGGCGCGGGCGGCGGCGCGGTCCCGCCGCTCCGAGCAGGCGGGTGCCGCCCCGGTGCTCACCGTCGGCCTGGGCGACGTCCTGCGCGCCGTCGCGCGGGGCGTGCGCGGTGCCGGCCCCGCCTTCCTGCGGGGGGCGCTCCGGCCGGGCGGCGAGGCATCCCCTCCCGCCGAGGCGCCGCCCGGAGGCGGCACCGTCGAGGAGCCCGACACCGTCGAGGAGCCCGACACCGTCGAGGAGTCCGGGATCGTCGGTGGCCGTCCCGGTCCCGGTATGCCCCGGCGGGTGTTCCATCCCCGCGGCAGCGTCGTGACCACCTGGACGGAGCCCGAGCGCCGCCCGCCGGTGCCGGCGCCGGCGATCACCGCGGTACGCGAACTGGTCGACGCCGAGTTGACCGCCCGCGCCGCCCGGCTCGGCCGGTTCGACGTGGCCGTCCTCGACGCCGCCCTGGCCGAGGTGCCCGCGCCGACGCGGGAGCGGGCCGCCTCGGCGCAGCTGGCGGGGTGGCCCCGGGGCAGTGTGCGGGCCCTGCCCGGCGCGCAGGTGTTGCGGTTCTTCCTGCACTGGGAGGACCCGGGCGCCACGCGGGTCGACCTCGACCTGTCCTGCGTGTTCTTCGACCGGGACTGGCAGCGGGTGGGCCACTGCGACTTCACCCGGTTGCGTTTCGCCGGCGACGGCGCGATCCACTCCGGCGACCTCACCTCCGCCCCGGCTCCGCTCGGGGCCACCGAGTTCCTCGACCTCCACCTGGCCCGTCTCGCCGAGCGCGGCGTGCAGTACGCGGTGCCGACCGTCCTCAGTTACAACGCCGTGCCGTTCGAGGCCCTCACGGAGGCGCTCGCCGGCGTCATGCTGCCCCTCAACAGGGGCGAGCAGTTCGACGGGGCCCGCGTCGCGCAGCGGTTCGACCTGCGCGGCAACGCCCGGATGCTGCTGCCGATGGTCGTGGACCTGCGTTCCCGGCGGTTGCTCTGGACCGACCTGACCCTGACCGGCCGTGGCTACGGCCACAGCGTCGACCGCCACGGTGACCAGCTCGCCCGGGCGGCCGCCGACCAGTGGGAGCACTTCCTGGGCGGCCACCACACCACGGTCCTCGACCTGCTGGCGTGGCACGCGGTCGGGCGCGCCGACCGGATCCTGGTCGGCCACGCGGACCGCACCTACATCGAGGTGCCGGCCGACGTGTCCGCCGTCCGCGCGGCGGCGTCGATGGACACCGGCGGGATCCGCGTACCGCCCGACCTGGCCGGCCGCACGGTCCTGGCCGGCGCCGCCGACCCCGACGCCCTCGACCGCCTGGTTCCCGCGCCCGCCCCGGTCGCGCCGGGCTCGACGGTGGTGACGGTGACCGGCACGCCCGGTCGCCCGTGGACGGTGCTGCGCGCCAGCGACGTGCTCGCCGGGCTGGGCACCGGCTGAGTCGACCGATCCGCGCGGCGCGTGGGGCGGGTAGGTAGGCTCGCATCGATCTTCGCGGGAGGCCAGTCAGTGATCGAACTTAACGTCGAGCCGGAGTTGCTGGAGAAGGCGTCGCGGATGTGCGACGACCTGCGGGACGACCTGCGGCGCGGTGTGTCCGACGTCGGAGACGAGACGCGGGCCGCGGTCGCCGGGCTGCCCGGCTGGCAGACCCGGGCGGCGCTGGAGCAGCTGCGCTGGTCGTGGTCGGACGACCTGGCCGGGTTGGACCGCTACCTGTCCCAGGTCGGCGACGCTCTGCAGGGCTGCGCGATGGACTACCGCTACAGCGACGAGGCCAGCGCCGCCCGTTTCGACATCCCCGAGCGGTGACCGCACGGTGGTGACGTACGCGGACCTGCGCGAGGCGCGCGTCGCCCCGCTGCGGGACGTCGCGCAGGCCTGGACGGACCTGTCGCGGGCCTGCGCGGAGCTGGAGGCGCGGTGTGGGGCCGAGCTGACCGGGCCGCTGCGCTCCTCGGGCTGGCAGGGACCGGCCGCCAGCGCCGCGATGGGCCGGCTCAGCGAGCTCGACGACGAGTTCGAGGTCGCGAGCCTGCAGACGCGGACCGCCGCGAGCGTGTTGCGGGAAGCGGCGGAGGAGTTCGGCGACCTGCAGCGGCGGTTGGAGTCGGCCGTCGGCGCCGCCCGATCCCTCGGACTGACCGTGGACGAGGCCGGGCGGGTGTCCGCGCCGGCGATGGCGGCAGGGGACAGGCACGACCCGGACGCGGAGACGATCCACCGTCGGCATGTCCAGAACGCCGCGATCCACACCGAGCTCATCACGCGCATCGTCACCGAGGCCACCGAGGCCGACAGCCGGATCGCCCGCGCCCTGACCCAGCTGAAGGCCGGCGCGCCGGGGCAGTTCGCCTGGGAGTACGACCGGGCCAACGACGGCGCCCTCGCCGCCGCCGTGGCGCTTCAGCTCAGCGAGGAGAGCATCCCGGCGCCGGGCAGCAGCCCCGCCGACGTGCACGCCTGGTGGAGCGGCCTGTCCGACGACGAGCGGCAGGTCTACCTCACCGCCTACCCGGAGCGGATCGGCGCACTCGACGGGCTGCCCGCCACGGACCGCGACGCGGCGAACCAACTGGCGCTGCGTACGTTCGTCGGTGACGACGTGGGCCAGCACCGCGACCGGGACGACCCGCGGCACGCCGCCGCGCTCATGCTGCTGGACAAGCTGGAAGGCGCGGAGAACGCGGCTCCGCACGAACGGCTCTACCTGCTCTCGTTCGATCCGGCGGGCGACGGGAAGGCGGCGGTCGCGATCGGCAACCCGGACACCGCCGCCCACACCGCGGTCCTCGTACCCGGCGTCGGCACCGAACTCGACGACATCCGTGGCCTGATCGGGCGGGCCGACGACCTGCGGGAGGCCTCGGTCGAGCTTGCCCCCGCCGGCGCCGACGTCTCCGTCGTGGCCTGGCTCGGCTACGACACCCCGTCGGTGAACCTCGACATCGTCAGCGCCGTGTTCGGGGCCAAGTCCGAGGCCGGGGCCCGCGCGCTCGACGGCTTCGTCGACGGACTGCGCGCCTCCCACGACGACAGTCCCTCCCACCTCACCGCCATCGGTCACAGCTACGGGTCGACCGTCCTCGGCGAGGCGGCCAGCACCGGCGACGGCCTCGCCGCGGACGACCTGATCGCCGTCGGCAGTCCCGGCATGCGCGTCGAGAACGCCGGCGAGTTCAACATCGACCCGAGACACGTGTGGGCCGGTGCCGCCGCCGACGACACCGTCGTCGCGCGACCGGAGGAGACGATCGGCTGGCTCGACGGCGTACCCGTCGTCGGGGAATGGTTGGTCGACGGTCTCGTCGGCATCCACGGCCCCGCCCCGCACGACCCGGAGTTCGGCGGCAACGTCCTGCACGTCGACACCTCCGGCCACAGCGGATACTGGGCGCAGAACAGTCAGATGCTGCGCTCCCAGGCGGCCGTCATCGTGGGCGACTACGAGGCAGCCGCCCTCGACCACGGCAAGGCCCCATGACCTCGCGTCACCGCCCGCCCCGGTGGCGCGCCGTGGCGGTGGTGGCCGTGCTGGTGCCCGCCACCGCCTGCGCGGGCGGGGAACCCGGCTCGTCGTCAGGAAAGGACGATTCGTTGCAGACCAAGGCCGCCGCCGAGGTGAGCACCCTGGCCGAGGCTCGCGCCCGGGCCGTCGCCACCACCGCCGGCGTCGCGCTCGACGCCTGGCGGACCAACACCTCGCCCTGCCAGGGCCAGCGGGGCGAGATCGCCGACGACGGACGGTGGACGTTGAGCGGCTTCGCCGGACTCCCGGTCCCGCCCGCCGACCAGATCGCCACGCTGGGGCGCATCCGCGACATGTGGCGGCAGCAGGGCTACGAGATCACCGAGGACCGCACCTTCGCCGACGGCACCCGGGGCGCCGTGTCGATGCGTGACCCCGACACCGGAATCACGATCAGCCTCACCACCACCGCGAGCCGGGACCGCGTCGCCCTGATCCTGGCGAGCGACTGCTACCGGCCTGCGGCCGGCGAGGACCCCGCCAACGCCTAGGTCACCGGCTCGTCAGCCGTGCCGAACCGGGCGTTGAAGCCCGGGCCGCGCCTGCGCATGATGGTGATCATCAGAACGGCGCCGTACGCCCACCCGGCACGGGCGGTACGCCGTCGTCCACCGCCTGAGCTTCCCGAACAGAAGGAAACAACCGTGCGCAAGCTCGTGTACTACATCGCCGTCACCCTGGACGGCTTCATCGCCGGCCCCGACGGCGCGGACCCCACCGGCCCCGGCGGATTCTGGCCGATCCCGGACGACTACCTGCAACACCTCGTCGCCGAGTATCCGGAGACGCTGCCGGGCCCGGCCCGGGAGGCGTTCGGCATCACCGGCGAGGGCGCCCGGTTCGACACCGTCCTGGAGGGGCGTCACTCCTACGAGCTGGGGCTGAAGGCCGGCCTCACCGACGCCTACCCGCACCTGCGCCACCTGGTGTTCTCTCGCACGATGGGGCAGAGCCCGGACCCGGCCGTCGAGGTCCTGTCCGCGGACCCGGTCGCCACCGTACGCGAGCTCAAGCGGCACGACGGCCGGGATGTCTGGGTGATCGGCGGCGGCGCCCTGGCCGGCGCCCTCTATCCCGAGATCGACCGCCTCGTGGTCAAGCTGGCCCCGTTGACCATCGGCGCCGGCATCCCGCTGTTCGGCCGCGGCGCCGTCTTCGAGCCGCGCACCTGGGAGCTGACGGACCATGTCGTCCTCGGCAGCGGCGCGCTCTTCCTGACCTACGACCGCACCGGTCGGGCGGACGCGTGACCGCCCCCGGTACGGCCACCGAGGGCACCCGCATCCCGGCCGACGAGGCCGTCCCGCGCCTCCGTGCGGCCACCGACCTGGGCGACCTGCCCATGGCGGACGCCTTCGTCAGGGCCGGCTACGTCAACGTCGAGCGCGCCATGGACATGTTCTGGAACTGATCCCCTGGGCGGTCGGCGCACGCGGCCCGGCGTCGTGCGCGCTGGCCGTCGGGGTGGCGGGAGACTGACCGCATGCCCTCGACGATGTTGGTGGTCGGCCCGAAGCTCGGCGTCGCGTTGGTGGTGTTGACCCTCGTGGCGGCGGCCGTCGTGACCGTGGGGAAGTTGGGCCACGGTCGGCAGGTGATGGTCGCCGCCGTCCGTGCCGCGGTCCAGTTGGGTGCGGTGTCGTTGCTGATCGCGGCCATCGTGGCGTCGCTCTGGGCCACGGCCGCGTTCGTGGCCCTGATGTGCGCCGTGGCGGCGGCCACCTCCGGCCGGCGCGTCACGGGCGGCAGGCGGGGGTGGTGGGCCGGCGCTCCGATCGTCGCGGGAAGCATGCTGGTGGTGCTGGGGCTGCTGCTGTCGGGCCTGGTGCCGCTGCGGGGCATCGCGATCGTTCCGGTGGCGGGGATCCTGATCGGCGGGGCGATGACCGCCACCTCGCTGGCCGGCCGTCGGGCACTGGACGAGCTGACCGGCCGGCGCGGCGAGGTGGAGGCCGCCCTGGCCCTGGGCCTGCTGCCACGCGAGGCGGTGTTGCTGGTGTGCCGCCCGGCGGCCGGGCAGGCGCTGGTCCCCGCACTGGACCAGACCCGGACGGTGGGCCTGGTGACCCTGCCGGGCGCGTTCGTCGGGGTGCTGCTCGGTGGAGCGAGCCCCCTGGCCGCCGGGGTGACGCAGCTGGTCGTGCTCGTCGGGCTCCTCGCGGTCGAGGCCGTCGCCGTCGTCCTCACCGTCGAACTGGTCGCCCGCGGCCTGCTGCGACCCGCGCGGCGCGAGCACCACCGCACCGACGCGTCAACCCGGTCGCGGCCAGCGGACCCCGGCCCGCCCTGACCGTGGGGCGGGCCCCGGGCGCGTACGCAGGAGGCTGCCCCGCGCGCGGCGGCTCCGGGTGCCCCGGCGGGCACACCGGCCGGCGGGCGCTCAGTGCGGGGCGAGCTTCCAGTAGCCGCCGAAGTATACGCGCTCCTTGGCGATGCCGCGTTCGGTGCACAGGTGCCGACGGACGGTCGTGACCATGGCGGACTCGCCCGCGACGAAGGCGTACGGCGTGCCGGCCGGGAACGCCAGGTCCCGCAGCGTGCGGATCACCACGTCGCTGCCGCCCGCCGGTGTGCCGCCCCGGTGCAGCCAGGTCAGCGTGACCCCGGCCGGCGTGCGCACCCCGATCTCGTGTTCCGCGGAACCCACCTCGATCAGCGCGATCGCCCGCGCGTCCGGCGGCAGCGCCTCGACAGCCGCGGTGATCGCCGGCATGGCCGTCTCGTCGCCGACGAGCAGCTGCCAGTCGGTGTCGGCGGGCGGGGCGTACGCGGCGCCGTCACTGAGCACGCCGATCCGGTCGCCGGGCGCGGCTCTGCGCGCCCAGGCGGAGGCCGGCCCGCCGTCGCCGTGCAGCACGAAGTCGATGTCCAGCTCGCGCCGCCCGGCGTCCAGGCGCCGGACGGTGTAGTTGCGGACCACCGGTCGCTGCTCCGCCGGCATGGCCTGCAGGGCGGGCCACCACTGCGGCGAGCCCGGCAGGTGCAGTTCGGCGCCGGGTGCGGGGGCGAGGAAGATCCGTGCCAGCTGGTCGGGCCCGTCGTAGCCGAAGCGATCGAGCTCGGCGCCGGTCAGGGTGATGCGCCGCAGGTGAGGTGTGAGCGGCCGGTTGGCGACGACCTCGGCGAGCATCGGGCGCCTGATCACCCCGGCTTCGACCGCAATGGTGCCGACGGTCATGACGTCGCTCCTTCGTGGATCGCGAGCCATCTCCTGACTCTGAAGTTAGGTTAGCCTGTCCTGGGTTGGCCGAAATCCCGCCCCCGGTCGGTCGCGCGGCGCGGCGCGGCGCGGACTGTGCCGCCTCCGTAACCGCAGGTGGAACGGCATGCGGGGGCCCTTCATGGCGACCCCGCCGTAGATCAGGACAGCCTTGGAGCGTGTGTTAGGTTAGCCTCCCCTTACCAGCATTGAGGTGTACTTTCATGCGCTCAAACCGCCTCCTCGCCGGGGTCGTCGCCCTGGCCGCCACGTTGGCGCTCACCGCGTGCGGCGGTTCGTCGAAGGCCGACGACGCCTCGACCGACGGCAGCTCCGCGGCGTTCCCCGTCACGATCACGCACGCGCTCGGCACGACGACGATCAAGGAGAAGCCGACGCGGGTCGCGACAGTGGCCTGGGCGAACCACGAGGTTCCGCTGGCCCTCGGCATCGTTCCCGTGGGAATGGCGAAGGCCAACTTCGGCGACGACGACAACGACGGCGTCCTGCCGTGGGTCGCCGAAAAGCTCAAGTCGCTGGGCGGGACAGCCCCGGTGCTCTTCGACGAGAACGACGGCATCAACTTCGAGGCGGTCGCGGACACCAAGCCCGACGTCATCCTCGCCGCGTACTCGGGTCTGACCCAGCAGGACTACGACACCCTGAGCAAGATCGCCCCGGTGGTCGCGTACCCGAAGGCGCCCTGGGCCACGGCGTGGCGCGACACGATCAAGCTGGAGAGCCAGGCCCTCGGCCTGACCAAGGAGGGCGACGCGCTGATCGCCGACATCGAGAAGCAGATGGCCGACGCCGCCGGGAAGCACCCGCAACTGGCAGGGAAGTCGGCGATGTTCATGACGCACGTCGACCCGACCGACCTCAGCAAGATCGGCTTCTACACGACGCACGACACCCGGGCCCAGTTCTTCGCGGACCTCGGGATGAAGGCGCCGGCAAGCATCGCCGGGCTCTCCGCCGGCACCGACAAGTTCACGCTCGACCAGAGTGCCGAGCAGATCCAGGTCTTCGACGACGTGGACGTCATCGTCGCCTACGGAGACGAGAAGCTGCTCGCCGCCGCGCAGGCCGACCCGCTGCTGTCGAAGATCCCCGCCATCAAGCGCGGCTCGGTCGTGATGCTCTCCGGCAGCACGCCGCTGGGCACCGCGGCGAACCCGACCCCGCTGGCCATCCCGTTCGTGCTGAACGACTACGTCGCGATGCTCGCCAAGGCCGCCGACAAGGTGTCATGACCACGCTCGACTCGCGCGCCCTGCCGGACGTCGCCGTGGTGCGGCGTCCGGCCCGGGTACGGCTGCTGTGGTTCCTCGTCGCGGCCGCGGTGCTGCTGGCGGTCATGGTGGCGTCGGTCGCGCTGGGCTCCCGCACCGTCGGATGGTCCGACATCCTCGCCGCGTTGCAGGGCGCGGACGGCACCATGGAGCAGGCCGCCGTCACCAAGCGGATCCCGCGGACCCTGCTCGCCGTGGTCGTCGGCGCGGCCCTCGGCCTGTCCGGGGCGGTCATGCAGGGCGTGACCCGCAACCCGCTGGCCGACCCCGGCATCCTGGGCGTGAACATGGGGGCGTCGCTCGCCGTGGTCACCGCGATGGTCACCTTCGGCCTCTCCTCGGCGACCGGCTACCTCTGGGCGGCGATCCTCGGCGCCGGCCTCGCGGCCGTCTTCGTGTACGCCGTCGGCTCCCTGGGGCGCGGTGGCCCGACGCCACTCAAGCTCGCCCTCGCCGGTGCCGCCACGTCCGCCGCGCTCGCGTCGCTGATCAGCGCCTTCGTGCTGCCCCGCAACGACGTGGCCGGCGGCTTCCGTTCGTGGCAGATCGGCGGGGTCGGCGGTGCGACCTACGACAGCATCCGGCAGGCACTGCCGTTCCTCGCCGTGGGTTTCGCGATCTGCCTCCTGTCGGCCCGGGCCCTGAACTCGCTCGCGCTCGGCGACGAACTCGCGGCGGGACTCGGCGAACGGGTGGCCGTCGTGCGGGCCGTCGCGGCGATCGGTGCCGTGCTGCTCTGCGGCGCCGCCACGGCGGTCGCCGGACCCATCGGGTTCGTCGGCCTGGTCGTCCCGCACGTGTGCCGCCTGCTGGTCGGGCTCGACCACCGGTGGCTGCTGCCGTACTCCGCGCTCCTCGGCGCGTCGTTGCTGACCGCCGCGGACGTCGTCGGCCGGGTGGTGGCGCGCCCGGCGGAGATCGACGTGGGCATCGTGACGGCGCTGATCGGCGCCCCCTTCTTCATCTACATCGTCCGCCGGCAGAAAGTGCGCGAGCTGTGAGCACCACGACTCTCGAGGCGGTCACCCACGGCCGGGTCCGCCGTACGTTCCGGCGACGCGGCGTGCTCGTCGTGCTGGCTGCCCTCGTCGTCGCCGCGTTCGCCGTCTCGCTGATGGTGGGGCGCACCTTCTACCCGCCGGCGGACGTGCTGGCGGTGATCGCCGGCGAGGACGTCCCCGGGGCCTCCTTCACGGTGGGCACGCTCCGCCTGCCCCGGGCGGTCCTCGCGATCCTGGCCGGGGCCTGCTTCGGGCTCGGCGGCGTCACCTTCCAGACGATGCTGCGCAACCCGCTGGCCAGCCCCGACATCATCGGCATCAGTTCCGGAGCGAGCGCCGCGGCCGCCTTCGCGATCGTGACGCTGCACCTCGGGGAGGCGGGGGTGTCCGCCTTCGCGATCGTCGTCGGCTTGGCGGTGGCGCTGGTCGTCTACACGCTGTCGTTCAGGGACGGCGTCGCGGGAACCCGCCTCGTCCTGATCGGCATCGGCATCGCCGCGATGCTCGACAGCATCACCGCGTACGTCCTGACCCAGGCCGCCGAATGGGACCTGCAGGAGGCGATGCGCTGGCTGACCGGCAGCCTCAACGGCGCCACCTGGGCGGAGACCGTCCCGGTGGCGGTCGCTGTGGCCGTCCTGGCACCGGTGCTGCTGGGTCAGGCCCGCAACCTCTCCATGATGCAGTTGGGCGACGACACCGCGGCGGCGCTCGGCGTACGCCTGGAGCGCACCCGGATCCTGGTCATCGTCGCGGCCGTCGGTCTCATCGCCTTCGCCACGGCGGCGACCGGGCCGATCGCATTCGTCGCCTTCCTCTCCGGGCCGATCGCCGCCCGGATCGTCGGCCCGGCCGGCTCGCTGCTGCTGCCCTCCGCCCTCGTCGGCGCCCTGCTGGTGCTCGTCGCGGACTTCGCCGGTCAGTTCGCCTTCGACACACGCTTCCCCGTGGGCGTCGTCACCGGCGTGCTCGGCGCCCCCTACCTCATCTACCTGCTCATCCGTACGAACCGCGCGGGAGGCACGCTGTGACCACCACCCACACGCTCGCGGTCGAGAGCCTGACGCTCGGCTACGCCGACCGCGTCGTCATCGACTCGCTCGACCTCCTCGTGCCGCCCGGGAAGATCACGGCGATCGTCGGCGCGAACGCGTGCGGCAAGTCGACCCTGCTGCGGTCGATGTCGCGCCTGCTGGCGCCCCGCGCCGGCCACGTCCTGCTCGACGGTGAGCAGGTGCACCGGCTGCCGGCCAGGCAACTGGCCCGTACCCTCGGCCTGCTTCCCCAGTCGCCGACGGCGCCCGAGGGGATCACCGTGGCCGACCTCGTCGGTCGTGGCCGCAACCCGCACCAGCGCGTGTTCTCGCGCTGGAGCCGGGAGGACGACGCCGCCGTGGCGGCGGCCCTGGACGCGACGCAGACGGCGGACCTCGCCGACCGCCCGGTCGACGAGCTCTCCGGCGGCCAGCGGCAACGGGTCTGGATCGCGATGGCCCTGGCCCAGCAGACGGACCTGTTGCTGCTCGACGAACCGACGACGTTCCTCGACGTCAGCCACCAGGTCGAGGTCCTCGACCTGCTCACGGACCTCAACCTGACGCGCGGCACGACCATCGTCATGGTGCTGCACGACCTCAACCTCGCCGCCCGGTACGCGGACCACCTCATCGCGCTGGCCGCCGGCAGGCTGCACGCCGCAGGAGAGCCGGCGCGGGTCCTGACGCAGGAGTGCGTCCGCGCGGTGTTCGGCCTCGAAAGCCAGGTGATCGTCGATCCGACGTCGCAGAAGCCGCTGATGCTGCCGATCGGCCGCCACCACGTGACGACCAGCCCGGGCCCCGGCGCGCCTGACGGTCGCCGAGCCCCCGTTCACCGGAGCCATTAGGTGAGGCTAACCTGGCCCTCGATCGCTGGGAGGGCGCAGCTCGTGCACACATCGTCGTTTCTCCGGGTCGCGTGCGACCCCGGGGTGCGGACCCTGAACCCCACCTGGGCCGACGTCACCACCTGGGCCGACGTCACCGTGCCGGCCGGCTGCGGCGCCCCGTCCGCCGGCCGGCCGGGCGTCCCCGTCGCGCCCGTCGGGGCCTGACGCACATGGCAGCCGAGAAGATCAGCGGCGGGACGGTCCTGCGCCGCGCCCTGCGCCGCCAGCGCGGCCGCGTGGTGGCCGGCACCGCACTGCTCTGCACCCACCAGGCCACCGAGGCCCTCGTCCCGGTCGCGATCGGCGTGATCATCGACCGGGCGGTCGCCACCGGGGACGTACGGGCGCTGCTGCTCTCCCTCGCCGGTCTCGCCGTCCTGTTCACCGTCCTCGCCTTCGCCTACCGCACCGGCGCCCGCCTCGGCTACGCCGCCCTGGAGCAGGAGGCCCACCTCCTGCGCGTCGAGATCGCCCGCAGCGCCCTCGACCCGCGCGGCAACCGCTCCGGCATGCGCGACGGTGAGCTGCTGTCCGTCACCGCCTCCGACGCCGAGTTGACCGCGCTCGTCGTACGGGTCGCGGGGCTCTGCGCCGCCGCGCTCACCGCCATCGCGGTCTCCGCCGTCGCGCTGCTCGTCGTCGACGTCCCCCTCGGGCTGGGCGTGCTCGTCGGCGTGCCGCTGGTGGTCGTCGCCCTACAACGGATGGCGCCGCTGCTCAGCCGGCGCAGCGCCGCGCAGCAGGAGGCCCTCGCCGCCACGACCTCGCTCGCCGTCGACCTCGTCACCGGCCTGCGCGTGCTGCGCGGCATCGGCGCGCAGGACCACGCCGCCCGCCGCTACGCGGCCGCCAGCCGCCACGCCCTCGACGTCACCCTGCGCGCCGCCACCACCAAGGGCCTGCACCTCGGGCTCACCACCACCGTCAACGGCCTCTTCCTCGCGGCGGTCGCCGGGGTCGCCGGCTGGCTCGCGATCCAGGGCCGGCTCACCGTCGGCGAACTCGTCGCCGTCGTCGGGCTGGCCCAGTTCGTCGCCGAGCCCGTGCAGACGCTGGGCTGGTCCGTGCAGCTGTTCGCCATGGCCCGCGCCAGCGCCGGGCGGGTCGCCCGGGTGCTCGGCGCCGAGCCGCTCACCCGGCCGGGTACCGCCGGGCCACCCGCCCCGGACCCGGCGCGGCTCACCCTCGACGCGGTCGGGTACGCCGGACTCGACGGGCTGTGCCTGCGGGTCGGCGCCGGTGAGGTCCTGGGTGTGCTCGCCCACGAGCCGAGCGAGGCCGAGGCGCTGGTGACGCTGCTGTCCGGCCGGGTGCCCCGGGAGGACTACCGGGGCACGCTGTACGTCGACGGCGTGCCCGCCGAGGACCTGCACGTCGACGCCGTACGCGGCATTCTCCTGGTCGAGCAGCACGACGTGGCGTTGTTCGAGGGGACGCTGCGCGCCAACCTCGCCGCTGGCGCCGACGCCGACGAGGCGGTCCTGCGCGCCGCCGTACGCGCCGCGGCGGCCGAGGACGTGCTCGCCGCCCACCCGCACGGCCTCGACCGGCTGCTCACCGAGCGGGGCGCCAACCTCTCCGGCGGGCAACGGCAGCGGATCGGGCTGGCCAGGGCGCTCGTCGCCGACCCGCCGGTGCTGGTGCTGCACAACCCCACCACGGCGGTCGACGCGGTGACCGAGGCACTGCTCGCCGAGGGGCTGACCTCGGCCCGCGCGGCGGCGGCCCGCGGCACGGTGCTGATCACCAACAGCCCGGTCCTGCTGCGCAGCACGCACCGGGTCGTCGTGATCGACCGCGGGCGGGTCGTCGCCGAGGGCCCGCACGAGCACCTGCTCGCCAGCGACGCCCGCTACCGGGAGGAGGTCCTGCGATGACCGACGAGTCGAGCACGCCCGGCCTGCGGACCAGGCGGCTGCTGCCCACGGCCACCGCGCGGCAGACCTGGGCCGCCCTCCGGGTCGAGTTCGCCCGGCTGCCCGGGCTCAGCGCCGCCGCCGGCACGTTGCTGGTCGCCGCGGCGGCGGCCGGGCTGGTCGCCCCCTGGGTGCTCGGCCGCCTCGTCGACGACGTCATCGCCGGTGCCGACACGCCCCGCATCGTGGCCTGGGCAGGGGTGATCGCGGGCGCCGCGGTGCTCGCCGGCCTCCTCACCGCGATCGGCGCCGCGCTCACCGCACGCCTCGGCGAGACCGTGCTGGCGCGGCTGCGGGAGCGGGTCCTCGACCGCGCCCTGCACCTGCCGTCGGCCACGCTGGAGCGCGCCGGCACCGGGGACCTGGTGGCCCGCGCCGGCGACGACGTGGCCGTGGTGACGAACGTGATCGCCACCAGCGGACCCGCCTTCCTCGGCGCGCTGCTGTCCATCGTGCTGACCGCGGCGGGGCTCTTCGCCCTCGACTGGCGGCTCGGCCTCGCCGGGCTGGCCGCCGCCCCCGCCTACGCGTTGGCGCTCTACTGGTACCTGAAGCGGTCCGTCCCGTACTACGCGCGCGAGCGGGTGGCGACCGGCGAGCGGGCACAGGCCATGGCGGGGGCGCTGCGCGGCGCCGCGACCGTGCGCGCGTACCGGATGGAGGACGCACACGTCGATCGGATCGCCGATCGCTCCGCCACGGCCCGCGACCTGTCGTTGGAGATCTTCGGCCTGCACACCCGGTTCGGGCTGCGGATCAACCGGTCCGAGTTCGTGGGGCTCGCCGCCGTACTGCTCGCCGGTTTCCTGCTGGTCCGCGACGACCTGGCGACCGTGGGGGCGGCGACCACCGCCGCCCTCTACTTCCACCGCCTCTTCAACCCGATCGGCCTGCTGCTGCTCCAGTCCGACTCCGTGCTCCAGGCCGGGGCGAGCCTCGCCCGGCTCGTCGGCGTCACCACACTGCCCGACACCGCCGCGCCCGACGGCTCCGGGCCCGCCCGTGCGGAACGGCCCGGGACGGGCGCGCTCGAACCCGCGGCGCTGGAGGTGGTCGTCGACCGGCACTGCTACGACGACGGACCCGTCGTGCTGCGGGACGTCGCCCTCCGTCTCGCACCGGGGGAACGCGTCGCCCTCGTCGGCGCGAGTGGCGCGGGCAAGAGCACGCTCGCCGG
This sequence comes from Micromonospora sp. NPDC007220, assembly GCF_040634035.1. Taxonomy (NCBI): domain Bacteria; kingdom Bacillati; phylum Actinomycetota; class Actinomycetes; order Micromonosporales; family Micromonosporaceae; genus Micromonospora; species Micromonospora sp. NPDC007220. The sequence goes on along the minus strand of NZ_JBEYEU010000012.1, from coordinate 60,108 downwards.
TGTCGCCGCCGGAATCATCGCGCCCACCAGCGGCTCGGTCCGCTTGCGCGGCGTGCCGCTGACCCACCTGGACGAGCACCGCGTCCGACGCGAGATCGCGCTGATCAGCCAGGAGGTGCACGTCTTCGCCGGGACGCTCGGCGACGACCTGCGCCTCGCCGACCCGGACGCCACCGACGCCGAGATCACCGCCGCGCTCGACCTCGTGGGCGTCGCCGACTGGCTCCGTACCCTGCCCGACGGTCTCGACACGTGCGTGGGGGAGGGCGGTCGGCACGTCACCGCCGCCCAGGCCCAGCAGCTCGCCCTGGCTCGCCTCGTCCTCGCCGACCCCGCCGTCGCGGTCCTCGACGAGGCCACCGCGGAGGCCGGCAGCGCGGGCGCGCGCGACCTCGACCGCGCCGCCACGGCGGCCACCGAGGGCCGTACCACGCTGATCGTCGCCCACCGCCTCAGCCAGGCGGCCACCGCGGACCGCGTCGTCGTCCTGGAGCACGGGCGCGTCGTCGAGCACGGCACGCACGAGCAGTTGCTGGCGGCCGGGGGCGGGTACAGCCGCCTGTGGCGGTCCTGGAGCACGCCCGATCCGGTCCTCCCCAGGGGGCGCGAGGGCGAGGAGGCCGCCGCTCGTCGTTGACCGGCCGCGCGTCGGCGCGCGTCGCCGGCGACGCCCAAGGCGGCAGACCGGACGCTGCCGGGGTGACGTCGCCCGCCCCGGCGGGGCAGGATGGGGTACGTGCACATCGAGCCGGTCGACGCCGCGCCCGAGCAGGCGTTCCGGCGCGGGATCCTGCGGCAGCGCTGGGAAGACCTGACGTTCCTGCACTGGGCGGTCGCGCCGGAACTCGTCGCGCCGCTGCTGCCCGAGGGAACCCACCCCGACACCCTCGACGGGGTCAGCCACGTGGGTCTGATCGGCTTCCGGATGGTGGGGCTGGGCCTCGGCCGAGGGCCGGGGATCCCGTACTTCGGCAGCTTCTGGGAGACCAACGTCCGGCTCTACTCGGTGGACGACGCCGGCCGGCGCGCGGTGGTGTTCCGATCGCTCGACGCGTCGCGGCTGGTCCCGGTGCTGGTCGCCCGGGTGACCCTGGGGCTGCCGTACATGTGGTCGGCGATGCGGTTGGTCCGGGACGGCGACCGCCGCACCTACCGGTGCCGGCGCCGCTGGCCCGGCCCGGTGGGCGCGACGAGCCGCATGGTGGTGCGGGTGGGGGAGCCGGTCGCCGACCCGACCCCGCTGGAGCACTTCGTCACCGCCCGCTGGGGGCTGCACACCCGGGCGTACGGGCGGACGCTGCACCTGCCGAACTGGCATCCCCGCTGGCCGCTGCACCGGGCGGAGCTGTTGCACCTGGACGACGAACTGGTCGCCGCCGCCGGGCTGCCGCCGCCCGCCGGGGCGCCGGTGAGCGTGCTGTATTCCCCCGGCGTCCCGGTCCGGTTCGGCCCGCCGGTCGCGCGGGGCCGGACCCGGGCTGCCCAAGTCAGGCAGTCATCCTGAACCGCTGACCTTCGGCTGCTGATGGTCGGTCAGCCGGAACCCGACGCCGCGCACCGCGTCGATGGCCACCCCGGTGCCGAGTTCGTGGAGCTTGCGACGCAGCCGCTTCACCAGGGACTGCACGTCCGCCCTGCGTTCCCGGCCCTCGTCACGCCAGACCGAGCGGTGCAGCTCGGCGTAGCTCCACACCCGGATCGGCTCGGTGGTCAGGCAGGCCAGCAGGTCGTGCTCGAGGCGCGTCAGGCCGATCTCGCGGCCCCGGCTGCGGGCCGTCGACCGGGCCGAGTCGATCAGCAGCGCGTCGTCGTCGGCGGTCGGCGGGCGCGCGGACGCCGCCGGGGCGGGCCCCGGCGGCGCCGCGATCAGCCGGCGCAGCTCGTCGAGGTCGGCGACCAGCAGCAGCGGCGCGACCCCGTCGAGCCGTTCCGCGAGTCGTATCCGCTCGGCCGCCGACGGCGTCACCGCGATCACCAGCGGAAATGGTTCGTCGGCCGGATCTGGTCCGCCCGGCGCAGTGCTTTCGTCGCGTGCCCCCACAGCACCCACCCGGAAACTACGGGCAGCCTCTGCCCATCTTCGTCATGACCGTGACAATCATTGGCAAGCTCCCCATTCGCCGGCCAACGGCTAGTGACAAATTGCTTACGGCAAGTTCTTGATCGCCCATTCTTGTCGATCATAGTGTCCAGACGGGCAGCCGGCGTGACCCGCGCGGTGCCCTGGGGGGCATGGAGGGGTCGGATCCCGCTCATCCGAACGGAGACGAGCCCCTGCACCCTCCACCATGGCTCGTTCCACTCTGGGTCGTTCTGGAGGAGGCACCACCGAATGTTCACACGTCCACCCACCAGGCGCTGGGCCAGATCACTGGTCAGCGCCGGTGCGGCGATGATCCTCGCCGCGACAAGCCTGGCCGCGACAGGGTCAGGCGCACAGGCCTCCCCGTCCGACAAGATCCGGCCAGAGCTCACGAAGGCACTCCAGGGCAAGACGGAGGGCGACTTCTGGATCCGCTTCAAGGACAAGGCGGACCTCAGCCAGGCCGCCGCCATCAAGGACTGGGCCAAGCGCGGTACCGCCGTCGCCGACGCCCTGAAGAAGACCGCCGCCGGCAGCCAGTCCAAGATCCGGGCCGAGCTCGACGGCACGGGCACGAAGTACGAGACCTTCTGGGCGACCAACGCGATCAAGGTCAGCGGCGGCTCCCTGACGATGGCGCAGAGCTTCGCCGCGCACGCCGAGGTCGAGGGCCTGTACGCCCCGGTCGCCTACAAGGTGCCGGAGGTCTCCGAGGGCACCGACGAGAAGACGGTGAACGCCCTCGAGTGGGGCATCGCGAACATCAACGCCGACGACGTCTGGTCCCAGTACGGTGCGAAGGGCGCCGGCATCACGGTGGCCAACATCGACACCGGGGTCCAGTTCGACCACCCCGCGCTGGTCAACTCCTACCGGGGCAACAACGGCGACGGCACGTTCGACCACAACTACAACTGGTACCGCGCCACCGGCTCCTGCGCCGCGCCCTGTGACACCAACGGCCACGGCACGCACACGATGGGCACGATGGCCGGCTCCGCCGGTGCGAACCAGATCGGCGTCGCACCCGACGTGAAGTGGATCGCGGCCAACGGCTGCTGCCCGAGCGACGCGGCGCTGGTCACCTCCGGCCAGTGGATGCTCGAGCCGACGGACCTCAACGGCCAGAACCCGGACGCGAGCAAGCGCCCGAACATCATCAACAACTCGTGGGGAACCACGCTGCCCTCCAACGACCCGTTCATGGAGGACGTGACGCTGGCCTGGACCGCGTCGGGCATCTTCGGCGTCTGGTCCAACGGCAACAGCGGATCGGCCTGCCAGACCAGCGGCTCACCGGGCAGCCTGGTCAGCAACTACTCCGCCGGCGCCTACGACGTCAACAACAACATCGCCAGCTTCTCCTCCCGCGGCGCCGGCCAGAACGGCGAGATCAAGCCCAACATCGCGGCGCCCGGCGTGAACGTCCGGTCGAGCATTCCGGGCGGCGGGTACGCCAGCTACAACGGCACCTCGATGGCCGCCCCGCACCTCGCGGGCGCGATCGCGCTGCTGTGGTCCGCCGCTCCGGCGCTCGTCGGCGACGTCAACGCCACCCGCGCGCTGCTGGACAACTCGGCGACCGACAAGGCCGACACCCAGTGCGGTGGCACCACCGACGACAACAACGTGTTCGGCGAGGGCCGCCTGGACGCGCTCGCGCTGCTCAGCGCCGCCCCGATCGGCGACACCGGCACCCTGGCCGGCAAGGTCACGGACGCGACCACCGGCGCCCCGATCGCCGGCGCCACGGTGACCCTGACCGGCGCGGCGGACCGCGAGCTGACCACCGGGGCCGACGGGACGTACTCGTCCCTGCTTCCGGCCGGCGACTACCAGGTCGCCGTGGCGGCGTTCGGCTACCAGGCGAAGACCACGCCGGCCACGGTCGCCCGCAACGCGACCACGACCGTCGACGTGGCGCTGACGGCGGTGCCGAGCGTCACCGTCAGCGGAACCGTCACCGACGGCTCCGGGCACGGCTGGCCGCTCTACGCGAAGGTGACCGTGCAGGGTCAGTCGGGCGTGTCCGACTACACCACCCCCGTCAACGGCCGCTACAGCCTCAAGCTGCCGGCCGGCGCCACCTACGACCTGAAGGTCGAGTCGCAGTACCCGGGCTACCAGACGGTGACCAAGCAGGTCGTGGTCGGCACGGGTAACGCCACGGCCAACGTGGCGGTGCCGGTGCAGACCAACGCCTGCACGACCGCGCCCGGCTACCGCTTCGGCTCCGACGGCAAGTACGAGACCTTCGACGGCAGCACCGTGCCGGCCGGCTGGTCCGTGGTGGACCACGCCGCCAGCGGCCAGGTCTGGAAGTTCACGGACGACGGTGCCCGGGGCAACCTGACCGGCGGCACCGGCAACTTCGCGATCGTCGACAGCGACGAGTACGGCTCCGGCGGCAAGCAGGACACCTCGCTCGTCAGCCCGGTCGTCGACCTGACCGGCGTCACCGCACCGGTCATCCGGTTCAACCAGGACTACAACTGGCTGGGCAGCGACCGCGCCGACGTCGACCTCAGCCTCGACGGCGGGACCACCTGGACCAACGTGCTCCGGCAGGCGGCCGACGTCCGTGGCCCGAAGGTGACCGAGGTCGCCATCCCGCAGGCCGCTGGCCAGGCTCAGGCGCGGGTCCGGTTCCGCTACTACGACGCCTCGTACGAGTGGTGGTGGTCGATCGACAACGTCCTGATCGGCAGCCAGCTCACCTGCACGCCGGTCGATGGCGGCCTGGTGCTCGGCCACGTCCGCGACAAGAACGACAACGGCTACGTCAACGGCGCCACCGTCACCAGCGACGACCGGCCGGCGGAGAAGGCCACCACCGTGGCGACCCCGGACGACACCGGGCTGGCGGACGGCTTCTACTGGCTGTTCTCGACGCTGACGGACACCCACAAGTTCACCGCCCGGGCCGGCAACTACGTCAGCCAGAGCAAGCAGGTCGACGTCCAGGCCGACTGGGCCACGGCGGCGAACTTCCAGCTCGCGGCCGGCCGCCTGTCGGTCAAGCCGGCCCAGGTCACCGGCACGGCCCGGATGCCCAGCGGCAAGGTCACCAAGGCGTTCACGGTGACGAACACCGGCGGGGCCCCGGTCTCCGTCGAGTTCAGTGAGCGCGCCGGCGGGTTCGAGCTGCTGCGGGCCGACGGTTCCCGGATGAGCAAGCAGGAGGTGCTCGGCTCCCAGGGCGCGCCGGTGCAGCGGCTCGAGGTCCCGACCTCGTTCGCGGCGAAGACGTCCGGCAAGTCGACGGCGGCGGCGTCGCCCGAGGCGGGCCCGCAGGCCGCGCCCTGGACCGACATCGCCAACTACCCGGCCGTGGTGATGGACAACCGGGTGGTCAACCTGGGCGGCAAGGTGTACTCCATCGCTGGCGGCACCGGCTCGGCGTCCTCGGCGAAGAACTACGCCTACGACCCGGTCGCGCAGACCTGGACCGCGATCGCCGATCTGCCCGGCGCGCGTACCGCCATGACGGTGGGCGTCCTGGACGGCAAGATCATCGCGACCGGCGGCTGGGCGGCGGCCGGCCCGGACGGCACCACCTGGTCGTACGACCCGGCGGCCAACACCTGGACGGAGAAGGCCGACAACCCGGCGCCGCGCTCCGCCGCGGGCCAGGCGGTCGCGGGCGGCAAGCTGTACGCCATCGGTGGCTGCACCACGGCGTCCTGCACGCCGATGTCGAACGACGTCGTGCGGTACGACGCGGCCAGCGACAGCTGGGAGACCCTGGCGGACTACCCGAAGTCGGTGGCCTTCCTCTCCTGCGGCGGGATCGACGGCATCGTCTACTGCACCGGAGGCAACGACGGCTCCGTGGCGCAGAAGGCGAGCTACGCCTACGACCCGGGCGCCAACACCTGGACGGCCATCGCCGACGCGCCGGCCGACAACTGGGCCAGCTCGTTCGCCGTGGCCAACGGGAAGTTCCTGGTCGTCGGCGGCTCGCAGGGTGGCGCCATCACCAACGTGGGCTTCGCGTACGACCCGGCCACCTCCTCGTGGTCGAGCCTGCCGAACGCCAACACGGCGCGCTACCGCGGCGGCGCGGCGTGCGGCTTCTACAAGGTCGGTGGCTCCTCCGGCGGCTTCACCGCGACGCGGGACAGCGAGGCGCTGCCCGGGTTCGAGGAGTGCGCCGTCAGCACCGCCGACGTCAGCTGGATGACGATCGACAAGACGGCGGCCACCCTGGCGCCGGGCGAGGCCGTCACGGTCAACGTCGGCATGACGGCGAACGTGGACCAGCCCGGCACCTACACCGCCTCGGTCGCCATCAAGGAGAACACCCCGTACACGGTGGAGCCGGTGGCGGTCACGATGAACGTGCTGCAGCCGACCACCTGGGGCAAGCTGACGGGCACGGTCACCGGGACGAGCTGCCAGGGTGCCAGCTCGCCGCTCCCCGGTGCCACCGTGCAGGTCGACTCGTGGGCGATGTCCTGGACGTTCGCCACGGACGCCGAGGGCAAGTACGCCTACTGGCTGGACCGTCGGAACAACCCGTTGACGATGATCGTCGCCAAGGACAACTGGAAGCCCCAGACCCGGCAGACGAGGATCAACACCACCACCCCCACGGTGGAGGACTTCGGGTTGTCACCCGTCCGCTGCTGACACCGACCGTCAGCTGACAGATCCGGCCCGCCTGGTTCCGACCAGGCGGGCCGGACCGCGTCGGAGGACCTCGAAGAGGCCGGACGGGTCAGAGCGACGCGAGACGGAAGCCGACCCCGCGGACCGCGTGGATCGACGCCGAGGCGCCCAGCCGGGCGAGCTTGTGTCGCACCCTGCGCACCACCGAGTGCATGTCGGAGCCACGCCCGAGGTGCACGTTGCCCCAGACCTCGAGGTGCAGCCGCTCGTAGGTCCAGACCTGCCCGGGCGCGCCGACCAGGCACCGCAGGAAGTCGTGCTCCAGGCGGGTCAACTCGACCTCGCGGTCCAGCCAGCGCAGCACCCGTCGGTCGGAGTCGACGCACAGGTCGGGCGGCGGCGGTGTCCCGACGCCCTGCCCGGGCTCGGCCGTCCCGACAGGTTCGGCTGCCACGACAGGTTCGGCTGCCACGACAGGTTCGGCTGCCACGACAGGTTCGGCTGCCACGACAGGTTCGGCTGCCACGACGGGTTCCGCTGTCACGACGGGTCCGGCTGTCACGACCGGTTCGGCCGTCACGACGCGTTGGGCCGTCACGACGGGCCCGGGCGGAAGCACCGGTGTGCCGGGCACGCCGAGGAACGTGCGCGCCTGGTCGACGCTCGAGACGATCAGAAGCGCCTCGGTCCCACCGAGCAGACGCGCGAGCTGCCTGCGTTCGGCCGGCGAGGAGGCAATGCCGATGACCAGCGGAGCCACCCCCCTCATTCCCACCCCTTCCGGTTCCCCACCCACCCCGGGGACAGATCCAGCCACGACGCCGATCAATCGGTTCACTGACCCTAGTGGTGGCTCGTCTCGCTTCGGTTAAAAACGGTGACGCGTAGGCGTCGATAAATTGACTGCATTCGGCGGGCCGAGTCGGGTCGTGGCCCTTCATGGCGGCTTGACCCTGTTCGACGCGATGTGTTCTCCGGACGCGCGGTTTCGGCGACCGACAATGGCTCGGCAGGTGCGACCGGAAACCCCGCGTCGGGTCCGGCGAATCGTCACACCTCGGCCGGCGCCGCCGGCGTTTTCGAAACTCCTGTCACGCTGCGGCGCCCGGCCGAGCGGTGGTGGCACGGGCGACGCGGGCCGGCGCGCGCCGTGGTCCGGTCAGGTGCGGGCAGGCGACCAGCCGACGGGAACGAGCCGGGCGGCGTCGGCGCCCTCGCCCTGGAAGAGCAACCCGTCCCGGTCCGCCGCCACGATCCGGTCGACGTAGACGCCCCGACCCTGGCTGGAGGCGTCGGTGGTGCTGCTGAAGCGCAGGTGGGTCGCCCGGTCGGGCAACTCGACCGAGACCTGCCACCAGACCCGGCCGCCGTGGCCGGTGACCGTGCCGTCACTGCTCCACCGCCGGTCGGCGTGGCGCAGCAGCAGTCGTCCCGGGGCCCACGTCGCTCCGCCGTCGGTGGAGACCTCGAAGCGGGCGCTGTCGAAGCGGGGCTCGGTGTCGTACCAGAGCAGGAAGCTCGCCGTGCCGCCCCGCGCCGGCCGGCGCAGCGGGGCCGTGAGGGTGACCGTCGCGAGGTCGCGCGGGTCGGCCCGCCACGCCTCGCGGGACCGGGGTCGCACCGGCATCGCCTCGGCGAGATCGCGCGCGACGGCGCGCCGGGCGACGTTGTTGCTGCCCCAGCCGCGGTCGGGGTGCACCCGGTTGCTGAGCAGGATGACGAACGAGTGGGAGAGTGGGTCGACGACGATCGACGTCCCGGTGAAGCCGGTGTGCCCGAACGCCACCGGGGAGGAGAGCCCCATCATGTACCAGTGCTTGTCGAGCTCGAAGCCCAGCCCGCGATCGCTCTCGGGGTAGGCCTGCTCCAGCGGGGCGTTGTAGTTGACCAGCATCGCGCGCACCGTGTCCGCGCGCAGGATGCGTCGCCCCCGGTACTCGCCGCCGTTGAGCAGGGACTGGCAGAGCACGGCCAGGTCCGCCGCGGTGGAGAACACCCCCGCGTGCCCGGCGACGCCGCCGAGCGACCACGCGTTCTCGTCGTGCACCTCACCCCAGACCATGCCCCGTCCGGCGTACGGCTGGTACTCGGTGGCGGCGATCCGCGACCGCCGCTGCGGCCCCGGGTTGTAGCCGGTGTCGGTCATGCCCAGCGGGGCGGTGACGCCGTCGGCGACGAGCGCGGCCAGCGGGCGGCCGGTCACCCGTTCCACCAGCACGCCCAGCGCGATCAGCCCGAGGTCGGAGTACACGTACCGGGTACCGGGCTCCGCACCGGGCGCGAGCGGCGTGGCGAGCGCGGCGGCGAACCGCTCCGCCGGCGTCGGGTACCTGCTCCACAGGGGGACGAAGGCGGGCAGCCCCGAGGTGTGGGTGAGCAGCATCCGTACGGTGACCGTCGCCTTGCCGCCGGCGGCGAACTCCGGGACGTAGCGGGCGACCGGCGCGTCGAGGTCCACCCGTCCCCGCTCGACCTGCTGCATGACCACGATGGTGGTGAACAACTTCGACACCGACGCCAGGTCGAAGATGGTGTCGGGCCGCATCGGGATCTGCTCGTCGGCGGGGAGTTCCACCCCTGCCAGCCCGGGCGGCGGACCGACGGCGGCGTACTTCACCGCGGCGCCCACCGCGGCGTGCTGCACGACCACGCCGTCCTTGGCCGCCAGGACCACGGCGCCCGCGTACGCGGGATGGCCGGGGTGGTCCGGCGTCGGCTCGAGGTACGCCGCCAGGTCGGCGGGCATGCGGTCCACGTGCTCGGGGAGCAGACCGACCTGGCGGGCGTGGCCGGGCCGCAGCGTGTCGTGCCGGAAGTGGATGTCGGCGGGCGTGACGACCGGCGGCGCCGAGCCGGCCGGCGGCGGCGTGGCCCCGGCCGCCGTGGCCGGCAGGGCCGCGCCCAGGACGGCCACGGTCAGGCCGATCGCGAGTGGTCGGAGCGCGGGTGGGCGGAGCGACGACATGGTGGGTTGCCTCCTACCAGCTCATGCCGTGGCCGTAGGGGTAGAGCACGGTGCCCGCGCCCTCGGCCGTGGGGATCGTGACGGGAAGCCGCCCACGGGGGGACAACTCGCCGTGCAGCGCGCGGACGAGGGCGTCCATCGCCGCCCGCGTGTACGAGTAGGTCGCCAGGTAGGTGGTCACGCCCGGCAGGTACGCGACGTCGTAGGGGTCCCGGACCGCCGCCACCACCACGGGCTTCCCCGTGCCGAGCAGCGCGGCGACGAGACGCCGCTGGGTGCCGCGCGGATCGGTGACGGTCGTGTCCCACGCCTTGTTGGTCAGCACGACGGTGAGGTCGTGCTCGGCCGCCAGCGCGGCCGTCGCGGTGATCGTCTGATCCGAGGGCAGGGTCGCGGGCCGGGCGGTGGCCCGGGCGCCGCGGGCGGTGAACCCGTCGGCGACGGTCTCGACCGGCGCGAAGGCGGCGCTGTTCCAGCCGGTGACCAGCACCGAGCGCTGCCCGGGGCCCAGCGGCAGCAGCCCCGCGTCGTTGCGGACGGCGGTGAGGGTGGGGTCGGTGACCCGCGCCACGGCGGCGAGGTGCTCGGGCGCCCCGACCGTGCGTACGGCCTGCTCGACGTCGACCAGCGGCGACCGGGCGAGGCCCTGCCGGTACTTCATGGCGAGGATGCGCCGGACCGACTCGTCGACGCGCCGCTCGGTCAGCTCGCCGCTGGCGACGGCCCGCAGCACCGCGTCCCGGGCCAGCCGCAGGTCCGGCGGCATCAGGAGCTGGTCGGCGCCGGCCTTGAGCGCCAGCACGGGCACCCGGTCGTCGCCGTACTTGCGCCGCACGCCGGCCATGTTCAGCGCGTCGGTGACGATGACGCCCCGGAAACCGAGCTCGCCGCGCAGCACGCCGGTGAGGATCGTCGGCGACAGCGTGGCCGGGTCGCCGGAGGGGTCGAGCGCGGGTACCACGATGTGCGCCGTCATGATCGATTCGACACCCGCGCTGATCGCCCGCCGGAACGGCGGCGCGTCGATCCGGTCCCACTCCTGTCGGGTGTGGTCGATGACGGGCAGGTCGGTGTGGCTGTCCGTGGCCGTGTCGCCGTGGCCGGGGAAGTGCTTCGCCACCGCGGTCACGCCGGCGCCGTCCTGGAACCCGGCGACCTGGGCGGCGGTCAGCTCGGACACCAGGTGGGGGTCGGCGCCGAAGGACCGTACGCCGATCACCGGGTTGCCGGGGTCGACGTTGACGTCGGCGATCGGCGCGTACGGCTGGTGGATGCCGACCGCGCGCAGCTCGCGTCCGGTGATCTTCGCGGCCTCGTGGGCGGCCCGGGGCGACCGCCCGGCGCCCAGGGCCATCGACCCGGGGAACTGCGCGGCGGGGGCGGGCATGCGCAGCACCACGCCCTGCTCCTGGTCGGTGGAGACGAGCAGGGGCACCCGCCCCTTCGTGCCGTCGCCGACGGCGGCCCGCTGCAACCCGTTGGAGAGGGTGGCGATCTGGCGCGGGCTGTCGAGGTTGTGAGACCACGAGAAGTAGCAGACGCCGCCGAGGTGGAACTCGTCGACGACCTCGGCGGGCGTCTCGACGCCGAACGCCGCGCGGTTGGCGGCGCGGTTGGCGGCCGAGGGTTCGGTGGCGTCGGCGCCGTAGACGTAGGTGGCGAAGAGTTGGCCGACCTTCTGCGCCAGGCTCATGTGCCGCAGTGTCGAGGTGACCCAGCCGTGCTCGCCGCCCGGTGGGCGCGCGGGCGCGGCGGAGGCCTGGACGGGCAGCGGTGCGAGGGTGGTCGACAGGGTGACCACCAGGACGGTCGCGGTAACGAGTCGGGCCTTCATCGACGACGACCTCTCAGTCCGGATGGCTGAAACTTAGCTACGCATCGATGAATCGTCAAGAAGGATTGCTACAGGCCGGGCCGAACCCCGGCGTGGCCGGCGGGACGGCGGAGGATGCGACCGGAGAGCTTTTCGCGCTGCGGCGGAACCCGCAGGGCGCCGGTGGTGTCATCAACGTGTCCCCATCGGAGGTACCCCTGAACGACGAAGACCTGGTCACCCGCGCCCGGGCGGGCGACCTGGAGGCGTACGAACTCCTGGTCGCCCGGCACACCGCGTCCGCGTACCGGACGGCGGTGCTGCTCGGCGCGGGTCCGGACGCGGAGGACGTCATCCAGGAGGCGTTCGTGAAGGGACATCGCAAGATCTCCCGCTACCGGGGAGAGTCGTCGTTCCGGTCGTGGCTGCTGGCGATCGTGGCCAACGAGACCCGCAACCTGCACCGGTCGCGCGGCCGGCGCGACGGGCTCGCCCTGCGCGCGGCCGTGGCGAACCCGCCCGCGGAGATCGGTGAGGACGCCGCCGTCGAGGCCGTCCTCGCCGGGGAACGCCGGGCCACCCTGGTGCGGGCCCTGCGCTCGCTGCCGGTGAAGGACCGTGAGGTGATCGTGTGCCGGTTCTTCCTCGACCTCAGCGAGGACGAGACCGTGACCATGCTGGGCTGGCCGCGCGGCACGGTGAAGTCGCGGACCTCCCGGGCACTGGCGAAGCTCCGCGGCCTGCTCGACGTCGCGGAGGTGCGCCGTGGATGACCTCGAACGCGAACTGCGCGACCTCGCCGCCTGGCTGGAGACGCCCGACCCGCCCGACGTGACCGCACGGGTACGCGCACGCCTCGCCGCGCCCCCGCCGAGGCGACGCCGGTGGCGCCACCTCGTGGCCGCGGCACTCGCCGCCCTGGTCGTGGCGGCGCTGCCGCCGGGTCGCGCGGCCCTCGCCGACGCCGCCGCCGGGCTGCTGCGCTTCGCCGGCATCACGGTCGCCACGACGCCCGACCCGGCGCGTCCCACCGGCGTCGCCTCGCCACTGCCGACGCAGCGGCCCGCCACCGTGGCCGAGGCGCAGCGGAAGGTGCGCTTCCCCGTCCGCACCCCGACGAAGCTGGGCCCGCCCGAGCAGGTGCTGGTCGCCGACCCCGACGGCGCGGGCTTCTGCCGGGTGGCGACGCTGCTCTACCGCGGGGGAGCGCTGCGCATCGACGCCTTCGACGGCCGTCTCGACCTGGCCTTCCACAAGCAGAGCAGCGCGGCGGGTGCCAGCTGGGTCCAGGTCGACGGCGACTTCGCCGTCTGGATCGGCGCCCCGCACCCGGTCTCCTACGTGGATCGCACCGGCGCCGTCCGGGTGGAGACCGCGCGGCTCGCCGCCGCCACCCTGATCTGGCAGGGGGCCGACGTCAGCTACCGCATCGAGGGCGACCTCACCAGGTACGAGGCGATCGAGATCGCCAGGTCGCTGGGTTAGGCGGTCGTGCCGACCCGGGGCCCGGGTCGGGAACCCGGGAGAGCCGGCCGGTGTCCCGACAGTGAGGAAGCACGAGCAGGTCGTCGGGAGGCGTGAGATGGGTTCAGCGCGCAGGGTGTTGCTGGGGGCAGTGGTCCTGTTGGCGGGGTGTACGACAGCGGGACGACCCGCCCCGCAGACCGCCTCTCCGCCCGCCCCGAAGACTGCCTCTTCGGCCGCCCAGCCGGCCGCCTCTCCGGCCGTGACGGCGTCGACGGGCGCGGCTTCGGGCGCCGCCACCGGCTGCGGTTCCCGGGTCGAGACGGGGCCGCTGCCCGACTGGGCGGACGCCGGGTTCAGCGGGAGCACCCGGATGCCGCACGTCCTCGGCGCGCGCGGCGAGATCGTCGCGGTGCTGTTCGGACATCCGCTGAGCCGGTCCAGGAAGCACGGGACGAACAACAAGATCCTCTGGGTCGCCCGTCCCGCCGCGACGCCCCCCGCCGCGACCACCCCGGACGCCCTGCGGATCACCGCGACCCTGGACGGCACCGGAACCCGGGTGACGCGGGAGGCCGCCGGCGGTCCGGGGCCGTCGATCGTCGACCTGCCGCAGGCCGGCTGCTGGCACCTCGAACTGCGCTGGTCCGGGCGCACCGACGTGCTGGACCTCGTCTACGCGGACAGCTAGGCCCGCGGGCCGCCGACCGTGCCGGGGGCGTCGGACCCCGCCGCTCCCACTCGTCCGCGACCAGTTCCAGGGTCAGGGCCGGTGAGATACGCCGACGCCACGGCGAGGGCAGCCGGGTCGACCGGAAGGGCGGTGGCGTCGCCACCGCCGGCCCGGGTCGACGCAGGTCGCCCTCGCCGTGGCGTGGTGCGTGCGGGAGGGGCTCCCGTCAGGGGGCGCAGCCGGTGAGTTCAGGGCTGGACGGGGTGCCGGTGGAGGGGCCGAAGAAGAGCAACGCGCAGGCGCTGAAGAAGGTCGGGTTCTCCTCGGCGATCCAGTGGCCGGTGTCGGGGGCCACGACGGTGCGGACGTCGTCGGCCACCTGCTGGTAGGAGGCGGCGACGGCGGGTCCGAACACGGACTGGGCGCCCATGGCCATCACGGGAATGGTCAGGCGCTTCGACTGCGCGTGGGCCTGGTTGTCGGCGGCGTCGGCCTTGAACGCCCGGTAGTACTCGTATCCCGCCGTCCGCTTCGCCGGGTCGGAATACGCGCGGTAGTAGACGTTGCGGTCGATCGCCGCCGGATGTTGCGCGCGGTCGAAGAGCATTCCCAGATAGGTGGGGACGTCCTCGTTGTCCATGATGCGTTCCGGGATGGGCGCGGGTGAGGCGTTGAAGAGGAAGTGCCAGCTGATCCCGTAGAAGTTCTCCAGTCCGAATCCCGACAGCGGGCTTTCGACGACGCCGATCCGGGTGACCTCGGTGGGGAAGTCGCGGGCGTAGTTGTAGGCGACCATGGCGCCGAGGTCGTGGCCGATCAGGGCCACCTGGGTGAAGCCGAGCTGGTTGACCGCCTGCCGGATCCGGCGTGCCGTGGTGGCCTTGTCGTAGCCGCCGGCCGGGGCCGTGGAGGCGCCCAGGCCGGGCAGGTCGAACGTGATCACGGTGTGCTGCTGGGCGAGGCTGGGCAGCACCTTGTGCCACACCCACGACGTCTGCGGCCAGCCGTGCAGCAGCACCAGCGGCGAGCCGCTCCCGCTGGTGGTGTAACGCAGGGTCGCGCCGTCGACCGTGACGTTGCCCTGGCGTACGGCGTGGCCGCCGACGGGCGCCGCGGCCGGCTCCGGAGGCGGCGCGGGGGCCACGGCCGCGGCACCCGCGCCCGCCCCGCCCACGAGCGCCACCCCGAGCGCGGCCGCGACGGCGATCCGCCTGCCCCGACGACGCGAATCACTGCCGAAAGCTGTCTTCACCGCAGAACTCAACGCAGACAATTGCATGGACACTTCGCTTTCCGTGAGTTGGCGACCGCATCGGACGGTCGGATCAAACAAAGCGGAAACGGCGGCGTTCACAAGCGCGCCACGGATGCCGATCGAGCGGCTTCGGAAATGTTACAACGGATGTCAAGACATCGATCGATTGTGGCGTTTCGGCAAAACTCTCCGGCCCGTGCCGTGGACACAAACGCCGATACCCGCTTACGCGCCGGACGCCCGGCGGTGACGACCGCGACCACGCCTGCCGCCGGGGCGCTCCAGGGGCCACAGTCGAGGGTCGCGGCAGCTTTGCCGTGGCTCCGCGGCGCGTGGCAGGATATCGGCCATGACAAGCGACGAGCAGGTGAAAGCCAGCCACCGTAACACCCCGACGAGCGACGCATTCCGCGCTTTCATCGCCTCCGGCTGGGCCAGTACGGATGCGGCACCTGTCCCGCGCGCGGAGGTCGCCGAGCACGCGGCCCGCCGCCGGGCGGCCTTGTCACGCCGGTTCCCGGGCGAGCGCCTCATCATCCCCGCCGGCGGCCTCAAGGTGCGCAGCAACGACACCGACTACACCTTCCGCCCGCACACGGCCTTCGCCTGGCTGACCGGTCTCGGGTTCGACACCGAGCCCGACAGCGTCCTGGTGCTGGACCCCAGGCCCGACGGCCACGAGGCGATCCTGTTCTTCCGGCCGCTCGCGCCGCGCGACAGCGAGGAGTTCTTCGCGGACTCCCGGTTCGGCGAGTTCTGGGTCGGACCCCGCCCGACGATGCGCGACATCGAGCAGCGGCTGGGCATCGGCACCCGGCACATCGACTCGCTCCCGGACGTCCTGGCCAAGGACGCCGGCGCGACCGTGGTGCGCGTGGTGCGGGGGGCCGACGGCGAGCTCGCCCGGCTCGTCGACGAGACCCGGGCCCAGGCGGAGACGCCCGCGTCGGTCACGCAGCAGCACGAGGCGGACGAGGAACTGGCCCGCCACCTGTCGGGCATGCGACTGTGCAAGGACGAGTGGGAGGTGGGCGAGATGCGCAAGGCGATCGCCGCGACCCACCGGGGCTTCGATGCCATCATCGCCGGGCTGCCCGAGGCCGTCGGCAAGGAGCGCGGCGAGCGGTGGGTCGAGGGTCTCTTCGGTCTGTACGCCCGCCACGACGGCAACGGCATCGGCTACGAGACCATCTGCGCGTCCGGCGACCACGCCAACACCATCCACTGGACGAAGAACACCGGTCCGGTCCGCGAGGGCGACCTCATCCTGGTGGACGCCGGTGTCGAGGTCGACTCCCTCTACACCGCCGACATCACGCGCACCCTCCCGGTGACCGGTCGCTTCACCGACGTGCAGCGCAAGATCTACGAGGCGGTCCTGGAGGCGCAGGAGGCCGGCCTGGCGGCGGTGAAGCCGGGCAACAAGTTCAGCGACATCCACGCCGCCGCGAACGTGGTCATCGCCCGCCGGCTGCACGAGTGGGGACTGCTGCCCGAGGGCGTGACCCTCGAGCAGACCCTGGACCGGGAGAGCGGCGGCTGGCACCGGCGGTGGATGGTCCACGGCACGTCCCACCACCTCGGCATGGACGTGCACGACTGCCAGATGCTGCTGCGCCAGGAGTACATGGACGGCGAGCTGAAGCCCGGGATGATCCTGACCGTCGAGCCCGGCCTGTACTTCAAGGCCGACGACCTGCTGGCGCCGGCGGAGTTCCGCGGCATCGGCGTCCGGATCGAGGACAACGTGCTGGTCACCGAGGACGGTCACGAGAACCTGTCGTCGGCCATGCCGCGTACCGCCGACGACGTCGAGGCCTGGATCGACCGGGTGCGCTCCGGCGCGGGTGCCTGAGCGCCCCGCGACCGACCGGCCGGCACGTGCGGGCGCGCAGCGCCCGGTCGTGCCGGCCCCACCGGCCGTCGCACACCGCTGAGCCCGCCGGGCACCGCGATCCGGTGCCCGGCGGCCGGCGGTACGGGCGCGACAACCTCACCCGGCCGGCGACGGGCGCTCAGCCGCCGTGGAACGTGCAGCCGATCTTCGCGCCGCCGGCCATGCTGACCACCCCGACCCCCGGGTCGGTGCTGCCACGGACGAGGCAGCCGGCGTAGCCGTCCTCGTCGACGACGTCGCGGTCGGCCAGGTAGACCCCCCAGTTGAGGTAGAGGTCCCGCACGCCGCCCGCGCCGTCGGCGAACGGCTCGGCGGCGGGCCGGACCCGGCGTTGCAGCACGTACGGGCCGTCCAGCGCGGCGTCGAGCCGGGCCTGCCACTCGTCGCCGCCCACCGTCCACCCGGCCAGTACGCCGTTGCCCCCGTGCAGCAGCGTCGGCTTCAGGATCAGCTCGTCCTGCCGGGCCCGGGCGTAGGCGAGCAGGTCGACCTCGGCCCCCTCGGGATCGGTGCCGCGCGGGCGTACGTGCCGGGTCCACGGCAGGAGCCGGTCGACGCAGGCCAGCTCGTCGGCGTCGAACAGGTGCCGGTGCCGGTCGTCGGAGAGCATGGCCAGGGTGCCCTTGTTGCCGTAGAGCTCGGCGTCCAGGCGGCTGAACAGGCCGACCTTCTCCTGCTCCGCGGCGACCAGCAGCGGCTCCACCTGGGCCGCCGCCACCGGGTCGGCCAGGTCCTCGGGCAGGAAGTAGCGCACGACGACGTCAACGGCCCGGCCCGCCACGGTCGGCCGGCCCTGCGGGTACGTGAACTGGCCGAGGTGGCAGCCGATCCCCTCGATCCCGTACCCGGCGAGCAGCTCGGCGAACACCTCGAGCCGGCCGCCCACGATGGGGTAGTTCTCCGTCGTGTCCACCACGGCGACGACGGGCGGCCGGTCCGTGGGGATCATCGGGGCGCACTCGGCGTACATCATCCGCACGATGCAGCCCAGCGTGTCCGGGTACCGGAGCCCGTGCCGGTCCACGAACTCCCGCAGCGGCGGGTACGCCAGCATCGCCCGGTTGATGTCGGCGGACTCGAAGCCGCCGAGGGCGCTGGTGAGGTTGAACTCGAGCAGCCGGAACCCCGCGCCGTCGTGGTAGAGGTCGGCGCGGCCCAGCGGGACGAGCGACCCGGCGCGGGCGCCGCGCGTGATCAGCGCCGTCTGCCGGGGATCCATGCCGACGGCCTCGGCCAGTGCGGTGAGGTCCCCGTCGAACACCCGCTCCGGCAGGGCGCGCAGCAGGTCGTAGACCGTGCGGAGGTCCCGGGCGACGGCCCGGCACTCGCTCTCCGCCAGGAAGGCGGGGGCGCTCATGAACCGCTCCCGGTACGGCTCGAGGATGACCGAGTCCAGGGCGGCGGCCGTCGGGTCGTCCGTCGACGCGCTCCGGGCGACGTGCTCGGCGTACGCGCGGCCCAGTGGCGACCTGCTCACTGCGGGCGGCCGGGTGGTCGTCATGGTGTGTCCTCTCGGGGCGGGTGGCGCGTCCGGTTCGGGGCGGGCGGGGCCGGCAGGGGGTGCGGCGGCGGTCGTCGTCCGGCGCCGGTCGGGCTTCGCGGGCGGGTGGGCGGACGTTCCATTCCCTCCCCCTTTCGATCCGCCGATACACCGCCTTCGACAATTCGGCCGGACCGTCCGAAAATGCCGGCACGGTGGAGCTGACGAGGATAGTCGCAAATGGTCGTGGCGGCGTCGAGGGTGAAGTGTCGTCGGCGCCGCGCGACGGATCGGTGACCCGCCGGAGGGCCGCGCGGGCAGCTCGGGCGTACGGCCTGCCCGGAGGCCCTCCGCAGCGCCGCGAGCGGGGCGGGTGGCTGCCACCGCACGTCGCCCGTTCGCGGGCTCTGTGACGGTTCACACTCCAGCCTGGACTGTCGCGAGAGTGACGTAACAGCCGGGTCCACTCGGCGTGGCCATCTGATAGCTTCGATGCCGACGGAACGCTGCGGCTGACGGAGCGCAACGGCCGCATTGGTTGTCGTGCAGGTAAACGGGGGCTTCTTCGGTTAATACGTCGAGACTTCTGAGATCAAGGTATATGTCCGATTGTTGTTCGACTCGGCAATTCCGGCCGAACGGATTCCGCCGAACGACTCCCGGTCACGACGTGTCCCGACATCCGCCCGGCGCACCCGTCTCCCGACTGTCCACCGACCGCGACGCCCGAGGGCGGCCGCGCCGCCGTGGGCGTCGCGCGGGCCGTCCGGGCACCCGCAGCCCGGAGCGGCACCGCGGGGCGGCGACGCCCGGCACGCCGACCCCGCGCGACCGACCCCTGTCGTGTCGCCCGAGGTTCCGCCCGGGACGCCGCGCACTTCGAATGGTGAGGACGACGTACTTGAGAACCTACGACCCGGAATCCGTGAGCCGCGCGACCCGTACCCGCCGATCCCTCGCCCGGCGGTCGTGGACCGGCCGGCTCCGGCGCCCTGGAGGCACGCCTTGAGTCTCACCGCGGACGTGACCGACGCCGAGGTCCGCGTCGTCGAACCCGCCACCGCCACCGCCACCGCCACCGTCGCCGTCATCGGCACCGGGGCGATCGGCCAGGACCTGATCAGCAAGATCCACCGATCCGCCCTGCTGGACTGCCGCCTGGTGGCCGGGCGCAATCCGGACTCGGCGGGCCTGCGGCACGCCGAGCGGTTCGGCTACCCCGTCAGCGCCGCAGGGATCGACGCCGTGCTGGCGGCGGGGGACGCGTTCGACGTCGTGTTCGACGCCACCAACGCGGCGTCGCACCTACGCCACTGGTCGCTGTTGGAGCCGCTCGGCCCGCTGGTGGTCGACATGACGCCCAGCAGGGTGGGCCGGATGGTGGTGCCGACCGTGACCGGGGTGGAGGCGACGACCGGGCGCAACCTCAACCTGATCAGCTGCGGCGGCCAGGCGTCCATCCCGGTCGCGCACGCGCTCGCCGCCCGCTTCCCGGTGAGCTACATCGAGGTCGTCTCGACGGTGGCCAGCGACGTCGCGGGCCGTGGCACCCGGCTGAACCTCGACGAGTACGTGGCGACGACCCGGCACGCCGTCACGACGTTCTCCGGCGTACGCGACGTCAAGGCCATCCTCAACATCAGCCCGGCGGTGCCGCCGGCGACGTTCCGGACGGCCGTGCACGCGCGGATCCCGGGCGCCGACGTCGCCGCGGTGCGCGCGGTAGTCGACCCGGTGGCCGAGCAGGTACGGTCGTTCGCCCCCGGCTACGCGGTGACCGCCTGCACCGTGGTCGACGACCGGGTGACGGTCACCCTCCAGGTCACCGCCCACAGCGACGTGCTGCCCCGGTACGCCGGCAACCTCGACATCATCAACTCGGCCGCCATCCTGGTCGCCGAGCAGCACGCGGCCCGGCTGGGCCGGAGCGCCCGGACGGAGGCGGCCCGGTGAGGAACGTCGTGATCCACGACCCGACGCTGCGCGACGGCCAGCACGCGGTCCGCCACCAGCTCGGGGCCGTCGCCCTGCGGCGGTACGCGGAGGCGGCGGACGCGGCGCGGATCCCGGTGGTCGAGGTCGGCCACGGCAACGGCCTCGGCGCGTCGTCCCTACAGGTCGGTCAGGCCGCGGTCAGCGACGACGAGATGCTGTCGACGGTCCGGGAGGCGCTGCGGCACAGCCGGATGGGCGTGTTCATGCTGCCGGGCTGGGGCACCTCCGACGACCTGCGGCGCGCGATCGGCCACGGCGCCGACGTCGTCCGCATCGGTGTGCACGCCACCGAGACGTCGTTGGCCGAGCGCCACCTCGACGTCCTGCGCGAGGCCGGCGCCGAGGCACACTGCGTGCTGATGATGAGCCACATGGCGTCCCCCGCCGAGCTGGCCGAGCACGCCGCGCAGGCCGTGGCGTACGGCGCGCAGGCGGTCGGGATCATGGACTCGGCGGGTCACTTCCTGCCCGACGACGTCACCGCGCGGATCGGTGCGATCGCCGCGGCGGTCGACACGCCGGTGATCTTCCACGGCCACGACAACCTCGGCATGGCCGTCGCCAACTCGGTGGCCGCGGCGCAGGCCGGCGCCCTGATCATCGACGGTTGCGCGCGGGGCTTCGGCGCCGGGGCGGGCAACACCCAGCTCGAGGTGCTCGTCCCCGTGCTGGAGCGCAGCGGCTTCGCGACCGGCATCGACCTGTACGCGCTCCTCGACGCCGCCGACCTCGCGGAACGCGAGCTCATGCCCGCCCCTCCCGTCACCGCCTCGATGTCCATCGTGAGCGGCCTGGCCGGGGTGTTCTCCGGGTTCAAGCACCGGGTGGTCGAGCTGTCCGGCCGCGCCGGCGTCGACGCGCGCGACGTGTTCTTCGAGCTCGGCAGGCGGCAGGCCATCGCCGGCCAGGAGGACCTGATCGTGGACGTGGTGGCGGAGTTGAGCGCCCGCAGGGCCAACGCGTGACCGGCCGCGCACCGCGGCCCTCAGCAGTGAGGAAAGGCGACATGGGAGTTTCGGACGCAGTGTCCAACGCGAACGGGTCGACGGGTGTCCCCGTGGCCCGCATGACCTTCGACGAGTTCATGGCCGTCGGCCCCGGCGGCCTGTTCAAGGCCGACGTGCCCGTGGTGATCGCGCTGCCGCCCGACGTGCAGGGGCTCGGCCGCGACGGCGTGGCGAGCCGGCTGGCCGACATGACCGTCACCCTGTTCACCGAGCCGGGCGACAAGAACCACCCGGGGCGCTGGGAGACCCGCGACATCAAGCTCCGCGACTTCTTCGCCGACGAGCGCCACCTGACGACCCCGGGCACGTGGCACCGGGTCGTGTCGAACATCCGCAACAGCCCGGCCGACGTGAACGCCGTCATCGGCTTCGACGCGGACAGGTTCTTCGGCTACGGCGACACGCTGTACGCGGCGAACCTGTGGATCAGCCACCGCGGCGTGTTCACCAAGAACCACTTCGACGAGTTCGAGAACTTCAACATCGCGCTGGAGGGCCGCAAGCGGTTCATCATCGCCCCGCCCGGTTCCCGCGAGTACTATCCGCGCTCGGTGCTGCGCGGGTTCGGGGACAAGTCCCAGGTCTTCGACCTGGACAACGTCGACCTGGCGCGCTTCCCGAGGGTGGCGCCCAAGCTGGCCCAGCGCCGTGACTTCGTCCTCGAACCGGGCCACATGCTCTACCTGCCGCTCGGCTGGTGGCACCAGGCCGAGTCGCTGGACGAGATGAACATCAACGTCAATTTCTGGCTGAAGTCGAAGAAGATCCTCCGCAGGCCGCACGCGCTCGGCGTCGCGCTATACACGTACGCCTACCGGAGGGTCAAGGGTGTCTACAGCTACAAGCCCACCGAGGTGAACTCCTGATGAGCGAGCGCAAGTCCATCACCCCCACCCACCGCTACCGCAACAACGACAAGCTCATCGGTGTGGGAAACACCTTCTGGAACATGTCCGAGGAACACGGGGTCGCCGGCATCGTCGGCGACCTCTCCGACGGCGTGTTCCGGATGGCCGACGGCCACGAGTTCGTCAACTTCACCGTCTGCTCCTACCTGGACCTCGACACCCACCCCAAGGTGATCGACGGGGCCGTCGCCGCGCTGCGCCGCTTCGGCGTGCTGGACCACTGCATCCCGCGCACCCGCGTCCAGACGTCGGTGCTGCTGGAGCTGGAGGAGTCGCTGGGCGAGCTGTTCGACGCGATGGTGATCAGCGCGATCTCCACGGCGGCGGCCAGCACCGGCCTGCTGCCGCTGATCGCGTCGGGGCACCTCGGCAACGGCACCCGGCCGCTGATGGTCTTCGACAAGAACGCCCACGTGTCGATGGCCAACGCCAAGCCGAACTGCGCCGACGAGACCGAGGTCGTCACCTGCCGCCACCACGACCTCGACTACCTCGAGGACATGTGCCGCACCTACGAACGCGTCTGCTACGTCGTGGACGGCTCGGACAGCCTCGGCGGCTACGCGCCCGTCGAGGAACTGGCCGTGCTGCAGGACAAGTACAACATGATGGTCTTCTACGACGACTCGCACTCGCTGTCGGCGTACGGCGAGCGCGGCATCGGCTACGTCCGCTCGCACTGCCCGGTGCGCGACGACCGCACCATCACCGTCGCGACCCTGAGCAAGGGCTTCGGGGCGGGCGGCACGGCGATCCTGCTCGACGGCTTCCCCAAGGAGACGCGGCGGATCGTCGAACGCTTCGCGGGGCCCCTGGGCTACTCGCAGAAGATGAACGCCGCCGCCGTGGGCGCCGCGCTCGCCTCGGCGGACATCCACCGCACCGAGGAGCTGACCCGGTTGCAGGGGCGGCTGCGGGCCAACATCGCGCTGTTCGACTCGCTGCTGGCCACCGAGCAGTCCGGCAGCACGTACCCGATCCGGGTGGTGCCGATGAGCGACGAGACCGTCGTCGAGGCGGCCCAGCGGGTCTTCGCGGCCGGGTTCTACACCTCGCCGGTGTTCTTCCCGATCGTCGCCCGCGGCACCGCCGGCCTGCGGGTCATGCTGCGCGCGGGCCAGACCGAGGAGCAGATCACCAAGCTGTGCTCCGTGCTCGTCGAGGCGGGCGCCCGCACGGCCGACGCGCGACCCGAGCCGGTGACCCGATGACCGGCGCCGCGCGGGCGATCCCGCGCAGCATCCTCTACACCCCGGCGCTGTCGCTGGACCGGGTCGTGAAGGCGTGGTCCTACGACGCGGACGTGCACCTGATCGACCTGGAGGACTCCGTACCGGCGGCCGAGAAGCCGGCCGCGCGCACCGTGTGCCGGGCCGCGCTGGAGAAGGCGCCCCGGCCGGAGAACGTCGCGGTGCGCATCAACCAGCTGGGCAGCGTCGCGGCGGTGCAGGACCTGGTGGCCCTCACGGAGTGTTCGGTGCGGCCCGGCATCGTCATGATGACGATGGTGACGTCGGCGGCCGAGGTGGCCCTGCTGCGGCAGATCCTGGCCAGCGCGGACGCGCACCCGGAGATCTACGTGACGGTGGAGACCGTGGAGGCGGTCACGGAGATCGACGCGATCGCCGGGGCGAGTGACGGGCTGGTCCTCGGCTCGGCCGATCTGGCCGCCACGCTCGGGGTCGAGATCACCTGGGAGGCCATGCTCGCCGCCCGGCAGGCGATGGCGCTGGCCTGCGCCCGGCACGGCACCGCCTGCATCGACACCGCCAACTTCCGGCTCGCCGAGCCGGCCGTCCTGGCGCAGGAGACCGCCCGGGTGCGGGCGCTCGGCTTCCACGGTAAGGCGACGGTGCACCCGGGCGAGCTCGACGAGATCAACCGGGTGCTGCGCCCCCAGGCCGACGACCTGCGCCTGGCCCGCAGGGTGGCCGACGCCGTACGGGCGGCCAACGGCGGGATCGCCGTGCTGGACGGCAACATGGTCGGCCCGCCGTTCGCCCGGATGGCCCGCGCCACCGTGTCGCGCGAGGACGCCTGGGCCGCCCGGTTCGGCACCGACGGAGCTGCCGGATGACCGGGCCGGTGACGGTCGACGCCGCCCAGATGGCGGGCACGCCCCAGCTGGTGCGGGTGATCGACGCGCTGGGCGAGATGTTCGCGGACCTGGTCGCCGGCCGGACCGACTCCCCGGCGCGCACCGTCATCGAGCACGGCCCCCAGCGGGTCCTGCTGGTCAGCCCCGCGGTCTGGGAGCGGCGCGGGGTGGGCAGCGTCAAGATCACCACGCTCACCCCCGACAACCCCGGGCGCGGCCTGCCGCTGATCCACGGGGTCGTCGCGCTGACGGACCTGACCACCGGGCAGATCACGGCCCTGCTCGACGGCGCGGAGCTGACCGCCGTGCGCACCGGTGCGGTCGCCGCCCTGGCGACCCGCTGGTGCGCCGCCGAGGACGCCGAGGACCTCGCGGTCATCGGGGCGGGGGTGCAGGCGCGGTCGCTGGTGCGGGCAGTCGCGGCGGTGCGCCGGATCCGCAGCGTACGGGTGTTCTCGCGGACCCGGGACCGGGCGGAGCAGTTCGCCGACTGGGTGCGCGACGCCGTGCCCCACCCCGTGCACGCGAGCGTCTGCGACAGCGCCAAGGCCGCCGTCGCCGACGCGGCGATCATCTGCACGGCGACCTCCACCAGCGACAACACGCCGCTGGTGGAGGCGGACTGGGTGGCGCCCGGGGCGCACGTCAACGTCATCGGCGGCACCCACCCGGACGCGATCGAACTCGACCCCGCACTGCTGGCCGACGCCGTGGCGGTCGTCGAGGACCGCACCGCCGCGCTGGACGGCGCCGGTGAGGTGCGCGCCGCCCTGGCCGCCGGCCTGGTCGGCGTGGACGACCTGCACGAGCTGGGCAGGCTGGTCACCGGCGAGGTGCGCGTCGGCGGGCGGACGTCCGTCCTGCGTACGGTCGGGATGGCCATCGAGGACACCGCCGCCGCCGTGGCGCTGCACGAGGGGGCGGCGTCCGTGGCGTAGGTCAGGCGGCGCTCTCCCGGCAGCGGACCATGAAGGAACGCTCGAAGACGATGACCGTCTCACCGGTGGACTTCGTGCCCGTCGTCTCCACCGTGACGATGCCCTGGCCGGGCCGGGACCGGCTCAGGCGCTTGTCGAGGATGCGGCTGGTGGCGTACAACGTGTCCCCGACGAACACCGGCTCCCGCAGGCGGACCTTGTCCCAGCCGAGGTTCGCCACCGCCCGCGCCGACAGGGCCTGCACGGTCATGCCGCCGATCAGGCACAGGGTGATCCCGCTGTTGACGAGCACCCGCCCGTACTCGCTGCCCGCGCCGTAGTGCTCGTCGAAGTGCAGCGGGTGCTGGTTCATGGTGAGCAGGGTCAGCCAGGTGTTGTCGGTCTCGGAGATGGTGCGGCCCGGCCAGTGCCGGATCACCATGCCGGGCTCGAAGTCCTCGTAGTCCCCGCCGTGCTCTTCGCGGTACTCGTTGCCCTGGACATGACGCAAGGTCATCGGCGGTTCTCCCGTGTCGGAGGTGGACGAACCGACGCGGTCCCCGTCGGACGTGAATGTTAGTCTATGTCGATCATCGTTTCGGAGACACCGGCCCCGCGCGAGCACGCACCGGCGCCGGCCCGACGTGCGATTCCGGGGAGCGTCAGATGACCGTGCGCGAGCATGTCGGCAGTGCGGGGCCGGCCGGGCATCCGTGGTTCGGCACCCACCGCGTGGCGCCGGCCGCGCCGGCGGAGACGATCCGCGCGATGCTCCGCCACGAGCTGCGGGACACGGGCTGGCCCTACCAGCGGCTGCTGCCCGCGGCACCGATCGCCATCCCGCGCGCGTCCTACGCCGAGATCTTCCGGGCGGCCGCTGCGCTGGTCGACCTGCTCCGCCGCACCGCCCTCGAGACGGCCCCCACCACGCAGGGCCGGCTGGCGGCCTACCGCATGCCGCAGAGCGAGGACCAGCTGTTCGTGCGGGACCCGTTCGTCGAGGAGCGCTATCCGGACTGCGTCGTGCGGCCGGACGTCGTCATCGGGCCGGACGGGCCCCAGTTCCTGGAGTTCAACGTCAGCGGCGCGCTCGGCGGCGTGGTGGAGACGCGCTGCCGCCTCGAGGTGTGGCGCAGGCTGCACGCCGACGCGACGGGCAGGACCCCGTTCAGCTCCCCGGACCCGTTCGCCGTGCGCGCCGAGATGTACCGCTCGCTCTGCGCCGAGTTGGGGCTGGCGCCCCGGGTGGCCATCGTCGGCAGCGCCCGGGTCTACGGCGTGCAGAGCCGCTACTTCCAGCTGGAGGCCGACTACCTCAACAACCACGGCCTCACCGCCCGCTTCTTCGAGCCCGAGGAGCTGCCGGAGGCGTGGGACTGCCCGCCCCACCTGCGTTACCCGATCGGGCTGCGCAACTTCACCATCCCGGACTGGCTCGACGCCGGTCTCGACACCAGCTACGTGCAGGACGCGCTCGACAACGGCTGCCTGCTCGTGGGCACCCAGACGTCGACCTTCATGCACAGCAAGCTGACCATGGGCCTGCTCTCGGAGGGCCGGCCGTGGATGAGCGCGGCCGACCGGAGCCTCGTCGACAGGTACGTGCCGTGGACGCGGATCCTCGCGGACCGCCGCACCAGCCGCGCGGGCCGCGAGGTCGAACTGCTCCCGTTCGTCCTGGCGAACCGGGACCTGCTGGTGCTCAAGGCGGGCCTGGGGGAGAGCGGCAAGCAGGTGGTCATCGGCGGCGAGGTCGACCAGGCGACGTGGGAGTCCGCCGTCGCCGAGGCCGCCGCCGACGGCACCAGCGTGGTGCAGGACTTCGTGGCGCCCCGCACGTGCCGGGTCTCGCTCGTCGCCGACGGCGCCGACGAACCACACGACGTCGAGGTCGCCCCGGTGATCGGGCCGCTGCTGTTCGGCGGCCGCGCGGCGGGCCTGTTCTGCCGCTACTACGGCGACGGCTCCGCCGGGATCGTCAGCGCCCGGGGGCGCGACAGCGGCTCCGACAACTGCATGGTGGCCGTCTGACCACACCGGACGCGTCGTCGTCCGCCGAGCGGCCCCGACGATAGGGGTTCCGCGGCACGAATGAGGTGTTGTCGCGGTGCGGCCCCCGTGTCACGATCGCTGCCACCGCAAGCCCGTGCCGCGCGACCCCACGGTCGACCGGCGACCTGCCGGCCCGCCGCCGTCGAACCGAAGGGACCTGCCATGCCTGCCGATCCCGAGGTGACCGGACCGCCGACCGGGTGGCACCCCGACCGGGCGGTGCCCGCGCTGATCTGGGCGGCCGCGCAACGGCACGGCCACCGTACGGCCGTCGTCGGCGCGGACGCGACACTGAGCTACGCCGAGCTGCGCCACGCCGTCGCGGGTCTCGCCGACGTGTTGCGGCGCCACGGTGCGACAGCCGCCCCGGTGGCCGTCCTGGCCCACCGCGGCGCCGCCCAGCTGGTGGCGTGCCTGGCCGCGCTGCACGCCGGGGCCGGCTACGCCTGTGTGGACGCCAACCAGCCCCGGGCCCGCGTCGAGAGCCAGCTGCGCGGCTGCGGGGCGGCCGTCGTGGTGACGGATCGCGACGACCCGCCGGTGTCCGGGCAGGTGGTGCTCGCCGTCGACCTGGCCGGCTGGATCGGCGCGGGGGCGGCGGCGGAGCGCGCCGGGGCGCTGGGCGGTCCGCCGCCGGTCGCGGGGGACCAGCTCGCCTACACCGTGTTCACGTCCGGCTCCACCGGCGTACCCAAGGTCGTCGAGATCCCCCACGCGGCCCTGGCCAACTACGCGGCCTTCGTCGCCCGGCTCGTCGACCCGGAACGGGTCGACGACGAACGGCTGCGCTTCGCGTCGGTGACCAGCCTCGCGACGGACCTCGGGCACACCGCGGTCTTCCCGGCGCTCACCGGGGGAGACACGGTCCACCTGGTGCCCACCGAGACCGCGACGGATCCCGACGACTTCGCCAACTACCAGGACGAGCACCGCGTCGACGTCCTGAAGATCACCCCGTCGCACCTGGCGGCGCTGCTCGACGAGGCGGCGGAGCGGGCCCTGCCCCGCCGCCTGCTCATCGTCGGTGGCGAGGTGTGCCGGTGGGAGCTGGTGGACCAGGTCCGCGAGCTGTCGGACGTGCGGATGGTCAACCACTACGGCCCGACCGAGACCACCGTCGGCGCGCTCACCTTCGAGGTGCCGACCGACCCGGCGGCGCGCCCGGGCACCGCCACCGTGCCGATCGGCCGCCCGATCGACAACGCGCGGGTCGCCGTCGTCGACGCCGACCGGCGCCCGGTCGCGGCGGGCGTCGAGGGGGAGCTGCTCATCTTCGGCGCGGGGCTCGCCCGCGGCTACCGCGACGACCCCGCAACGACCGGCGAGATGTTCCCGACCGACCATCCCGAAGGCCGGTGCTACCGCACGGGTGACCTGGTGACCCGCCACTCCGACGGACTGGTGGAGTTCCACGGCCGCCGCGACGGCCAGGTCAAGATCCGGGGCCACCGCGTCGAGCTGGGCGAGGTGGAGCAGGCGGTACGCCGGTGCGCCGGGGTGCGCCGGGCGGCGGTGGTGCCGGTCGCCGGGACCGGCTCCGTCCCGCGCCTCGTCGCGTACGTCGTGCCGAGCGAGCCGCCCGGACCGACCGCCCGCGAGCTGCGCGACCAGCTCCGCGAGACGCTGCCCGACTACCTGCTGCCCGGCGCCGTGGTATGCCTCGACGAGCTGCCCCGGACGCCGAGCGGCAAGCTGGACGTGCGCGCCTTGCCGGCACCCGGCAGGCCCGCCGCGCGACGGTAGCTCCCGACCCGGCAGCCCCGGGTCGGCAGGATGGTTCCGTGGCGCACGCCACCGCGCGTGGCGGCCGGCTGTCCGCTGCCTCAGTCGGCGTGCGGGTCGAGTCCGAGCGCGACCCGGCCGATGTACGGGTAGCCGTCGAGCGATCCGAACGGCTGCATGAAGCCGCCCGCGCGGGCGTCGCGGTACAGCCGGGACAGGGGGTGCCGGCTGCTGAAGGACGCCCCGCCGCAGATCGTCATGGCCCGGTCGACCGTGCTCACCGCCGTACGGTTCGCCAGCAGCTTCGCGGCCTGCCACCCCCGTACGACGTCGCGGACGGCGGCCTCGGACCGCTGCGCCGGGTCGTCGGCGGCGAACAGGGCGTCCACCAGGCGTCCGGAGCGCTCCAGCACCCCCCGGGTGGCCGCCAGGTCGAGCTCCATGGTGGCGACCTCCCGCTGCACGGACGGGTGGTGTGCCGGCGCCGCCCGCCCGGGCTGCCGGGGCACCCTGGTGGCGTGTTCCACGGCGATCTGGAAGGCCGCCTCGGCGATCCCCAGTGAGGCGCCCAGCAGGGGGAAGTTGATCGCGCAGGAACGTGCCAGGTCCTCCGGCGTCGGCGGGCCGAACGGCTCCCCGACCGTGACCCGGTCGGCGGGCACGACGCAGTCCTCCAGCAGGAGCCCGTGGCTGCCGGAGCCCCGCATGCCCAACGCGTCCCAGTCGCCGAGCACGGTCAGCCCGGGCGTGCCGGCCAGGACGACGGCCTCGGCGTGCCGCCACCCGCCGTCGGGATCGGCGACCCGGACCGCGACGTTGAACGAGTCCGCGACCGCCGAGTTGGTGACGAAGGTCTTGCGCCCGGTGATGACGTACTCGTCGTCCTTGCGGACGGCCTCGGTGAGCGCGCCGTTCCACGTCGCGCCCGGTTCGGTGGAGGCCCCGGCCATGATCAGGTCGGAGCCGCCCAACGCCTCCAGGATCGCGTCCAGCTGCGCCGCCCGGACCCGGTCGCCGTCCGCCTCGGCCCCCTCCCACCGGCGGACCTGCCCCCACACCGAGGCCATGTGCATGTTCGCGCAGATGGCCGTCGACCCGCAGCCCCGGGCCAGCCGGGAGACGGCCACCAGCATGTCGTGCAGGGAGCGGACCCCCAGGCCGCCGTGCCGGGTCGGGGCGCACGCGGCGAGCACCCCGCTGTCGCGCAGGTCGGCGAAGTTGTCGGCGACGAACGTGTTGTCCCGGTCGTGCCGGCCGGCCCGTTCGGCGAGGGTGTCGACGTGGCCCTCGGCGAGGGAGACCAGCTCCCGGCCGGCGGCGGTCGTGGCGGTGAGTTCTCCGAACACCTACAGCATCCTCAGGATGGTGAGGAACTCCTCCGCCCGCTCGGCGTGGGGTTGCTGCGGGCCGTCGAAGCGGGCGCCGGTCTCCGTCGGCACCGGCGTCGGCAGCACCCTCGGGAACAGCGGACCCCCGATGGGATCACCGGGCCGCAGGCCGTGTTCCCACAGCAGCGGCAGGACGGCGTGCTGCGGCTGGAAGGTGACGCCGTCGCCCACCCACCGGGAGACGAACGCCCGACGCTGCCGCTCGGGGCCGGTGCCGGTGGCGCCGTGCAACGCGGCCGGGTGGAACAGCACGATGTCGCCGGGCGTGAGGTCCCAACTCAGGATCTCGTGGTCGGACACGTCCGGCACCGCCTCGAGTTCCTCGCGCCGGCCGAGGTGGGTGGCCCCCGGGGTGATCGGCACGTAGCGCCGTCCCCAGCGGTGCGAACCGCGCACCACCTGGAGCGCGGCGGTGTCGGGGGTGCACGGGTCGAGGGGGATCCACATCGCGCACACCTGCTCGCCCGCGATCGGCCAGGAGCTGACGTCCTCGTGGAACGGCGTCGGGGCACCCGACCCGGCCGGCTTGGCGAAGATCTGGTCGTAGAAGGCGGTGATCGCGGTGGAACCGAACAGCTGCTGGGCGATGCGCGCCGCGGGGGAGAAGAACATGAAGTCGCGGAAGCCGTCGTGGGTCTTCCACATGAAGGCGTCCCCGGCGAACCCGCCGCCACCCAGCAACGCGGTCGCCTGCGCCAGCACGGTCGGGTTGGCGAGCAGATACTCGACGCCTTCGGCGATCCGGCCGAGCCACTTGTCGTCGATCATGCCGGAGAGCCGGACCACGCCGTCGGTGTGGAACGCGTCGATCTCGGCCTGGGTCAGGTCGCGCGGTGGCGCCTCGGGAGGGCTGATGTCCATGTGCGGGGTCTCCGTCAGGGAAGGCGTCGCCAGTGGGCGCCGAAGAGGGTCTCCTCGTCCGGCAGGCTGACCGGCAGGGGATGTGAGACGTAGGTGTAGTTGAGGAAGTCGCGCCAGGTCACGTTCTCCGACCGGGAGCAACCGCCCCAGCTGCCGCTGGCGATGACCTGGGTGAACGGCATCCCGTTGTCGAAGCTGCCGCTGTTGCCCACGGCGGTCGACTGGTTGACCATCACCCGTCCGGCGCGGGCCCGCTCGGCCAACCTGACCACCCGGTCGGGCCGGTCGGTGTGGATGCCGCAGCTGTGGCCCTGCCCGATCCGGCCCAGCAGCGTCTCCACCGCGGCCAGCGCGTCGTCGAAGGCGCTGAACGTCGACACGGTGAAGACCGGCGCCAGCTTCTCGCCGAGCATCGGGTCGTCGAGCGCCGGGACACCGCCGGGCGCCAGGGGAGGCAGCTGGGCCACCAGGGCGGTGGTCTTGGTCGGCTCGGCCAGGTCGATCCCGGCGGCGGCGGCGAGCGCCGCGGCGGGTCGACCGACCGCGTCGCGGTTGAGCACCCGCCCGTCCGGCCAGAGCAGCGTACGCAGCCGTGCCGTCTCGGCCGGGTCGCACAGGTGGGCGCCCTGCCGGGCCAGCTGGTCGAGGAAGGCGGCCGCGATCTCGGCGTCCACCAGCACGTTGCTCTCCGACGAGCAGGAGGTGCCGTTGTTGAAGCTGCCGCCCAGCACGATCAGCTCCGCCGCGGCGGCCACGTCGGCCGAGTCGTCCACGATCACCGCCGGGTTGCCGACGCCCGCGCTGATCGCCGGGGTGCCGCTGCGGTACGCCCGGCGTACCGTGCCGGGTCCGCCGGCGGCGATCACCAGGTCGGCGGCGGCCATCAGGGCCTCGGTGGTCTGCCGGTCGGTGACCGGCAGGCACTGGATGAGGTCCGGCGGGGCGCCGACCGTCTCCAGGGCCCGACGCAGCAGCTCGACGGTGCGGGCCGCGGAGTGCCGGGCCCGGGGGTTGGGGGTGATGACCACCGCGTTGCGGGTCTTCAGCATCGGCAGGGCGTTGCCGACCACCCCGGAGCAGGGCGCGGTGGCGGGGCTGGCCACCGCGATCACCCCGATGGGCTTGGCCAGCTTGCGCAGGCCACGCTCCGGCAGCTCCTCGATGATCCCGCTGGTGACGACGCCGTGCAGGTCACGCAGCGTGCCGAGGACCCGGCGCCGGTAGAGCGTGAACAGGTGCTCGGGGTCGCCGAGGCCGGTCTCCCGGTAGGCGAGGTCGGCCAGCGACCGGGCGGTGTCCTCCTGGTAGGCCGCCCAGCCGAGGGCCGCGACCAGGTCGTCGACGCGCTCCTGCGGCCAGAACTCGACCTCCGCCTGGGCCCGGCGGGCGCGGGCCATGGTGGCCTCGACGTCGGGCCGGGCCTCCTCGGTGGACACCGTCGCGTCCCGGCGTCCCGGGGCCGGCGCGTCCGGCGCCGCGGTGAGCGTCACGGCCGCGTCGGCCTCGCGGAGGTCACCGCTGGACACTGGCGTGCTCCCGGGTCGAGGGCCGCGCCGATCGCAGCCGGCCGATGGTCTCCTCCAGCATGTCGTCGGTGACGGTGAGGGAGAGCCGCAGGTAGCCCGGCGCGCCCATCACCGAGGCCGGCAGCACCAGGAGGCCGCGCTCCTCGAGCACGGCCGCGTGTGCCCAGTCGTCCGCGTCCGGCACCCGGGCCAGCAGGTAGAACGTTCCCTCGCTCGGCTGGACCTCGTACCCGGCCTCGCGCAGGGCGTCGACCAGCAGGTCGCGGCGCTGCTCGATCGGCTTGACCTGTAGCGCGTGCTGTTCCAGCTCGGGCAGGGCGAACAGCAGCGAGTTGTTGGGGAACGCCCAGCCGGTGGTGAGGCGGGCCACGGTCAGGGCCCGGCGGAGCACCGCCGGGTCGGGCATGGTCGGCGGGATCGCCACGTAGCCGACGCGCTCCCCGGGCAGCAGCAGCGTCTTGGTGTAGGTGTGCACCAGGAACGTGAACGGGTAGTGCGTCGCCGGGCTGGGACACGACCGGCCGTCGAACACGATGCGCCGGTACGCCTCGTCGGACAGCAGGTACACGGGCCGACCGTTGCGGGCGGAGGCTTCCCGCAGCACCTCGGCGAGGGCGGCGTACTCCTCGTCGGTGTAGACGGCGCCCGTCGGGTTGTTCGGGCTGTTGACGATGACGGCACTGGTCCGGGGCGTGATCGCCGCCGCGACGAGTTCCGCGTCGAGTCGCCAGGAACCGGGGGTCAACGCCACCGGCCGGGGGACCGCGCCGACCGAGGCGATGATCGGCTCGTAGTAGAACCAGGCGGGGTCGAGGTAGACCACCTCGTCGCCCGGGTCGCAGACGCTGCGCAGGCAGATGGTCAGGCCCGCGAACGCCCCGTTGGTCAGGGCGACGTCGTCGGCGGTGAACGGCAGGGCGAGTTCCCGGCTGAGGGTGGCCGCCACCGACTCCTGGGCCGGCGGGTGGTCCCGGGTGTAGGCGAACCAGTCGGTGTGCTGCGGGCTCAGGTGCCGCTGCAGGACCTCGACCAGGGCCGGCGCGGGAAACTCGTGCGGATCGCCGAAGGCGAGGTCGATCACGCCCGGGCCGCCGCGCAGCCGCGAGTAGGAGGACTGCTCGAGGTAGGCCCCCAAGCGCCGCCCGTACGCGTCGGTCGCGTCGGTCATCTGCCGACTTATCCGGTGCTCCATCCTGCTCCGATCTCCACCCTGATCCGTGGCCGGCGAGGTCGCCGGATTCACACCGTGGCGGGTTGTGCGGCGGGGACTTTTGCGGGCAGCTGACGCACCGACCGCGCGGAGAAGGTCGCGACGGTCACCAGACCGAGCACCCCGCCCGCGATGAGCAGCGTCTGGGCGACGCCGATCCGCTCGGCGACCGGGCCGACGACGGCCAGGCAGAGCGGGCCGAGCACGAACGAGCCCATGGCGTCGTACGAGCTGATCCGCGACAGCGCCTCGTTGGGCACGTGGTTCTGCAGGGCGGTGTCCCACAGGACCTCGAAGATGTCGACGCAGACGCCGTTGACGAGCATCGAGGCCGCGATCAGCCACACCGGCGCGCCGGCCGCGATCAGCGCGAACGGCGGGAGGAAGCCGAAGGTCGCCAGTACCGCCACCCGCATCGGCCGGCGGGGGCGGATCCGCATCGCCACGAGGCTGCCGCCGACCAGGCCCACGGCCTGCGCGGTGACGATCACCGACCAGGCGGTGACGCCGCCCAGCTGCTCCTTCGCGGTCAGCGGGCCGAGCACGTAGATCGCCGAGAAGCAGCCGTTGACGAACGCGAACTGCACGACCACCAGCCAGACCCAGGACCGGGAGCTGAACTCCCGCCAGCCCTCCCGCAGGTCGGCGAGGATGGTGCTGGCGGCGGCCCGGGCGGGGTGCGACACCCGGACACCGGCCAGCAGCAGTGCGGAGCCGAGGAAGGTGGCCGCAGGGACCGCCAGCGCCCAGCCGGCGCCGAGCGCGGCCACGAGCACTCCGGCCAGGGCCGCGCCGCCGATGGTGGTGCTGTTGCGCGACAGCCGCAGCAGCGCGTTGGCCGACTGGAGCTGCTCCTGGGCCACCACCTGCGGCACGACGCCGCGGGAGGCCGGCAGGAAGAGCGCGGCGGCGGCGCCGTTGACGGCGGACAGGGCGATCACGACCGGCAGCGAGGGCCGGCCGCTGACGAACACCACGGTCAGGACCGCCTGCGCGGCGAAGGCCAGCAGGTCGGAGCCCACCATCAGGCGGAAGCGGTTCATCCGGTCGGCGAGGACGCCGCCGAACAGCAGCAGCGCGACCTGCGCCAGCGACCGGGCGGCGAGCACGAGGCCGAGGTCGGTGGCGGAGCCGCCCGGCGCGTCGAGGACGGCGAAGGCGAGCGCCACCGGGATCACGGCGCTGCCCAGCAGCGACAGCGTGCGGGCCAGGAACAGCATCCGGTACGACCGGTCGGCCAGGATCCGGAGGTCGTCGCGCACCTGGCATCACCTCCGGTCGGGCTGTCGGACGGGCTGCGTGCTGGCGCGCCGGCGGCGTCACAAGCGTGCCCATCATGTGGCAGGGAAACGGGTTGCCCAACCCCTAGGACTCGGAACAGATGTCGTGAATTGTGAGGTCAAACCCCTATAACCGTTCCTCCTGCTGACTAAGCGCTCAGTGAGCCTGGTAGAGATCGAGGATCGGCACCCGCATCGGTGCGACGCTCGCATCCGGTGGAGGCCCCGGACCGCGGACCGGATCACCGACGGACAACGGAGGACCAGTGGGACGGCAGGAGCATCCGGTCGCGAGTGACGTCACGCAACGCGTGGCGCGGCTGTCCAGTTCGGCGCGGGCGCTGCTCGACGAGCGGCTGCGCGCCAGCCGCTCCGATCCGGCACCCGCCAGCGCCGCCATCCCCCGCCTGGACGCCGCCGAGGCACCCCTGTCCTTCGCGCAGGAGCGGCTCTGGTTCATCGAACGGCTGGAGGACGACGCCGTCCACCACAACGACGCCACGCTGCTGATCCTGACCGGCTCGCTCGACCAGGTCGCGCTGCGCCGGAGCATCGAGGAGGTCGTCCGCCGGCACGAGATCCTGCGTACCGCCTTCCGCCAGCTCGGCGAGCGGGTCGTACAGGCCGTCACGCCGCCCGCCCCGCTGAGCATCGACGTGGTCGACCTGCCCGGCGCCACCGCGCACCCCGACGACGCCGTGCTGCGGGCCGCCGTCGAGCGGGAGATGCGGGTCCCGCTCGACCTGGCCGCCGGCCAGAGCATGCGGACGGTGCTCTACCGGATCGCCCCCGACGTGCACGTGCTCGGGGTCACCGTGCACCACCTCGTCTGCGACCTGTGGTCGTTCACCATCTTCTGCCGCGAGCTGGCCGCCACGTACGCCGCGTTCGCCGCCGGCGCGACGCCGGACCTGCCCGAGCTGCCGATCCAGTACGCCGACTACGCCGCCTGGCAGCGCACCGCGGTCGGCGAGGAGCGGATGGCGGCCCACCTGCGCGAGCGCGTCGACGAGCTGGCCGGCGTGCCGCCCCTGCTCGCCCTGCCCACCAAGGGCCCGCGGCCGGCGGTCCAGCAGTTCGTCGGCGCGTCCGAGTGGTTCCGGCTCGGCGCCGCCGACGCGGACCGGATCCGCGCCCTCGGACAGCGTCAGGGGGCCACCACCTACATGACCCTGCTCGCCGCCTTCACCGTGCTGCTCGCCCGGCACAGCGGGCAGCGGGACATGGTCGTCGCCAGCCCCATCGCGACGCGGGAACAGCACGAGCTGGAGCACCTCATCGGCTGCTTCCTGAACATGATCGTGGTACGCGCCGACCTGTCCGGCGAACCGACCTTCGCCGAGCTGGTGGGCCGGGTCAAGGCAGCCTCGCTGAACGCGTTCCGGCACCGCGACGTGCCGTTCGAGCGGCTCGTCGCCGCGTTGCAGCCGGAGCGCAGCCGCAGCCACCAGCCGCTCGCGCAGGTCGCCTTCGTGCTCCAGAACGTGCCCACCAGCCGGCTGGACCTGCCCGAGCTGCGGGTCGACGTGCACCAGATGGAGACCGGCCGGTCCCGGATGGACCTGACGGTGAAGATCACCGAGACGGCCGACGGACTGGTGGGCGAGTTCGAGTACGACACCAGCCTCTTCACCGGCGAGTCCGTACGCGACATGGCCCGGCAGTTCGAGCTGCTGCTCGTCGAGGCGGCGCGGGAGCCCGACACGAGCGTGTGGCGGCTGCCGATGCTCGACGCCGGGCAGCGCCACCGGATCCTGCACGAGTGGAACGACACCGCCGTCGACCTCGGCCCCGAGGCGCTCGTCCACCGCCTTGTCGAGGCGCAGGCGCGGCGTACGCCGGACGCGGTGGCGGTCGTCGAGGGCAACGTCCGCACGACGTACCGCGAACTCGACGAACGGGCCAACCGCCTGGCGCACCACCTGCGCGACCTCGGCGTCGGCGTGGAGGACCCGGTGGCGGTGTGCCTGCCCCGCTGCGCCGCCGAGGTGGTGGCGATCCTGGCGGTGCTGAAGGCCGGCGGCTACCACCTGCCGGTCAACCCGCGCGACCCGCAGGCCCGCCGGGACGCGCTGCTCGGGCAGGTCCGCCCGGCGGTCGCGATCTCCGCCGGGGACCTGTGCGACGAGGTGTGGAGCCCCGGCCGGCGGATCATCGACCTGGACGGCGAGTCGTCGTTGACCGCCACGTGTCCCGCCACCGACCCCGCCGTGCCGCTGCACCCGGACAACCTGGCCTACACGCTGTTCACCTCCGGCTCCACCGGGCAGCCCAAGGGCGTGCAGGTCACCCACCGCGGGTTCACCAACCGGATGCTGTGGGCACAGCGCAACTTCCCGCTCGGCCCGCACGACCGGGTGCTGCGCAAGGCGGCCTGCACCTTCGACGTCTCCCTGGACGAGCTGTTCCGGGCCCTGTTCAACGGCGCGGCCAGCGTGCTGATGCCCGAGACGGCGACCTTCGACCCGCGCCGGCTGGCGGCGGTGATCGCCCAGCACGGGGTGACCGACGCCGACTTCGCGCCGACCGCCCTGCGCGAGGTGCTGCTCACCGCCGACGCCGCGGACCTGAAGTCGCTGCGGCGGATCGTGTCGGGCGTGGAGGAACTCACCCCCGAGACGCAACGGCTGGTCTTCGACCGGCTCGACGTCACCATGTTCAACCTGTACGGCCCGACCGAGGTGTCGGTCTCCTGCACCGCCTGGCCGTGCGACCCCGACGACGAGCGGCCCTTCGTCCCGATCGGCCGGCCGATGGCCAACGTCCGGGTGTACGTGCTGGACGAGGCGATGCAGCCCGTACCGCCGGGCGTGGCGGGGGAGGTGTACGTCGGCGGTGCCGGGCTGGCCCGGGGCTACCTCGACAACTCCGCCCTGACCGCGGAGCGGTTCCTGCCCGACCCGTTCGCCGACGCGCCCGGCGCCCGCGTCTACCGCACCGGCGACCTGGCCCGGTTCGGGCCGGACGGCGTCCTGGAGTTCCTCGGCCGGGGCGACGGGCAGCTGAACCTGCGCGGCTACCGCATCGAGCCGGGCGAGGTGGAGTCCGCGCTGCGCCGCCACCCGGCGGTGCGCGAGGCCGCCGTCGTCGTACGCCGGGACCCGCCCGGCAGGGACGCCCGGCTGGTCGGCTACGTCGTCGGCGACGACCTGCCGGGCAACGCGGACCTGCGCGCCCACCTGCGCCGGCGGCTGCCGGACTACCTGGTGCCGGCCGCCTTCGTCAGCCTGCCCCGGCTGCCGCTGACCAACCACGGGAAGCTCGACGTCGCGGCGCTGCCACCGCCGGGGCAGGACGAGCCCGGTGCCGCCGGGGCCGACGGGCCGCGTGACGAGCGCGAGCGGGTGCTCCTGGAGATCTGGTGCGACGTGCTCGGACGCGAGGGCATCGGCATCCACGACGACTTCTTCGACCTCGGCGGGGACTCCCTCACGGCCACCCGGATCGTGGCCCTGGCCAGCGCGAAGCTGGGGGCGGACGTCGAGGTGGCGGTCATCTTCGACGCGCCGACGGTCGCGGAGCTGGCCGCCCGGCTCGCCCCCGGGCAGCCGTGACCCCCGGTCCGACCCCTGTGCATCGAGTGGAGAGCCAGATGACCGAGCACACCGGCGCCCTGATCCACGAGGCGACCGACGTCGTCAACCTGGGCGCCGCCCTGTCGCACCAGGCGCGGGTCCAGCCCGACAGCCCCGCCCTGCACCTGGTGGCGGAGGACGGCTCCACCGAGACGGTGGACTACGCGACGCTCGACGCCCGGGCCCGCCGGGTCGGCGCGGCCCTGGCCGGGCACTGCCGTCCCGGTGACCGGGTGCTGATGCTCGTCGGGGCGGGTGTCGACTTCCTCGCCGGCTTCTTCGGCTGCCTCTACGCCGGCACCGTGCCGGTGCCGCTGGCCGCCCGGCTCAACCGGGCCAGCGCCCCGGTCGTCGGGCGGATCCTCGACGACGCGCAGGCCACCGCGGTGCTGGCGGCCCGCGCGGTCACGAGCGCCGTGGACCTGACCACGCTCATGCCCGGTCGCCGGCTGCCGGTGCTGGAGCTGGAGTCCCTCGACGCCGCGCCCGCCGGCTGGCAGCCGGCGGTGGCCGAGGGCGGGCTGGCGTTCCTCCAGTACACCTCGGGCACCACCAGCACCCCCAAGGGCGTGATGGTCAGCCACGCGAACCTGCTGGAGAACCTGCGGGCCATCCGCCGCTCCTTCGCCTTCGACGACGCGACGGTGATGGCCTCCTGGCTGCCGCCGCACCACGACATGGGGCTGATCGGCACCCTGCTCACCCCCGTCTACCTCGGGGTGCCGACGGTGCTGATGGACCCGGCGACGTTCATCCGCACCCCGGTGCGGTGGCTCCAGGCGATCAGCCGGTACCGGGCCACCATCAGCGGCGGGCCCAACTTCGCCTACGACCTGTGCGTGCGCAAGGTCGCCGAGGCCGACCGTGCCGCCCTGGACCTCAGCTCCTGGCGGGTGGCGTTCAACGGCGCCGAGCCCGTACGCGCGGCGACCCTGCGCGCCTTCGCCGCGGCGTTCGCCCCGCACGGTTTCGACGAGCGGGCCTTCCTGCCCTGCTACGGACTGGCCGAGGCGACGCTGCTGGTCGCCGGGCGGGCGCGGGCGCAGCGGCCCGTCGTGACCACGGTGGCCGACCCCGACCCCGCCGGACCCGCCGCCCACCGCCCCGGCACGGAGGTGGTCGGCTGCGAGATCCTGCCCGAGGCGGAGGTCCGGATCGTCGACCCGACCGGCCACCCCGTCCCCGACGGCACCGCCGGCGAGATCTGGGTCCGGGGCGGCAGCGTCGTCGACGGGTACTGGAACCGGCCGGAGGAGTCCGCGCGGACCCTGCACGCCACCCTCGGCGGCGACCCCGACGACGGCCCCTACCTGCGCACCGGCGACCTCGGCTTCCGCCAGGACGGCCACCTGTACGTCCGCGGCCGGATCAAGGAGACCGTGGTCATCCGCGGCCAGAACCACTATCCGGACGACATCGAGCAGACCGTCCGCGCCGCCTGCCCCCGCCTCGGCGGGCGGATCGCCGCGTTCGGTGTGGACGTCGCCGACGACGGCCACGGCGTCGGCGAGGCCGTGGTCCTGTGGTACGAGACCCGCTCCGACCGGGCGTCGGACGAGGCACCGGCCATCGCCGAGGCGGCCCGCCGGGCCGTGGTGACCGTCCACGGCCTGGACCTGCACCGGGTACTGGCCGTACCGCCCGGCACCATCCCCGTCACCACCAGCGGCAAGACCCGTCGCGGCGACTGCGCGCGGGCGTACGCGGCGGGCAGCGCCACGATCGTCGCGGACGACCCCCTGCGCCCGGCGGCGCGCCCCGCCCCGGCCGCCGCGCCGGCGCAGGCGCAGCGACTGCGCGCCCTGGCCGGCGGGCTGCTCGACGTCGACCCGGAGCGGATCGACCCGGACCGTTCCCTGCCGGAGCTCGGGTTCGACTCGCTGCGGGCCGTGGAGCTGCAACACCTGATCGAGGGGGAGTGGGGCGTCCGCCCGGCCCTGACCGACCTGCTGGGCGACAGCACGGTGGCCGAACTGGCCGCCGCGCTGCCGTCCGCGCCCGCGCCGGCCGACCCGCCGGCCACCCCGGCCGCCGCCGACGGGCCCTACCCGCTGTCGTACGGCCAGCGGGCGATCTGGTTCCAGGGCGCCCTCGCCGAGGACCCGGCCAACCTCAACCTGTGCCGCGCGGTGACCGTCGACGGCGAACTGGACGCCGCGGCGCTGGCCCGCGCCGTGCGCGACCTCGGCGTGCGGCACCCGGCCCTGCTCACCCGCTACGACGACGCCGGCGCCGAGGTGACCCAGCGGGTGGCCGACGACGCCGAGGTCACGCTGGAGGTGCGCGACGCGGCGGGCTGGCCGGCGGGCCGGCTCGACGAGGAGATCGAGGCGGAACTCGGGGTCGGCTTCGCCGGCCCGCCCCTGCTGCGCGCCGTGCTGTTCCGGCACGCGGCGGACCGCCACACGCTGCTGCTCTGCACCCACCACAGCGTCATGGACGTGTGGTCGTTGGCGGTGCTGGTCGAGGACCTGGCGACCGGCTACGGCCGGCGCGCCGCCGGGGACGACGCGGCGCCGCCCGCACCCGCCGCCCACCCGGCCGAGTTCGTGGCCTGGCAGCGGTCCTTCCTGGACGGCCCGGCCGGCCGGGAGCTGACCGCGACGTGCCAGGCCCAGGTCGCCGACCTCGTGCCGTTGGACCTGCCGACCGACCGGCCCCGCCCGTCGGTGCGCACCTTCCGGGGCGCCGCCCACGCGTTCCGGCTCGACGCCGACCTGTGCGCCGGGATCGACGCGCTCGCCGCCGCGCAAGGGATCAGCCGCACCGCCGTGCTGTTCGCCGGCTACGCGGCGGTGCTGTCGCGCTACGCCGGCCAGGCGACGTTCCCGCTCGGCTTCGTGCACGCCGGCCGGGTCCGCGGCCGCTTCGCCGACCTGGTCGCCTACCTGGTCAACCCGCTGCCGGTGTCGGTGGACCTGTCCGCCGACCCGGAGTTCGGCGCCCTGGCCCGGGCGGCCCACGACGCGGTGCTGGCCGCCTCCGATCGCGCCGAGGTGCCGTTCGGGCGGATCGTCGAGGGGCTCGGGCAGGCCGCCGACGCCAGCCGCGGCGCGCTGCTCAGCGCGGCCTTCGCCTACCAGCACGGGCGCGGCACCGACCGGCTCGGCCTCACGCCGATGGTGCTGAACCACGAGGGGGCACTGGGTGACTGGGCCGGGCTGCGGGTGCGCAGCCGGCCGGTACGGCAGCGGGCCACCTACTACGACCTCTCCCTCTACCTGGGCGAGCACGACGGCGAACTGCTGGGCACCTTCGACTACAGCACCGACCTGTTCGACGCCGACACCATGGGCGTGCTGGCCGAGGCGCTGACCGCGCTGCTGTCCGCGGCCGTCGCGGCGCCGGCGACCCCCGTCGGCGCCCTGCCGCTGCTCGGCGCCGAGCGGCACCGGCAGGTGCTGGTGGAGTGGAACGACACCACGGCCGACTACGACACCGACCGGTGCGCGCCGGAGATCGTGGCCGAGCAGGCCCGCCGGACCCCGGACGCGCCGGCCGCCATCGACGGCACCACCCGGCTCACCTACGCCGAGCTCAACGCGGCGGCGAACCGGCTGGCCCACCGGCTGATCGGGCTGGGCGCCGGCCGGGGCACCCGGGTCGGCCTGCTGGTGCCCCGCTCCACGGTCAGCCTCACCGCCGTGCTGGCGATCCTCAAGACCGGCGCCGCCTACGTGCCGCTCGACCCGTCGTACCCGGTGGAGCGGCTGCGGTTCATGCTCGCCGACTCCGGGGCCCGGCTGCTCGTCGCCGCCCCCGGCGCGGCCGTCGGACTCCCGGACGTCGAGGTGGTCGACCCGGCCGAGGAGTCCCTCGCGGCCGAGGACGACCGCGATCCGCTGCCGACGGCCCACCCCGACGACGTGGCCTACGTCGTCTACACCTCCGGCTCCACCGGCACCCCGCAGGGCGTACTCGGCCTGCACCGGGGCATCGTCAACCGGCAACGGTGGATCATGGACCGCTTCCCGGTGGGGCCGGACGAGGTGGGCAGCCACAAGACCTCGCTGAGCTTCTTCGACTCCGGCGGCGAGATGTTCCTGCCGCTCTTCGCCGGCGCCCCGGTCGTCGTGGTGCCCGAGGACGTCGGACGCGACCCGGTACGCCTGGTCGACCTGCTCGCCCGGCACCGGGTCACCCGCCTGGTGGCCGTACCGTCGTTGCTGCGGGCCATCCTCGACGGCGTCGCCGACGTCGGCGGACGCCTGTCGGCGCTGCGCTACTGCCACTCCAGCGGGGAGGCGCTCACCGCCGACCTGGCCGCGCGGTGGCTGGCGGCCCTGCCCGGCTGCGTCCTGGTCGACCTCTACGGCTCGTCGGAGATCTCCGCCGACGTGACCCTGGACGTGGTCACCGGACCGGAGCGGGTCGGCAGCGTCGGGCGGCCCGTCGGCAACACCCGGATCTACGTCCTGGACGAGGCCATGCGGCCGGTGCCGCCCCGCTTCGCCGGTGAGGTCTACGTCGGCGGGGCCGGCCTGGCCCGTGGCTACCTCGACCAACCGGCGTTGACCGCGACGCGGTTCGTTCCCGACCCGTACGGCGACGGCGGGCGGCTGTTCCGCACCGGTGACCGGGGC
This sequence comes from Micromonospora sp. NPDC007220, assembly GCF_040634035.1. Lineage (NCBI taxonomy): Bacteria > Bacillati > Actinomycetota > Actinomycetes > Micromonosporales > Micromonosporaceae > Micromonospora > Micromonospora sp. NPDC007220. The sequence goes on along the minus strand of NZ_JBEYEU010000012.1, from coordinate 16,745 downwards.
CGGTTCAGCCACGACGGGCGGCTGGAGTTCCTGGGCCGGGCCGACCACCAGGTGAAGGTCCGCGGCTTCCGGATCGAGCTGGGCGAGATCGAGGCGACGCTGCGGGCCCACCCCGGGGTCGCCGCCGCCGTGGCCGCGCTCGCCCAGGCGCCGGGCGGCGGCGAGCAGCGGATCGTCGCGGCGGTCGTGCCCCGGCAGCGCAGCGGGTCGTCCGCGCCGGCCGGAGCCGACCCGGGCGGGGCGCCGGCCACCACCCGGGTGTCGGACTGGCGGCTGCTCTACGACCGGATGTACACCGAGGCCGGTCCCGCCGAGGAGGCCCAGCAGGCGATCTGGACCAGCAGCTACACGGGCGCGCCGTTCACCGACGTCGAGATGGGCGAGTGGATCGACCAGGCGGTCCGGCGGATCCGGGAGCTGCGTCCCCGCCGGCTGCTGGAACTCGGCTGCGGCACGGGCAACCTGACCCTGGCGTTGGCGCCGGACTGCGAGGCGTACGTCGGCACCGACTTCTCCGCCGCCGGCCTGAAGGTGCTCGAACAGCGGCTCGACGCCGAGGGGGTGGACCGGGACACGGTCACGCTGCTGCTGCGGGAGGCCGACGACGTCACCGGCATCGAGGCCGGCAGCTTCGACACCGTGGTGCTGCACTCGGTGACCCAGTACTTCCCCCACCACGACTACCTGCGCGGGGTGCTGCGCGCGGCGGTCACCGCGGCCTCGCCCGGCGGGCGGATCTACCTCGGCGACGTACGCGACCTCGACCTGCTGGAGGTGTTCCACGCCTCGGTGGAGCTGGGCGCCGAGCCGGAAGCCGGCCTGACCGTCGCCGAGCTGCGCCGCCGCGTCGCCGCCCGGGTGCTCGCCGACGACGAGCTGGTGCTGGCCCCCGACCTGTTCCTCACCGCGCCGGACTGGCTGCCGGGGGTGACCGGGGTGGAGCTGCACCTCAAGCGCGGCCGGCAGGCCAACGAGCTGAGCGCGTTCCGCTACGACGTCGTCCTGCACGTGGGCGCCGCCCCCGACGGCGACGCCGCCGAGCCGGTCGAGCCGGTGCGGCTGGACTGGACGCGCGACGGGCTGGACGTCGCCCGGCTGCGGAGCCTGCTGCGCGGCAACCGCAACCGGCCGGTGGAGGTGCGCGACGTGCCGAACGCGCGGCTCGTCACGGTCGCCGGCCCCGTACGCCGGCTGGCCGGTCTCGCCGACGCCGACCCGGTGACCCGCCCGACCGGCGAGCTGCCGCCCGGGGTCGACCCGGAGGACTGCTGGAGCATCGGCGAGGCGCTGGGCCGACGGACCGCCGTGGTGCCGTCGACCGCGCGCGACCCGTACACGATGGACCTGCGGTTCTGGCCCGCCGCCCGACCGGACGACACGGTCGGCTGGACCCCGCCGCGGGCCCGGCGCGCCGACTGGCCGGAGCTGGCCAACGACCCGCTGGGCGCCACCGCGCGGCGGGACCTGCTGCACGACCTGCGCACCCACCTGCGGCAGCGGCTGCCGGAGTTCATGGTGCCGCTGCTGCACCTGGTCGACGAGCTGCCCACCACGGCGACCGGCAAGGTGAGCCGGCGCGCCGTCGCGGCCGAGGCCACCGAGGCGCTGGCCCGGCTGGGCGCGGGCGCCACGGCCCGGCCGCTCGCCCCGGCGGCCGGCGGGCTCCAGGCCCAGGTCGCCGAGATCTGGCTGGACGTCCTCGGCGTCGGCGCCGTCGGGCTCGACGACAACTTCTTCGACGTCGGCGGCAACTCGCTGAGCCTGGTCCAGGTGCACATCCGGATCCAGGAACTCCTCGGCCGGCAGTTCCCGCTTGTCGACCTGTACGAGCACACCACCGTGCGCAAGCTCGCCGAGCACCTCGGCGAGCCCGCGCGCCCGGCGACGGACCCGCCCGTCGACCCGGGGCCCGACCGCAACGAGCAGGTGGCGAACCGCCGCCGGTTGATGCGCCAGCGTATTCAGGAAGTGGGAAGTCGATGAGCAGCGAGATGGACATCGCCGTCGTGGGGATGAGCGGACGGTTTCCGGGCGCGACGAACGTCGCCGAGTTCTGGGAGCTGCTCCGCGACGGCGTCGACGCCGGCCGCGAGCTGACCGCCGCCGAGCTGGACGCCGTCCCGGCCGAGGAACGCGCCGACCCGGCGTACGTGCCGGTGTGGTCGGGCATCGAGGGCGCCGACCGGTTCGACGCCCAGTTCTTCGGCTACTCGCCGACGGACGCGACGCTGATCGACCCGCAGCACCGGATCCTGCTGGAGTGCGCCTGGGAGGCGCTGGAGGACGCCGGCTACGACAGCCGCCGCTTCCCCGGCGACATCGCCGTGTACGCCGGCTGCGGCCTGAACCAGTACCTGCTCTACCACCTGCTGCCCCAGCAGGAGCTGGTCGACTCCGCCGGCCGGCTGGGCATGGCCGTCGCCAGCGACAAGGACAACCTGGCCACCCGCATCTCGTACAAGCTCGACCTGACCGGGCCCAGCATGACGGTGCAGACCAACTGCTCCTCGGCCCTGGTCGGGCTGCACCATGCCATCAGCAGCCTGCTCGACTACCAGTGCGACATGGCCATCGTGGGCGCGGTCAGCGTCAAGAACCCGGTGCCCCGCGGCTACCGGCACGAGGCCGACGGCATCAACTCGCCCGACGGCCGCTGCCGGGCCTTCGACGCCGAGGCCGCCGGCTACCACCTGGGCGACGGCGCCGGCGTGGTGGTGCTGCGCCGCCGGGAGGACGCCGAGGACGCCGGCGACCGGATCTACGCCCTGGTCAAGGGCTCGGCGGTGAACAACGACGGCGCCGGCAAGGTCAGCTTCGTGGCGCCCGGCCGGTCGGGCCAGGTGCGGGTGATCCGCCGGGCGCTGCGGGTCGCCGACGTCGAGGCGGACTCCATCCAGTACGTCGAGGCCAACGGCAGCGGCACCCTGATGGGCGACTCGATCGAGGTGTCCGCCCTGGAGGAGGCGTACGGCGCCGCCGGCGCTTCGGGCGCCGGTTGGGCGATCGGCTCGGTCAAGCCGAACGTCGGCAACCTCGACACCGCCTCCGGCGTGACCTCGCTGATCAAGGCGGTCCTCGCCGTCCACCACGGTGAGCTGCCGCCGTCGATCCACTTCCGCAAGCCCAACCCGCAGACCTCGCTCGACCGGGGGCCGTTCCGCGTCAACGACATGCTGCGGGACTGGCCCGAGGTCACCGGGCCGCGCCGGGCGGCGGTCAGCTCGTTCGGCGTCGGCGGCACCAACGCGCACGTCATCCTCGAACAGGCGCCGCCGCCCGCGCCGCCGGGGCCGAACCCGCCGTCCGTGCTGCTCGCCGTCTCCGCGGCCGGCGGCGAGGCGCTGGCCGCCGCCGCCAACCGGCTCGCCGAGCACCTCGGGCGTCACCCGGAGCAGGCCCTCGCCGACGTCGCCTACACCAGCCAGGTCGGCCGTCGCGCGTTGCGCCACCGGGCCTTCGTGGTGGCGACCGACGCCGGGGAGGCGGCCCGCGCGCTGTCCGCCGTCGGCGCGGGCGAGGCGTCGCCGGAGACCGCCACGGTGGCGTACGCGTTCCCCGCCACCTGCCCCGACCTGGCCGCGCTGTGCGACGCCCTGCCCCGGCTGCGGGCGGAGGTCGACCGGGTGGCCGGTGAGCTGGGCGTCGACCCGGCTGCCGGCGGGCCGGGCTCCGACGCGGCCACCGTCACCGGGCAGCTCGCGCTCGCCCGGCTGCTGGGCGCCTGCGGCGTGTCCCCGGTCGCCGCCCACGGCGAGGGTCCGGGCGCCGTGACGGCCGCCGTCGTCGACGGCCGCTGGACGGTGGCGGAGGCCGGGCGCGCCCTGCGCGCCGGCAGCCACCCGCCGGTGCCGGCCGGGACGCCGGCCGAGGCCGACCTGACGCTGGCCGTCGGCCCGGCGGAGGCGTCGACGCTGGCCCTGGCCGACGACGCCGGGAGCCTCCGTGGGCTGCTGGGCGCGCTCGGCGAGCTGTGGCGCCGGGGCGTCGAGGTGGACTGGGCCGCCCTGCACGAGGGCGCGTCGCGGCGTCGCGTCGGCCTGCCGACGTACCCGTTCCAGCGGACGCGGCACTGGGTCGACCCGGTGGCCGTGGCGCCCGTGACCGGCCCGACGCCGACGGCCCCGGCCGCCGACGCCCAGCCCGCCGCCGACGCCCAGCCGGCCGCCGGCTCGGTCCTGGAGGAGGCGGTTGCCGCCGTGTGGCGCCGCCGGCTCGGGGTGGACCGGATCGGGTTGCACGACTCGCTGCTGATGCTCGGCGCGGACTCGCTCAGCGCCGCCCGGACGCTGCGGGACCTCGCCCAGGCCTTCCACGTCGACCTGCAACTCGGCGTGTTCCTGCAGACCCCCACCGTCGCCGCGCTCGCCGAGGTGATCGACGGCAAGCTGCGCGAGGCGCAGGAGATCCGGGCCGCGCTCGCCGCGGTCTCCGAAGAGGGAGCGTGAGGCCGTGCCCGACGTCAGCTTCATCACCGTGGTGCCCCGGGTCCGGGACCTGACCGCGTACGCGGACACGGCGATGTCCGTCATCCGCCGCACCGACGCGGCGGACCTCGACGGGGTGCTCATCTTCACCGGCAGCGGCGCGGTGCTCGACCCCTGGGTCCTGGCGACCGCCGCGGCGGCCGGCACCACCCGGCTCAGCCCGCTGGTCGCGGTGAACCCCGTCTACCAGCACCCGTTCACCGCGGCCCGGATGGTCGCCTCGCTCGGCCTGCTCTACCAGCGGCGGATCGACCTCAACCTGATCACCGGCACCGCCGTGAGCGACCTGGACGCGCTCGGCGACCGGCTGGACCACGACGACCGGTACGCGCGCCTCGCCGAGTACGTCGAGATCATGATGGGGGTGCTGAGCAGCCGCCGTCCGTTCAGCTTCGACGGGCGGTTCTACCAGGTGTCCCGGTTGCAGCTCACCCCCGGCCTTCCCGCGCACCTGCTGCCGCGGCTGTTCGTCGCGGGGCAGTCCCCGGCCGCCCGGCAGGTGGCCGAGCGGGTGGGCGCCACCAGCATCCAGATGCTCACGGCGGCCCGGCCCGACGCCGACGGGGCACCGGGCGCGCTGAACTTCGGGCTGCTGACCCGGGCGACGGCGGAGGAGACCGAGCGGGTCGCCGAGGCCCGTTTCCCGGAGGATCCGGACGGCGCGAAGATCACCGCGGTCACCATGGCCAACACCGACTCCGTCTGGAAGCAGCGGCTCTTCGCCGAGGCGGAGGCCGGCCACGGCGCCGTCACCGTCGACCCGGCGTACCGGCTCGCGCCGTTCCGCTCCGGCCAGGCGGACGGGCCGTACCTGGTGGCCGACCACGCCGGCGCCGTCGAGCGACTGCTGGCGATGATCCGGGCCGGCGTACGCACCTTCGTGCTGGACACCCCCACCGACGACGAAGACTTCCACCACCTCGCACAGGTCGTCCGGACCGTCCGGGACCGACTGCGTACGGACTCCACCGAGGGAGCGCGATGAACCAGCCCTTCGCCAGCCACGACCTGGTGCACGCCCGCCCCAACCTGGCGCTGGAACCGCTCATCCACCGGTACTACGCCTGGCTGAACCTGGTGTCGCCGGTGCCGGCGGCGATGAACTTCGCCAAGCTGCACGTGCCGCTGCTGCGCTCGTTCCTCGACGCGCCCGCGCTGCACCGCCGCTCCGCCCGGGACCCGAAGCTGCGCGGCGGCATGTTCGTCGACCTCGAGGACGACCAGCTCGACGGGGTGTCCGACCTGGCGGCCCGGCTCGCCGACGGACCCATGCCGGAGCTGTCGGCGGCGATGGACGAGCTGACGGTCAACCTGGAGAAGCTCGCCGACGGGTTCGACCTGACGCCCCGCTACGGCGAGATCCCGCCGGCCCTGCGCGGCTACGTCGAGCTGGTCTACGACCTCAACGACCACGCCCGGATCCGGCTCGCCGAGCGGATGCTCTACCGGTCGCGGCACTTCGACGAGACCGCCCACTCGGTGGACCTGTCGCTGGCCACCGGCGACGAGCGGCCCTTCGCGATGACCACCCCGCGGTTCCCCGGCAACGGGCACGTGCAGGCCACCATGCCGCTGCGGGACCCCCGCATCGACCTGCTCTTCTCCACCATGACCACGGCCCGGCCCTTCGGCGAGCTGCGGGAGGCGTTCGACGTCTCCGACGCCGACCTGGCGACCTTCAGCGGGTTGTTCTCCGCCGAGCCGGGCGGGAGCCCGGACCGCAACCTGGACGGCCCGGGGCTGCGGGTGCGCTACTTCGGGCACGCCTGCGTGGTGGTGCAGTCCGGCCCGGTCACCGTGATGACCGACCCGTTCCTGTCCGACGCCCTCGGCGACGGCGACCGGTACGCCTACGCCGACCTGCCCGACGTCATCGACTACGTGCTGATCACGCACGGGCACCAGGACCACCTCGAACTGGCCTCCCTGCTGAAGCTGCGGCACCGCATCGGCACGGTGGTGGTGCCGAAGACCGCCGCCGGGGCGTTGCAGGACCCGTCGCTGCGGCTGTGCCTGGAGGCGCTCGGCTTCCCCAACGTGGTCGACGTGGAGCCGGGCGAGACCATCGAGCTGCCCGACGGGCAGATCGTGGTGTGCCCGTTCGTCGGCGAGCACTGCGACCTCGACATCGCCGCGAAGGTCACCTACTCGGTGCGTACCGGCGGGAAGAACCTCTACTTCGGCGCGGACAACCGCTGCGTCGACCCGGCCCTGTTCGGCCACATCCACGACATGATCGGCGACGTCGACATGGCGTTCCTCGGCATGGAGTGCGACGGCGCCCCGCTGTCCTGGATGTACGGTCCGCTCTTCTCCCGCCGCATCGACCAGAAGATGAGCCGCAGCCGCAAGCTCAACGGCTCCGACGCCGTCGAGGCGATGGGCATCGTCCGGCGGCTGCGGGCCCGGCAGGCGTACGTGTACGCGATGGGCCGCGAGCCGTGGCTGGTGTTCGTCATGGCGACGAACTACACCGACGAGTCGTACCAGCTCAAGCAGATGGCGGAGTTCTTCCAGCGCTGCGCCGACGTCGGGGTGCCGGCGCGGGAACTCTACGGACGGGCCGACCTGGCATGAGCCCCACCTGGACCTGCCGTTCGCAGTACGTGGCCACCCGCGACGGGACCCGGCTGGCGGCGTACGTCTTCCGGCCGGTTGGCCAGCGCGACCCCGCGCCCGCCGTCTGGGCCCACGACCGCTACCACCAGGTGTCGCCGCGCCCCGGGCGCGACGACTTCCTGGCGGTGGTACGCGCCGAACTGGCGGACGTCGACCTCACCGACATCGACGACCTCGGCGTGGCCGAGGTGGCCCCCGGGGAGGTGACGCTGCGGGCCTTCCCGGTCGCGCAGCGCCTGCTGGCCCGCGGCTACGTCGTCGTGGTGGTGGACAGCCGGGGCAGCGGCGCGTCGTTCGGCACCAGCGACGGCCCGTTCTCCACGGCCGAGGCGACCGACACGTACGACGTCACCGAGTGGATCGCCGCCCAGCCCTGGTGCGACGGCCGGGTGGGCATGTTCGGCCGCTCCTACCTCGGGGTCTCGCAGTACCTCGCGGCGAGCACCGCCCCGCCGCACCTGGCGGCGATCTTCCCGCAGATGGCGCTGTTCGACCTGCACCGCTTCGCCTGGGACGGCGGGGTGTTCCGGGACGACTTCGCCCGCGCCTGGGGCGAGGACGTGCGCGAACTCGACCTGCGTGGCCCCGTCGCGCCCCTCGACGACGACCCCGACGGCCTCCTGCTGACCGCCGCCCGCGAGCAGCACGTGGCGAACCGGGACGTCCGGACGATGTTCGCCGGCCTGCCCGGGCGCGAGTCACGGCTGGCCGACACCGGCGAGGCGGCGTACCTGACCCGCAGCCCGTCGGCGCTGCTGGAGGCGATCAACGCCTCCGGGGTCGCCGTCTACCACCTGGGCGGCTGGCACGACGTCTGGGCGCGCGACGCGACCGAGTGGGCCCGCCGGCTGACCGTGCCGCACCGGGTCGTCATCGGCCCCTGGCCGCACACCGGCGGTGTGCTGGGCGGCGCCGGCTACAACCTGGCCGACGAGCACGTGCGCTGGTTCGACCACTGGCTGCGGGGCCGGGACACCGGGATCATGGACGGCCCGGCCGTCCGGTACCACGTGCTGGGCGCCGACGCGTGGCGTGCCGCCCGGTCCTGGCCGCCGGAGCCGGCGACGACCGGCACCTGGCACCTTGGCCCGGCCGGCGAGCTGGGACCGGAACCCCGGGCCGGCGAGGCCCGGCGGTACGAGGTCGACTACGCCACCACGTCCGGCAAGACCAGCCGGTGGGCCAGCGGCTACGGCTCGCCCTTCCAGCGGCCGGACCTGACCGACAACGACACCCGGGCGCTGTGCTGGACCTCCGACCCGCTGACCGAGGCGGTCGAGCTGGTCGGCGCCCCGGTGCTGCGCCTGGCGGCCCGGGTCACCGACGGCCCGGCGGACGTCTTCGCCTACCTGGAGTCGGTCGCCCCCGACGGCACCTCGCTGTACGTGACCGAGGGCTGCGGCCAGGTCGACGGCGCTCCCGGCGACTCCCGCCTGGAGATCGAGCTGCACCCGATCGCGTACCGGTTCGCGGCGGGCGACCGGATCCGGCTGGCGGTCACCGGGGCGGACGCGGACAACGCGCTGACCGTGCCCCGGGACGTCGCGCCGGTGCTGACGGTGCGCCAGGACGCCGACGCCGCCCCGACGCTGGAGCTGCCCCGCGCGGCAACCCTCGAACGGCCCGACGCCGACGACGTCACGGCCCCGCTCTCCGTGGCGCAGCGGGCGATCTGGCTGGCCGAGCAGGCCGGCACGAGCGGAGCGGCGTACCACCTCGACGCGGCGGTCGAGCTGACCGGACCGGTGGACGCCGCCGCGCTGCACGCGGCGGTCGACGAGATCGTCCGCCGGCACGAGGCGCTGCGGACCACCATCGTCGAGGTCGACGAGGAACCGGTCCAGCGCATCCACCCGGCGGCGCCGCTCACGATCGCCCGCCTCGACCTCAGCGACGCGCCGGCCGACGGCTGGGCGGGCGACGAGCGGGTGACCGGGTTCCGCGACCGCCGGTGGGACCTCGCCCGGGAGTGGCCGATCCGGGTCGCGACCGTGCAGCTGCCCGCCGGCCGGACGGCGTTGCTGCTGGTGGTGCACCACGTCGCCGCCGACCCGACGGCGGCGGAGATCTTCTTCGCGGAGCTGGCCCGGCTCTACCCCTCGTACGCGCGGGGGGAGCCGCTCCGGCTGCCGGACGTGCCGTGCCGGTACGCGGACGTGGCCCGCCGCCAGCAGGCCGAACTCGCCGGGCCGGGCGCGGCCGACCAGCTCGCCCGGTGGCGGCGCTACCTGGACGGCGCTCCGCAGGTGATCACCCTGCCGACGGACCGGCCCCGACCGCCGGTCCTGGACCACCGGGGCGGGTCGGTGCGCTTCACGATCGACGACGACCTCGCCGCCCGGCTGGTGGCGGCGGCCGCCGCCGCGCGGACCAGCCCGTTCACCCTGCTCACCGCCGCGTTCGCCCGCACCCTGAACGCGTACGGCGCGGGCGACGACCTGCTCATCGGCACGCCGAGCCTGCAACGCGACGACGAGTCGACCCGCGACCTGATCGGCTGCCTGGTCAACCTGCTGCCGCTGCGGATCCGGGTCGACCGGGACGCCACCGTGGCCCAGTTCCTGCACGACGTACGCGGCAGCGTGCTGACCGCGCTGGAGCTGCGCCGGGTGCCCTTCGACACGCTGGTCGGCGAGCTGCGCCCGCGCCGGGACCCGGCGGTCTCCGCGCTGGTGCAGGTCTGCGTCCGGTACGGCCGGGCGGTGCCGGACCGGTTCCGGCTCGGCGCGGTCGAGGCGCTGCGGTTGGAACCGCCGGAGTGGACCTCGGCGAAGTACGACCTGGCGCTGGCCGTGAACCAGGTCGGCGAGGACCGGATGGTGGGCAGCCTCGACTTCCGGCTCGCCCTGTTCGACCGGGCCACCGTCCAGCGGATCTTCGACTCGATGCTGACCGTGCTCGACCAGCTCGTCGCCGACCAGGAGCGGCCGGTGGGGGAGCTCTCCGCCATGCCCCGCCGGGAGCTGCGGGCCGTGCTCGACGGCTGGAACCCGGCGCGGCTGCCGGACGCGCTGGTCGGCCAGGACGACCTGCCGGCCGTGGCCCGCTGCTACGTCCTCGACGACCGCGCGCGGCCCGTGCCGGTGAACACCCCGGGGCGGCTGTGGGTCAGCGGCGCCGGCGAGGTCGACGACCCGTACGCCGGCACGCCGGGCGCGCGGATGCGGGACACCGGGGCCACCGTGCGGTGGACCACGGCGGGACGGCTGGAACTGGTGCCCGCCGCCCCCGGGCGGCCGACCGCCCCGCCGGAGGCTGCCCCGGACACGGCGCAGCCGACCGCCGCGCCGTCCGACGACGGCCGCTCCGAGGTGCTGGACCAGCTCGGGCAGATCTGGGCCGCCCTGCTCAAGGTCGACGGCGTCGAGCCCGGGGACGACTTCTTCGACCTGGGCGGCGACTCGCTCTTCGCGATCCGCCTGATCAGCCGGATCCGCAAGGCGTACCAGGTCCGGCTCTCCCTGCAGGACGTGTTCGCGGCGCCGACGCTGGCCGAGCAGGTCGACCTGGTCCGCGAACGGCAGGCGTCGTGACCGGGCCGGTCTTCTACCCCTGGTCCGCGCAGGAGGAGATCGATCCGGTCCGCGTGGCCGGCGGCGCGGGCAGCTGGTTCTGGGACGAGCAGGGCAACCGGTGGCTCGACCTGCACGCCCAGATGGGCAACCTGCACCTGGGCCACCAGCACCCGGCCCTGGTGGCGGCGCTGCGCGAGCAGGCCGGACGGATGTGCACGATCGCGCCGTCGTTCGCCGTCGACGTCCGCGACGAGGCGGCCCGGGCGATCGTCGAGGTGGCACCGGGGGACCTGGAGACGGTCCTGTTCACCACCGGCGGCGCGGAGGCCGTGGAGCACGCGGTGCGGATGGCGCGGGTGGTGACGGGGCGGCCGAAGGTGCTCGCCGCCTACCGGTCCTACCACGGGGCGACGGCGGGGGCGCTGGCGTTGACCGGTGACCCCCGGCGCTGGCCGGTGGACACGGCCAGCGGCGGCGCCGTGCACTTCACGGGCCCGTACCCGTACCGCAGCGAGTTCCACGCCGAGAACGCCGCGCAGGAGGGCGAACGGGCGCTGGAGCACCTGCGCCGGCTCGTCGGGTACGAGGGCCCGGACACGATCGCCGCGATCCTCGTCGAGCCGGTGGTCGGCAGCAACGGCGTGCTGGTGCCGCCGGACGGCTACCTGGCCGGCGTCCGCCGGCTCTGCGACGAGCACGGCATCCTGCTGATCGCCGACGAGGTGATGACCGGCTTCGGCCGGTGCGGCAGGTGGTTCGCCGGCGACCTCTGGGACGTGGTGCCCGACCTGATGACCTTCGCCAAGGGGGTCAACTCCGGCTACGTGCCGGTGGGCGGGGTGCTGCTGTCCCGCGCGGTGGCGGCCCACTTCGCGCACCGCCGCTACCCCGGCGGGCTCACCTACTCCGGGCACCCGCTGGCCTGCGCCTCCATCGTGGCGGCGCTGCGGGTGCTGCGGGAGGAGAACCTGGTCGACCGGGCGGCCGCACTCGGCCGCGACGTGGTGGGCCCGGCGCTGGCCGAGCTGGCCGAGCGCCACCCGATCGTCGGCGACGTCCGCGGCGTCGGCCTGGCCTGGGCCGTCGAGCTGGTCCGGGACCGCGCGACCCGCGAGCCGCTGGCGCCGTACGCGGCCCCGGGGACGCTGGCGCCCGAGATGGCCGCCGTCCTGGCGGCGTGCAAGCGCCACGGCGTCTGGCCGCTGGCGGCGGGCAACCGGCTGCACCTGTTCCCTCCGTTGACCATCACGGCGGAGGAGTTGACCGCCGGGATCGCCGGGATCGACCGGGCCCTGACCGAGGTGTCCGAGCTGTGAGGAGAAGAAGATGACGGTGGAGCAGACGGAGACGGCCGACATCTGCCGGGTCGTGGTCAACGACGAGGAGCAGTACTCGATCTGGCCGGACGGGCGGGAAATCCCGGCGGGCTGGCGGGAGGAGGGCTTCGTCGGGCCGCGCGCCCGGTGCCTGGAGCACATCGACTCGGTGTGGACGGACATGCGCCCGCTGAGCCTGCGCCGGGCGATGGCGGGCGAGGCAGGGTAGGAGACGTCAGGGTCCCGGCCGCGCGGCGCGCGTCGTCCGGTCGGGCCCGCCTCCCGTCCGTACCACGATTACTTCCCGCGAGCGGAAAGCGGCGGGCGGTAATTGTGTGCGTGGGTCCTGCTTATCGCAGGAAAAACTTCGGGTTGCGGAGCCGGGACAGAGATATTAACGTCTATCCACAGTGGACCCCGGCGGTTCCGGATGGGAGTCAAGATGCGTGCTCACTGCTACACGGCAACGACTCTGGTGGACATCGACCTCGTGGTTCGGCCCCGCAAGAGCCGGCTCGCCTGACAGCTGGAAAACAGGAGACCGCGGTCTCCGAGGCAATTCTGGTACGACCCTCTGAAATGCGTCTTCCGGAACGTCGGTAGGCGATCTCGTCAGTTCGCAGATCAGTTGATATTTGGTCCGCCGGGGCCATCTATTATTTCGGGGGATTCAGGGTGCGGGACCATTTCGAGACGAGCGAACACCAGGAATACCTGTGCCGTCTCGACGGCCGGGTCGGTCCCGCGACCCTGATGACCCAGGTGTGCCACCGCCTGGACGGCGACGTCGACGTCGAGGCGTTGCGTCGCGCCGTCGGGCGGCTGGCCGAGGCGCATCCGTTGCTGCGCCGGGCGTTCGCCGAGCACGACGGCTACGTGGTCCTGCGCGACGGCCGCGATCGGGCCGACCTGGAGGTCGTCGAGGTGCCCGACGACCGGGCCGCCCTCGACTGGTGCCAGGCCGCCCTGCGGCGGCCGGTGGACCTGTGGGCCGGACCGTGCTGGACGGTGTCGCTGGCCCGGACCGGCACGGGGAGTTCCTACCTGCTGCTGCGCGCGCACATGGCGCTTCTCGACCACCACTCCCTCGACCTGCTGGTCGACGACCTGGCCGTCCTCTACGGGGCCGAGCTGGGCGCCGGCACGGGCCAGCCACCCGCCGCCGAGCCGATCGACGACGTCCTCGACCGGCTCTTCGAGCTGGGCGAGGAACAGGCGGAGGAGGACCTCGACTGGTGGCTCGACACGTTCGGCCGGCTCGGCCCGGTGGAGACCGGGGCCGACCTGACCGACCCGTTCGACGCGGCACCGGACGGGCCACCCCCGGCTCCCGGTGGCCACCTCGCGCAGGCGCACGTCCCCTCCGGCGGGATCGTGCCGGCCGTGCGCCGCCTGCGGGTCTCCCCGTTCGCCGCGTACACCGCGGCCCTGCTGGGCGCGCTGGGCGGGCCCGCCGCCACCCGGTCGTTCCGGGTGGCCTTCGTCGTGGACATGCGGTCGTTCCTCGACTGCGAACGCGTCGTCGGCCAGCTGAGCCAGGCCGCGGTCCTGCGGGTCGACGTACCGCCGGGGATCGGCTTCGCCGACCTCAGCCGCCGGGTCGCCCACCAGGCCGCCGAGTCGCTCGGGCACCAGGCCGCCCCCTTCGAGCGGGTCGTCGTGGAGCTGAAGCGGCGTGGGGTGCCGGTGCACCTGCTGGCCCCGGTCTCGGTCAACTATTCCCTGCTGCGGGCGATCGACTGGCCCGGCGCCACCGCCGAGGCGATCGAGCTGGACAGCACCTCGGCGCTGGACGACACCGCCGGTCTGGGCGGCTACTTCGACCAGCTCGACGGCCAGGAGCAGCTACGCATCAAGCTGTACGCCGCTGCCTCCTCCTACAGTGCCGGACGCACCGACGAACTGCTCGCGGAGACCCGCCGGTGCCTGGAGATCGGGCTGGCGTCGCCGGACCAGCCCCTCGCGGCCGGCACCCCCACCGCCTGACGGCGCCCACCCTCCGCAGGGCCGCCCGGAATTCCCCCGAGGGCCGGGCGCCGTCGCTCACCGGTCGTCCAGCGCCCGGGCCAGCCAACCGGCGATCCGTTGCACCGTGGGCCGGCGCAGCAGCGAGTAGTGGTCGCCCTCGTACTCGTGGACGGTGGTCCGGGCGCCGACGTAGCGCTCCCAGCGCGGCTGCCAGCGCGGCGACGCGGCGGCCTGCACGACGGTCAGCGGCAGCTCCGCGCCCTCCGGCCGGTACCCGGCCACGGCGGTGACGTGCCGGGCGAAGGTCTCCACCCGGCGGCGCACCTCGCGCACCGGCAGCGCCACCGGGGTCACCCCGGCGTCCACCAGCCAGCGGCGCAGCAGCATCGTCTGTTCCTCGACCGGCAGCGCGGCGAGCGTCGCCGCCGTCGGCGCCGGGTGGTCCCGGCCGAGGGACGCGGCGAGGTCCGCGGCGAACCGGGCCGCCGTCGCGGCGTCGTCGGTCCCCTCGCCGGCCGGGCGCGCCTGCCCGGGCGCGGTGTCCAGCACCACCAGCAGGTCGACGGCGCGTCCGGCCCGCACCAGCCGGCGGGACATCTCGTACGCGAGCAGGCCGCCCATCGACCAGCCGCACAACCGGTACGGGCCGGCCGGCCAGCGGGCGACGACGTCGTCCAGGTACGCCTCGGCGAGCGCGTCGATGGAGTCGCCGGTGGCGTCGGCGGCCGACTCGATGCCGACCAGGTGGTACGCGGGCAGCAGCCGGGCGAGTTCGGCGTACGCGCCGACCGTGCCGCTGACGGGGTGCGGCAGGATCAGTGGCGGTCGGTCGGTCGGCCCGCCGAGGTGCACCAGCGTGCCGGACCCCGTCCCGCCCGGCCGGGTACGCGCCGCGGGTGGCGGGGTCGCCGCCCGGACGCCCGGCACGGGCCGGCGCACCGGCAGCGCGCCGACGGTGGCGTGCGGGTCGGCGACGACCGTGTCCAGCAGCGCCACGAAGTCGTCGGCGACGGCGGCCATGTCCGCCGGGTCGAACAGCCCGTCGCGCCAGGTCCAGGCCGCCACGAGCCCGCCCGAGGCGTCGGTCAGGACGTCCAACTGCACGTCGAACTTCGCCGTGCCGGTGTCGACGTCGACCCAGGCGGTGCTCAGGCCGGCGAGCCGGGGCGGGGGCGCGGGCCGGCCCTCCACGCTGAACGCGAACTGTGAGAACGGCATCCGGCCCGGCACCCGCGCCGGGCGCACCTCGTCCACGATCCGTTCGAACGGCACCGCCATGTGGGCGTACGCCCCGAGGGTCAGCTCCCGGACCCGGTCGACCACCTCGGCGAAGGTCGGGTTCCCCGCCAGGTCCCCGCGCAGCACCACGGTGTTGACGAAGTACCCGATCCGGCTCTCGTCCGCCTCGCTCGTCCTGCCCGTCGTCGGCGACAGCACGGCGACGTCGCTGCTGCCGGTGCGTACGGACAGCAGCACCAGGTACGCGGCCAGCAGCGTCATGAACGAGGTGGCCCGCCGGGACCGACCCAGCCGGGTGAGGGCGGTCGTCACGCCGCGGTCCAGCGGGACGTCCAGCCGCCGGCCGGAGGCCAACGCCCCGGGCACCCGGTCGCGTACGCCGGGCAGGTCCAGGTCGGGCAGGCCGGCCAGCCGCTCGCGCCAGTAGGCCAGTGCCGCGTCCGGGTCCTCCGGGTCGTCGGCGAAGCCGTCCTCGTCGTCCTCGTCGTCGGGCACCGGCGGATCGAGGTCCGGCGTCTTTCCCGCCCGCAGCGCGTCGTACGCAGTGGCGAGGTGGCCCCAGAAGACCGGGCGGGACCCGCCGTCGAAGACGATGTGGTGCACGGTGACCGCGAGCAGGTGCTCGTCGGCCCCGCAACGAATCAGCACCGCCCGCAGCAGCGGGCCGTCGGCCAGGTCGAACAGCTCGTCGTGGGCCCTCTCCAGTTCCTGCCGGACCCGCTGCTCGCGGGTCGCGGCGTCCGTCGCGCCGAGGTCGACGACCGGCACCGGCACCGGCGCGCAGGGACCGATCCGCACGAGCACCTCGTCGTCGACCATCGCGAAGGTGGCCCGGAGCAGGTCGTGCCGGTCCGTGACGGCGGCGAGTGCGCCCCGCAGGGCCGGCAGGTCCAGCTCGCCGGTCATCCGCACCACGGTCAGGATGTGGTACGCCGTGCTCGTCGGCTCCAGCTGTTGCAGGAACCAGAGCTGCCGCTGGGCCACGGTGGCGGGACCGGTCGGCGCGGCGGGCAGCCGCTCGCGCAGCAGCCGTACCAACAGCCGCCGGTGCTCCTCCGCCGGCCAGCCGGGCGGCGGTCGCAGCAGCGCGGTGACCGGGTCGGGCGACGGGCCGCTCATCGGGGCGCTCCTGTCTCGTCGTACGGCGGGCCGGGCCGGGTGGCGGCGGCCAGCGCTCGTCGGGCCTGGTCCTCGGTGAGCGCGGCGACGGCCTCGCGCAGGCCGGCCACGGTGTCCACCCAGCCGGGCCGGCGCTCGACGCGGCGCAGCTCGTCGGCCAGCCCCGCGATCGTCGGGTCCCGGAACAGCGCCGCGACCGGCAGGTCGACCTCGAACGCGGCGCCGGCCTGCGCGGTGACCTGGGTGGCCAGCAGGGAGTGCCCGCCGACGGCGAAGAAGTCGTCGCGGACTCCGATGCCCGCGACGGGGGTGCCCAGCACCGTCGCCCAGATCCCGGCGAGCTGTCGCTGCAGGGCGTCGCCGGGCGGCGCGGAGCGGATGGTCGTGGGATCCGGTGCGGGGAGTGCGTTGCGGTCGATCTTGCCGTTGCGGGTGAGGGGGAAGTGGGGCAGGGCGATGATGGCGTGGGGTACGAGGTGGCGGGG
>NZ_JBEYEU010000011.1:0-185289 GCF_040634035.1 Micromonospora sp. NPDC007220 | reverse complement strand
GGGCGGATGGCCGCACGCGCGGCCCCCCCTGGTGTCCGGGGGGGGGGGGGGGGGGGGGCCCCCGCCCCCCGCGCCGGTGTCACAGGCCGAGCAGTCGCAGCGGTACGGCGTTCGCCAGCGCCTGGTTGCCGGCGTCGTTCGGGTGGATGTGGTCGCCCGAGTCGTACGCGGGCAGCAGCCGGCCCGGCTGCGCCGGATCGCGCAGCACCCGGTCGAAGTCGAGCAGCCCGTCGAACTCGCTGCTGCCGCGCAGCCACGCGTTCACCGCCTGCCGGGTGGCCTCCTTCTCCGGCGTCCACACCCCCGGGTTGCCGTGCCCCTCGTACGGGGTGAGCGTGGCGACGAGGCTGCGTAGGCCGCGCGCCTTCACCTGCTGGTTGACCTGCCGCAGCGAGGCGATGATCTGCTCGGCGGAGTCGCCCGACATCCAGACGTCGTTGATGCCCAGGTGGGTGATCACGGTCCGGGCGTCGGTCTGTGCGAAGACGTCCTCGTCGAGCCGGGCCAGGGCGTTGGGGCCGAGTTCGTGGTAGCCGGGGAAGCCGCCCGCCCCGGGCTCGGGGCCCTCGTGGTTGAGCCGGTTGCCGGCGAGGCTGAGGTTGAGCACCCCCGGGGTGCGTACGTCCGGGCGGGCGTCGATGAGCCGGTCGGCGAGCAGGTCGGGCCAGCGCTTGTTGGCGTTGACGGTGCTGCCGTTGCCGTCGGCGATGGAGTCGCCGAAGACCACCACCGAGCCGGGGCTGTGCCGGCGCTGCACGTCGATGCCCGACAGGAAGAACCAGCAGCAGTTCGGTCGGATCGTGAACCCGGCCCCGCCGGCGGCGGAGGTCAGATCGCTGGCGCCGATGAAGTTGGTCTGCCGGGACTGGCCGTGGAAGGTCACCGGCCCGGTGGGGGTCGGGAAGTGCACCGTCAGCACGAGGTCCTGCTGGTCGCCGACGGGCAGCGCGACGGGGTCGCTGACCAGCTCGGCGCCCCGGTTCATGGTGGCCGAGGTGGCGCCGCCGAAGGTCAGCGTCCGCAAGGTCGAGGGATCTATGTCGGACAGGTCGTCGGGGGTCGCGGTGTTCGGCTTCGCGACGGTGGCGCGGCCGACCCGGACGGCCTGCTCGCCGTAGGAGTTGCTGAGCCGGACCCGGAACCGCTCTCCGCCGACGGTGGCGTGCACGACCATCCGTACGCTCTGGTCGTTGAGGCCCGTGTTGGTCAGGCCGGTCGCGTTTCCCCTGGTGACCGCAGCGGCCCAGCTGCCCGCCCAGACCGTGCGCCGGTGGGACGCCCCGGTGTCCGCCGGACCGGCGCTGGCCACCATCGCCGGGGCGCCGGCGACGAGCAGGGTGGCCGCGGCCGTGATGACATGCCATCTCTTCGGAGTCGACATTGAACCTCCATCGTTGGCAGCCCAGGGCCGTCCGCTGACGGCACCGCCTGGACGATGGTCCAGAAACCTAGCCGTCCCGTTTCACGACCGTCAATCAACCTGATCGACGCGATCAAATGTCCTCCGGTCCGCCCGGAGCGCCGTTCAGGCTCTGTCCGGTGACAGTCGGTGGTACCTACGCTCACGGACGGCGGCGGTGCGCCCGCCCGGCCGCCGCGCCGTGCCGGGCCGCCCGGCACACGGCCACACTTCTGCGGCGAGGGGGCTGTCGGATGACCGACCGAGCGGAACGACGGGCCGGCTACGTGCACCGGGCGCTGGAGCTCTTCGCGGGCTTCGGCGACCGGGAGGCGCTGATCGGAAACGGACACCGGCTCAGCTACGCCGAGGTCGCCGCGCAGGTGCGTGGGCTGGCCGCGACGCTGCTCGGGCACGGCGTACGGCCGGGGCAGGCGGTGCTGCTCGCGCTCGGCAACCCCGTGGAGGGGCCGCTGGTGCAGCTCGCCCTGCACCTGCTGGGCTGCCGGACGATGTGGGTCGCCCCGGTGACGTCCCGCCGGGAGGTCGACGAGTTCGTCCGGCTGGCCCGTCCCGACGCGTTCGTCTTCGACGCCCGGGACCCGGCCGGGCAGGGCCCGGAGCTGGCCGCCGGGCTGTCCGGCGTACCCGTGCTCTGCCTCGGCCCGGGCGGCGCGGGCCCGGACCTCCTCGCCGCGGCGGAGCGCGCCGGGGCGGTCGAGCTGCCGGCCGACGTGCCGGCGCCGGAGTCGTTCCTGCAGACCAGCGGCACCACCGGCACGCCGAAGCTGGTGCACCACCGGGAGAGCTTCTACGCGCAGATCCTCGCCCTGGCCGCCGACTTCCGCGCCGCCGGGCACCGGCCGCTGCGACACCTGTCGCACTCGCCGATGTGGCTCGCCAGCGGCCAGATCACCACGCTGTTCAACCTCTTCACCGGCGGGGTGCTGTTCCCGCGCGACGGCTGGGACCCGGCGCGGTTCATCGGGACCGTCGACCGGGAGCGGATCAACTCGACCTTCGTCACGCCGCCGATGCTCTACGAGGTGCTCGACCACCCGGCCCTCGACGGCGCGGACTTCTCCGCCATGTCCATGTTCAACGTGGGCGCCGGGCCCGCCGCGCCCGCCCGGCTGCGCCAGGCGATCGCGCGCTTCGGCCCGGTGCTGCGGATCGTGTACGGCCTCAGCGAGGCCGTCGTCGTCACCGCCCTGCCGGGGCTGACCGACGACCCGGCGCGCCCGCAGCGGCTGCGCTCCTGCGGGCGCCCCTACGGCGACGTGCGCGTCGATATCCGCGCCGAGGACGGCACGGTGCTGCCGCCCGGTGAGAACGGCGAGGTGTGGGTGCACACCGGCCTGCGCTTCGCCGGCTACCACGGCCAGCCCGAACTGACCGCCGAGACGCTTGTCGACGGCTGGGTCCGCACCCGCGACGTCGGGCACCTCGACGCCGACGGCTACCTCTACCTCGTCGACCGGTTGCAGGACCGGATCCTCACCCGGCGGCGCAGCTGGCCGATCCACTGCCGCCCGATCGAGGACGTCCTGGCGGGACACCCGCAGGTGCGGGCGGCGGCGGTGATCGGCGTACCGGACGAGGCGGCCGGCGAACTGCCGTATGCCTACGTGGTGCCGGCGCCCGGCGCGACGGTGACCGCCGGGGAGCTGATCGACCTGGTGACCGCCGAACTCAGCGACACCTGGGCGCCGGGCGGGGTGGAGTTCGTCGACCGGCTGCCGCTCAACCGCTCGGCCAAGGTGGACAAGCGCGCGCTGCGGACCCGGTACGCCGCGGGCCACCCGTCGTCGGTCGAGCACCCGGAGGCGTCGATCGGCAGCCTGGCGTGACCCCCCGGCGGGAACTGACCGTCCTGGTCGCCGCCGACCTGATCTCCAACCTGGGCAGCCGGATATCGGTGGTGGCCCTGCCCTGGCTGGTGCTGGAGACCACCGGCAGCCCGGCGAAGATGGGCGCGGTGGCCGCCGCCGAGACGCTGCCCTACCTGCTCTCCAGCGCCCTCGGCACGCCCTGGGCGGACCGGATCGGCCTGCGCCGGACCGCCATCCTGGCCGACGCCGGCAGCGCGGGGCTGATGGTGGCGGTGGCCCTCACCCCGCGGCTCGGCTTCGGCGCGCTGCTCGCGCTGGTCGCCCTGGTGGGCGCGCTGCGCGGCGTCGGCGACCGGGTCAAGCAGGCGATGTTCCGCCCGGTCGCCGAGGCCGCCGGGGTGCGGCTGATCCGGCTGACCTCCGTCTACGACGGGCTGGGCCGGCTGGTCACCCTGCTCGGCGCGGGGCTTGGCGGCCTGCTCGTCTGGTGGTTCGGGGTGACGCAGGCGCTGCTCATCGACGCCGCCAGCTTCGCCGCCTGCGCCCTGCTGGTCGGCCTGCTGGTCCGGCCGCCGGCCGCTGCGACGGGACCGGCGGCGCCGGAGGGCTACCTGCGCGCGCTCGCGGGCGGGTTCCGCCACCTGGGCCGCGACCGGATGCTGCTGACCATGCTGCTGGTGATCTCGGCGCTGAACATGGCGGTCAACGCGAGCATCGCGGTCTACATCCCGCTCTGGGTGGCCGACGTGCTGCGCGGCCCCGCCGGGCTGGGCCTGCTGCTCGGGGCGTTCTCGGCCGGCGCGCTGCTGGGCAACCTGCTGTTCACGGCGTACGCTCCCCGGCTGCCCCGGTACCTGACCTTCGTGGTCGGCGCGGCGCTCGGCGGCGCCCCGCGCCTGCTGGTCCTGGCGCTGAGCGAGGAGCTGGCGGTGGTGCTGGCGGTGACGTTCGCCTCCGGCATCGGCATCGCGGCGGTGAACCCGCTGCTCGGGGTGGCGATCTACGAGCGGGTGCCGGCCGCCTTGCAGACCCGGGTGATCGGGCTGGCCGGGTCGCTGGCGTTCGCGGGCCTGCCGCTGGGCGCGCTGCTGGGCGGCTGGTCGGCCACCGCGCTCGGCCTCGCCCCCGCCCTGCTGGTCATGGCGGCGTTCTCCCTCGTGGTCACCCTGCTGCCGCTGGTGCCCGGCCTGCGGCCACGGTCGACGGCGGCGCCGGCCGAGCGGGCGCCGGGTGTCGTGGGCCGGGCGTAGGGTCGGGCCACGGCCACCTGGGAGGACGTACGCCGGAACGCGTGGGTCTGCCGGAGACGGGCGAGCACCCGGCCTACCAGGGGGCGCCGGCGTGGAGGCGGTCACTCCGCCGGGGAGGCACCGCCGAGGCCCGCTCGGCCTGTCGCCACGTCCGGTGCCGGTGGCCCGCGCCGGCTACGCAAGCCAGGCAGATCGCGGCGGCTGCGACGAGCGTGAGGCGTTCGCCGAAGTGGACGATGGCGGAGCCGAGCGGGATCGCCAGCGCGACGGGGCCGAACATCGCGGTGTTGGCAGTGCCGGACACCCGGCCGAGCATCGCTGTCGGCGTGTGCGTCTGCACCGCGGTCACCGCGGCGACGAGGGCCCAGGGCAGGCCGATGCCGGCGACGACGGAGGCGGTAACCGTGCCGGGCCACCAGGGCAGGCAGCGCACCAGGCAACTCACGGCGAAGAGCGTCGTGCCGGCCACGCCCACGGTGACCGGGCTCGACCGCGCGAGGAGCCGGCCGACGACGAGGCCGCCGACGACGGACCCGGCCCCCTGCGCGCTGAGCAGCACGCCGAGGAACGTCGTCGGTAGGCCCAACCCGGTGGTGACGATCGCGTAGTTGGCAGCGGTGGTGAAGCCGGACATGGCGATCGACACGGCGGCGAGCACGACGGTGACACGCAGCGCCCGATGCGCGAAGAGGACGGCGAGTCCCGCGCGTACGCCGCGAGGCCGGTCGGCCGGCCGGACGGGTGGCAGCCGCTTCAGCCGTACGGCCGCGTACAGGACGGCGACCAGGACCGGCGCCGCCGCGCTGAGCAGGACGACGGCGTGGCCCCCGCGCCACGCGTAGAGGCCCGCGCCGACCAGGGGCGCCACGAGCTTCATGCCCTCCTGGGCGCTCGAACGCCAGCCGTTGACGTTTCCGAGTTCCGTGGGCGACAGCGCGGAGGGCAGCAGCGCCGACTCGCCCGCGTCGATCAGCACATAGCTGAGGCCGTAGGCGCAGGACACCAGGAAGATGAGCCACGTCTGGTCCGGCCCTCGTACCGCGAGGAGACTGAGCAGTACGGCGGACAACGCGAGGTTGACGGCCATGACCAGCGGTCGCCTCGGCGCCCGGTCGAGCAGAGCTCCCAGCCAGGGGCCGCCGAGGACCGGGGCGTACACGCAGAGGCCGGCGAGGGCCGCGAGACTGACGGAGCCTGTGAGGTCCAGGATCCAGATCCCGGCGACCAGTGACATGGCGCTGCTGCCGAAGCCCGACAGCAGCGAGATCGCGATGAACAGCGTGGCGTTGCGGCGCACGGGTCCTCCAAGGTTGAGTCATGTCGGCTCAAATCCTCAACCTTGAGTGAGACCCAGGCAATACTGCCGCAACTCGTCAATATGTCGTTGACAGCAGGTCGTCCAGAGTCGACGCGGCGGCCCGCACCGGTGCCGGCAACCGTCCACCTTCCATGTCGGGCAGGTCGGCCAGGTCGGCCGCGAGGAGCGACGCCAGCGCGTACAGCGAGCCCGGACCGGCGTCCAGGGCCGCCTCGGCGGTCCTCCTCACGAGAGCCGCGCGCCGGAACCGCGCATCCCACCGCCGGTCCGCGTCGATCCAGCGCTGGAGGTCGAAGACCGCGCCCCGGATCGCCGCGATCCGGGCCGAGTATCCGAGATCCCGTTCCTGCCGCCGCGACCGCCGCGCGGCCACCAGGCGCTGCCGGCGCTGCTCCGCGGCCTGCCGACTGCCCAAGCCGAGCGCGGCGGCGATCTGAGCCCACGTCGCACCCAGGTGACGCGCGCGGTCGATCAGCTCCAGCTCCCGCTCGTCCAGCCGCGCGCGGTCGGCCGTGACGGTGGACAGCTCGCTCAGCTCGGGGGTCACATGTCAACGCTACATTGACACGCGGACCGCGCGTCGTCCGTGGCAGCCGGGCACCGGAAGCCGACCGACTGTAGCGTCGCATCAGTCCGCCCGGCCCTTCTCCGGCTCCTGGACGTCGGCTAGCGTGCCGGCATGCCATCGACGTTGGCCGAGGCGACGGATCCGTGGTGCCTGCGCGACGGGGAGAGCGCGGCGCTGCTGCGCGACCACCCGTGGCGGCGCTTCGCGGTGCTGGGCGACAGCGTGGCCGAGGGGCTCTGCGAGCCCGTCGACGGCTATCCCGACGTGCAGTGGGCGGACCGGATCGCCGCCGAGCTGCGCGCCGTCCGGCCGGAGCTGGCGTACCTCAATCTGGGCCTGCGGGGGTTGCGGGCGCACGAGGTGCGCGCCGCCCAGCTCGCCCCGGCGCTGGCGTTCCGCCCCGACCTGGCGCTGGTGGTCTGCGGCGGCAACGACGCCTTCACGCGGGGGTACGACGCCGACGCGGTCGACGCCGAACTGACCGCCATGATCGAGGCGCTACAGGCCGCCGGGGCGGACGTGATCACCGTCGGGATGTTCGACGTCTCGCTCAGCCCCGCCGTGCCCGAGCGGCACCGCGCCGGCCTCGGCGAGCGGATGCGGCGGCTCTCGGCGCACACCGGGGCCCTCGCGGAACGGCACGGCACCCTGCACGTGCGGCTCACCGACCACCCGCTCACCGCCGACCCGACGATGTACAGCAGCGACGGCCGGCACGGCAGCGCCCGCAGCGACGCGGTCGCCGCCGCCGAGACCGTCCGCCGCCTCGGCGCCCACCTCGCGCCCTGACCCGGCGTCGACCAGCCGGTGACGCGGCTCAGCGGTGCTGGACCCACACGTTCGGCTCGATGTAGGTGCCCTGGTCGCGGTCGAGGTCCACGCGCAGCAGGCTGAGACCGTCGGGGATGACGTAGTCCCCGCTGTCGGGGAAGACCAGGCCGGTCCACTGCTGCCACTCGGCGACGGTGCCGGTCATCGTCTGCGACCGGGGCGCCATGGCGATCAGCCCGGCCCCGAGCCGCCAGTGGGTGCGCAGCCAGGGATCGAGCGGGGAGCCGTCCTCCCGGGTCCAGGTGGCGAACCGCTCGATCGGGGTCAGCGGGTAACGCGCCTTGAGGGTGGGCCGCACCGGGGCGATCACCCGCGACCAACCGCGCTGCTCGGCCACCGACCGCAGCGCCGTGAGCAGGTCGCCGGCCAGGCCCTGGCCACGCAGGTCGGAACGCACCTGGGCGGCCATCACCACGAGGGTGTCGGGGGCCTCGTCGCGGTCGTGGCCGGTGACCGCGCGGCGCAGGGAGTCGGTGTAGCCCTCGGGCAGGTGCGCCGGGTCGCCGTCCCAGCGGAGCGGCACCGCCCACCCTGCGGCGACGAGGTCGCCGTCGCCGTCGAGCAGCACGAGTTCCAGGTCGGCGAACACCTCCCGCACCCGGCCGAGGTACCGGCCGACCTGCCGGTCGGCCGTGATGAACGCCGGCCAGCCGCCCGCGAACAGCCGGTCCATCTGGTCACCCGGGCGCGGCCGTGCCCGCAGCGGCTCCACGACGGTACGCATGGACGCCTTCCTACCAGGACGGTCTCCGGTCGCACCACGTCAATAAGTCGGCGCGGCGATCGGCAGCCCGACGCTGCCGGCATCGACGCGGAACCGTCGGCGGGCCATCAGATGTCGGTCTTCCGCGAGCCGACCTGGACGTAGTCGCGGTAGGTGAGGGCGATCAGGTCCGCTTCCAGGTGGTCGCGGTCGGCGTCGTCGAGGATGGCGCCCCACAGGGGTGCGCTGTTGCTGCCGTCGGCGGCGGCGATGACCATGCGGACGATCGTGGGTTCGAGGCCGTCGTCGAGGAGAGCCTCCCGCCACTGTTGCGCGTCCTGCTGTGCGAGCGCATCCAGGCCGGGTTCGAACATGAGATGCGCGGCGAGGGCGATGTGGTCACGTAGCCCGGTGAGGTCGCCGGCGTGGGCGAAGCTCACGCGGATGTACGCCCTCGTGAGCCTGCCCGGCATTCCTTCCTCCTCCTCGGTCGCGGCCTGTTCGACGTCGTGTCGGAACTGGCCCATCAGATGGTTGGCCAGACCGCTGAGGAGTTCTTCCTTGTTCGGGAAGTGGTAGAGCAGACCGCCCTTGGACACGCCGGCTGCCTCGGCGATGTCCGAGACGGGCACCGCGGTGCCATGCCTGCTGATGAGACGCGCGGCAGCGTCCAGGATGAGCCGTCTTGTCTCGGCTGCGCTACGCCCAGCGGTCCGTGCCACGATGACGTCCTTCCTCCCCGGTACGAACCCGGGGTGTCAGTGCTCCGCTGGCGCAGCGTCCCTGTCGTTCGGGATGAGCGTGAAGGCCACGATCGCGGCGATCACCATGACCGCGCTCGCGATCAGGGTAGTTGCCTGCATGGCGGACACGAACGCCTCCTGCGCGGCCTCCAGCGCCGCGCTGCCGGGCTCCAGGACCGTGTCGGCCGCCGCCAACGAGTCCTCGGCCCGGATCGCAACCCCGTCGGCGACACCTGCGGGGAGGGTGAGGTGGAAGCGGTAGAGCACGGTGATGACGGAGCCCAGGATGGCGATGCCGAGGGCGACGCCGAGCTCGTAGGCGGTCTCCGCGACCGACGCCGCCGCGCCGGCCTTGGCCGGGCGGACCGCGGACACCACGGCGTCGACGCTGAGGGTCTCGGCCACGCCGATCCCCAGGCCCAGCGGGACCACGGCGAGCAGCACCCAGCCCAGTTGCTCACTGCCTTCCAGCGCGGCCAGGATCGCCAGTCCGACAGCCCCGGTCAGCAGGGCGACGGCGATGGCTCGTCCCCGCCCGAGCCTGGTGAGAAGGAACCCGACGGCCGCGACCGCAGCCATCGCCGCTACCGCCGCGGGCAGTTGCGCCAGTCCCGCCCGCAGGGGACTGAGTTCGCGGGCGAGTTGGAGGTACTGGGAGAAGAAGAACAGGACGCCGCTGAGGGCGAACACGGAGATGAAGTTCACCAGCACCGCCCCGCTGAACGCCGGATTGCGGAACAGGTCCACCTCGATCATCGGCGAGTCGACCCGCCGCTGACGGCGCAGAAACAGCACCCCGCCGACCACGCTCGCCACGATCGCGACGGCGGCGGTGACGCCGAACGTGCCTCCGGTGAGCTTCTTGACCGTGTACACGAACGGGATGATCGTCAGCATCGACAACCCGCTGGAGATCAGGTCGAACCGGCCGGGGGCAGGGTTGCGGGACTCGGGCAGGAGCCATCCGCCGACGATCAGCACGAGCAGCATCACCGGGAGGTTGATCAGGAACACCGAGCCCCACCAGAAGTGCTCCAGCAGCGCCCCGCCCACCAGCGGGCCGAGCGCGATGCCACTCGCCGCCGCGGCCGACCAGATCGCGATCGCCCGCGTCCGCTCGATCTGATCGGTGAAGATGTTCCGGATCAACGACAGCGTCGAGGGCATGATCGTCGCACCCGCCACGCCCAACAGCAGACGAGCCGCGATCAACGCCTCCGCCGAGGGAGCGAACGCCGCCAGCGCCGAGGCGAGTCCGAAAGCGGCCGCACCGACGAGCAACAACCGCTTCCGCCCGATCCGGTCGGCCAGGTTCCCCATCGTCACCAGCAGACCGGCCAGGGCCAGGGAGTAGATGTCCCCGATCCACAGCACCTGCGTCGCCGTCGGCGACAACTCCGCGGTCAGCGACGGCACCGCCAGGTAGAGCACCGTGGCATCGATCGCCAGCAACGACACGGCGCCAACCAGCACGGCCAGCGACGCCCAGCGACGCGTGGGGCTCAACGCCGCACTCATCCGCATCTCCCTAGAACTAAACCGTCCCGCCGGTACAGTTTTACCAGGGAGGAGACCGGAACGACGAACCGCCCGGCTGGTGCAGGCGTACCGGATCACCGCGTCGGTGCTGGTGAGACTCGCCGAGTCCGACGTGGCGCGGCTGGCCGCCGACCGGGCCGTGGCGGTGACTCCGAGGTGGCGCGCGGCGGCCCGGCGCCGGCCGGCGTGGCGCACCTGGCCGCCCTGGCGGGCCTGACCCGGTGACCGCGCCGACCGGGACCGTCCGACGACGCCGTCCCCCGTTGCGTCGACGTCGTCGACGGGCGGTGCCGCTCGCGACGGCGGATCACTCCCAGCGGAAGTAGCGGGCCGCGAACCCGCCAAGCACCACGGTGAACGCCGCCATCACGGCCAGGTGCAGCAGCGTGGGCCAGGAGCCCGCCCAGGCGTCCTGCACGGCCTGGGACGCGGCGCCCAGCGGGGTGAAGTCGGCGATCTTCCGCACCAGGTCGGGCATCAGCGGCCCCGGCGTCCACACCCCGGCGAAGAACATCATCGGGAAGTAGATCAGCTGGCCGACCCCCGACGAGGCCCGGGCGCTCGGCGTGACCGCCGCCACGAGCAGCGCGACGGCGCACATCGCGCTCGACCCGAGCGTGAACGCCAGCACGAAGCCGACCACGTTGCCGGGCGGGGAGACGTCGAAGACGGTCGCCGCCACCAGCCAGGCCAGGCCGCAGGCGACGAGCAGTGCGGCGACGTTCACGGCCACCTGCGCGACGAGCAACGCCATCGGCGAGACCGGGGTGGTCGACAGCCGGCGCAGGACGCCCCGCTCGCGGTAGCTGGCCACCACGGCCACCAGCGTCACCATCGTCACCGTCGCGATGGCCAACGTCATGGTGATCGGCAGGTAGATCTCCACGGGACGCCGGCCGCCCAGTTCCTCCGACGGGTCGCGGGTCCCCGGCATGGCCAGGCCGAGCACCAGGATCAGCAGGGCCGGGAACGCGATGGCGAAGAACGTACCGACCGGATCCCGGAGGAACAGCTTCGCCTCGACGCGGACGATCTTGGCAAGGGCGGTCATCAGAGGCTCCTGGCAGAGGTGAGGGAGAGGATCGCGTCCTCGAGGGTGGGCCGTTCGACGCCGGGCACCTGGGCACCCGCGATCAGGTTGCGGGGAGTGTCGACGGCGACGACCCGGCCGGCCACGACCACCGCCAACCGGTCACAGAGGCGCTCCGCCTCGTCCATGAAGTGGGTCACCAGCACGACCGTGACGCCACGGTCCCGGACCTGCCGGACCAGCTCCCACGTGTCCCGCCGCGCCTGCGGGTCCAGGCCCGTGGTCAGCTCGTCCAGGATCGCCACCGACGGGTTGCCGACCAGGGCGAGCGCGATCGACAGCCGCTGCTTCTGGCCGCCGGAGAGCTTCGCGAACACCGTGTTCCGTTTGGCGGCCAGGCCCAGCTCGTCCATCAGCTCCCGCCAGTCGGCCGGGTGCGGATAGAACGAGCTGTAGAGGTCGAGCGCCTCCCACACCTTGATCCGGTCCGGCAGCTGGCTCTCCTGGAGTTGGATGCCCAGCTTCCGCCGCACCGCCGCGCGGTCCCGGTACGGGTCCAGCCCCAGCACCCGTACCGTCCCCGAATCCGGGGTCCGGAGCCCCTCGACGCACTCCACGGTGGTGGTCTTACCGGCGCCGTTCGGGCCGACCAGCCCGAAGATCTCACCCTCCTCCACGCTCAACGACACGTCGGCGACGGCCACCTGGTCGCCGTACTGCTTGCGGAGGTTGCGCACCTCGATGACTGACATGCCGGCAACGCTAGGAATCTCCTCGGCCGCGGATAATGGGTCCAGCCGCCCGATGGGGGTGTACCCAGCCCCACCCCTGGTCGGTAGCCTGCCCCGATGCGGTGGCGGTCGGTGCGGCGAAGACTCGACCCGTGACCCGCTTCGTGCTCGCCGTACCGCGCTGCGTCGCCCTGGTCGTCCTGGTCGCGGCCGGGTTCGCCTACGGGTACCTCCTCGTGGTCGCCGCCACCCTGGTGATCCCCTACCCGCTCGTCCTCTCCGGCCAGTTCCGGCTGACCGCGCTGGCCCGCCGGCTCGCCCGCGCCTGGGCCGGAGCGGACCTCCCCGAGCCCGTACGGTCGCCACCACCCGCACCGCACCGGCGCGCGGACGGCTGGTACGTCCACGGGGACACGGTGTTCAGGTCGCCCCGGGTGCCGGCGTTCCTGCTCACGCTGGACCACCACGCGAAGGACCCGACGCTCGGCCGGGAATGGGCGTGGCTGATGCTCACCCCGGTCACCGGCGCGGTCCCGATCCTGGTGCCACCCGCGCTGATCGCGGCCGGCGGGTTCCTGCTCGCGTCGCCCCCCTGGCCGCCCGCGTGGTCGGTGCCGGTGGCCGCCGTGGCCGTCGTGGCCGCGTTCCTGCTCGCGCCGGGCGCGCTGCGGGCGTACGGGCTGTGGGCCGGCGTGCTGCTGGGGAGCGGCGAGCCGCCGCGGACGGCGGTCGGACGCTGGGTCACCCGGGCGTCGGCCGCGACCTGGCGGACGGCCGGCCTGGCCGGGCTGTCCCTCGCCGCGTTCGGCGGCCTGCTGCTCAACCTGCTCACCGCCGCCGTGTCGTGGGGTGGGCTGCTGCCGTACACCCTGCCGGCCACACGGTCGGTGGTGGAGCTCTACCGACGCCACGTCCGCCGGTGGACGGGCGCCGACCTACCCGCGCCGTACCGGCCGTACCCGCCGCCGCCCAGCCCCGGCGAGGACGGCAACTACCGGGTCGGGCGGGTCCTCTACACCGATGTCGTGGCGGCCGTCCAGGGTCAGCGGCCGGGGTGGCTGCTCGGCGACCCGGCCACCTGGCGGGACCAGCTGTGGGCACTGGGCTCGCTCGTCCTGGCCCCGCTCTCGTTCGTTCCGGCGGTCCTGGTCGGCTTCGGGTTCTACGCCCTGTTCTGCCAGCCGCTGACCTGGGCGAGCTGGGCGGTGCCGATCGGCCTGTCCACCGGCTACTGGGTCACCCCGTTCTACCTGTGGTTCGGCTTCGAGCACGTCGGCCTCGTCGGGTCGTGGTTACCGGACTGGGCGAGCATGCCCCTCGGGCTGGCCATGGCGTTGCTCGGGCTCGGCCTGGCCGGGCCGCTGATGAGGCTGCGACTGGCGTGGGACCGGCTCCTGCTCACCCCCACGGCGGCCGCTGTGCTCGCCTCGCGGGTCGCGCACCTCGCCACCACCCGGGCCGACGCCGTCGACGTGCAGGCGGCCGAGCTGCGCCGCATCGAACGCGACCTGCACGACGGCGCCCAGGCTCGGCTCATCGCCGTCGGGCTCGGCCTGGCCGCCGTCGCGCGGCTCATGGAGACCGACCCGGCGCGGGCGCGGCTGGTGCTGGCGCAGGCGCAGGAGACGTCCGCCGCCGCGCTGGCAGAGCTGCGCGACCTGGTACGCGGCATCCATCCGCCGGTGCTGGCCGAACGCGGACTCGGTGACGCGATCCGGGCGATCGCGCTCGACACCCCGCTGCCGGTGGACGTGGACGTCGACCTGCCCGGCCGGCTCGACGCGCCGGTCGAGTCGGCGGCCTACTTCGTCACCTGCGAGGCCCTCACCAACGCGGCCCGCTGCGCGGCCCACATCTCCGTCTCGCTGTCGTACCGCGACGGGGTGCTCCGGGTGGTGGTGGCCGACGACGGTCCCGGCGGGGCCGACCCGGCCGCGGGGACCGGGCTGCGCGGCGTCCGACGGCGGCTCGCTACATTCGACGGAACCCTGACCCTGCACAGTCCGCCCGGCGGACCCACCGTCGTCACCATGGAGATCCCGTGCGCGTCGTCCTCGCCGAAGACCTCCACATCCTGAGAGACGGGCTGGTCCTGCTCCTCGAGAGCCACGGCTTCACCATCGCCGAGGCCGTCGGCGACGGGCCGTCCCTACGCACCGCCCTGGCCCGGCACCGGCCCGACGTGGCCATCGTCGACGTGCGGCTGCCGCCGACCTTCACCGACGAGGGCCTCCAGGCGGCGCTGGCCGCCCGGCGGGACGTCCCCGGCCTGCCGGTGCTGGTGCTGTCCCAGCACGTCGAGCAGCTCTACGCCCGGGAGCTGCTGGCCGACGGGGCCGGCGCGGTCGGCTACCTGCTCAAGGACCGCGTCCTGAACGCCGACCAGTTCATCGACGCCGTGCGCCGCGTCGCGGCGGGCGGCACCGCGATGGACCCCGAGGTGATCGCCAAGCTGCTGGCGGCCAGCGGCACCGCCTCGCCCCTGGCCCGCCTCACGCCGCGCGAGCGGGACGTCCTCGAACTCATGGCCCAGGGGCGTTCCAACGCCGCCATCTCGCAACGGCTGTTCCTCAGCGAGAGCGCCGTGGGCAAGCACACCGCGAGCATCTTCGGCAAGCTGCGCCTCCCCCCGTCGTCCGACGACAACCGCCGCGTCCTCGCCGTCCTCGCGTACCTCAACGACGCCTGACCTCCGCGCTCCCCGGCGTGGAGCCGCCACCGAGACAGTCGCGGCCGGCGCCACCGCACGCCCGCGCGGCCCGCGCCACCGCCGACGCTGGCGGCACGGCTCCGGCGGGCCGACCATGCGGATGGCCCGGCATGACAGGCGTCGATAGGATGCTCTCCGTGACGACGCCGCTACCTCGCCCCGGCACGGCACGGACGGCAGCAGAGTTCGTCGCCCGGCTGCGCGGCGTCAAGGCGTGGTCCCGGCTCTCCTACCGGGCGCTGGAGCGGCGGGCGCGCAGGACCGGGGACCAGCTGCCGGCGAGCACCGTCGCGACCTCGCTCAACCGGGTCTCGCTGCCGTCGGAGGAGGTGGTCGCCGCCCTGGTGCGGGCCTGCGGCGGCGATCCGGCGGCGGTACGGGAGTGGGTGGAAGCCCGCCGCGCGTTGACCCTGCCCGACCACTTCGTGTCGGCCGTGGGCACACCGGGACAGAATCCCGACCCGTCCGCCGAGCCGGGAGCCGCGTCCCCGGCGGCACCCGCCGGGGACGAGCCGGACAGGCACGCCGGCCTCCGCCCGGACGGGCCGGCCGCGCGGCAGGTGGCCCCCTGTCTCCTGCCACCGGACCTGCCGTTGTTCGTCGGTCGGGACAGCGAGCTGTCCGAGACGCGTCGGCTGCTGGACCTGGCCGCCTCCGGGCCGGTGACCATGCTGGTCAGCGGGCCGGCCGGCGTCGGCAAGACCGCCTTCGCGGTACGCCTCGGGCACCTGCTCGCCGCGCAGTTTCCGGACGGCCAGCTCTACATCGACCTGGGCGGGTTCGGCGACGAGCCGCTGGAGCCGAGCACGGTCCTCGGCGCCTTCCTGCGCGCGCTCGGCGTGCGCGGAGGCACGGTGCCGTCGGACCTGATGAGCCGGATCCACCTCTACCGCACCCTGCTTGCACAGCGGCGGATGCTCATCATCCTGGACAACGCGGCGAGCACCCGGCAGGTCACCGACCTGCTGCCGAACGGCGGTCGGTGCGCCGCCATCGTCACCAGCCGCACCACGCTGGCGGACCTCGGCAGCCGCCGGCTGTCCCTGGGCACCCTCGACCAGGCCGCAGGGCTTGCGCTGCTGGGTGAGATGTTGGGTCGCGAGCGGGCCGCCGCGGAGCCCGCCGCGGCCCGGTTCATCGTGCAGACCTGCGGCGGTCTGCCCCTCGCGGTGTGGGTGGCCGGGGCGCGCCTGGCCGCCCGACCGCATTGGCCGCTGACCAGGGTCGCCCAGGCGCTCGCCGACGAGCAGCGCAGGCTCGACGAACTGGCCGTCGGTGACGTCGCCGTACGGGCCAGCCTCGAACTCACCTACCGGGGAATGACCCCGACGGCGCAGCGGGCCCTGCTGATGCTCAGCCTGTCGCCCGGGCCGGACTTCGCCACGTGGACGCTGGCCGCACTGCTCGACACCACCCTCTCCGACGCGGAAGCCATCCTCGACGACTGGTGGAGGTGCACCTGGTCGAGATCGGGGCGGTCGGTGCCAGCGGATTCCGCTACCGCCTGCACGACCTCGTACGCCTGCTCGGCCGGGAACTGCTGGAGCGGGAGGTGCCACGGCAGAGCCGGACGGAGGCGCTCACCCGGCTGCTCAGCGCGAGCCTGCAGCTGACCGACCTGACCGCGGACGCCCTGAAGGCGGACTTCCAGGGCAGTCCACCGGCCCACCTGGTGTCCTGGCGGCTCCCGGCGGCGGACACCGACCAGTTCGTCGCCGATCCGGTGGCCTGGTTCGACGACGAGCGCCGCTTCCTCACCGCCCTGGTCGACCAGGCGCTCGACGACGCCGGGAGCGGACCGGCCGCCGGGCCAACCGCCGGACTCGCCGCCGGGCTGGCCGCCGGGCTGACCACGTTCTTCCAGGTCCGCAGCCACTTCGACGAGTGGGAACGGCTCCAGGGCCGGGCGCTCAAGGTCGCGCTGCACGCCGCGGACCAGCGCAGCGCCGCCGCGCTCCACCGCTGCCTCGGCGAGCTCACCACCGTCCTGGACCGGTACCCGGAGGCGCTGGGCCACTTCGAACAGGCCCTGCTGCTCGCCCACGGTGAGGACCCCGCCTTCCTGGCCAGCGCCACCGCCGGCCTGGCGTACGTGCACCGGCTGCTCGGCCAGTACGACCCGGCGGTGCGTCACTTCGAGGAGGCCGTCGAGCTGGCTCGGGCCACCGGGAACGTGAACTGCCTCGTCTACGCCACCAACGGCATCGGCGTCATCGACCTGGAACAGGGACGGGTCGACGCCGCCCGGCAACGGTTCGAGGAGTGTCTGGGGGTGAGCCGGGCCGCCGGCTACCGGCCCGGTGAGGCCCAGGCGTTGCGGTGCCTGGGGCAGAGCCACCGCGCCCTCGGCGCGTACCCGGTCGCCGCCGACTGCTTCCGACGGGCCGCCGCGATCAGCGAGGACCTCGGCGACCGGCTCTCCGCGACCCACGCCAACTGCTGGCTCGGCGACGTCCTCGTCCGCCAGGGCGAGCACGGCGAGGGACGTCGACTGCTGGCGCGGAGCCTGTGGACCTACCGCGAGTTCGGCAACCTGTGGGGCGAGGCGGCGGCGGCGTACGCGCTGGCGGAGGCGCAGCTCGCCGCCGGCCGCCCGGTGCAGGCCCGCCGGCGAGCGGAGGCCGCCGTGGACCTGTGGCGGCGGGTGGGCTCGCGGAGTTGGCTGGCCATCGGCCTCGACACCCTTGCCGAGGCGCACCGCCTGGCGGGGGACCCGGCCGCCTCGTCCCGGATCCGCGCCGAGGCGTCGGCCGTCCGGGCCGCCCGGACGTAGCCGGGACGGCTCGGCCCGGACGGCTCAGACGTAGCCCGGCCGGCTCGGCCCGGACCGGCTCAGACGTAGCCCGGTCGGCTCGGACCAGGACGGCTCAGGCGAGCTGGTCCAGCGCCCGGGTGGTGTTGTGCGCGACGATGTCGAGCATGCCGGCCCGGTCGGGGAAGTCGCCGTCGAGCAGGCGCAGCGGGCCCGCCACCAACGAGAGGTAGGTCGCGAGCCGGTAGAGGCGCAGCCGGTCCTCGTCGAGACCGGGCACGGCCAGCGCCGGATAGTCGTCGCCGAAGCGCAGCTCGAGGAAGGCGTGCTCCCACTCGACGTCGAAAAACATGGTGCCCTCGATGTCGACGAGCACCGGGCGGTCCCGGTCGTCGACCAGCACGTGGTCCGGGCCCAGTTCGCCGTGGATCAGTCCATGGCGGGAGCGGGGCGCCACGGCGGCGTACCGCTCGGCCAGGGCGTCGGCGAGGCGGTCCCGCACGGCCGCGACCCGCTCGACCCGGGCGGCGGCCTCGGTCAGGTCGCGCAGCGCCCGGTCGAGGACGAGCCGCTCCACCGGCCGCCCCGCCGTCGGAGCGTCGAACCCCGGGCGGCCGTACCGGTCGCGATGCCGGGCGTGCATGTTCCGGACGGCGTCGCCCAGCCGAGCCAGCACCGACCCGGCGCGGCGCGGGTCGCGCCGGCGCAGGTCGTGCAGGGTGCCGCCCCGGACGTGCTCCACCACGGCCACCTCGCCCGGCAGCAGAGTCGCGGTGGGGTGCAGCAGGAGCCGGGGCACCCGCACCCCGGCGGCGGTGAGCTCCCGGTGCGCCGCGGTGAACAGGCCGGCCCCGGTGGCGTGCCCGAACGGGTCGTCGGGTGCCGCTGCCGCCGCCGGCCAGTAGTCCTCCCCCGGGTGCCAGACGTAGGCGACGCCGGTGGACCCGTCGTCTAGGGTCAGCCGGTAGACGCCCTTCTTCGTGCCGCCGGTCAGCCGCCGCACCGAGACCAGCGCCCGCCCCCGCCCGAACGCCGCCCGCGCCACCGGCAGCAGCTCGTCGACCGTCAGCCCCACCCGCGCGCCACCCACCCGGCTATCCTGCCCGGCGGGCTCCCGCGGCGGGAGATCAGGCGGCAGGCGTCCCGCCCCCGCCGCGCACCGCGACCACGCGGCGGCGCCGGGCGAGGAGCAACAAGACTCCGCCGCCCACCACCAGGGCGAGACCGGTTCCCGCGACCAGTCCGACCCGTGGCCCGGTGATCGGCAGGTCGCCCCCGCCGCCGCCATCGCCATCGCCGCCGCCATCGCCGCCGTCGTCCCCGGCACCGCCCTTTGCCGCGACCAGGACCGCGAACCCGTCCCGGTTGTCGCTGTCGTCCACATCCGCCGCCGGCACGGCGACGGCGTTCGCCGGCAGCTCGGTGCGCGGCAGACCGGAGCGGCCGTCCGTCCGCGCCGTCAGGCCCTCGACCTGCACCGTCCCGCCCGCCAACGTGACGGGTGCCTTCGTGGCGGCCGCCACCGTCACCAGATCGTGCAACTCGACGGCGGAGTGACTGCCGTCGGTCGGGTCGGTGTCCTGGCCGGCCGGAATCAGCGCGAGCGTGTCGTAGGTGCAGACGGCGGACCGCCGGTCGCGAGCGACGACGCACTCCTTCGGCGGTCGGGTGAACGTCACCGCCTCGGGCAGGCGCAGCGTGACCTTGATGCCACCGACCGCCTTGCGGCCCTGGTTCACGATGCGGTACCGCACCGCGCCCATCTCACCCGGCTGCAACGTCCCGGTGGGTTCGAGCCGGCCGCCCGCACCGATGCGTACCGACTGCTTCACGTCCGGCGCCACCACCGACAGATCGGCCTCGGGGTCGTCGACCAACCTGAGCGTGAACCACTTGGGGGCAGCGGTCTGCGTCGGCTCGTCGCCCCAGGCCATGCCGGCCTCGACGGAGAACCTGCCTTCGTAGGGCTGCTGGTTCTCCTGCACGTTGACGTCGAAGGGAAGATCCACCGTCTCGCCGGCTGCCGGCAGCAGCTCCGGAAGCGCGTTCGGACCGATCCGGCAGTACCAACCCGCGGCATCGCCGTCGCACTCGCCGGAGCCACCGCCCTCCGGCCACATCAATGAGATCCCGTCCGGCCAGTCCTGCTCGCCAGGGCGGACGTAGAAGATCGCCTCTCTCGGCGTCCTGTCGGTCAGATTGGTGAGCCTGAGGTGGATCCGCTTCTTCCCGACCCCCGACGGGACCGTCGTACCGGTCACGTCGAACGTGAACTTCGGATCCGCGTTCGCCGCCGCAGCGGGACCGCCGGGGACGGCCAGCCCGGCGAGGACGAGCAGCGTCACCGCCGCCGTGCGCGACAGCCATCGATGACCAAGACCCATGGCGGGCTCCTTTCAGGCAGGCGGCGATCGTCGTCGACGACCCCCAGTCAAACCGCTCACATCGACTCTTGCAAACGTCTGCGCGGCGCGGCGTGCGGGATCCGCCGGAACTCCGCACCCGGTCACCGGGGCGGGGCGGGGGCGAGCCGCCGCGCCGCGCGGCGTCAGTCGACCACCAGCAGGCCGGAGAGGAGGACGCCTCGGGCCAGGTTGAGCACGCCGTCGCAGCCGGGGAAGCCGGTACGGATGCAGGCGCCGGCGGCCCGGCGGCCGAACAGGTACGGGGCGATGCTGTACGGCACCTCGGCGGCGACCGTCTCGCCGGTCCCGATGTGCACGAAGTCCAGCCCGACGTCGTCGGCCTTCACGTACTCCTGAAGGATGAAGCCGCCCCGGTCGACGGCGCGGGTCAGCCCGTCGCGCCACGCGTCGGCGTCGGTCTCCCGGCCGATCAGCACGTCCATCCCCGCGGAGCCGTCGGCCGGCTTCGCCACCAGGCCGGCCCGGTCGGCGACCGCCCGGTCGAGCAGTTCCGCCGTCAGCGACCAGGTACGCGGCACGTACCGGTGGACGAGGTCCCGGTCGGCGGCCGGCAGCGTGTCGGCGTCCTCCCACAGCCAGGCGAAGGCCCGCTTGTTGGCGACCAGCCACGCCGCCGTCGACACCCACATCGGCACCGTGCCCGCCGCCAGCGCCGCCGCCAGGGCGTCGACCCCGGCGCTCGGGGTGACCCGGTTGGGCACGAAGAGCCGGAACACCCCGTCGACCGGGGCCCCGCCGGCGACGAGCCGTTTCCGGCCGTCCAGTGTGACCTCAGAGACCGGTGCGACGACCAGGTCCATGCCGCACGCGGCGGCCCGCTCGACGACCGGCGACAGCAGCCGGATGAACCGCTGCGGGTCGTCGAGCCCCGGGTAGTCGGCGTCGAAGTCGATCAGCATGGCGACCCGGGCGCCCTCGGGCAGGCCGAGGCCGGTGCGGATCGCGGCGAACCGCCGGTCCACGGCCGAGGGTGCCGCCGCGAGGCGGACCCGGTCGGTGAGGCCGCGCCGCCGGTAGACGTCGACGAAGCGGCGCACGGTGGTGTCGGCGTCGAACGCGCCGCCGAGGCTGCTGTCGATGTTGTACTCGACGAACCGGGGCACCCCGTCGCTGAGCAGCACGTCCGGCCGGAACGCGTCGAGCAGCGCCTCGGTCAGCGGCTCGTCGTCGTCGAGCAGCCGGGTCTCGCCGTCGGACACGTTCAGCAGCCGGCGCAGCTCCCCCGCCGTGCCGGCCCGCCGCCGGCACGCCTCGAAGATGAGCTGGGCGAGGCGGTCGGAGACGGCGTTGAGCACACCGAGCGACGTCTCGTCCATCACCGGCGGGCGGGCCAGCCGCCACTGCTCGTTGTACGTGGCCCGGCCGTCGAAGACCTCCCGCCAGGACTCGGCCCCGGCGGCCACCATCTCGGCGCGCACCGGCGCGGGCAGGTCGAGCCACGCCCGCGCGGCGGAGGGCCAGCGGTAGTCGACGTCGTCCATTCATCCCTCCTTCATGACGTGTCCGATGGCGGCCCGGAGCTGCTCACGGCTGGGCTGCACGGCCCGGTCCAGCGCCGGGGCGAACGGCAGCACCGCGCCGTCGGGGCGGGTGACGCGGCGCGGCGGCGCGACCAGCCGCACCCGCTCGACCATCGTCGCGATGATCTCCCCGGCGATGCCGCAGGAGCGGTTGGCGTCGTCCACCACCACCAGCCGCCCGGTGCGCCGCAGCGACTCGGCGAGGGCGTCCCAGTCGAACGGGTACAGCGTGCGCGGGTCGAACACCTCCACCGACACCTGGTCGGTGAGTTCCTCGGCGACCGCGAGGGCGTCGTGCACCAGGTGCCCGACCGCGACCACGGTCACGTCGTCGCCGGGCCGGTGCACCCGGGCGCGGCCCAGCGGCACCGGGGCGAGCGCGGCGAGGTCCACGTCGGCGCGGACGTCCAGCGCCCCGGCGGGGGCGAAGACCACCACCGGGTCGTCGCAGCGCACCGCCGACACCAGCAGCCCGTACGCGTCGGCCGGGGTGGCCGGCACGACGGTGGTCACCCCGACGTGGGCGAAGAGGCTGTACGGGTGGTCGGAGTGCTGACCCGCCCAGCCCGTCCGGGAGCCGGAGCCCGGCACCAGGTACGTGACCGGCACCGCGCACTGCCCGCCGGTCATCAGCGGGAACTTGTGCGCGTGGTTGACGATCTGCTCGAAGACCAGGAACAGCAGCGACGGGATCTGGAACTCCACCACCGGTCGCATCCCGGCCAGGGCCGCCCCGGTGGCGAAGCTGGTGAACGCCTGCTCCGACAGCGGCGTGTCGCGCACCCGGTCCGGGCCGAACCGCTTGGCCAGCCCGGCGGTGACGTTCGAGGCGGCCACCCGGATGTCCTCGCCGAGCAGGAACACCGACTCGTCGCGGGCCAGCTCGTCGGCGAGCGCCCGGGTGAGCGCCCTGCGGTAGGAGAGCCTGGGCATCTAGCCACCTCCGGTGCGCGCGGTCAGGCCGCTGGCGTACAGGTGCGCGAGGGCGTCGGCCGGGTCCGGCTCCGCGCTGGCGAGCGCGAACTCGACGGCCCGCGTCAACACCTCCTCCACCTCGGCGTCCACCCCGGCGCGGGCCTCGACGGGCAGCCGCGCGCCCTGGATGTCCACCGGGTCGCGGGACCGGCCCCGGGTCACCTCGTCGGGCGGGCGGTAGTCGAGGCGTACCGCGTGTTCGAAGGTGTGGTGGGCGTCGAAGCGGTAGGTGCGGGCCTCGATCAGCTCGGGGCCACCGCAGGCGCGCATCCGGTCGATGGCGGCGCTCGCGGCGTCGCGTACCGCCTCGGGGTCCTGGCCGTCGACGACGGCGGCCGGGATGCCGAACGCGGCGGCCCGGCCGGGGATGCTGCCGGCGACCGCGCCCGCGACGGGCATCGTGGTGGCGTAGCCGTTGTTCTCGCAGACGAACAGCACCGGCACCCGCCACAGCGCGGCCAGGTTGAAGGCCTCCAGCAGCATCCCCTCGTTGACCGCGCCGTCGCCGAAGAAGCTCACCCCGACGATGTCGTCGCCCCGGCGGCGGCGCGCCCAGACCGCCCCGGTGACGATCGCCCCGGACGCGCCGACGATCGCGTTGGCGCCGAGCACGCCGACCGCGAAGTCGGCGGCGTGCATCGAGCCGCCCCGGCCGGCGTTGAGGCCGGTGACCCGGCCGCACAGCTCGGCCATCATCCGGGCCGGGTCGGCGCCCTTGGCGAGCACGTGCCCGTGCCCCCGGTGCGTGCCGGCGACCACGTCGTCGGCCCGCAGCGCGGCGCACACCCCGGCGGCGATCCCCTCCTGCCCGAGGTACGGGTGGATGCCGCCGACGACGTGCCCGGACCGGACCAGCTCGATCGCCCGTTCCTCGAAGCGGCGGATCAGCCGGACCGCCCGGTAGAGCCGGACCGGGTCGGCGTCGGTCACCGGCCGCGCCTCTGCTTGACGGCGGCGAGGATGTCGTCCCAGAGCCGGGCGCGGGCGGCGAGCGCGGTGTTGACGGTGTCCGCGCACTCCTGCCACCTGGCGTCGTCGTCGCCGCACAGGTCGGCCAGCATCTGCATGGCCATCGGGGTGTGCTGCTCGCCGTCGACCTCGATGTGCCGCTCCAGGTAGTCGACGAACGTGTGCAGCCGCCGGCTGCGCTCGTTGACCGCGACGACCTGGGTGAACATGTCGGGAATCAGGTCCTCCCGGCCGAAGGCGAAGGCCGCGGCCTGGCAGTGCACCGGGGTGCTCTCGATGATCCGCCAGGTGGTCGCGGCGAACGCCGCCGACGGCGCGGGCACCCGGGCCGCCACCAGCGACTCGGCCACCGGTCGGCCGGCCCGCAGCAGGTCGATCAGCGTGTCCACGGCGGTGGTGTCGGCGCCGGCCTCGCGCATGCCCCGCACGTACAGCTCGAAGTGGCTGATGTGGCCCTCGCCCAGCTCGTCGCTCTCCTCCACCATGACGATGTCGTTGATCAGGCGGCGGCTGCCCGTCGGCCCGGTGGGGATCCACGGCACGGTGACGCAGGTGAGCTGCCGCTGCAACGACGTCAGCAGGGACATGAAGTCCCAGACGGCGAAGACGTGGTGCTCCATGAAGGTCACCAGCGCCTCGTGGGTGTCGAGAGCGGCGTAGAGGGGGTGCCGCACGACCGCCTCGCGGCGCTCGCCCACCGCCTTCTCCAGCCGTTCGATCCCCGGGTGCGTCCTACCCCAGTCGTACCGTGACATGTCAGCCTCCCTGCGGGGCGCGGTCGCGCCAGATGACCGGGCAGTACTCGGGGTCCGCGTAGTCCGGCCGCCCGTCGTCGGTGCGGCGGACCAGCACGTCGTGGTTGTACGCGGCGAGGGTGCCGTCGGAGAGCCGATACTCCCGCCAGGCGTTGTCGCCGTCCTGCAGGTGCAGCGAGATCGCCCGGCGCGGGCGGCCGCTGACGTTGGCGCCGCTGCCGTGGTAGGTGCGGCAGTGGTGGAAGCTCATGTGTCCCCTGGGGATCACCATCGGCACCTTGCGGATCTCCACGCCGTTGTGGGCCGCGTTCTCGGCGAGCATCTCCTCCAGCTGGCTGCGGTCGCGGTCGGCGAAGTGGCGCACCACCGTGTCGTCGGCGCCGATCTCCGCCCAGCGGTGCGAGCCGTCGACCATGGTGATGGTGCCCATCTCCTCGCCGCAGTCGTGGAACGGGATGAACGCGGTGAGCATGTCCTCCGACGAGGAGGACGCCCAGTAGTGCTTGTCGAAGTGCCAGGGCACGATGTTCGACGGCTCGCCCGAGACCGGCGGCTTCTGGATCAGCGTGGACTGGAAGACGCGGATCTCGGTGGCCCGCGCGAGGCGGGCGGCGACCGCGCCGACCAGCGGCTTGCGCAGGAGCGCCCCGAGCACGTCGTGCTCGTGGTGGACGTAGTCGTTGTGCCGCTGCACCGGGCCCTTCGACGGCTCCCAGTAGGCGAGCCGCGCCGGGCGCGCCGGCAGGCGGCGGTCCCGCTCGCCGGCGTAGTAGCGGTCGGCGGCGGCCGTGAGGGCGTCCACCTCGTCGTCGGTGAGCAGCTTCTTCGACAGGTACCAGCCGTGCGCGGCGTAGAACGCCACGTCGTCGTCGGAGGGCAGCAGCGCCTCCTCCTCGGCGGTCAGTGCCGGCTCGAACTCGGTCGCGGTCACGTCCGCACCTCCTGCGGTGTCGGGGCCGCGACGGTGGTGCCCGCCGCGGCCAGCTCCCGTTCCTTGGCCTCGTAGAGCGCCTTGATGTTGCCGCTGCCGAAGGTCTGCGCCCCGCGCCGCTCGATCAGTTCCAGGAAGAGCGTGCGGCGTACGTGCATGGACTCGGTGAAGATCTGCAGCAGCTGACCGGCGTGGTCGCGGTCGACGAGCACGCCGAGGTCGCGCAGCCGGTCCAGCGGCGCGTCCACCGGGCCGACCCGCGCCTCCAGCGCGTCGTAGTAGCTGGCCGGGGTGCCGGCGAAGCGCACGCCCCGCTCGGCGAGGGTGGCGACCGCGGTGACGATGTCGTCGGTGCGCAGCCCCAGGTGCTGCACCCCGGCGCCAGCGTGCTGGTCGAGGAAGGCGTCGAGCTGCCCGCGCCGGCGCGAACGGTCGGGTTCCAGCAGCACCAGGGTCACCCGGCCCGACGGGCTCTGCACCACCGTGGAGTTCATCGCCTGCCCGGCGACCTCCACGTGCTCGGCGAAGACCTCCGCGAACCCGAACACGTCCCGGTAGTGCCGGACCGTCTCGCCGAGCTGCCCGGTCGGCACGCAGACCGCCAGGTGGTCGATCTCGACGAGCAGCTTGCCGCCGCCGTCGTCGGGGGGCGTCATCTCGACCGCCCCGGGCAGGAACTCGCCCCGGTCGCCGTGGCGGGACACGAGGCGGTGCAGCACGTCGCCGAAGCCCCCCACCTCGGCGGTCACCACCTCGGCGTCCGCGCCGGTGAAGGTGGTCGGCGGCGTCACCCCCACCGCTCCCCGGCGCACCAGTTCGGCGTACGCGCCCGCGGCGTCGTCGACCTCCAACGCGACCACGGCCACGCCGTCGCCGTGGCGCTGCACGTACCGCGACGTTGGGTGTTCGGCGGTGAGCCCGGTGGTGAGCACCATCCGGACGTCGCCCTGACTCAGCAGCAGCGACCGCTGGTCGGCCAGCCCGGTCTCGGGACCGCCCTGGCCGCGCAGCTGGAAGCCGACCGCCCGGTCGAAGTAGAAGGCCGCCTGCCGGGCGTCCCCCACGAAGAGTTCGATGTGGTCGATTGCTCGGATGTCCAATGTCCTCAGCCCTTTCCACGGTCTCCGCCGTGGTTGCCGTCCGGGCGCGGTCCGCCCGGGATGGTGCGGGGTCAGTCCCTCGGCCGGGCGGCCCGCGCGAGCAGCAGACTCACGTTCTGCCCGCCGAAGCCGAAGGAGTTGGTCAGCGCGTATCCGGTGTCCGTCCTGCGCGGCTCGGCGCGGATGTGGTCCGCCGGGCAGGCCGGGTCCGGGTCGTCGAGGTTGTGCGTGGGCGGCAGCAGGCCCCGGCCGAGCGCCAGCGCGGTGGCCGCCGCCTCCAGCACCCCGGAAGCGCCGAGCAGGTGGCCGGTGAGCGCCTTGGTGGAGCTGACCGGCACCCCGCCGGCACCGAACACGTCGGCCAGCGCGGTGGTCTCGGCGATGTCGCCGAGCTTCGTGCCGGTGCCGTGGGCGTTGACGTAGCCGACCCGCGCGGCGGGCACGCCGCCGCTGGCCAGCGCGCGCCGCATGCACTCCGCCGCCCCCGCGCCGTCGGGCCTCGGGGCGGTCGGGTGGTACGCGTCGGTGGTGGCCCCGTACCCGGCGACCTCGGCGTAGCCGGTGACGCCCCGGGCCGCGGCGTGCTCGGCGCGTTCCAGCACCAGCAGGGCCGCGCCCTCGGCGAGGACGAACCCGTTGCGGCGGGCGTCGAACGGACGGCTCGCCGCCGTCGGGTCGGCCCAGCCCCGGGCGAGCGCCCGGGCGTTGCCGAAGGTGTCGGCGAAGGTCGGGAAGAGGGGCGCCTCGCTGGCGCCGCAGAGCACCACGTCGGCCTCCCCGGCCCGGATCAGCCGCAGCGCGTCGGCGATCGACTGGGCGCCGGAGGCGCAGGCGGTGCCGACCGACGAGGTGTAGCCGCGGATGCCGTGGCGGATGGCGATGCGGGCCGACGGCATGTTCGGCAGGATCCCGGTCAGCAGGTACGGGCTGACCGCCGACCGGCCGCGCGCGGCGCGGGCGAGCACCTGCGCCTCCAGCGTGGCCATCCCGCCGACGCCGCCGACGATCACCCCGATCCGGCCCGGGTCCACGTCCCGCCCCACCTCGATGCCGGCGTCGGCGAGCGCGTCGGCGGCGGCGAGCAGGGCGAGCACCACGACCCGGTCCAGGACCCTGGTCTCCGGCCCGGTGGCGACCGTACGCGGGTCGACGTCCGGCAGCACGCCGGCCACCTCCAGCGACCCGGCCGCCGGGTGCCCGGCCGGCGGCCGGCTCAGCCCGGAGCGGCCGGAGCAGAGCGCGTCGAAGGTGGCGTCGACGCCCCGCCCGGCGGGGGTGAACAGCCCCATCCCGGTAATGACGGCCGTCATGACGGCGCCTCGGTGAGGTAGCGCTCCCGCAGGACCACCTTGCGCACCTTGCCGGTGACGGTGACCGGGATGTCGGCGGAGCGGACCGGCACCACCCGGCGCAGCGTCGCGCCGACGTCCGGGCCGAGCGCGGCCCGGACCCGTTCGGTGCGGTCCTCGGCGGGATCGACGCCGGCGGCGAGTTCCAGCAGCACGTCGGTGACCACCCCGTCGGCCCCCGAGGTGATCACCACCGTGCAGTCGGTGACGTCCGGGCAGGCGGCGAGGACGCGCTCCTCGGACAGTGCCGTGTAGAACCACCGCCCGTCCCCCGCGTCGACCGCGTCGACGGCCCGGTCCAGGTGGTGGTAGCGGCCCTCGGCGTCGGCGTACACCAGG
This sequence comes from Micromonospora sp. NPDC007220, assembly GCF_040634035.1. NCBI lineage: Bacteria > Bacillati > Actinomycetota > Actinomycetes > Micromonosporales > Micromonosporaceae > Micromonospora > Micromonospora sp. NPDC007220. The sequence goes on along the minus strand of NZ_JBEYEU010000011.1, from coordinate 157,519 downwards.
TCGCCGGTGAGGTACCAGCCCTGCTGCCGGGACCGGTACGTGGTGGCCGAGTCGTTCCAGTAGCCCCGGAACAGCGACGGCGAGTCGACGCCGAGCCAGCCCACCTCGCCGGCCGGCACCTGGTCGCCCCCGGCGTCGAGCACGGCGACCTTCGCGAACCGGTAGGGCCGGCCGACGCAGCGGCCGTACCGGTCGGTGTCGGCGCGGTGGGTGATGTGGAACATCGAGTGGCCCATCTCGCTGGAGCCGAGCCCGTCGATGAAGACCGAGCCGGGAACCCGGGTGACCCCCTCGCGGGTCAGCACGTCGCGGGAGCCGACCGCGACGAGTCGACGCACGTGCGGCTCGTGCGAGCAGTCGCCGGTGTTGAACCACAGCGACACCGAGTCCAGGTCGTACGCGGACAGGTCGAAGCGGGCCAGCTCCGCCCACGTCACGGAGAACCCGAACACCCCGTCGGGACGCCAGCGCTGGATCGCCTCCAGCACCCGCTCCCCGCCCTGGTCGGAGAGCAGGAGCATCTCGGCGCGGTTGCCGAGGGCCTGGTTGACCATGAGCACGGTGGCGGTGTGCGGGGCGGGCAGCGCGTTGAGGATGCGGCCGGTGCCCTGCGCCTGCGGCATGGCGAGCAGGTGCCGGGTGGCGGCGAAGAGGCTGGCGTGCGAGTGCAGCACCGCCTTGGGCACCCCGGTGGTGCCCGAGGTGTGGGTGATGACGACCGGGTCGTCGCCGTGGTGCCGGTAGTGCTGCGGCGCGGCGGCCGGATCGCCGGTGCCCGCCTCGGCCGGGGTGCCGAGCACCGGCACGCCGAGGTCGTGGCCGGCCAGCAGGGCGCGGTGCGCGTCGTCGGCGAGCACCCCGACGCCGCGCAGCCGACGCACGTACTCGGCGGCGATCTCGGGGCGCAGCCCGCCGTTCATCAGCGCCGGGATCGCGCCGAGCCGGGTCAGCGCGAGGAAGCTGAGCACCATGTCGGCGGCGGCGGTGGCCCACACGGCGACCGGGTCGCGGGGCTTGATCCCCCGCTCGTGCAGCCAGGCGGCGCGGGCGGCGACCCGCTCGTCGAGCCGGCCCAGCGTGAGCGCCCGCCCGGCCGGGTGGCCGTCCACGGCGGTGTCGAAGGTGAGGCCCGGCCCGTCCGGGTCGGCGCCGTGCGCCAGCACCCGGGCCAGCACGTTGCCGGCGCCGATCCGCTCGTCGGCGGCCAGCGCCCCGCGCAGTCCCCTCTTCCTCATGGTGCGTCTCCTCCCCCCAGCAGCACCGCGACGGCTCGGGCTCCGGGCTGTCCGCCCGCGTCCCGCGCACCGCCGTCGACGGGTGCCTGTTCGATCAGGACCAGCAACGCCCGGTCGGCGTCGCCGTCGTGCAGCAGCAGCTCGGCCTCGGCGGTGCCCTCGGCCCGCGGGTCGCCGGTCGGCGCGAGGCAGAGCACCGGTCCGCCGAGGCCCCACCGGGCGGCCACGTGCCCGGCCACGCTGTTGGGCACCGACTGGAAGAAGAACAGCGGCCCGGGCCGGCCGCCGGCGGCGACCGTGGCGCGCACGTGCGCCGCGCTGGCCCGGTCCCCGGCCGCGCTGACCAGCACGACCGCGGTCCGTTCGCCGTCGGGGGCCGGCCGCCGGCCGTACGCCCGGGTCAGGCAGCGCTCGGCGACGGCCGCGACGAGGGGCGGGAAGCTGGAGTGCACGTACCCGGGCACCGGCGGCGGCGCACCGTCGCCCGGCTCGGGCCAGGCCGCCTCGGCCAGCACGGTCAGTCGGCCGGCGGGGTGCTGCGCGGTGCCGCTCATGCCGCACCCACAAGCAGCGCCGTGTTGGCGCCACCGAAGGCGGCGTTGAGGCTCAGCGCGTACCCGGTGGCGGCCGGCCGGGGCGCGTCGCGGACGACGTCCAGCGGGCAGGCCGGGTCGGGGCCGAGCCAGCCGGCGTTGACGGGCAGTTTCCCGTGCCGCAGGGCGAGCACGGTCACCACCAGTTCCAGCAGGCCGGAGGCCTCCAGGGCGTGCCCGTGCAGCGCCTTGGTGGAGCTGACCGGGACGCGTGCCGCCGCCGCGCCGAGCGCGGTGCGCAGGGCCGCCGCCTCGGCGGCGTCGCTGTGGCCGGTGCCGGTGGCGTTGGCGTTGACGTACCCGATCGCCTCCGCCGGGAGTCCGGCCCGGCGCAGCGCCGCGGTGACCGCCCGGGCCAGGCCCCGCCCGCCCGGCTCCGGCTGGCACGGGTGGAACGCGTCCCCGGCCCGGCCCCAGCCGAGCAGGTCGGCGACCGCGCCCCGGGCGGCGGCCCGCGACTCCAGCACCACCGCGGCGATGCCGTCACCGAGCAGCAGGCCGGTGCGGCCGGCGCTGAACGGGCGCACCGCGCCGTCGGTGGCGAGGGCGCGACCGGCGTCGAAGAGCGCGTACTGGTCCGGCTCGACCAGGTAGCCGGCGGCCACCACCGCCCGGGTGACGTCGCCCCGGCGGATCAGGGCGGCGGCGTCGGCGACCGCGCTGCTGGCCGAGACGCAGGCGGTGGTGTACGCCCGGGCCGGGCCGGTGAGCCCCGTCCGGGCGGCCAGCGCGGTGGTGAGCGCCGGCACGTGCGCGCCGCCGTGCACCGCCAGCAGCAGGGCCGTGCCGGCCCGGCGACCGGCGTCGAGCCCGGCGTCCCGGCAGGCCGCGTCGACCGCCTCGGCGAGCTCGGCGGCCAGGTCACCGGCGTCGGGCAGGACGGCGGCGGCGTCCACCCGGCGGGGTGCGGTGTCGAAGCGGTCCACCGGCCGGAACGCCGGGACGCCGGCCAGCACGCCGGCGAGCTGCGCGTCGGGTCCCCTGCCGAGCGCGCTGGTCGCGTGGACGCCGGTGAGCTGGACGGCCGCCGGTTCAGCCATCGGCGGCGGTGGTCATCGGACCGGGCGGGGTGTGCGGCGGGGTCGCAGCCGCCAGGCACGCCCGGAAGACCGCCAGGGCGTCGTCGACGGTACGGATCCCGGCGAGCTGGTCGTCGGTGAGGTCGAGGCGCCGGTCGAGGCGCTGCTCGACGAGGTGCACCAGCCAGGCCAGCTCCATGGAGCCGATCCGGTCACCGACCTCGGCGGCGGGCTTGCCAGCGAGATCGGCGAGCATGGTCACCAGGTCGGCCCGTTCCAGGTCGGGCTGACCGGCCATCAGGAGTCGTCGCTCGGCGCCCCGGCGACCCGGTCGGCGACCATCGTGGTGAACTCGCCGACCGTCATCAGGGCCAGCTTCTCGGACTCGTCGTCGGCGAACTTCAGGCCGTAGCGGTCCTCGACGCGCACGGCGAGGTCGGCGAGGGCCAACGACTCCAGGTCCACCCCGGACGGGCCGAGGGTCGTCTCGTCGTCGAGGCCCTCGACGTCGTAGTTCATGTCCTCGAGCTGCTCGACGACGAAGGCGCGGATCTCGGGTCGCATGGTTAACCTCTTTCCGTGAGCCAGTTACCGGTGCCCGGTCGGGACACCGCGTACGTGTGGATCGGCCGGGGCGTCGGCGGTCGGCCGCTCCCGGCCGGGCGGCTGTTGCGGCGCGCGGGTGCCGCGCTGCTCGGCCGCACGGAGGCGGAGATCGTGGTGGAGCACGGCCGCGACGGGCGTCCGCTGGTCACGGTGCCCGGCGCGGGGGCCCGGGTGGAGCTTCCGGTCAGCGTCAGCCGGGCCGATGGCGTGGTCGCGGTCGCTGCCAGGGCGGCCGGCCCGGTGGGGATCGACGTGGAGTGGTGCCGTCCGCTGCCCGCGCTGGCGCTGGCCGGGCGATGGTTCGCGCCGGCCGAGGCGGCGTGGCTGGCGGGGCGTGACGCCGACGGGCGGGCCCGCGACTTCCTGCGGCTGTGGACGGCGAAGGAGGCCGTGGGCAAGGCGCTCGGGACGGGGCTGCGCGGCGGCGGTCTGCGGCGGCTCATGCCGGTGCCGGATGACCTCGACGGGGCGCTGCGGTCGGTGCCTCGCGGCGGGCGCCTGCGCGTCGGGCATCCCCGCGTGGGTGGGGGCCTGGTCCTGGCGGTCGCGGTGGTCGCCGGCGAGGCGGTGCCGGTCCACGTGGTGTCGGTCGGGGCGGTGTTGGTCCAGGCGGTACCGGTCGGGGCGGCGCGGGTCGGCACGGTGCCGGTCGGATCGGACGGGGCGGTCGGGGCCGCGCGGTGCAGCGCTCACGTGGCGGCTGCCCGCAGCGCGTCGGTCGAGCGGACCAGCTTGCCGGTGGTGGTACGCGGCAGCTGATCCACCAGACGCAGGGTGCGGGGGCGCTTGTAGCCGGCCAGCCGCTCGGCGATCAGCTTGTCGAGCACCTCCTCCGACAGCGGCCCGTCCGGCTGCACGTAGGCGGTGATGCCGCCGTCGAAGACGACCACGGCGGCGGCGACGCCGGCCAGCTCGGCGACGGTCGCCTCCACCTCCGTCAGGTCGACCTTCAGACCGCCGACGGAGACCTGCGAGTCGAGCCGCCCGCGAATGGTGACCAGGCCGGTGTCCGGGTGCACGACGCCCGCGTCGCGGGTGCGCAGCCAGCCGTCGGCCCAGCGGGTGGGGTCGCTCAGTCCGACGTACGGCGACGCGGGGCAGCTCACCCACAGCTCGCCGTCGACCTCGCGGACCTCGATTCCGGGCGCCGGGGCGATGGACGGGCGGTGCCGGCCGTGCAGGTCGGTGCCGATGACGCCGACCTCGGTCATCCCGTACATGTTGCCCAGCGGCACGCCGTGACGGTCGGTGAAGGCGCGGGCCACGGCGGCCGGCACCAGCTCGCCGCCGGTGGTCATCCGCTTGAACTGCGGCAGCGGCCCGGTGGGACGGGTGGAGGCGAGCAGTCCGATGTGGAACGGCACGCCGAGCACCGTGGCCGGCGAGTCGTCGCCCGCGATCGCGGCCAGCACCGCGTCGCCGGCGAGCCGCTCCGGCGGCACCAGCTCGACGCCGGCGTGCAGGCCGTAGAGCAGGCCACCGACGAGGCCGAGCACGTGCACCATCGAGGGCAGCAGGACGATCCGCTCGCCGGGCAGCGCCACGCCGTCGATGCGGGTGTAGCGGCGCACCTCGGCGACCAGGTCGGCGGCGGTACGGCCGATCACCTTGGACGGTCCGGTGGAGCCGGAACTGAGCTGGATCACCGCGTGCCCGCTGACCGCCGGGCGGTCGGCGTACGCGGTGACGCCCTCCGTCACGTCGACGAAGATCCGCAGTCCGCCGCCGCCGGTGCGGACCGGGGCCACCACCACCTGCGGGGTGAGCCGCGCGAGTGCCCGGTCGACCTCGTGGTCGGTGAGCCGGTGGTCGAGCAGGATCGCCTGTGCCCCGCTGCGCCAGGTGGCCAGCAGGTTCACCACGTACGCCAGCGAGGGCGGCATCCGCAGCGCGGCGGCGCCCCCGGGGCGCAGTCCGGCGGCGCCGAGGCGAGCCTGCGCGTCGGTCACCAGCCGCCGCAGGGTGCCCCGGTCGACCGGTTCGGGAAGTCGGAGACAAATGTCGGTCGAACGGCCTTCGAGCAGGATTTCGTCAACCCAGAGCGGGTCTGTCGCCGCAGGATTTCCCGTCGCCACTACCGTTCACCGCCCAGCCTCAATAAGGGCGGAACCGCCCATAAGGTGTGCCTGTCGGGGTGCTGCGGGGAACCTTACGACGCCGTCCGGATGCATAGCTAGATGCAAATGGCTAGATCAGAAAGGGCGGCCGGCCGGATTGCCCACGACCGGTTCGGCGGGCAGGATCGGGCGTGTACGTCGACTGAGGGTATCCGCCGGATGACCCGTCGTATTTACGGCGCGGCACGCCCACCGGACGGCCGATGGTGGTCTTCAGACGCGCCGGTACGGCCACACGAGCGGGCCGGCACGGAACGGCCGCACGGGCCGGAGTGGGACGGCCGACGGGCCGGTGCGCGACGGCCGACGGGCCGGGGCGGACGGTGCGGCTGCGCGGGGCGGTGGGCGGATCGCACGTCCACGGGGCGACACGCCCGCGTGCCACCGCACGAGTGGAACACCAGGGGTGTCACCGGCTGTCGTTGACACCCCTGGTGTTCCACTCGTCCCGTGCGGCCAGCAGGTGAACAGCCCACCGCGTCGCTGCCCCTCACTGGCGGGCGAGACAGCCAGCGAAGGGGCAGTGCAGCCGAGAGACGGTGCGACGGGACCGCGGGCCAGCCCGGATGGCGGGGACAGTCGGGAGGGTAGGACAGCCGAGGCGGTGTGGCGCGGGGCTCGCGCCGGAGACGGGCTCAGGTGCGGGACGTGGCGGAGGTCTGGGCGTGGATGAGGAAGCGCAGCGACCGGGCGTCGGTGAAGCACTGCCGCATCGGCCGGACCAGGTCCCGGTGCTCCGGGCTGCGTTCCCACGCCTCGAAGTCGGCCAGGCTCGCCCACTCGCTGGTGATCAGCCACTGCTCCGGGTCGGCCGACGACCGGCAGACCTGGTCGACGAGGTGCCCCGCAACGCCCCCGGCCACCAGGTGCCGGACCTCCTCGTACGCGGCCAGGAACGCCTCCGTACGCTCCTGCGGTACCCGTACCAGGAACACCACCCGAGCCCGCTGCCCGTTCGCGTCGGCTGTCCGCTGCGCCCCGACCCGGGACCCGACGGGCGTCGTACCGGTGACCTGCTCGCTCACGGCGTCACTCCTCTCTGCGGCGCGGCCCCACGCAGGACCAGCGCGCTGTTGAAACCGTCGAAGCCGCGGGCGCAGACCAGCGCCAGGCGGCTGCGCGGTCGCCGGTGCTCCCGCAGGAAGTCCAGCTCACAGCCCTCGGCCACCTCGTCGGGCCCGGCGGAGGCCGGCAGCGTGTCGTGGCCGAACGCGAGCAGCGCGGTGGCCACGTCCAGTGCCGAGCCGCCCTGGTGCGCGCGGCCGGTCAGCGGCTTCTGGGTGCTGACCGGGGGCGGCCGGTCGCCGAAGACGGCGCGTAGCGCCACGGCCTCGCTGCGGTCGTAGCGGGGGACGCCGAGCGCGTCGGGCAGCACCACGTCGACCGTCTCCGCCCCGACGCCGGCACGGTCCAGGGCCAGCCGCATGGCGCGGGCGTACTGCCCGGGGTCGCCGGCGGTGTCCGGTCCGGTGTGGACGGCGTCGTGGGTGGCGCCCCAGCCGGTCACCTCGCCGTACACGCGGGCGCCCCGGGACAGCGCGTGGCCCAACTCCTCGACCACGAACACCGCGCCGCCCTCGGCGGGCAGGTAGCCGCTGGCGGCGGCGTCGAACGGCCGGTAGGCCCGCTCCGGGTCGGCCACGTCGCTGAGCAGGCCGGAACGCAGCTGGCAGGCCAGGGCGTACGGGCTCAGCGGGCACTCGGTCGCCCCGGCGATCACCACGGGCGTGCCCCGGCGGACGGCCCGCGCGGCGTGCGCCAGGCTGTCCAGCCCGCCAGCGCTCTCGGCGACCAGCACCCCGCACGGCCCCTTGAACTGGTGGTGGATGGAGAGCTGCCCGACGCTGGCCGCGTAGAACCAGGCGATCGACTGGTACGCCCCGACGGTGCGCGACGGCCCGCCCCAGAGCCGTTGCAGCTCCCGCTGCCCGAACAGGTTCCCGCCCGACGAACTGGCCAGCGTCACGGCATAGCCGTACGGGTCGGGGGCCCGCTCGGGCAGGCCGGCGTCGGCCAGTGCCAGCCCGGTGGCGGCGAAGCCGAGGTGCGTCCACCGGTCCGTCTGCACCAGCCGGCGGTTGTCGGCGTACGCGGCGGCGTCGAAGCCGGGCACCTCCCCGCCGTGGCGGGTGGGATAGCCGGCGGGATCGAAGAGGGTGATCGGCCCGGTGCGGCGGGTGCCGGCGAGCACGGTACGCCAGTGCGCGTCCACGCCGATCCCGCTGGGTGCGACGACGCCGATGCCGGTCACCACGGCCCGCGCGGTCACGGCAGCACCCGCCCGGGCAGCCGGCGGAACACCATCGCCGACTGGAAGCCGCCGAACCCGCTGCCCACCGAGAGCGCCACGTCGACCGGCAGCTCCCGCGCCTCGTTCGGGACGTAGTCCAGGTCGCACTCCGGGTCGCGGGTGCTCCAGTTGGCCGTCGGCGGCACCACGCCGTACTCCACGGCCAGCGCGCACGCGGCCATCTCGATCGAGCCGATCGCGCCGAGCGAGTGCCCGACCATCGACTTGATCGAGCTGATCGGCACCCCGTACGCGGCCTGACCCAGCGCCCGCTTGAACGCGGCGGTCTCGTGCCGGTCGTTCTGCCGGGTGCCCGAGCCGTGGGCGCTGATGTAAGAGACCTGCTCGGGGGCGATGCGGCCCTGCTTCAGCGCGGCCGAGATGGCCAGGCCCATCTCCAGCCCGTCGGGCCGCAGCCCCGTCATGTGGTAGCCGTTGCTGCGGCTGGCGTAGCCGGCCACCTCGCAGTAGACGTGCGCGCCGCGGCGCGCGGCGTGTCCGGCCTCCTCCAGCACCAGCACCGCCGCCCCCTCGGCGAGGACGAAGCCGTGCCGGTCGGCGTCGAACGGGCGGGAGGCGTGCGCCGGGTCGTCGTTGTCCGGGCTGGTCGCCTTGATCGCGTCGAACGAGGCGACGGTGACCGGGGAGATCGGCGAGTCGGCGGCCCCGGCCAGCACGACGTCGGCCTCGCCGTCGGCGATGAGCTGGTGGGCGTACCCGATCGCGTCGATGCCGGAGGTGCAGCCGGTGGAGACCACCTGCGCGGGGCCGTGCAGCCCGTGCCGGCACGCCACGTCCGCGGCGAGGCTGCTGGGCACGAGCGCCTGATAGAGGTACGGGCCGCCGCGCCCGGCGTCGACCAGCCACCGGCGGCCGGTGTCGCTGACCGTGACGTACTCCTGCTCCAGGGCGGTGGTGCCGCCGACGGCGGTGCCGAGCACCACGCCGGTGCGGTCCCGCTCGGCGTCGGTGAGCTCCAGGCCGGCGTCGGCGAGGGCTTCGGCGGCGCAGGCGAGGGCGAACTGCACGTACCGGTCGGCGCGCCGCAGCTCTTCTGCGGTGAGGCCGGCGGCGACGGGGTCGAAGTCGCACTCGGCGGCGATCTGGGAGCGGAAGGCCGACGGGTCGAAGAAGGTGATCCGTCGGGTCGCCGTACGCCCCTCGGTGATGGTCTTCCAGAACCGGTCCCGGCTGGCGCCGCCGGGGGCGACCACCCCGACGCCGGTCACCACCGTACGGCGCCCGCTCACGGCGTCACCTCTGTTCGCGACTGCGGGGCTCGCAACCCCGGCTCACTCCTCACGCTCACGATCCGCCTCGCTGTTCGACCAGCTCGGTGTCCACGTGACCGAGTTCGGGGCGGGGCGCCAGCGGTCCGAGGTGGAAGACCACCTCGGCCGGCTCGTCGCCGGTGTTGCGCAGCCGGTGCCGGACGTTGCGCGGCACGAACAGCGCCTCTCCGGCGGCCAGCGGCACCGGCTCGTCGTCCAGGTCGACGGTGATCGTGCCCCGGGCGACGTAGAGGAACTCCTCGCTGTACGGGTGGTAGTGCTCCGCGATCCGCTCCCCCGGGCGCAGCGTCGCCACCCCCATGAAACCCGACGTGCTGCCGACGGTCTTGGGGCCGAGCAGCACCCGCAGCTCGCCGCCGCGGCGGCCGTCGGGCGCGACGTCGGCGGCGGCGACCAGCCGCAGGGTCCGCTCACTCATCGCCGGCTCCCGTCGCCCGGCCGGCGCCGGCGAGCCGCTCGATCTTCTCCCTGATGACGGCGAGCTGCACCGCGCTGTTGGCGTTGATCCGGTCGGTCATGCCCGCGTCGTCCACCGGCGCGGTGGGCTTCATCGCGAAGTCCTGCACCCAGGTCATCCGGGTTCCGCCGGGCTCCTCTGTGTAGCGCCAGTGGATGCGCATGTACTCGAACGGCCCGGTCTCCACCCGCCGGGCGTCGACCTGCCGGGTGACCGGGTCGGCGGTACGTTCGCTGACCCAGCTCCACACCGTGCCGTTCTCGTCGGGGTGCATGGTGAGCCGGAACCGCACCGTGTCGCCGTCGCGGTGCAGGATGTCCGCGCGGGCGTACTCGGTGAACAGCTGCGGCCAGTTGGCGACGTCGTTGGTGACGTCCCACACCAGCGGCAGCGGTGCGGCGATGAACACGCTGTTCTCGGTGTGCCCGGGCTGGTCGGCCTGGCGGGCGACCAGCTCGGCGACGCCCGTGATGCTGAGCTGCCCGGCCTGTTCGGGGATCTGCACCTGCCACCGGTCGGCGACCACGGCGGAGAGTTCGAGCAGCGCCAGGGAGTCCATGCCGAGTTCCTCCAGGGAGGCGGCCGGGGCGCGGGCGGCGGCGTCGGCGTCCAGCCCGCAGTTGGCCACCAGGATGTCGGTGATCTCGGCGGTCAGCGGACGGCCATGGGTGACGGTCATCGGAGCCTCCTGTGGTGTGCGTCGGGCGGGCCGGCGAGCAACTGCTCGACCAGGCCGGTGGAGTAGCGGCCCTTGCGGAACCCGGCGTCGTCGAGCACCCGCCGGACGAACGGGATGGTGGTGCGGACCCCGGGGCCGGCGATGTCGAACTCGTCGAGGGCGCGCTCCAGCCGGTTGAGCGCGAGCTCCCGGTCCGGCGCCCAGACCGCCACCTTGGCCAGCAGGGAGTCGTAGTGCGGGCCGAACAGGTAGCCGGCGTGGCCGTGCGTGTCGACCCGGGTGAACGGGCCGCCGGGCGGGACGAAGCGCTCCAGCCGGCCGGGCGTCGGCGCGAAGCCACGGTCCGGGTCCTCCACGTTGACCCGGCACTCGATGGCCACCCCGTGGAACCGGACGTCCTCCTGCCGCAGGCGCAGCGGCACCCCCGCGGCGATGTGCAGCTGCTCGTGCACCAGGTCGATCCCGGTGATCATCTCGGTGACGGGATGCTCGACCTGGATCCGACAGTTGATCTCCAGGAAGTGGAACCGTTCGTCGGGGTCGACGAGGAACTCCACGGTGCCGGCGCCGGTGAAGCCGGCGTGCAGGGCACCGCGCAGGGCGCACTCCGCGATGGCCTCTCCGATGCCGGCCGACAGTGCCGGGGCGGGCGCCTCCTCGACCAGCTTCTGGTGGCGGCGCTGCACCGAACAGTCCCGGGTGCCCAGGTGCACGCCGTTGCCGTGGGAGTCGCACAACAGTTGCACCTCGACGTGCCGGGCACCGGTCAGGTACCGCTCCACGTACACCCGGTCGTCGCCGAAGGCGGCCTGGGCGGCGGCCCGGGTCCGCGCGTACGCCCGGGGCAGCTCGGCCGGGGTGGCGACCACCGTCATGCCCCGGCCCCCACCGCCGGCCGCCGCCTTGACGATCACCGGGTAGCCCACCTCGGCGGCCACCTCCGCCGCCGCGGCGGCGGTGGGCACCGGCGCGACGCTGCCCGGCGGCAGGGGCAGCCCGGCCCGGCGCATCAGCGCCCGCGCCGAGGACTTGTCGGCCAGCACGGACATCACCTCCGGCGGCGGGCCGATGAAGACCAGGCCGTTGTCGGCGCAGATCTCCGCGAAGTCGGCGTCCTCCGAGAGGAACCCGTAGCCGGGGTGCACCGCCTGCGCCCCCACCTGCCGGGCCGCCTCCACGATCGCGGCGGCGTTGAGGTAGCTGCGCCGGCTGGCCGCCGGCCCGATCCGTACGGCCTGGTCGGCCAGGCGCACGGCGGCGGAGTCGGCGTCCGCGGTGGAGTAGACCACCGCCGTACGCACGCCCAGCTCGCGGCAGGCGCGCAGGACCCGCAGGGCGATCTCCCCCCGGTTGGCGATCAGGACCTTCTCGAACATCGCGTCCTGCCCCTCACGCCGGGTCCAGCGCGACCAGCGGCTGGTCGTACTCGACCGGCTGGCCGTCGGCGGCGAGGACCTCGACGACCCGGCCACCTCGGTCGGCGGTCACCTCGTTCATCAGCTTCATCGCCTCGACGATGCCGATGACCTGCCCGGGACGGACCAGGTCGCCGACGGCGACGAAGGGCGCGGCGCCCGGCTCCGGCGCGCGGTAGAACGTGCCGACGATGGGCGACCGCACGGCGTACCCCTGCGGTGGCGCGGCGGCCGGCGGGGATGCCGGGCTCGCCGTGGCGGCGGCGGGGGCGGTCCCGGCCGGGACGGCGTGCCACTCCACCTCCAGCACCGTGTCGCCGCCGCACAGCCTGATCCGCCGCAGCGGGCCGGGCAGCTCGGCCACCAGGTGCCGGGCGTGCCGCCGCAGCCCGGCGAGCACTGTGTCCACCCGCTGCCCCGCCTCCGCGCCCGAGGCCGCCTCCACGCCGGAGGCCCGCGCGACGCCGGGCGACGGATGCGGAGGAGGTGCCGGCACCGGGCCGGCGGCCCGCTCGACGTCGGACGGCCGCGCCGCGTCGGACGACCGCGCCGCGTCGGACGACCGCGCCGCGTCGGACGACCGCGCCGCGTCGGACGACCGCGCCGCGTCGGACGACCGGCCCGCGTCGGGCGTGGGATGCGGGCCGGGCGTGGGGTACGCCTGCGACGTCAGGTGGGCGTCGGGGGCCGTCCGGGTGCCGGGTGTCGGCACCGTGAAGACCGCTTCCAGGCCGGATGCCGGCGGCACGGCGGCCCGGATCCCGCCGGCGCTCACCGGGCACCCGCCCGGGCGCCGAGGCGGGCGGCGCCGAAACGCCGGAAGCGCTGCCGCCGGCGGCGGACCAGCGTCGCGGGCGGCACGTCGAGCAGCGGCAGCAGGTGCGCCAGCACCGCCTCGCGCAGCGCCCGGGCGGCGGCCTGCGGGTCGTGGTGGGCGGCCGGGGCCGGCTCGGGAACGAGGTCATCGACGATCCCGAGCCGGCACAGGTCGGGGGCGGTGAGCCGCAGCGCGCGGGCCGCCTGCGGCGCGGCGCCCCGGTCCGGCCAGAGGATCGCCGCGCAGCCCTCCGGGCTGATCACGGAGTAGACGGCGTGCTGGAGCATGAGCACCGAGTCGGCCACCGCGAGCGCCAGCGCACCACCGCTGCCGCCCTCGCCGGTGATCACGGCGACGACGGGGGTGGGCAGCACGGTCAGGGCGAGGATGGTCTCCGCGATGGCCGCCGCCTGGCCCTGTTCCTCGGCCCGCACGCCGGGATCCGCCCCGGGGGTGTCGACCAGGGTGACCACCGGCAGGCCGAGGCGGGCGGCGAGACGCATCAGCCGCAGCGCCTTGCGGTGCCCCGCCGGGCTGGCCATGCCGAAGTTGCGCCCGACCAGCTCGGCGGTGGTGTGCCCCTTCTGGTGGCCGATGACCATGACGGGCCGGCCGTCGAGCCGGGCCAGCCCGCCCACCACGGCGGGGCAGTCCGCGCCGAGCCGGTCGCCGTGCAGCTCGACGAAGCCGTCGAACGCCGTCTCCAGGTAGTCCAGCGTGGTCGGACGACCCGGGTGCCGGGCCAGCCGTACCGTCTCCCAGGCGTCGCCGCCCGGGCCCGGCGCCGTCGTCGCGGCGGCGCCGCCGGCCGGCCACGCCACGAGCGGCGACGGCTCCTGCCGGGGTACGCCGGGACGCGCCGCCGGCCGCCGCCCGGCCCGCGCGGCGGCGAGCAGCGCCACCAGCCGGCCCCGCAGGGCGTGCCGGGGCACCACCATGTCGACCTGGCCGTGCCGCAGCAGGAAGTCGGCGGTCTGGAAGCCCTCCGGCAGGTCCCGGCCGGTGACCTGCCGGATCACCCGGGGGCCGGCGAAGCCCATCCGCGCGCCGCTCTCGGCGAGCACCACGTCGGTGTTGGTGGCGAACGAGGCGGCCACGCCCCCGTACGTCGGGTCGGTGAGCACGCTGACGGTGAGCAGGCCGGCCTCCCGCAGCGCGGCGATCGCCTGGCTGACCGTGGCCATCTGCATCAGCGACAGGGCGCCCTCCTGCATCCGCGCCCCACCGGAGGCGGTGACGAGGACCAGCGGGACCCCGTCGGTCAGGGCCCGCTCCGCCGCCAGGGTGATCAGCTCCCCCACGACGCAGCCCAGGCTGCCGCCGAGGAACCGGAAGTCCATCACGGCGAGCACGCACGGCTGCCGCCCGACGGTGGCGGTGCCGCAGACGACCGCCTCGGCCAGCCCGGTGCCGGCCCGCGCCGCGGTGAGCCGGTGCGGGTACGGCAGCAGGTCGACGAAGCCGATCGGGTCGACCTCGGCCGGCCGCTCCGGCAGGGCGGTGAACGACCCCGGGTCGACGAGCTGGAGCAGCCGCTCGGGCGCGTCGACCCGGGCGTGCGCCCCGCACTCGGGGCAGACGTCGAGGTTGCGCCGCAGCCGCTTGCGGTAGAGCAGGGTGGCGCAGCCACCGCAGCGGGACCAGAGCTGCCCCTCGCGGGGCGCGGTGGCGGTCACGACGACCGCCCGACGGGCGCGGCGTCGAAGCGGTAGAAGCAGCGGGCCATCGCGTCGCGAGGCTCCCGCCACGTCGGCAGGTACGGCGACACGTACGGCTGCAGCCGGGCGCTCACCCTGGCGAACTCGGGGTGTCCCCGGGCCGCCTCGACCGCTGTCCCGCCCGGCGACTCCGTCTCCAGCAGGTGCACGTACAGGTCACCGAGTCGGTAGAGCGACCGGTGCCGGACCCCGACCAGGCGCGGCAGTTCGGTCGCGTCGGAGTCGGCGAAGATCTCGGCGACGCGCGCCTCGGCGCTCGGCACCACCTTCGCGACGATCAGCGAACGGTCCATGGACGGGCCTCCCTCCACGGCATCGGGCGTCGGTGACGACGGCGCCTAGCCGGACGACTGGCGACACGATCCGGCCCCGGGCGTCACGACGGCGTCACCAGCGACCGCCGAGCGGCGACGCAGCTTTCGTGACGCTGCGTTGACGCCAGCTGTGCACCCGCTGTGCGGCACCGATCATCCGGTGTGGACTATCCGCAGTTCGGAAGGGTTCTCGTGGACGCCGACAGGCAAGCGCCATCCTGGACAAGACATTGACCGAGAGTGACCACTATTGATAATCTTCGTCACGGTCAGCCCGGCGGCCGCGGTGTGCGACGCCGTGCCGCGGCGGAGCGATCCGACAGTGGGGTCATGGGCAGCCGCGCCGGGGACAGCAGACGAGTCGGGACGAGCGTTCCGCAGGGGGTGCCGCCGTGGCCGCTGATCGATCGACGCCGACCACCGTTTGCCGGGCCGACGCCGAGATCTCCCTGCACCTGCTCGGCGGGTTCCGGCTGCTGCACGGCGACGCCCCGGTCGTGGTGCCGCGCGGCCTGCAACGCGTCATCGCGCTGATCGGGCTGCGCCCCGGCGCCACCCGCAGCAACCTGGCCGGCCTGCTCTGGCCGGACGCGCCCGAGGACCGTGCGCTGTCGTCCCTGCGGACCGCGCTGTGGCGGCTGCGCCAGGACCCCTGCTGCCCGATCACCACCTCCGGTGACACGGTCGCCCTCGCCCCGGCCGTCCGGATCGACGTCGACGCGCTCGTCGGCACGGCCGCGCGGGTACGCGACGGCGACGATCCCTGCGCCGCCGCCGCGCTCGCCGCCGGCCGCCACGACCTGCTCCCCGGCTGGTACGACGACTGGGTGCTGGCCGACCGGGAACGGCTGCGCCAACTGCGCCTGCACATGCTGGAGGAACTGGCCGGCCAGCACCTGTCGGCGGGCCGCCACGGGGCGGCACTGGAAGCCGCGTTGGAGGCGATGGCCGCCGAACCCCTGCGCGAGACGCCGCACCGGCTGGTGGTCCGCATCCACCTCGCCGAGGGCAACGCCTTCGAGGCCGTGCACGCCTTCTACGTCTACCGCGACCTGCTGCTGCGGGAACTGCGGCTGGAGCCCTCGGCGGCGATGACCGCCCTGCTCGACGAGACCCTCGCGCCGATCCGCGAGGCCACCCGTACCGCCCCGGCCGGGCCCCGCCGGCCGCCGGCCAACCGGATCGCGCCCCGCGCGCGCTGAGGCGGCGTCACCGGCGCGGCGGGGCGAGTGACGGACAGGTGACAGTCGCCGGGGCACGGTGGGCCGCACAACAGTCCGTGGTCTGCGACATGGTCGCGGAGCGCCACCGGCGAGAGGGGTCCCATGAGCCGTCTACTGATCGTCAGCAGGATCATCCCGGGCGCGGAGGGTCGGGTGGCGCAGATCTTCGCCGAGTCCGACGCGACCGAACTACCCGCCCTCACCGGGGTCCGTCACCGGTCCCTGTACTGCCTGCACGACCTGTGCGTACACCTGATGGAGACCGCCGACGTGGCCCCGGACGCCTTGGCCGAGGCCCGCAACCACCCGCTCTACCGCCAGGTCAACGAGCGGCTCTCCGCGCACACCACGCCGTACCTGCCGACCTGGCGCTCGCCGCGCGACGCCATCGCGGGCTGCTTCTACCGGTGGGACGCCGCGGACGCGGCGGCGTCGTCGCACCCGGCCGGCTGAACGGGGGCGGTCGCCATGTCGTCCAGACCACCCCACGTCCTGATCATCGGGGCCGGCACGGGCGGGCTGTGCCTGGCGCACGGCCTGCGCCGTGCCGGCATCAGCGTCGCCGTCTACGAGCGGTACCGCACCCGCGGCGAAGGGCTGCTCGGCTACCGGGTCGGCATCGGGCCGACCGGCAGCCGCGCGCTGCGCGAGTGCCTGCCGCCCGCCCTGTTCGACGTCTACCTCGCCACCTGCGCCCGCTCCCCCCGCTACTTCAACGTCATCACCCAGGGCATGCGGCGCACGGCCTCGTTCACGCTCCGGCCGGACACCGACCCGGTGAACACCGAACGGTCCGTCGCCCGGATGACCCTGCGCCAGGTCCTGCTCACGGGCATGGAGGACGTCGTCCACTTCGACAAGGCCTTCACCCGGTACGACCAACGCGACGACGGGACCGTGACCGCGCACTTCGCCGACGGCAGCACCGCCACCGGCGACCTGCTGGTCGCCGCGGACGGCACGCACTCGGCGGTACGCCGCCAGTACCTGCCGCACGCGGTCACCCGCGACGCCGGCACCATCAACATCGCCACCCGCATCCCCCTGACCCCGCACACCCGGGGGCTGCTGCCCGAGCGGATCGAACAGGGCATCTCGCTGATCTTCGGCACCGGCGGGATGATGGGCGTGCTGCACGTGATGGAGTTCAAGTGGGACCGCGACGGCGCGCTCAAGCCCGGCGTCGATCCCGCCGACGCCGAGCTGCTGCGCGGCTGGCCGGGGCTGCGCCACGACAACACCCGCGACAACATCAACCTGGTCGTCTGGAGCACGGCCCGCCGCTTCCCGAGCGACGTCATGCAGCTGCGCGGCGAGGACCTGGTCCTGCTCGCCCTGCGACTCACCCGAAACTGGCACCCCCATCTGCGCGAACTGCTCGCCCGCAGCGACCCGGGCAGCGCCCTGCCCATCAGGGTGTCCACCAGCGAGCCGGTGCCGCCCTGGAAGAGCAGCACCGTCACCCTGCTCGGCGACGCCATCCACACGATGACGCCGGGACGCGGGGTGGGCGCCAACACGGCCCTGCGCGACGCCGCCCTGCTCTGCCGCCAGCTGCGGCTGGCCGCCACCGGAGACAAGACGCTGCTCCAGGCGGTGGCCGACTACGAGGCCGCGATGGTGCCGTACGGGTTCGCCCGGGTCGCCGACTCGCTCAACCGCAGCGGCACCAGCGGGGACGACCGGATGTACAAGCCGGTCGTGGGCCGGCTCGCGCTGCTCGGCGCGCGTGGCTACTTCGGCGTCACCAGCCGGGTACCCCGGCTGGCGCGGCGGTTCGTCGACGATTTCTACAGCTACCGGGGCGAGGAGGACTGACCGTCCGACCGGGACCCCGGCGCCGCCAGCGGGCGCCGGGGTCCCCGCCTGCCCGCCCACGCCCACCGCCCACCGCCCACCGCCCACGGGCGCGGACGCGGACGCCGACGCGGCGACCCTCCGTCGCCCCGGCGAACACCGCCCGTCGCGACCCGTCCCGCCGCCACGGCGGGCACCCGGTCCTGCCTGTCGGCCTCGTCGGGCGTGTGCGAAGCTGCGGCGAGTTTTTCTCGCGGGTTTCCGGACATGAACGATAGGGAGGTTTGCCGTGGCGTGGTCTTTCGGGCACTGGCTGATACTGATCGTGGCTCTGTTGGTGGGTCTGGCGGGCGGCTGGTTCGGGCGCGGCCGGCGGGACGCGGCGGTCGCCACCCACGGCTCGCCCATGGTGGACGGTGACCCGGTCGCCGGCATGACCGCCGTGGTGGTCGACCCCCCGCCCGTCGCCACCCTGGACGAAGCGCGCCCCGAGGTGACCGTGGACCCCGCGCCGGAGGCGGTCGCCGACCGCGTCCCCACCGCGCCCGGGGTCGACGCCCCGACCGACGCCGACCCGGGCAGCACCGACACCCCGAAGGCCACGGTCGTCACGGCCGACGCGTCCCGGGCCGACGACGTCGACCCGGCCGACATGGCGCTGACCGGCGACCCGGTGCCGGCGCCCGACGCCGAACCCGTCCCGGCCGCCACCACCACCGACGTACGGCCGGGGCACGAGGTCGTGCTGCCGGTGGCCGCCGAGGTGACCGGCCCGGTCGACCGCCGACCGGCGGAGGAGCCCGCCCCGAGCACCGACGCACAGCCCCTCCCGGCCGCCGCGACGGAAGCCCTTCCCGCCGCCGACGCGGAGCCCGTCCCGGCCGCCGCCACCTCGGCGCCGACGAGCGTGACCCCGGCCGAGCCGGAGACCGCACCCGTCCCCACCGCCGTCGGTCCGGCCGAGCCCGCTGTCGTGGCCGCCTCCGCCGTCGAGCCGGAGCCGGCCGACGCACCCGCCGAGCCGGAGCCGACCCGCGCCACGCCGATCGAGCCGGCCCCGGTCGCCGCCACCACGGTCGAGCCGGCCACGGCCGCCGCCACCACGGACGAGCCGGAGTCGACGCCGGCCGACGCGCCGGCCGAGCCGGTGGTCGTTCCGGCCGGACCGGTGGTCGTGCCGGCGCCGCGCGGCGAGGTTGACGCCCCGGTCGCGACCGACTCCGACGCCGCCGACGACTTCCGCCGGATCCAGGGCGTGGGCCCGAAGATGGCCGCGGCGTTGCAGGCGGCCGGCATCCGGACGTACCGGCAGCTGGCGGAGCTCGACGAGGCCGCCCTGCGGGAGACGATCCGGGCGGCCGGGCTGCGGGCCGCGCCGAGCCTGGCGACCTGGCCGCAGCAGGCGAAGGTGCTCGCCGGCGCCCCGCAGGAGGCGGCCGCCGCCCTGCCGACCCCGGTGGGCGGCGCGGACGCCTGACCGGCGTCGCCTGCCGCGTTCCCCCGTCGGCGCCGGACGGCGGTACCCGAACGGATCGGGCACCGCCGCACGACCGATCCGCCGTCGCCGACATCGCGGCGCCCCGACCACGGGGCGCCGCGATGTCGGCGTTCGGGGCCGAAACGCGAGGAGATGACGGCGCAAAGGCCCGCGCCGGCGCCGGCCAGCCGCCCGGCCCCGCACGCACGCCACCACCGCCCCCTGCGGCCCGTCCGCCCACTGTCGGACGTCCGCGCGCCGGTTCCTCGGCGGCGGCACCGTTAGCCGTTCATCGCGATTGGGTACAACGCCCAGCACCTCGATCCACCACACCCTTGCGGAGGCAGCGATGCGCGGCACGTCGATATTCGGAGTCCTGGTCGTCATCTGGCTGATCATCGGCGCGGTCGCCGCCGGACAGCGCGGCTACTACAGCGGCGACGACACGAACTGCGCCGAGGCCGGCACGATCCTGGTGACCATCGTGGCCGGGCCGCTGAACTACATCGGGGCCAACCCGAAGGTCGACTGCGAACTGCCCCAGCCGTCCAAGTAGGACGTACTCCTCCGGCCCGCGCCCACTCCGGGCGCGGGCCGAGCCGTGTCCGGGGTACGCCACGCCGGCTCCCCGACTCCGCTCCTCGTGCCGACGCCGGTCCGGGCCTGCCGGGGCCTCTCGGCCGCCGCCTGTCCCGCTCGTCAGCCCCGAATCTGCCGGGCCGGGGACGGCGATACGGATGGGCTCGCCCAAAGGCCGGGTCCGCCCCACGCCCCGCTCACCGCGCCCGCCCCGACGCCGGCACGGCCGCCCGGCCGTCGGGGGCCGCCTTTGCCGGCCGGCGGGTGGTTCGCCTTCCACGCCCATCCAGGACGGCGCGCGGTACGCCACGCCGCGTAGGGCGTCCTAGGAGGCTGGGTCATCGGGGGTAGCGTCCCGCGCCGCCCGACGTTTGTCGACCCCCGCCACGGGAACCGGCGTTGCGCCACCAGCGCCGCACGGGACGGGAGCACCGGCATGAGGATCGGCTACAAGCTCGCCTCGGAGGGGTACGGACCGCAGGAGATCATCCGCCAGGCCGTCCGGGCCGAGCAGGCTGGTTTCGACTTCGTCGAGATGAGCGACCACTTCCACCCGTGGCTCGACACGCAGGGGCACTCGTCGTTCACCTGGAGCGTGCTCGGCGCGGTCGCGGCGAAGACCGAACGGATCGGCCTCGCGACGGGGGTGACCTGCCCGACCGTCCGGTACCACCCGGCGATCATCGCGCAGGCCGCGGCGACCCTGGCGCTGATCTCCGACGGCCGGTTCACCCTCGGCGTCGGGGCCGGGGAACGGCTCAACGAGCACGTCGTGGGGCAGGGCTTTCCCAGCGTACGGGGCCGGCACGAGCGGCTCCGCGAGGCGCTGGAGATCATCCGGCTGCTCTGGCAGGGCGGCTACCACTCATTCGAGGGCAAGCACCTGCACCTGGAGGACGCCCGGATCTTCGACCTGCCGGAGACCCCACCGGTGATCGCGGTCGCCGCGAGCGGCCGGTCCTCGGCCACGATGGCGGCGGAACTCGGCGACGGCCTGTTCGTCACCGAGCCGAAGGCGTCGATCGTCGAGCACTACCGGCAGGCCGGTGGCGACGGTCCCCGCTACGCCGAGGTGCCGATGGCCTGGGCCACCGACGACCAGCAGGCCGTGCGGGCGGTGCTGGAGACCAGCCGGTGGATGGTGACCGGCTGGAAGGTGATGAGCGAGTTGCCGAACCCGGTCAACTTCGACGCCGCCAGCGCGTACGTCGAGGAGCGGCACGTCCGGGAACTGTTCTCCGTCGGGCCGGACCCGGAGGCGCACGTGGCGGCCGTCCGCCCGTACGTCGAGGCCGGCTACGACCACGTGGTGCTGCAGAACGCCGGCCCCGACCCGGACGGCTTCCTCGACTTCTTCGCCGGCGACCTCGCCGCCCGGCTGCGCGCCCTCGGCTGAGCCGTACGCCGCGCGGGGCGCGTCCGGCACCCTCCGCCGCGATCGCGATGATCGCCGGCGATGCCAGACGCGCCCCGGGCGGGGCGGGCCGGCCCGGCCGGGACGGCCCGCGGCGGGTCACCGGAAACAGTTCGCGACCGGCACCCGGCTGCCCTCGCAGTTGGTCGGCTCGTTGTCGATGATGTCGGTCTCGTCGTCGACCTTGACCTGCGCCTTGTCGACGAGGAGGCCGCTCGGCTTCACGGTGGCGACGTTGCCGGCCACCCTGCTGGAGTACAGGGCGAGCCGGCCCTGCGACGCGAAGACGCCGCCGCCCGTGGACTTCGCACCGACGGCGTGGTTGCGGTGGATCTCGCTGTGGCGCAGCAGGACGTTCGACTTCTGGGCGTGGATGCCGCCGCCGGAGCCGCGCGCCGTGTTGCCCGACACGATGCTGTCGTCGAGCGGGAGCAGGCCCTGGACGGTGGAGATGCCGCCGCCGTTGCCCGTGGCGGTGTTGTCGCGTACCTCCAGGCCGCGCAGGAAGATCAGCGCGTCCGAGTTGGCGATGCCGCCGCCGGTCTGGGCGGTGTTGCCCACCACCTTCGTGTCGGCGACCCGGGTACGGGCCGAGAAGCTGGCGAGGCCGCCGCCCTGCGCCGCGTTGTTGCGCGCGAAGGTGCTCGAGTGCACCTCTGCCGCGCCCCGGTAGTTGGCGAAGCCGCCGCCGTACGCGACGGCGCTGTTGCCCCGGAACTGCGAGTTCTCCAGGCTCAGCACGCCACCGTTGAGCAGGCCCCCGCCCTTGCCCGCGGTGCCGGCGGCGTGGTTGTCGACGAACGTGCTCCCGGTGACCACCAGGTGCCCGTCGTTGAAGATCCCGCCCCCGCCCCCCTCCGCCGAGAGGGAGGTGCTGTCGACGATCGTGGTGCGCTCGACCACGGCGGACGCGCCGTGCACGATGTGGATGCTGCCACCCTCGGCGGCGGAGAGGCCGTTGCGGAGTACGACGTCGGAGAGCGTCAGTTCCCCGCCGTCGCGGACGGTGAAGAACCGGAACGCCTCGGCGTGCCCGTTCCGGACGATGGTGGCCCCCTCGCCCCGGACGGAGATCGGGTGGTAGATGACGGGCAGCCCGGCCCGGTCGTGCTTCGGGTTGCGCGGGGGCGCCTCGGCGTCGCCGGGGTTCTCGGCGCTGTCGGCGGTCTCCCGGGCGTCGCGGATCCCGCCGTCGTACTCGTCGGGCTGCTGGAAGGCGTGGGTCAGCTCGTACGTGCACTTCGACGCCAGCCGCAGGTCGGCGCCGCCCTCGGCGTTGGCCCGGACCAGCGCCGAGATCAGCTTCGTCGAGTCGCACGGCACCGCGACCTCCGCGCGGTTCCCCTGGCCCGGCCGTCCGGGGCGGTCGTCCCGCTGCCCGCCGCGCCGCTCCTCGCGCGCCTGGTCACGGTCCTCGACGGCGTCGCCGCGGGGCTCACCGGAGTGGTCGCCGGCCCACCGCGACGGCGACGACGACGGCGTCGGCGACGGCGTCGGCGAGGCGGTCGGCATGTCCCGGTCGGCGGCGAAGGCGGCGCCATCCGTGAGCCCGGCCGCCCCCGCCACCAGGCTGCCCGCCACGAGGCCGCCGGCTAAGAACCACCTCGACCGCCGCCTGAGTGGTGCTGCCCGCCGGCCCCCTTGATACGTCGTCATCAGGCTTCCCTGCCTCTCGTGCATGCGTGCCACGGCCGCGTCGAACGGGACGCGGGGCGGCTGACGTCGCGACAGCCACCGGAGGTCACGATACGGACGAGAATCGGGCAGGTCCGTCAAACGTGAATAAGCGGACTATTCACCTCGACCGGGGCGAGGGAGCGCAGCGCGGTCAGCCGCCGACGTGGATGCCGGGCCGGCGGGCGGGGTCCGGCTCGGACTTGCGGATGATCTCCCGTACGACGGGCGGGGTGTCGCCGCGGCCGAGGATCAGATAGCGCAGCAGGTGCGCGAGCGGGTTCCCCTCCGACCACTCGAAGTGGGCGTGCGGGCGTACGCCGGTGGCGTCGCGCAGCGCCAGCAGGATCGCCGCGATGGCGTTGGGGACGGCCGGGCTGCCGGCCCGCAGCACCCGGAAGCCACCCACCTCCACGCCGCGCACCCGCAGCACCTGGCTGAAGTCCGACGGGTCGACCACGTCGATCTCCAGGAAGAGAATGTCGCCCTCGCCGGGCACGGGATTCATCGACCGCTGCGCCCGTTCCTTGACCGTGTACTCCTTGACCGCGCCGCCCGCCCGCTTGTGCGCGATGAGGTGCAGTCGGCCGTCGTGCGCCACCGACTCGGCGATGAACCGGCGGGCCGGCTCGTCGAACTCGATCCGGTCCGTGCGCAGCTCGGTGGTCCGGGTCACCCGCG
Source organism: Micromonospora sp. NPDC007220 (assembly GCF_040634035.1). Lineage (NCBI taxonomy): Bacteria > Bacillati > Actinomycetota > Actinomycetes > Micromonosporales > Micromonosporaceae > Micromonospora > Micromonospora sp. NPDC007220. The sequence goes on along the minus strand of NZ_JBEYEU010000011.1, from coordinate 134,122 downwards.
AGACCAGCGAGACGGCCACGATGCCGAGGACGAACAGCGCGGAGATGGCGATGCCGTCCGGCTTCGCGACGACGTTCTCGGCGAGGGCGTACAGCAGGACCAGGGTGAGCACGGCGAAGCCGCCGGCCGCGACGCGTTCCCGGCGGCGGGCCGCGGAGATCGTGACCGCCACGGCGGCGGAGACCATCATCGCGAGGATGCCGGTGGCGTACGCCCCGGCCTGGTCGTTGACGTCGGCCCGGAAGATCAGGGTGATGGCGACGCTGACCACGGTGTAGACGATCACGACCGGCCGCACGGCCCGGGCCCACTCCGGCGCCATCCCGTAGGTGGGCAGGTAGCGGGGCACGATGTTGATCAGGCCGGCCATCGCGGAGGCGCCCGCGAACCAGAGGATCAGCGCACTGCTGACGTCGTAGACGGTGCCGAAGGTCTCGCCGAGGCGCTCGTGGGCGAGGTACGCCAGCGCCCGGCCGTTCGCGGCCCCGCCCGGCCCGAACTCCCGGGCGGGGATCAGCACGGTGGTCACGAGGGTGGTCGAGACCAGGTACACCGACATGACCAGCGCGGCGGTGGTGAGCAGCCGACGGGTGTTGCGGATCCGCGCCGCCAGCCGCGCCTCGCGGTCCGCGCCCCCGCCCGCCACCAGCGGCATCATGCTCACCCCCGTCTCGAAGCCGGACAGCCCCAGCACCAGCAGCGGGAACGCCAGCACGGCGGTCACCGCAACCTCCCCCGGGCCACCACCGACCGTCAGCGCGGCGGTCCAGTCGGACAGCAGCCGCGGGTCCGCCGCGATCCCGGCCAGCCCGTCCGCCACGATCAGCGCGTTCAGGGCCAGGAAGACCGCCACCAGCGGGACGGCCACCGTGACCGCCTCCCGGAAGCCGAGCAGGAACACCCCGCCGAGGACGAGCAGCAGTACGACGGTGACGCCGACGGCCACGCCGGTGCCGCCGACGCTCTCGGGCATGTGCGGGTTCTCCAGCAGGTGCACGGTCGCGTCGGCCGAGGAGAGAGTGATCGTGATGATCCAGGAGGTGGCCACGAAGCCGAGCAGGACCAGCACGAAGATCTTGCCGCGCCAGAACGGCAGCAGCCGCTCCAGCATCGCCACCGAGCCCTGCCCGTGCGGACTCTCCCGGGCCACCCTGCGGTACATGGGCAGCATGCCGAACAGTGTCAGCGCGACGATGAGCAGGGTGGCCAGTGGGGAGAGCGCCCCGGCGGCCACCGCCGCGATCCCGGGCAGGTACGACAGGGTGGAGAAGTAGTCCACCCCGGTCAGGCACATGACCTGCCACCACGCCCGCGAGCGGGCCTGCCCCTCCGCCGCCTCGGGGCCGACCGGCTGCACCTGGTGCGCGAACAGCCACCGGCGCAGCGGGCTCAGCGGCGCGGCGGGCCGGGCGGGGCTGGCCTGCGCCTCGGGGACGGCGACCGGGCGCCCGGCGCGGTCGCCGGGGCGGGTGGGGTCCCGGGCGGCGCGCAGGTCCCGTGGCGGGCCGGCGGGCGGCGGCCGGCGACCACGCGTGCGCCGCGACCTCGGCCCGTGCTCGTCACGCATGCCCCCTCCCCACCCTCGGCCGTCCTGACCCGACCGTAGGCGGTCGCCGGCCGGCCGCCCGCCCGAACGGTGAAGCCGGGACGGCTCAGTCGCCGTCGCGGGCGGCCAGCACCCGGGCCAGGGCGTCGGGATCGGCCACGGTGACCGTCGCCCCCGGGTGCCGCAGCCACCCGCCGGGCAGCAGGGCGGGCACCGGCTCGGCGAAGCGCAGGCAGAGCCCGGCGGCGGTGCTGCTGGCGAAGGTGACGCCGGCGTCGGCCAGCGAGAGGCGCACGCCGATCCCCCGCCACCAGCGGTACGGCCCGGTGGGCGCGACGCCGACGACGTTGTCCCGGGCGGTGCGCAGTTGCCACGGGCCGAACCGGACCACCAGCTCGGCCCGGTCGACGCCGACCCAGGCGGTTGCCGGCCGGACGCCCACCAGCGCGAGCGCCGGCCGGAAGACCGGGTCGAAGCGGAACGCGAACCGGTGCGCCTCGGCGGTCATCGCGCGCCGCCCCGGGTGGTGGGGCGGGCGTCGCCCGGTCGGGCGGGACGGGGCGGGGCGACGGGCCGGGGACGGGGTCGGGCGGCGGGCCGACGGGCCGGGTGACTCATGGCGCGGGCGTACCCCGTGCGGGCCGGCCGACACCCCCCGGGCCGGCCGACCCGCGAACCCCTCGTCCCCGCCCCGGGCCGCGCGGACCCCCCGGGCCGCGCGGACCGTTCCCCGACCCGGGCCCGCCGCCCCCGACGACGAGCCCTGGTCCGGCGGGGACGTGTCCCCGCGCTCCGCCGGGTGGCGGGTGCGGAGCGCGGGGACCCCCCGTCACGGCTACTGCAGGAACGCCCCGAGGGGCGAGAGCAGCAACCGACCGAGCGCCGCGGCGGTGTCGTCCAGCCGCGCGCGCTCGCACTCGTGGGCGGCCGGGTCGTGCCGGCACCGCCAGATCTTCTGCGCGTTGCGCCAGGCGACGTCGCGGGTGTACTCGACCAGTTCCCCCTGGTACCAGTCGTCGATGTCGCCGTTGAGCATGTCGATGAGCAGCTGCCACCGCTCCAGGTAGCCGCGCCGCAGACCGGGGATCTTGTCCGCGAAGATCTTGTTGATCTCCAGGTAGTCGCGGTGCTGGTCGGTACCGTCAACCGGCTCCGACTCCAGGCTGTCGAACGTGGTCACCAACGCGAACGGCAGGTCGAAGTTGATGTGCGCGTTCACCCCGGCGGCCGCCGACGGCAGCGGGCGGGCGTCCGGCCCGCGCATCCGCTGGAACAGGCAGGCCCAGGCCTTCGGCGTACCCGGGCTGGAGTCGGTCCACAGCCGCATCGCGTCGAAGTAGCGGGCCGCGAACTCCACGTCGAGCCGGGACAGGAACACCGGGTCGGAGAACCGGTCGTCGTAGAGCCCGTTCAGCACGCTCTCGGTGATCGTCAGGTACAGCCGGTTGAAGTCGGCCAGCGGGCAGCTCGCCTCCAGCGGAGGCAGCCGGACCAGCATGTCCTGGAGCTTGGTGAGGTGGTCGACCACCGCCGGCACGTCGGCCGGATGGTCGGCGAGCAGATCGACGATGTCCCGATGCACGGGCCCCCACACCGGTTCCCTCATCTCTCCTCCACAGTGGTTCCCCCGGCACCCCCGTGCCGTCGGCGACGCAGCACAGCCTGCCAGCCGGCGATGGCCGGCCGGATCAGTAGAACGACGTATCCGCGCCGCGCGTCAGCCGGGCCGGTTGCGTAGGAAGATCGCGCTGGCCTGCACCCGGGTACGGACCTGGAGCTTGTCGAAGATGTGCGAGACGTGCACGCCGATGGTGCGCTCGCTGATGAACAGCCGCTGGCCGATCTCCCGGTTGGTGAGCCCCTCGGCGACGGCGGCGAGGACCTCCCGCTCCCGGGCCGTCAGCGCCGCCAGCTCGTCGCCGTCCGCCCCGGCGGCCGGAGCGCCGGTGGCCGGACGTTCCTCCAGCGACACCCGCGCCCGGCCGGCGAGGGTACGGATCTCCGAGGTCAGCGGCACCGCGCCGAGCCCCTGCGCCACCTCGTACGCCTGGCGCAGCAGCTTGCCCGCGGTGGCGCTGCGGCTGCGCCGGGCCAGCAGCGCCTCCGCCTGCCGCAGCCGCGAGTAGGCCGCCGGGTAGGGGTGGTGACGGCGGTCCCACTGCGCCACCGAGCGGGCCCACAGCTCCGGGTCGCTGCTCTCCAGGCGGCTCACCTCGGCGGCGCACAGCGCCAGGAAGCCGTCCACCACGTCGCGCACCGGGCGGGCGGCGTGCTCGCTCTTGCGGGCGACCCGGTCGGCCACCTCCCGCAGCCGCCGCACCGCCGTCGGGTCGACGGCCACGGCGCGGCCGGCGTGCGCCTCGGCCTCGGCCCGCAGGCCGTGCCACACCAGCGCGGCGAGGATCCCCACGTCGTCGGAGCGGCTCTCGGTCAGGCCGCGCTGCACCGCCTGCCGGGCCAGGTCGTGCCGGCCCTGCCACATGGCCAGCCCCGCCCGCAGGGTGAGCAGCGGGATCACGTGCCGCGCCCCGCCGCCGGCCAGCATCGTGGCCACCGCGTCCAGGTCGCGGTCGGCGGCCTCGACGTCGCCGTAGCCCACCGACAGCCGGCAGCGTGCCAACAGCAGCTCCACCGCGTCCGCGCCGGAGGGGCGGTGCCGCAACGCCGCCGCGACCACCTTCTCCGCCTCGGCCCACTGCCCGACGCGGAACAGCCCGTTGGTGGCGATGGCCAGCAGCCGGGTCTCGTACGTGCGGCCCAGGCCGAGCTCGGCCATCCGCTCGGCGCCCCGGCGGGCCACCACGACGCCCTCCTCCAGGACGTTCAGCGGGCCGGTCAACAGCTCGGCCAGGTGCAGGTACGCGCACGCCACGTCCTCCGGGCGGCCGGAACGCTCGGCGGTCTCCAGCGCGCGGCGCATCACCGCCAGCCCGGCGTCCGGGTCCTCCAGGTACGCCTCCGAGAAGCCGAGCGCGGCGCTGGCCAGCACCACCTCCGACGTGGAGCCCGGCACCTCGGCGGCCAGCTCCAGCGCCTCCCGGGCCCGCCGGCCGGCGTCGGCGTACCGGCCGAGGTGCAGCAGCAGCTCGGCCAGGTGCGCCGCGGCCGTGGCCCGCTCTCGGGGCGTGCAGTCGGCGGCCTCCAGGGCCAGCTGGTACTCCGCCTCGGCCGGCGCCGAGCGGCCGGCGGCGGCCAGGTAGCGGGCCCGGCGGATGCGCAGCGCGCAGGCCGACGGGTCGGCGTCGGCGGCGGCCAGCTCCTCGATCAGCGTCAGCGCCCGGGCGTGCTCGCCGCAGTGATGGGCGGCCTCGGCGGCGTGCCTGAGCAGCGTGACCCGGTCCACCTCCGGCGGTGCGACGCCCGGCGCGGCGGCCAGCTGCAACGCGACCGACCAGTGCCGGTGCGCCTCGGCCCAGCCGTGCAGCCGCTCGGCCTCCCGGGCCGCGGCCATCGCCGCCGGCAATGCCCGCGCCGGCTCGCCGGCCAGCCGCCAGTGGTGCGCCAGGCGCGCCTGGTGCAGCTCCGCCGGGGCCGCGGTGAGCGCCTCGGCGTAGCGGCGGTGCAGGGCGGCCCGCTCGGCCGTCAGCAGCTCGTGCTCCAGCACCTCGGCGACCAGCCGGTGCCGCAGCCGGTAGCCGTCGTCCGCGCTCACCAGCAGCCGGTGGGCGACCGCCGCCCGGGCCGCCTCGATCAGCTCGTCCTCGGGCAGCCGCACCACCCGGGCCAGCAGCCAGTGCCCCACCGGCTCGACGCCGGCCGCCACCGCGTGCACCACGGCGTGCGCGTGCTGCGGCAGCGCGTCCACCCGGGCCAGGAATATCTCGCGCAGCGTGTCGGAGAGCTCGTCCCGCCCGTCGCGCAGGTCGCGGGCCAGCTCCTCCACCACGAACGGGTTGCCGCCGCTGCGCCGCCACACCAGCTCCGCCGCCTCCGGAGTGAGCGCCCGGCCGACCACGGCGGTGGCGAGCCGGTCGGTGCCGGCCCGGTCCAGCGGGGCCAGGTCGAGCACCCGCACCGTACGCAGCCGGCGCAGCTCGGTGAGCACCCGGCGCAGCGGGTGCGCGCCCTGCAACGACTCCGCCCGCACCGCCGCGAGCACCGACAACTGGAGGTCGCCCAATCCGGCCAGCAGGTAGAGCAGCAGCTGGCGGGTGCTGCGGTCGACCCACTGGAGGTCGTCCAGGACGAGCACCAGCGGGCGCCCCTCGGCGATCAGGTGCAGCCCCCGCGAGACCCGCTCCAGCAGCGCCCCGGCGCCGTCCGGGCCGGCGGTCTCCTCGGCGAACACCCCGAGGAGGTCACGGACCGCCGAGGAGGTCCGGGCCTGGGCACCGGTCAGTTCGGCGTCGAGGCGGCGCAGCGCCTGGAGCAGCGGGTGCAGGGGCGAGGCGTCGCCGATGTCCAGACAGGAGCCGGTGAGCACCAGGGCCCCGGCGTCGCGCAGCCGGGTGCCCACCTCGCGCAGCAGCCGGGTCTTGCCGACGCCGCTCTCGCCGGTGAGGAAGACGGCGGCGGTGTTCCCCTGCGTGACGTCGTCGAGCAGCACGGATCGTACCGTCGTCACCAGGTCGGCCCGGCCGACGAGTGGTGCGGTGTCCACGTCGCTGGCCATGGCACGCAGCCTAGTCAAGTGCCCCGCACCGTTCTACGGGTCTTTCACGCCTGTGGTACTCCTCGCGTCGAGATCGCGACCGACGGTTGCGCAGGGTGGACATACGTCGTTCGGCAGATCCCCCGTCGGCCCATCGGTGACAGTGTCCGAGGCGTCGTCAGCACCGTGGGGAAGGCGGGTGCGATGCCCATGGCCACCATCGTCGCCGGTTCGCAGCGGTCCACCTCGGCAGGCTGGCCGGTACCGGAGGAGAAACGCCTCGTCACCGTGCTGTTCGTCGACATCGTCGGGTCGACCGCGCTCGTCGAGCGGCTCGACCCCGAGGACGTGCGGATCCTGCAACGGGCCTACTTCGACACCGTGGGCGGGGTGCTGCGCCGGTGGCACGGGGTGGTCGAGAAGTACGTCGGCGACGCGGTGATGGCCCTGTTCGGGGCCCGCCGGTCCGACGGCTTCGACGCGTACCGGGCGGTGCGGGCGGCGCTGGAGATCCAGGGGGCCCTCGACCGGCGACCGCCGCCCGGCGCGCCGCGCCTCCGGGTCCGGGCCGGGGTGGCCACCGGTGAGGCGCTGGTGGACCTCGCCGCGGCGCGCGACGGCGGGCACGGCGTCGCCAGCGGCGCGGTGATCACCACCGCCGCGCGGTTGCAGGAGTACGCCCCGCCGGGCGGGGTGGCGCTCTGCGCGGCCACCCACCGCGCCACCGTGGGACTGGTCGACCAGCGCCGCGTACCGCCGGTGGCCCTGGCCGGCAAGGCGCTGCCGGTCGACGTGTGGCACGCCACCGGCACCACCCGACAGGCCCCGACCCGGCACGAGGGGCCGCTGGTCGGGCGGCGACGGGAACTGGCCGCCGCCCGGGACCTGATCGTCCGGGCCGTGCGGGGCCGCGACCCGCGCTGGCTGTCGCTGGTCGGTCCCGCCGGCAGCGGGCGCAGCCGGCTGCTGCACGAGCTGACCCGGGCGGTACGGACCGTGGACGGGGTGCCGGTGCGCTGGTGCGTCGCGCACTGCCCGCCGTACCCGCAGCCCCTGGCGCCCGTCGCGGACCTGGTGCGCGGGCTCGCCGGCCTCCGCGCCGGCGAGCCGCCCGCGACGGTACGGCGACGACTCACCGCCGCCCTCACGGACCTGGTGCCGCCCGCCGGCCTGACCGAGGCGGTGTACGCGCTGGAGGCGCTGCTGGGCACGCCGGACGGCTCCGGCGACGCGGCGCGGGGCGCCGAGGTGGCGCGGGAGGCGCTGCTGGGGCTCGCCGCCCGGCAGCCGGTGATGGTGGCGGTGGACGACCTCGACCGGGCCACCGCGACGCTGCACCGCTTCCTGCACCGGCTCTTCGCGGCGGCCACCGCGCGGTCGCTGCCGCTGGTGGTGGTGACCCTGCACCGTGCCGAGTGGACGGGCGCGCTGCCCGGCCCGCGGGACCGTCGGCACCGGTTGGCGGTGCCGCCGCTGCGCCCGGTGGAGACCGGACGGCTGCTGCGGCACCTGCTCGGCCGGGCCGACCGGCCGACGGCGGCGGCGATCACCCGGCTCCTGCCGCTGGTCGGCGGCAACCCGGGGCGGGCCGTCGCGTACGTGGCGTCGCCGGACGCGGCGCGGTCCGTGCCGGAGGCGGTGCGCCGGGAGGTCGACGCCCGGCTGGACCGCCTGGACGGGGCGCGGCGGGCCGTGCTGATGGCCGTCGCGACCGTCGGCGCGGGGATCACCGCCGCGACGGTGGCGCGCCTGCTCGACTGGGCTCCCGGGCGGGCCGCCCCGGTGCTGCGCGCCCTGGCCGCGACGGGTCTGCTGGTCACCCGCCCCGACGGCCGGTACGCCGTCGCCGACGCGGTGGTCCGCGAGGTCGCGTACGCCCGGCTGCCGAGGGCGGCGCGGGCCGCGTTCGCCCGCCGGGCCGGGCGGCCGGCGGAGTCGGACGCCCCTTCGGTGCCCGTGGTCGTGCACGCCCCCACCGCCCAGGTGCCGGCGCGCGCCGACGCCGACCGCCCGGCGGCCCGGAACGCTCGCGGGTCGCACCCGGCACCACTGCGGCGGCCCGCCGCCGCGCCCCGTCTCGCTGCCCCGCCCCGGCCCGCCCGCGCGTTCCGGGTCGCCGACGTGCCCCTGGTCGCCGACGTGCCCCGGATCGCGGTGCTGCCGGGGGCGCGTTCCGCGCCCGGTCCGCTGGTCGCCGTCCCCGCGGAACGTGTCGGGGGCGGCCGGGTGGTGGAGCTGCGCGGCTGGGTCGCGGCCCGCAATCGCCGCCCCTCGGCCGGCCCCGCTCCGTCGACCGCGCGCGACCGCCTCGTCATCGACCTGAAGACCGGCAAGTCCACCGCCGGCACGGCCGACGACCTCGCCGAGCACCCGGCCGGCCCCGCTGCGACGGCAGCCCTCGGGGCGGGCGGTTCGGCGCGGCGGCAGCGGCGCGGGCAGCGGCCGAGGTGGGTCCTGCCGCGCGGCAGGCCGGTCGCGGCGTGAGCGGGCGGTGTGTTGGACGCGGGGATCGTGGGGCGGCCAGGGGATCTCCCCCACGATCCAAACTAACGGGAATTCGATCCGGGCGGTATCGGGCGACCGACCGAGTGCGCGCCTCGGGGTCGGCTGGCTAGGTTCGCCCGATGCCTGTCGAAGAGATCACCGCCTCCGCCGCCGGTACCTGGACGCTCGGCGACCGCACCGTGCACCGGATGGGGTTCGGCTCCATGCGGCTCACCGTCGACCCGGACCGGGCGCGCGCCGTCCGCGTCCTGCGCCGGGCCGTCGAGCTGGGCGTCAACCACATCGACACCGCCGCCTTCTACGTCTCGCCGGGCGGGCCGCTCGGCGTCGGCACCGGCTCGCCCCGGTACGCGACCGACCTGATCCGCGAGGCCCTCGCGCCGTACCCGGACGACCTGGTCGTCACCACCAAGGTCGGGCCGTCCTTCGACGAGGCGACCGGGCACCGGGAACTGGGCCCGGCGGAGCTGCGCCGGGAGGTGGAGGAGAACCTGCGCCGCCTGGGCCGGGACCACCTGGACGTGGTGAACCTGCGGATCGTCCGGCGACCCGGGCGGGACTCGGTGGCGGAGCGGTTCGCCGCCCTGGCCGAGCTGCGCGACGCCGGGCTGATCCGGCATCTCGGCCTGTCCAACGTGCGGGTGGATCACCTGGACGAGGTGCGGGACATCGCGCCGGTGGTGTGCGTGCAGAACGCGTACGCCCTCGACGTGAACCGGTGGGCCGACGAGCTGCTGCGGGTCTGCGGCGAGCGGGGGATCGCCTTCGTGCCGTTCTTCGCGATCGCGGGCGCCGGGCGGGAGGCGGGCGCGGGCGACGACCACGACGAGGCCGTACGGGCGGTGGCGCGCGCGCACGGCGCGACCCCGCACCAGATCCGCCTGGCCTGGACGCTGCACCAGGGGCCGCACGTGCTGGCCATCCCCGGCACCGGCGACCCGGCGCACCTGGCGCAGAACGTGGCGGCCGGGGCGATCCGGCTCACCCCCGAGGACCTGGCCCGCCTCCGCTGACCGCCGGCGCCCCGCCCGCGCGGCGTGGTGGCGCGTCAGCGACCGTCGAGGAAGGCGACCGCCCGCTCCCACGTCCGGCTGGCGGCCGCCGGGTCGTGGTCGGGCAGGTCGGGATCGGTGTAGAGGTGACCGACGCCGGGATAGCGGTGGACGCTCAGCTCCGCGCCCGCGCCGGTGATCGCCCGCTGCCACCGGCCGAGCTCGGGCTCCGGGGGGTATTCGTCCGGGTCGGCCATGTGCAGCTGCACCGGCAGGCCCGGACGGACCGCCTCCGGCGCACCGCCGGCGCCGTGCAACAGCAACAGCGCGGCGGCGGCGGGGCGCTCGGCCAGCAGCGCGCCGGCCACCGCGGCCCCCATGGAGAACCCCGCCAGCACCGCCTCGGGCGGCGCCTCGTGCAGCGCCGCCCTGGCCCGGCCCATCACGGCCACCTCGCCGACCTCGCCGAGCAGGGCGAAGCCCGCCTCGATCGTGTCGACGGCCGGCGCGCCGTAGAGGTCGGGGGTGACGACGTGGTGGCCGGCGGCGCGCAGCCGGTCGGCGGCCGTCAACACGGCGGGTCGCAGCCCGTAGGCGGAATGAAACAGCACGACGTGTCCCATCGGGACATTCTGTCTGACGAATGCGACGGGGCCGGGCCGCCGCGCTGACCCGCCGCCGACGCGAGGCCGGGTCAGCCCAGCGATTCCAGTCGCCGCACCAGCTCGCCCGGCGCCGGCATGGCGGCGATCTCGGCGCTGACCTGCCGCGCCGCGTCGCGCAGCGCGGTGTCGGTGACGAGCCGGGTCAGGGTGTCGGCGGTGATGTCGCGGGTGCGGGCGGCGATGCCGGCCCCGCGCGCGGCCACCAGCTCGGCGTTGTGCCGCCGGTCGCCCGCCCCGACGGTGGCCAGCTGCGGCACCCCGGCGATCAGCGCGCTCAGGACGCTGCCCGCGCCGCCGTGGTGGACCAGCGCCGCGCTCGCCGGCAGGGCTGCGGGGACCGGGATCCAGTCGACCGTACGCACGTTGCCGGGCAGCGCCCGGCGGGCCAGCCGCGCCTCCGGGCGGACCAGCACGAACTCGGCGTCGACCTGGTCGGCGACGGCGACGACGGCCGGCATCGGTCCGGCGCTGCCCGGGCCGGCGATGGTGCTGCGGCTGACCAGCACCCGGGGCCGCTCCCCCGGCTCGCGAAGCCACTCCGGCAGCTCGCCGCCCGCCTCGGTGGCGTAGCGCATCGGCCAGCCGTCCTGACGCAGCACGCTGGGCGGGGCGACGGCGATCGCGGCGGCCGGCGGCGGCAGCTCGGTCAGGCCGTGCCGGCGCAGCGCCGGCCCCAGCCGCGCCAGGGTCGCCCGGGCCAGCTCGCGGCCGTCGAAGAGGGCGTTCTCCTGGCGTACGGCGGGCACGCCGAGCGTCGCGGCGGCGAGGGCGCCGGCCACCGCGAACGGCTCGTGGACCACCAGGTCGGGTCTCCACTGCCCGGCGAGGGCGACCACCCCGTCGGCGAGCTGGTCGTTGACCGCGCCGAAGAGCAGCCCCGCGCCCCGGGTGCCGGCGGTCCCGGCCAGTTCGGCCCGTGCGGTCAGCGGGTGGCGCAGCAGCACGCGGCGGGCGATGCGCCCGAAGTCGAAAGCGGGCGCGACGTCGCGCGCCGGCAGTCCGGGGCGCACCGCCCGCAGCCCGTCGGCGGCGGTGGCGACGAGCACCTCGTGGCCGGCGTCGCGCAGTGCGGCGGCCAGCGGCAGCAGCGGAGCGACGTGCCCGATCAACGGCGCGGAGACCACCAGTACTCGCACCGCGCCGATGCTAGCCGCGGCGGAGCCCGTCGTGGGGGCACCGGGAGACGCGGCCCGGACGGCGGCGGGTCAGCCGGCGGTCGGGGGCAGGGTGCGGCTGCGGCCCCGGAACTCGGCCACCACCGCGCCGTCGTCCCGGGTCACGGTGACGTCGTAGATGCCGCTGCGGCCGTACCGGGTGCGCTCGGTGGCGTGCGCCGTCAGCAGGTCACCCTCGTGGGCGGGACGGACGAAGCTGATCTCGCCGCCGGCGGCGACGGTGGCCGGGCCGTGGCTGTTGCAGGCCAGCGCGAAGGCGGTGTCGGCGAGCAGGAACACGAACCCGCCGTGGGCGATGGCGTGGCCGTTGACCATCGCGCCGGTCACCCGCATCCGGGCCACCGCCGCTCCGCCGGCGGCCTCCACCAGCTCGATGCCGAGCCCCCGGCTGGCGACGTCGGCGGCGAACATGGCGTACGCGGCGTCGCGCCCGGCCCCCTCAGCCGTCCCGCCGTCGCTCGACGACCGCCCCGTCCCGCCCATCGACCGCTCCACGCCTGTTTCGGGGCGGCCCCCTCGACCGCCGGTCCCGGTACCGTACGCCGTCTGCCCGCACCGCACCGACGGCACCCGTCACGGGTCCTGCGGGTCCAGGTCGCGCTCGCGCAGCAGCGCGTCCAGCTTCGCCTCGATCCGCTCGTCGGACTCGCGGGACTGGGAGGAACCCCAGTGGTAGAACAGGGCCAGCCCCGCCGCCTGCCAGATCAACTGGAGGAACTCGGACTGCCAGTTCTCGAAGGTGGAGGCGAGGAACTGCGGCAGGAAGTCGGCCCAGGCGAAGGACCGGCCGTGCTGGCTCGCCTCGTCGCTCGCCACGGAGGCCTGGAAGACGAACTGCGCGATCCAGGAGAGCAGGAACAGCGCCCCGGTCACCAGCGCGAAGGCGTACGCCCTGGGCCACCTCGGCCTGCGGAACGGCGGCCCCTGTGCCCGGCGGTGTGACCGCCCGCCCCGGGACGGTGCCCCGGCCGGCCGCGCGCCGGAGGTCGTCGTGTCGGACATCGCGCTCCCCTTTCGACGCATCCCCAGGTAGGTGGCCTGTGCCCCGGGACAGGCGCGACAAAACGGCGCACCGGCGTGGCGCGGCCCGCCACGCCCGCGCCCCGCTCGGGGACCGGATCACCGTCGTCACCGCCGACCTGAACCGGCCCGACTGGCACGCCGCGCTCCCCACCGCGAGTACGACGCCGTCCTCACCGCCAGCGCGCTGCACCGGCTGCCGGGCGAGCGGCTCGAACGGCTCCACGCCGGACGCTAGGCTGGCGGGCGCGCCGAGGTCCCGCCCCGTGGCACCGGCGGGGAGGGCGAGGTGACCGGACCGGATCCGCGGGTCGACCCGGACGTCGACCTGCGCGTACCCGCCGACCGGGGCGAGCTGGCCGCCCGTCCCGGCGGGGTGCTCGGCTCCGTCGCGGCCGGCGGCGCGCTCGGCGCCCTGGCCAGGGCCGGCCTCCAGCACGCCGTCCCGCACGGCCCGACGGGCTTCCCGTGGGCGACCTTCGCCGTCAACCTGACCGGGTGCCTGCTGATCGGTGTCCTGATGGCGGCGCTGGAGCGCTCCGGTGGCCGCCGACCGCTGCTGCGCCCGTTCCTCGGCGTGGGCGTCCTCGGCGGCTACACCACCTTCGCCACGTACGCCGTGGACGTCCGCCTGGCGCTCGACGCCGGCGCGCCGGAGGTGGCCCTGGGCTACCTGGCCGCGACCCTGCTCGGCGCGCTGGTCGCGGTCTGGCTCGGCGACGCCGTCACCGGTCGGCTGCTCGACGCCCCCCGCCACGGCCGGCCGGAGCGCGGGGCCGGCCGGTGACCGTGCTGCTGATCGCGCTCGGCGCGGCCGTCGGCGCGCCCCTGCGTTACCTCACCGACCGGGCGGTGCAGGCCCGGCTCGGCGGCGTCTACCCGTGGGGCACGCTGACCGTCAACGTGGCCGGGTCGCTGCTGCTCGGTCTCCTAGCGGGGCTGCCCGTCGGCCCGGCCGTCAGCGCGCTGCTCGGCACCGGCTTCTGCGGCGCGCTGACCACGTACTCGACCTTCGGGTACGAGACGCTGCGGCTGGCACGCCGGGGCCGGCGGTTCCTCGCACTCGTCAACGTGCTCGCCAGCGTGGCCGCCGGCCTCGGCGCCGCCACCGCCGGCTTCGCCCTGGCCCGGGCCGCCACCGGCTGAGCGGGCGGCTCAGCGACGCGGGTCCGTCGGCCCGTCGGGCAGGCGCAGGTCGACCAGGGCCGCCGCAGCGACCGAGCCGCTCACCCGCGTCCTGCCCCGTCGCGGACCGTCGACCGTCTCCACACCCCCGGGCGCAGCCCGGCGAAGCGCGCCTGACGGCGGACGGCCTCCCCGTCAGGCCAAGTCGGGCGGCGCGGTGGGGCGGGACGCGACGCACCAGGCGGCGGTCGCGGCGACCGCCACCGTCGCGCTGAACAGGAAGGGTGCCCGCATGCCCAGGCCGGCGGCCAGCGCCCCACCGGCGAGTGCCCCGAGCGCGGTGCAGCCGTAGGAGAGCATCCGGGAGGCGGCGACCACCCGACCGAGGAGGTCGCCGGGCACGAGGCGTTGCCGGACCGACAGCGCGGCCACGTTGAGGACCGCGAACGACGCGCTGGTGACGACGACGACGACCACCGCGGCGATCCGGTGCGGCGCGACGGCCAGGAGGGCCGGTGTCCCGGCCGTGACCGCCATTGACCAGGCCAGCACGCGACGGTGCCGGAACCGGCCGATCAGCCGGTCGGCGACGAGTGAGCCGGCGAGCCCGCCGGCCGCGCCGGTCGCCAGCAGCAGGCCGAAGCCGAGCGCGCCGAGACCGAGGCTCTGCCGCGCGTACAGCACGAAGATCGCGAACCAGGCGCTGTCCGCGGCGGCGACTGCCGCGCCGACGACCACGAGCGTACGGAGCACGGGTTGCCGTACCAGCCAGCGCAGCCCGGCGAGCGCCCCGCGCCTGGCCGGGGCGGCGGTGACGCTCCGCCCGTCCGCGTCGGCGCCGGACCGTCCCGGGCCAGGGCCAGGGCGGGCCAGGCTCAGCGGCAGGGACAGCACGAGCATGACGGCCAGCGCGAGCGAGGCGCCGTTGACGGCGAAGGGCAGCGCCGCGCCGACGACGAACAGCATCGCCCCGACCGGCGGGCCGACGAACTCGTTGCCCACGATCTCACCCGCCACCAGGCGGCCGTTGGCCCGCTCCAGCTGCGCGTCGTCCACCAGACGGGGGATCGCGGTCTGGGCGGCGGTGTCGCGCAGGGTCTCGCCGACACCGAGCAGGAAGGCGGCGGCGACCACGAGCGCGACCGAGGCCAGGCCCGTTGCCACGGCCACGGCCACCGCCGCCAGCACCACGACGCGGCTGGCGTCGGCGGCGGCGATCAGTGCACGGGCCGCCCGACGGTCCGCCAGCACGCCAGCCAGCAGGCCGGTGACCAGCCACGGCAGGAACTGCGCCGCAGCCACTGCGGCCACCGCCACCGGGTTGTCGCTCAGCGCGGCGGCGAGCAGCGGGAAGGCGGCCACCCGGATGCCGTCGCCCAGGTTGGCCAGCGCCGCGGCGGTCCAGAACGTCCAGAAGGGACGTCCTAGCGACCGGGACCGATCAGCCATCAGGGCACCTTACCGCGCCGGATCCGACGGAGCGGCCCCGTGCCTGCCGGCGAGCAGCGGGCAGCGGGCCGGAGTGGTCCCGGGCGCACCGGTCGAGGGGGCGTGGCGTCCCGGCGGGTCAGCGGCGTGACGTCCCGGCCGGTCAGCGGGCGTGACGCTCCGGGTGGGCCCGGTTCCACGCCCGCATCCGCTCCGGGTAGCCGGTGCGGGCGGCCTCGTACAGCGGCACCGCGTGCTTGCGGGCGATGGAGCCGGCGGCGCGCGGCGAGCCGGTGCGACGGCGGATCCACTCGCCGTCGTGGGCGATGGCGACCACGGTGGTGTCGGTCGCCGTGGTCTCCGGTTCCAGGTAGAACTCCACGCCCCGGCGGCTGGCCACGAACGCCTCCAGCGCGGTCAGGTCCTCCCGGGTCGCCTCGCGGTCGAGCTTCGTCGGGGTCGCGTCGGCGGCGCGCGGCCGCCGGTTGAACCAGCCCATGCCCGGCTCCTCTCCTCGGCGTCCTCCCAGTGCAGCACCGTCACCTGGCAACCGCCTGCGCACTACCTGGGAGCCACCTGCGCGCGCCCGGTCGTCGCCCCGGGCGCGCCCTCTGTGGGACGACGGACGAGCACGGGCCGGCGGGCGGGTGGCCGCTCAGCGGGCCGGCAAGGGGGGTGGCGGCTCAGCGGGCCGGAGGGCGGGTGGCCGGCACCAGGGCGAGGGTGGGCAGCAGCAACAGTGGCACGACGAGCAGGGCCCGCAGGGTGCCGACCCGGTCGCCGAGCAGGCCGAGCAGCGGGGGGCCGGCGAGGAACGCCGTGTAGCCGATCACGGCGACCACGCTGACCCGGGCCGGCGCCCGCCGCTCGTCGTCGGCCGCCGCGCTCATCCCCACCGGGAAGCCCAGCGACGCGCCGAGCCCCCAGAGCGCGACGCCGGCGATCGCCACCGGCCCGGAGTCGGCAAGCACCGCGACGCCCGCGCCGAGCGTGGCGAGCAGGATCGTGGTGGACAGGACGGGCACCCGACCCCACCGGTCCAGTGCGACGGTGCCTGCCGTGCGGCCCAGGGTCATGCCGACGACGAAGACGCCGAAGACCGCGGCCCCGGCCGCCTCACTGAGGCCGTGGCCGTCGATGAAGGCGACCGCCAGCCAGTCGCTGGCGCTGCCCTCGGCGAACGCCGACACCAGCACCAGCAGGCCGACGAGCAGGGTGCGGGGCTCCCGCCAGGCGGCGAGCAGTTCGCGACGACGCTCGGCCGGAGCCGCCGACGCGGAGGCGGTGCCGCTCTCGGCCACCGGCAGGAACGACCGGACGGCCAGCAGCGTGCCGAGCAGCACCACCGCGGCCAGCGCGGCGAGGTGCACGGCGACCGGCACGCCGAGGCGGGCCGCCCCGGCGCCGAGCCCGGCCCCGGCCACGGACCCGAGGCTCCACGCCGCGTGGAAGCGGGGCATGACCGTACGCCCCAGCCGCCGCTCGACCGCCGCGCCCTCGACGTTCATCGCCACGTCGCAGAGGCCGGAGCCGTAGCCGAGGGCGCACAGGCCCACCGCGACCCCGGCCAGGGAGCCGGCCACGGCGGCGACCCCGGTCACCGTCAGCCCGGCCGCGAGGAGCGTGGTGGAGAGCGCGACCGTGCGGGCCGCCCCGAGCCGCTGGGCCACCAGGCCGGCGGTGGGCATCGCGAGCAGCGCGCCGACGGACATGGCCAGCAGCAGCAGCCCGAGCCGGCCCGCGCTGAGCCCGAGCGCGTCCCGGGCGGCGGGCACCCGGGAGAACCAGGTGGCCACGGCCAGGCCGTTGAGCGCGAAGACCACGGCCACGCCGGTACGGGCGGCCAGCACCGCCCGGGGCACGGCCGGGCGCGGCACGACGGGCGGGGCGACGGTGCGGCTCACGTGGCGGTCCTCTCGCCTCGGGTGGTCTACCGCCCCGATCCCACACCTGAGAGCGCTCTCAGGACAACCCGGTCCCACCCCTTACCGTGGAAGCGCCGGAGGGGGATGATTCGGTCGACCGTCCACGCCGCGACGGCCGACGACGGGGAGGACCGGAATGGCGACGACACACCGACCACCGACCCTGGAGGACGTCGCCCGGGCGGCGGGCGTCTCCCGGGCCACCGCCTCGCGGGTGATCGCCGGCACCGGCTACGCCTCCCCCGCCGCCCGCGAGCGGGTGAACGTCGCCGCCGACCGGCTCGGCTACGCGCCGAACCCGGCCGCCCGCGCGCTCGTCCAGGGCACCGGGTTCCGGCTGGTGGTGGCGGTGACCGGCACCGCCGCGACGGTCCTCGACGACCCGTACGTCCACCGGGTGCTCGGCGCGTGCGCCCGGGTCTGCGCGCCGCACGGACTCGGGGTGGCGCTGCACTGGCTGCCCACCCGGTCGCCGGGCGAGGTGCGCCGGCTGGCCGGGGACCGCAGCGTCGGCGGGGTCGTCCTGATCAACACCACCGAGGGGGTGCTGGACGCGATCCCGGCGCGGCTGCGCGGTCGGGTGGCCTCGATCGGCATCGGCTCCCCCCTCGTCCCGGCCTTCGACGTGGACAACGGCGGCGGCACCGAGGCCGTCGTCCGGCACCTGTACGCCACCGGGCGCCGCCGCATCGCCATGGTGACCGGGCCTCGCTGGCTGTCCTGCGCCGGCCGGTCGGTCGGCGCGTACCGGCGGATCGTGCGCGACGCCGCCCTGCCGGAGCGGCTGGTGCCGGGCGACTTCAGCGCGGACCGCGGCCGGGCGGCGGCCCGGGAGGTGCTGGAGCGCTGGCCGGACACGGACGCGATCGTCGGCAGCAGCGACGCGACCGCGCTCGGGGTGATCGACCGGCTGCGCGGCGACGGCGTCCAGGTGCCCGGGGACGTCGCGGTCACCGGCTTCGACGACATCCCGCTCGCCGCGATGACCACCCCCGCACTGACCACGGCGACGCATCCGGTGACGCAGATCGCCACGGCGGCGGCGACGGCCGTGCTGGGCGGGCGACCGGTGCCGCCGGCGACGATGTTCCCGTCCCGGCTGGTCCGCCGCGTCAGCGGATGAGCCGGCCCCCGGCCGCAACCGCGCCGGCGGGACCCGCCGATGGACGACCGCGCCCCTCGCCGACCGCCCGGTGGCGGGCCGCACCGCTCGCCGAGCACGCCCGCGGCCGGTCGCGCCGCTCGCTGATCACGCCCATGACGGGACGCGCCGGTGGGATTGCGCGTCGGGCTGGCGGGTAACCGCCGGCGCATGCCCGCCCAGGACGAGGAGCGGTGATCCGGTGACCGAGCCCGCGCCCCCGCACCGGCAGCCGGCGGAGAACCCCCGGCACGGCCGGCTCGCCGCACGTCCGGCGCCGCCGACCGCCCTGGCCGCCGCCGGGCTGGCGTCGCTGACCGACCCGCGGGGCGCCGCGCTGGCGATGGTGTACGCCCCCGAGCCGGTCGACGGGCCGCCGTACCGACTGGTGCTGCTCCTGCACGGGGCCGGCGGCTCGGCCCGGCAGGGGCTGGACCTGCTGCTACCGGAAGCCGACGCGCACCGGCTGCTGCTGGTCGCCCCGCAGTCGGTGGCGAGCAGCTGGGACCTGATCGGCGGCGAGGGCTTCGGCACGGACGTACGGCGCATCGACGGCCTGCTGGCCATGGCCTTCGCCGGCTACCCCGTGGCGCGGGTGGCGTTCGGCGGGTTCTCCGACGGCGCCTCGTACGCCCTCTCCCTGGGCCTGACCAACGGCGACCTGGTCGACGCGGTGCTGGCCTTCTCCCCCGGCTTCGCCGCGCCGCTGGTGACCCACGGCCGGCCCCGGGTCTACGTCTCGCACGGCACGCGGGACCCCGTCCTGCCGGTGGACGTGTGCAGCCGTCGCCTGGTCCCCAGCCTGCGCTCGCTCGGCTACGACGTCACCTACGACGAGTTCCCGGGCCCCCACGAGATCCCCGCCCCCATCCGCACCCGCGCCACCACCTGGCTGACCACCTGACCCCACCCCGCCCGCTGCCGCTGCCGCCCCCGCTCCCGCTCCCGCTGCCGCTGCCACTGCCGCTGCCGCTGCCGCTGCCGCTGCCGATCATGCAGTTCTGGTGGGCAATGTGGGGTGTTATGCGGCATTCGCGGGGCACCACGACTGCATGATCGACGATGGGGCGGCGGCGGGGCGATGGGGCGACGGCGGGCGACGGGGCGACGGCGGGGATCGGGCGTGGAGTCGCTCGGCGGGCCGCCGATTGGGGTGCCGGTCGGGGTGGGGGTCGGGCCGCGGGTCGGGGTGCGGGTCGGGTCACGTCGATTAACGGTTCGGGCGTGACCGGTTGGGGAAAGTGACTCCGGCGGGACGATGAGGGGCAGGACACGGCGGCTGCTTGCGACCCGGGGACCAGCGCGGGGACAGGGGGCCGGGACGTGGATTCGAAGCAGCGCGTCGGACCGGCGGGCGCCGGGGCGTCCGTCGACGACCTCTTCGCCGGCGACGACCCGACCAGCGTCGCGCACCGGGCCACCGACTGGGCCGCCACCGCCCTGGGCCCGGTGGAGACCTGGCCGTCAGAGCTGTGCGCGGCGGTGCGCACGGTGTTGCCGTCGAAGATCCCGATGCTGCTGTGGTGGGGCACCGAGCTGGTGCAGATCTTCAACCACGCGTACACCCCGGTGCTCGGTGACAAGTACCCGGCCGCGATCGGTCAGCCGGGCGCGCGGTGCTGGGCGGAGGTCTGGGACGAACTGGGCCCGCTCACCGACCACGTGCTCGCCGGCCGCGGCGCCACCTACGCGCAGAACCAGTTGCTCCTGCTCAACCGGCACGGCTACCTGGAGGAGACGTACTGGACCTTCTCCTACAGCCCCGTACGCGCCGGGCACGGCCGGGTTCCCGGCGTCTTCGTGGCCACCACGGACGTCACGGCCCGGGTGCTGGGTGACCGGCGGCTGGAGACGCTGCGCGAGCTGGGCTCGATCTCGATCGCGGCGGCGGACACCACCCGCGACGCCGTCCGGGCGGCGGCCCGGGTCCTCACCGGCAGCCCGGCCGACCTGCCCGCCGCGATGATCTACCTACGTCCCGGGGGTGTGACGCCGGACGACGGCAGCCACCTCACCGGCCCCGGGCCGGGCGGCAGCCGGGAGTCCGACGACGAACTGGTCCTGGCCGCCTCGGTCGGCGTGGCCGACGACACCGCCGCGGGGACCGGGTGGCTGCCGCAGATCGACGAGGTGGCGCGCACCGGCCGCCCCGCGCGGGTCCGGGGAGTGGCCCTGCCCGGCGACCCCCGCGCCGGGGCCGGGGAGGTCGTCGGGGTGCCCGTGGACGAGGTCGTGGTGCTGCCCCTGCTGGCCACCGGGCAGACCCACCCGGCCGGCGTGCTGGTCGTCGGCATCAGCCCCTTCCGCGAGCTGGACGAGGCGTACCGCGGCTTCCTCGACCTGGTGGCCAACCGGGTCTCGACGGCGCTGGGCGACGTGCTGGCGTACGAGGCACAGCGGCGTCGCGCCGCCGCGCTGGCCGAGCTGGACGCGGCGAAGACGGAGTTCTTCACCGACGTCAGCCACGAGCTGCGCACCCCGCTGACGCTGATCGCCGGACCGGTCCGGGAGAGCCTCGCCGACCGGCACGAGCCGCTTCCTGCGGGCCAGCGCGAGCGCCTGGAGCTGGTGCACCGCAACACCGGCCGGCTGCGCAAGCTGGTCGACGACATGCTCGACTTCGCCCGCCTGGAGGGCGGCCGGCTGGACCCCGAACGGGTGGAGACCGACCTGCCGGCACTCACCGCCGGGGTCGCCGAGTCGTTCGCGTACGCGATGCGCCAGGCCGAGCTGAGCTACCGCGTCGACGTCGAGGCGCTGCCACGCACCGCGTACGTGGACCGCGACATGTGGGAGAAGGTGGTCGTCAACCTGCTCTCCAACGCCCTGAAGTACACCCTGGCCGGCGCGGTGCGGCTGCGGCTGCGGGGCGACGACGCGCACGTCACGCTGACCGTCGACGACACCGGCGTCGGCGTCCCCGCCGACCAGCAGCCGCTGCTGTTCCACCGCTTCCACCGCGTACGCGGCGCCGGCGGCCGGTCGCACGAGGGCACCGGTATCGGGTTGGCGCTGGTGCAGGAGATGGTCCACCTGCACGGCGGCGAGGTCAGCGTGCGCTCGGTCGAGGGCGAGGGCTCGACGTTCACCGTCCGCCTGCCGTACGGCCGGCCCACCGCCACGGCCACGCGCCGCGAGCGGGCCCACGAGACGTACGTCGCCGAGGCCCTGCACTGGCTGCCGGAGGCCGCGCCCACCCAGGCGGACGCCACCGACGACGACGCCCGGGACGCCGCGACGGTGCTGGTGGTGGACGACAACGCCGACCTGCGCGCGTTCCTCGCGAGCCTGCTCGCACCCCGCCACCGGGTGGTCGTCGCGGCCGACGGCCAAGAGGCGCTCGACCGGATCGCCGAGCGGGTGCCCGATCTGGTGCTGACCGACGTGATGATGCCCCGCCTGGACGGCTTCGGGCTGGTCCGGGCGCTGCGCGCCGACCGGCGTACCGCCGGGCTGCCGATCATCGTGCTCTCCGCCCGCGCCGGCGGGGAGGCCGCGGTGGAGGGGTTGCGGACCGGGGCCGACGACTACCTGGCCAAGCCCTTCTCGTCGGAGGAGCTGCTGGCCCGGGTCGGCGCGCACCTGGAGCTGGCCCGGTTGCGCAACGAGGAGGCGACCTGGCGGGCGGCCCTGATCGAGTCGTTGCAGGACGCGTTCGCCGTGGTCGACGCCGACGGCGCGCTGGTCGAGGCGAACGAGGCGTTCTGCCGCCTGGTCGGCGCCGCCCAGCTGGCGGCGCCGGTCGCGCCGCCGCACCCGTGGTGGCCGGAGGCCGACGCCGCGCCCGCCGACCGGCGCCTGCTGATCGACGTGCTGCGCACCGCGCGGGGCTCCGGCCGGGGCCGGGTCACCCTGCCGCTGCGGCACGCCGACGGGCACCGGATCTGGGCCGAGGCGGTCTACAACTCGCTGCGGGAGCCGCGTACCGGCCGCCGCCTCTGGGTCGCCACCCTGCGCGACGTGACCGCCGACGTCCGCGCCGCCGCCCGGCAGTCCGCCCTGGCCGCGCTCTCCGGCCGGCTCGCCCGCGCCACCGACGTAGCCGAGGTGCTCGACGCCGGCCTGTCCGAGCTGTGCACCCTGCTGGACGGCACCCGCGGCCTGGCGGTCTGCGCCGACGCCGCCGGCACGCCGTTGGTGGTGACCCAGGGCCTGACGTTGACCCCGCAGGTGCAGCGGGCGCTCGACGGGCTGCCCACCGAGGGCGAGCCGCAGCTGGTCGTCGACGACGCGGGCCGGGTGACCGCGCTCGGGGCACGTGTCGAGCCGGGCGGGGCACCCGGCGGGGTGTGGCTGGAGCTGGACCCGCCCCGGTCGGTGCAGACGGTGGACCTGCCGCTCGTACGACAGCTCTGCGCGGCGCTGGCCCAGGCGCTGGTTCGCGCACGGGCCTTCGAGACGCAGCGGACGGTGGCCCTGGCCATGCAGCGGGCGATGCTCGGCCCGGTCGACCTGCCGGCCGGGTTCGCGACCCGCTACCAGCCGGCGGTGGCGCCGCTCGAGGTGGGCGGCGACTGGTACGACGTGGTCCAGCTTCCCGGCGACCTCGTCGGCGTGGTGGTGGGCGACGTGGTGGGGCGGGGCCTGCCCGCCGCCACCGTGATGGGGCAGCTGCGCAGCGCCTCGCGTGCCCTGCTCCTGCAGGCCAAGAGCCCCGCCGAGGTGCTGTCCGCGCTGGACGACTTCGCCCGGATGGTGCCCGGCGGCGCCTGCACCACCGTCTTCTGCGCCATCATCGACCGCTCGCTGGGCGTGCTCCGCTACTCCTCGGCGGGCCACCCGCCGGGCATCCTGGTGCACCCGGACGGCTCCGCCGACCTGCTGACCCGCGCCGGCTCGGTGCCGCTGGCCAGCGTCGCGGTGCCCGGCCGGCCCGAGGCCGGGGCGCAGCTGCGACCCGGTTCGACGCTGCTGCTCTACACGGACGGGCTGATCGAGCGACGGCGGGAACTGATCGACGCCGGCATCTCCCGGGCGGTCGCCGCGCTCACCCAGGGCCGCGAACTGCCCGAGGGCGCGCTGGCCGACCGGATGGTCCGGGACCTGCTGCCCGACACCCGCAACGACGACGTGGCGGTGCTGGTCTACCGGCATCGGGAGCCGGCGGTCTTCGCTGCGGCGCTGACCGCCGACCCGGGGCAGCTCGCGCCGACGCGGGAGGCGCTGCGGGAGTGGCTGACTGGCCTCGGCATCGGCGAGACCGACGTCGACGCGGTGCTGATCGCGGCCGGCGAGGCGTGCGCCAACGCGATCGAGCACGGCTACCGCTTCGCCCCGGACGCGTCCGTCACCGTCCGGGGGCGGCTGCGCGCCGACCGGCTGGAGATGGTGGTCAGCGACACGGGCGGGTGGCGGGACGCGAGCCCCGACGACAGCGAGCGCGGCCGGGGCCGGCTGATCATGACCCGGTTGATGGACGAGGCCACCGTCGCCGGCAGCGCCGACGGCACCACCGTACGCCTGGTCAAGCGCGTCTCCGGCACCTGACGGGCTGCCACCCTGACCGGACGCCGCGGTGGCGTTCGGCCGAGGTTGCCGGCGTCGGGTGGGCGACGGCAGGGACCCCCGGAAGGGTGAAGATCGGCTATAAGTGGCGGATGGAGTTTCCCGCCTACCTGGCCACCATGCCGATGCACGCGATCACCGAGATCCACGGCGAGCCCGGCCTGCTGGCCCGGTTCCGGCTGGAGCTGCGCGCGTTCGACGAGGCCGCCCGGGAACGGCTCACCGAGGCCCTGGACCTGGCCGCCGAGCTGCACCGCGACGACCGGCGGGTACGCGAGCCCTACCTGAACCACCTGCTGCGGGTGGCGATCCGGATGATGCACCACTACCAGGTCCACGACGTCGACGTGATCGTCGCCGGCCTGCTGCACGACGCGGTGGAGGACCACCCCGACGAGCTGGCCGCCGCGTCCGGCGGCGAACGTGCCGGGGCGCACGACGGCGAGGACGCCACCGCCGCCGCCCTGGCGGTGCTCGCGGAGCGGTTCGGGCCGCGGGTGGCCCGCCTGGTCGGCGCGGTCACCAATCCGGCGTACGACCCGGGGCGGGACAAGCACGTCCAGTACCGGGAGCACGTGGCGGCCAGCCTGGACCGGGAGCCGTGGGCGCGGGTCATCAAGATCTCCGACTTCACGGACAACGGGGTGGGCGTCATCCACACCGTCGGCCCGAAGGTGACCTCGTCGGCCCGCAAGTACCGGCCGCTCGTGCCGGTCTACCGCGACCTCGTCACCCGGCCGGACACTCCCCTGTCGGCGCCGGTGAAGGAGCACATCCTCGGTCAGCTCGACCTGGCCGAGGAACGCTTCAGCGCCATCCTCGACGAACCACCCCACCCGAACTGACGACGTCAGCCTCGTCGACTGACGCTCAACCCCGGCTATGGGTCAGGCCGCCTTGTAGACGGTGTCGAGGTGCCATTCCAGGAACTCCGCGTTCGGTCGGTCGGGCCGGCGATCTGGAACAGCGATCTGCTCGCCCGCCTTGGCATAGAACTGGTCACCGTTGCCGAACTCGCTGCGAAGCCGAGGGCTGACCACGAGTCGATACTTGGGATCCACGCCCAGGTAGCCCTTGTCGAAGAGGATGTGCACGTCCGACTTCAGGAGCAGGCCGTTGTCCAGGCGATGCTCACCACCCCTCGGCAACGGTCGGATGTGCGCGGCCTGCAACACCGGCTGGACCCTGTTGCCGGTGATCGCGCAGCGTCGGCCGTACGCCCCGAGCACCACGGCCTTGAACGACTGCTGACCCAGCCGCTGTGGCACCAGCCGTGGATCTCCGTAGACCGGGCCGGGCCGAGGCCAGGGTTCACTCAGGTCGAGTTCGACAGTCGTGCCGATCAGGCGATGGATCAGCAGTTCGAAGTAGTCGCCCCAGGCGGCGTCCGCAAGGTCGTACGTCTTGCCCTGCACCACGTTCGACTTGAACTCCGGCGGCGGGCCGACGGTGGACTCGTCCGGGAAGAAGTTGGCGTCACGCACGAAGATGCAGCCGATGACGGGGTCCTCGTCGGGTGCGATCGGCTGCCTGCGGTAGCGGCCGACGCTGCGGCGCATCTCGTCGATGCTCGCCGCGCCGTTGGCCTCCCCGAAAAGCTCCCATGCCTCCGAGATTCGCAGCTGAGTGAAGCCGCTGAAGAAGCCACCACCGATGACGCGGTTGAGAGGATGGTGGGCTTTGAAGAAGAACGGCTCGCCCGCTGTGAGCGCGCGGAAACCGCCGCCCGAAGGCCGCCAGAAGTTGACCTCGTTCAGCTCGGGACGGGCGGCCAGGAAGCGGTACCACTTCTCGTCCGTGACCCCCACGAAGGCCTTCACGCCGACAAGCGTGCCGTCACGTCGATCTCCACGCCACCCCCCGAACAGCCGACGCCTCCACAGTGGCACAGCTCAGCTGTCTCAATCACTGTCGTGATCAGGTGATGGCCAACCGGGGCGTGGGGATGGATTCCACCGGTTTCCCATCAAACGATCATGGTCGGCATAGCCGTGCCGAGACGGCCGCCCGATGCCCCTCATTCGACTTGAGGTCATCCCAGTCCGGCGTCGGGGCGTGGAGTCCTGCGGCGGTTCGCGAGGATGGCGCGGGTCTCGCGACGCACCTCGTCGGGCTCGTGCAGCAGCCGGCGGTGGCTGAAGCGGACCACGAGAACGCCCCGGGCCGCCAACAGTGCGTCGCGTCGCAGGTCGATCTCCCGTTCCCGCAGGTCGCCATGGGTCGTCGCGCCGTCCAGCTCGATGTCGACCAGCTCGGCCTCGGCGAACAGGTCGAGGTAGACCACCCGTCCGCCCAGCCGCGCCCGCACCTGTCGTCGGAACGCCGGCATTCCCGGCCCGACGAAGACGCGGTCGTGCCCCCAGATCTCCAACGGACTGCGACAGCCGGCGTCGAGCCGGTCCAGCAGAACTCGAAGTGCGGCACGATCCGCCAGCTTCGGCGCGGTCGCCAACGCTGCGGCGATCCGTCGCGGGGTGGTCAGCCGGTCGTTGACCGCCTTGATGATGGCCGCCGGCCGGTCCGCCGGATGCAGCAACGGCCAGGCGTCGACGAGCGCGATCCAACCGGGTGACCGGCTCGCCGTCGCGTACCAGCACATGAGGTGGCTCCGGGGCGAAGGACCGCCGATGGTGTACGACCAGGTGCGGTCCGCTGCGCAGCCCGGCACGGGTCGGCACATCCAGGTGTACCGGCTCGCCGGGCATCTGACGGCGCAGCTTCCACACCTCGAGTGCGGTGAGATGACTCAGCGCGCCACGCCCACCCGTGTAGGCCACGGCCGCCCGCCGGGCCAGGACCGGGGTGACCCGGGCCAGTGGAGGCGCGCTCCCCCTACCGTCGGCCAGGGCTGCGTCCACGTAGACCCCTGGCAGGACCCGGAGCAGGCGTCCGGAACGCGACGCGTCCTCCAGCACCCAGCGCGGGAGCACCTGCGAGGTGGCGTGTCGGGTGACGAGCCCGCCGTTGCGGTCGAGCATGGCCCGCAGCACAGGGTTCACGCCGCCGACCGTGCCGGACACGGCCACCGCCCGCCATACGCCACACGAGCGCTGTGGACAACGGCCCCCCTGTGGACGACCTCCACTCGCGTTCGGTGTTGTGCTAGAGCACCGGTGATCGTTTGTCGCTCACCCGGAAGCCACCTACCAATGTGGCCGGCTCGAACTCACACGATCATGAGCCCAAGCAGGCCACCCGCCGAGACACCGAAATCCGCCGGTCACCCGGGCCGGTTGACCCCGCACGAAGTGCGGACCCGCGAGTTCGCGCGCGCTGCGCTCGCCGCTGAAGAGCGTGGCGTCGGATCCCGGGGACTTCTCCGAGGCCTCGCATCGTTCGGTGGTTCCGGCCCTCGCCGCGGCCAGGTCATCCGCTACCCCCAGCTGGCGCACCCGTCGGACGGCCTGGTCCCACCTCCAGAGATGCAGTCGGCGACGAGCGCTTGACCCTCGAGCGGGTCGAGCCCCGAGCATGTGCCGCCAAGACCCGACGGCCGGCGGCCCGGCCCCACCGCGAGGAGCACAGTGGACACCGACGACGCCGACGACGTCATGACGCGCATCGGCCGCGCCCTGGACCTGGGTGCGGCGGGCGACCGTACCGCCGCACGCGCGGCCCTCACCGAGGTCTGGGAGCAGGTCGGCGACACCGGGGACTCGTTGCACCGCTGCACCATCGCGCACCACCTGGCCGACCTTCAGGATTCGGTCACGGACGAGGTGGCGTGGGACCGCCGTGCGCTCGCCGCCGTCGCCGACCTCAGCGACGAGCGCGTCCAGCGCGACCACGCGTCGTTGCGGGTCCGCGCCCTGCTGCCGTCGCTGCACCTCAACCTCGCCGACGGGTACCGCCGTGCCGGCGACGTCGCCCGCGCCCGGGACCACCTGACGATCGCGGCGCCCCTCGTTGCCGAGCTGCCGGACGACGGGTACGGCACGATGATCCGCGAGGCGATCGCACGGGTAGGCGCACTGCTCGACGCCGGGTCCCGGGAAGCCCTCGCCGCACCGTGACAAGCTTCGCGCGCCCCCGTCAGCTCGGCACGTCGCGGCCGGCGGCCGGGGTCGCCACCGCCAGCCGTTCGGGCGGGGCGCTGCTGAACCTGAGGCCAGCGAGGGCCTCCTCGCTGACGTCAGGCAGGTAGACCGGTCGGCGGCATCGACCAAGGTGGCCCGCACCATGTGCCGGTCGAGATCGGGCCGCAGCCGGATCGAGGCATCGTCGTACCGCTGCGTCGGGTCGGCGATCTCGTCGAGAGGCTCACGACCCGACAGTTGGCCGCGCATGGTCATCCCCAACGCTCGACGGCGGCCAGTCGGTCACGCCTTCGTCTTGCGGCCCCGGTGGCTCTCGGCGGGCACCACGACGTGAGCGCCTCGTCGGTGAGGTGGAGCGGTTGGTGGTCTCGGCGAGGAAGCCGACGTAGATGTCCGCCGGCGAGGCGCCCCACTCGGGGTCGACCCACACGTGCTCCCAGTCGGCGCGCTCGGCCAGCCCGGAGTCCATGCACAACCGCGCGGCCAGGTGCGACACGTGTTCGTCGGCCGCCACCTTGCCGAAATCCTGGCCGGGCGCATACAGGTCGGCGACGGTGAGCACGTCGTCGCGACTCGACTCGTCGGCGAGCTGAGCGACGGCCAGGCGGGCGCGGCTGCCCGATTCGGCCTGTTCCCGCAGGTCGGACGAGAGCAGCTGCCGATCGATCACCGACGACCCTGGCCGTCCCGCCAACGGGACGAGGGTACCCGTCGGGCCTGTTCCCGTCGTCGACCCGCTACCTACGGCTCCCGCATCCAGAGCTTCGGGTCGTTGACGAAGACACCTTTGCCCTGGTGCCGCCAGATCACTCGCAGCGCTTCGAGCCGCACGTAGACCTGTTTGACGGTGGACGGGCTGACCTTGTACGTCGCAGCAAGCTGCGTGATTGAAGGCAGCTTGTCCCCCGGCTTGATCTTCTTCGCTCTGATATCGGCGACGAGCGCGTCGGCGATCCGGATGTAGTCGGCGATGATCGGCATGGCTCCCCCTGCGTGGCACGCCAATTCGATCACGCAATGACACCTCGCAACAACTCATCGTTTGACTCAGATGACTGGGACAGCTAAGTTGAAGACGCGCCTCTTCCCCTGCGTGGCAACAAGGAGCAGAGGCACCCCCTGGTCGGGGCCGGGTGTCCGTGCCCGTCCCGGCCCCGCCCGGCTGCTCTGCTGTCGTACCGCTGATCGGGCTGCGGCGGCCGAGCGGGCGGGTCGTCCGCGGCCCCCACGCGGACGACCCGCCCTTCCGGACCCACCGTGCGGAGCCTCCGCGCTCCCGCCTGCCCGCAGAGAGGATCGTCGTGGCTCAGGTGTACCGAGGTGCTCAGCCCCACCCCGCCGGCTACCCGGGCCGGTTGACGCCACACGAGGTGCGGACCCGCGAGTTCGCCGCGCGCCGGCGCGGTGTCGACCAGGTGGAGGTACGCGAGTTCCAGGCCCGGATCGCCGACGAGCTCGCCATGCTCAACGAGACGGTACGGCTGCTCACCCAGGAGAACGACCGGATCAGGCGGGCACTGCGCGACTGGCAGACCATGCACGCGCGGGAGTGCCGGCCGCCGGAGGAGCACCACCGCAACTCCGGCCGCTGGTGACCGCGCGCCCCTCCCCCGGTGATCTGCTCGTCGTCGACGGCCAGGCCTCGGTGCAGTTCGCCGGGGACCGCGCCCTGACCTTCCGCGTCGTCTCGGTCTCCGACCAACCGACGTACGCCGGCTGGATCTGGCTGACCGGCTACGTCCTGAACCGGCGCGGTGAGGCGACCGACAAGCGCGAGATATACGTCCAGCTCGACGGCCTGCGTCCCATCGCCGGCCCGCCGACCCCGCAACGCCCTCGTGCCTCCCGCTCCCCGGCCTCCCGATTTGATCAGGGTGACGGCAGCACAACTCGCAACCGCTCGGGAACGCGCGCTCGGGTTGGTGCTCAGCGGTAGCGCGTCAATTTTCCTGTAGCCATCGGCGTGCGGTTCTCATCGTCGGCACAACCGCTCCGTGCAGGTACGGCACGCGGTCAGCCGCCCCCAGTGGTCGGTCAACCGCATGGCGGATGGGTGGTTGAAGGCGGCCACGAGCGTGTCGACGCCTGCGATTCTCGTCCGCTCAAGGTGCGGTGCGATCTGACGACAGCCCATGATCGCGATCAGCGACATTCGATCTTCCCCGTTTCAGCCAGGATTCGATGTGAGAATCCCAGAAGGCCGCGACGCGCTGCCGCGCAAAGGTCGTAAGACAAAAGTTTGCGACGCGTGACTGGTCAGACCAGCGCGCAGCGCGAAGAATCAACCTCGTGACCGAAACCTTGCGCCAATTGGCCACGTTGCTACGGGATCGCGACGAGCTGGACGCCCGGATGGCGGCGCTTACCAGGCGATCGGCGCGGACGGGAGACATCGGCGAGTTCATCGCGGCCCAGGTCTTCGACATCACGTTGGCCGACACGACGATCCAGCCCGGCTACGACGGTACGTTCCGAACAGGCTCGCTCGCCGGCCGGACGGTCAACGTCAAGACATACGGCGACGCCTTCACCGGCCTCGACATCAGCCCACACCACTGCGACTTCTACCTGATCCTCAGCGGCCCGGCCCGGCCCCCTGCCGCAGTGCGGCACCACAGGTGGCGAATCTCTGCGGCGTACCTTCTCGACAGTCGCCGCCTGCTCGAGACACTCAAGGCCAGGGGTGTGAAGATCGGGATCGCGACGAGCATCCGCAGAGGCGACCTCGAGCGGGCCCAGGTTTTTCCCACTTCGGGGGCGGACGCCCCGATACGCCTCACGCCAGAGCAGACCGCGCTGTTGTCGCTGTTCACGTAGGCATTTTCCTGCCCGCTGCCACCGTTCTTCGGCCCGACAGCCACAGGCAGCGCCGGCAAGAGATCGTGTCGGCCGGAGCGGACTGTCGTGATGTCGACAATGCGGCGCGCACAGCGATCAGCTTCGACACCCCCACTGCACAGCAATAGACGTTCTCCCATTGGAAACGACGGCTTCCAGAGGTAATGGACCAATATCGAGATGGCGGAGCCTGTCCTTGACAGGCATATTCTCGTTGGCATACTAGGCGTTTCCCGGTGCGCGGCATCACGACAGATGCGGTGATCCATGGACGACCTGTCGACAGCAGGCCTGGCCGCCGCAGCGAGCGCGGCTCTGATCCAGGCCATGGCTTCGGACGTGTGGCTCAACGTGAAGGAACACGCGGCACGCATTCTCGGTCGCGACGGGACGGAGTCGGTGGCCCGCGCGGACCGGGTCCTGGAGGATTCGCGCGAACGGGTGCTGGCCGCATCACCAGACCGCAGGGATACGGCGTCCGCCCTGGAGGCGGCCCGTTGGGAGGGCCGGTTGCAGGCCCGGCTGGAGGAGGATCCGGGCTTCGCCGTCGCGGTACGGGACCTGGTCGCCGCGGTTCGGGCGGCCGGCGAAGGCGTCGACCTGTCGACCACCGTGCAGCAGAACGTGACCGCCGGCCGGGATTCGTACACCGCAGGCCGCGATCTCACCGTGGGCCGCCCCGAGCAGGCGCCATGAGTGACGCGTGACCGTGCCCCAGCAGGATGTCAGCGCACGGCGCGACGGCTATGTCGCAGGCCGGGACCTGCACCTGCACGTGACGGGGCAGCAGCTCAGCCTCTATCCGGAAGAACGCTTCGCCACGCCGCTGTCCTACGATCGCGAACGGCCGATCTTCCTCCAGTACCTGAATCCGGAGATCCGGTCGTGTTACGGCCGCCCACCGACGACCCGTTTCACCGAGTCGGACCTGTCCCAGGCGCTGCACGCGACGCGGCTGGCCGTGCTCGCCACCGACGAGGAACTGATCCTTCCCGCGTCGTACCTGTTCGAGGTGCCCAGCCTGTCGATCTTCCTCACCCGGATCAGGCCGCTCGTGGTTCGGGGCGTGGTCCACTACTCCTCGCACATCGCCGACCTCGACTCCTACGTGGAGCACAAGGCCGTCGAATACCGCCGCGATGCCCGCAACCCCTACGAGCTGACCCCGCACCGCAGTCTCACCGACGGTCTCGTCTGGCGGCCCCGCTACGCGCAGAACACCGCCACGGACATCAGCCAGAGCTGGGGCACCGCCCTACAGCCGGACGGCGAGCTGGCCACGACGCTCGCCAGCATCGCCGGTCGCTGGCCCTCGACGGCCGGCGACGTCGAGACGCACCTGCATGAGGTGCCCGATCGACTCGACGGGCAGGCCTTCATCAGCCGGTTCGTCCGGGCCACAGTGCCGGTGACACTGGGAGCCGAGGAAGGGGCCAGGATCGACATGTTCCTGTCCCGCGAATACCTCGCCAGCTACCTGTGCGACCTCGACGCCGCCATCGTCGCCGACTTCGACTTCGGCGATTTCTCCTGCGGCATCCGCCAGATGCGGACGTCGCTCGCGGACCGCGTGCTGTCCGCCCGCTCGTTCGACCTCGGCCTGCGATGGCTCGGCATCCACGACTTCGTCCACCGCAGCGCCCGCTGGCCCGATCTACTCTCCCTGCGCTCGACTCCCGAATTCGGCACAGTCGCCACCGCCACACAGCATCCGGTGCTCCGCGCCCGGCTCCGCGAGGCGGTGATCCGGGGGCGGAAGCGCATCAGGTTCCAGAACGCGACAACCATCCAGGAGGCGTTGACCGTGGTGGCCGTCGTCGCCAACAGGCTCGATGTCACGTTGAACCACACAGATCCCGACCGAAGGGCACGATGATGCTGATCTCCGTCTACTGTTCCGGATCGATCGTCAAAGGCGCTGGTGATCAGCAGCGTCTCTGCTGGACGGATGTGGAGCGGGAGGAGGTCGCGGGCGGGGCGGCTCCCTGCGGCGTCGTCTTCCTCAATCCGGACGACCCGATTCCGGACGCGGGCAACACGTTGGGCCAGTTCGGCCGGGACATGTACCAGGTGATGGTGGCGACGGCGGTCGTCGTCGACGCGCGGGTACGCCGCGGCATCGGCATCGGCGTCGAGATGGCGGCAGCGGTCACGCTGGGAACGCCCGTGATCGTGGTTGCTCCCCGCAATTCGCAGTACCGCAGTGACGTCCTGGAATATCGCGGGGTGCGGGTGACCGACTACGTGCACCCGCACGTGGCGGCGCTCGCCACCAAGGTGGTCGACGATTTCGCCGCCGCCGGTCGTGCCCTCGTGGCGCTGGCCGACCGACCCAGGGCGGCCCAACCACGCCCTGCCTGGCTGTCCGCCGCACTGGACGAGTACGAGAACAACGTGCTCGACATCGACGCACCGATGCTCGACGCGCTCCGAAGGATCAGGGCCGGCGCCGCGCGAGTGCCCAGCACGACGGCATGATCGCCGACACGGGGTCCAGTATCGTCGAGCCGATCGGCGCCAGGACGGGGGTGACGGGACTCCACCTGGTGCACAACCGCCACCTGGAAACGCTGCTGTTCAACCGCAACCTGACGGACCTGCCGTTCCGGCGCGCGTGCCTCGCCAGCAGCCGCGAGTTCCTCCGGCACATCCGGGACGAACTCGACGGCGCCGATCTCGCCGAGCTGATCATCCTGAGTAAGGGCCTGGTCTACCAACTCGCGGATGCGGTCGCCACCGAGGCCGGCCGGAACCTGCCGGCGAACCTGGTCTCCACGAGCAGGGTGGCCGTCGCCTCCGACGACGCCACGGTCGAGGTGCCCTACGCGCGATTCGACGCCGGCGGCTCGACGCTGCTGATTGGCGACACCGTCGCCTCCGGTGCGACGATCGTGGCGGCGCTGCGGGAGTACCGGCGATTCCACCCGGTCCGCCGCCTGTACGTGCTGTCGTACGCCGGTGCCCTGCACGGTGCGGCCCGCATTGCCGACTACTGCGCCGGCAGCGGGATCGAATGCACCATGCTCTTCGGCCTGGCCGCGTTCGGGCTCGCCGAGAACGGGTTCGACCTGTCCTTCCTGCACCCCGCGACGGTCACCAGGGACGCCTATCGCGAGCGGGCCCGACGGCAGTTCGCTGGCAGACCCGTGTCGGCCGTCGGGTGGGACTTCGGCTCGCAGGCCATGGCACCGGAGAAGTACCGCGAACTCTGCTGGGTCGAAGCCGGCCTGTGGGACCTGCGCGGCTCACCGGCCCTCGCCGTCGCCCGTGAGCCGGAGAATATGGCAGCCCTCGCGCACGAGGCACCCGCGTACGCAGGCACGACGTACCAGGCTCCGGGCGACGACGCGGTCCGAGATGCCGAGGCCATGGCGGACGCTCGTGCGTCAAGCGGTGACTGCGCTGCGGTGGGCGTTGACGACCCAGGCGTCCGGCAGGACGATCCACTCGTTGTCGCCCACCCGCAGCAGGTTGCAACGGGAATGCGATGAACGGCTGGGCGCGATTGAGCGCGCCCGAACTGGGCTGGGAAAACGCCGAAGTTAACGGGTCGGATCCGCGGTTGGGCTACTGATGCTCGGGCATCCGTACCCCTGCCCGCCGACCATTACCCGCAAGCCCCACCCACCAAATGTCCGAAGAGCCCGATAATGGATAGCGGTGACAGCGTGGGCAAGGACTATGGTCTGTGGCCCGAGGTTGTTGTCGGTGTCGTCACCACCACCTAGGGTGGACGTCGGTTTGGGAGGGGACGAGACGTGACCGCTGACGACAAGGCACCCGTGCCAGTATGGACACTTGCCACGGAAGCCGTGGCCGTGCCGGACGTGCTAGGCGACGAGGGCATGACACCGGCCCGACTCGCAGAGCTGAGAACAGCCCTGGCAACACTTGCGGATTCTCCCATCGCCACGCTTGAGGCGCACCCGGCATCCGCCAAGCGCGACCGTGACGGCGGGATTCCGCTTCATGCAGCCAGCCCGCTCGCCCGGCAGTTGTCGCACCTCGTGACTCAGACAGCGAAATCAGCATCACCGACACTGAACTCCGCCGCTACCGGTGACGTGCTATATCGGATGGTCATACCGGCAAAGGTAGCCGCACAGGTCAGCAAGGGGCTTGTCAAGCCCATGGTCGTGAAGGCGTCTGCCGAAGGTATTCGCGGCGTGCTGGTCAACTCCACCGGCAGCATCGTAGCCATGCCGAGGTTCGTGCCCGTCACAGGCAAGGCCGCCGTCGCCGGTGCCGCAACCGGCTCGGCTACCACAGCCGGTGTGGCTGCGGCCAGTGCCGGAGCGTTGACAGTGGCGGCGCCGCTTGTGCTGATGGCCGTCGCGGTCGGCGTCAGCGCGTATGCCGATCAGCAACGCCAGAAAGCAATCGAGCGGATCACCGACCTCCTGGAGCAGTTGCACGAGGACAGCCTCGAGAACGAACGCAGCGAGTTGGACGGCTGCCGCGACGCGATCGACAAGGCGACGTCGGTTCTCCTGGACCAGGGCAGGATCGGCCTGTCATTGGGACTCGATTCCTCGTCGTACGCGATCAGCACGGCGATCGAACGGACCAAGCGCCGGCTCCTCAAATGGCAAAACGCGCTAGCTGCGCTTCCCGACGGCCAGGTTGAAATCGGCGCCTTGACGAAGTCGTTCCCCGGCATCAACGAGGAAGGCGGCGCGTTCCGCGCGCACCTGGAGCTCGCACGACTCGCCATTGCTCTCAAACGCCGAGTGCTCGTCCTCCAAGCAGTCGAACACGCTCAACTGGCAGGGACGGACAATGCGTTCAAGAGCTTCATCGAGGCATTGCGTGACGACGAGCGCCGCGTCGACGAACTGGAATCAGGCATCAACTCGGTCCTACTTCGGCTGTCGACCCTCGAGTTGAAGCGGAGCGGCGGTTTCCGAAGCATCATGCTCACCCAGGGCGAGGTCGACGACCTACTCAAGACCGTGTACCGACTCCGCGCCTTGGGTGATGGCGTCAATGTGGAAACCCACCGGGCTGACGTGGCGATTGAAATCGAACGAAACAGCGACGGATCGCTCGTGGTGTTCCCTGCAGTCGCTGCCTGACCAGAGCCGCGCACGAACGACCCGGCAGCTCGGTCGGGTGTGCCCGACCGAGCTGCCCCCCCGTCCCTTGACGACGGTGCGCGTCGGCGCGCCCCCCGTCAGCTCGGGACGTCGCGGCGGCGGAAGCCGGCCGTCCCGGCCACCAGCAGCGCGGCTCCCACCCCTGTCAGCACGACCAGCGGCAGTGCCGCCGCCTCGACCGCCGGGGCCGACGGCACGTGGGTGTACGGCGACAGGTTCAGCGCCGCCTGCGGCAGGTCGAGCACCGCGCCGAGCTGCCCGAGCAGCAGGAACACGATCAGTGCCGCCCAGGACAGCGCCACCGACCAGCGGGGCAGCAGGCCGAACAGCGCCGTGACCACCCCGGCGACCACCAGCAGGGCCGGCAGTCGCACCAGCGCCGCTCCGCCCAGCCCGAAGGCCCGGCCGAGGGGGTCGCCGGCGACCAGGCCGTAGCCGAGGCCGGTGGTGAGCCCGCCCAGCAGCACCAGGGCGAGCGCGCCGAGCGTCGCCGCGGCCACCTGGGTGACGAGCCAGCGGGTACGGCTGACCGCCGTGGCCAGCACGGCCTCCAGCAGCCCGTCGGCCTCGTCGTTGCGTGTGCGTAGCAGCGCCTGCACGACGTACGCCCCGATGGTCAGCGCGAACAGTCCCAGCATCGCCGCCAGGTACGCGTCGATGAGTTTCGCGCCGCCGCCCATCGCGCTGATGGCCTCGGCGGCGGCCGGGTTCTCCTCGATCATGGCGTTGAACTCGTCGCCGGCGATGCCCATCGAGAACCCGAGCACCGCCACCCCGACCGCCCAGCCGAGCAGCGCGCCGCGCTGCAACCGCCAGGCCAGCCCGGCGGGGCTGAGCAGCCCGGGTGCGGCCGTGGCCGGCCCGCGTCGGGGCGCGACGAGCCCGGCGCCGATGTCCCGCCGCTCGGCGAGGGCGTAGGCCGCCGCCACCCCGGCGACCAGCAGCGCCACGGGCAGCGCCAGCGTCCACCAGCGTTCGCCGCCGAAGGCGCGGACCTGGTTGCCCCAGCCGAGCGGCGAGAGCCAGGACGGCCAGGCGCTGACCACCCGCAGCCCGCCGTCGGTCTGCTCGCCCAGCACGTCACCGGCCGCGCGGAGCAGGAAGGAGATCCCGACTGCGGCGGCGGCGAGCGCGTTGGCGCCCCGGGACGTGACGGACAGTTGGGCGGCGACGGCGGCGACACCGGTGAACGCCAGGCCGACGCCGCCGATGGCGGCGGCCGCGGCGACCGACCCGGCGAGCGGCAGGCCGGCTCCGGACAGTGCGGCGGCGAGCAGGGCGGTGGCGGCCACGTTCGCGGCGGCGACCACCAGCAGCGCGGCGGTGAGCAGGGCGTACCGGCCGACAACGGAGGCGCCCAGCAGTTCCGCCCTGCCGGTTTCCTCGTTCTGCCGGGTGTGCCGGATGACCGCGAAGGTGCTCAGCAGCGCGGCGAGCAGGGCCAGCGTCACGTACGTCTCGGCGGTCACCACCGCGCCGAGGTCGGTGCCGGCGATCGGCCCGTTGAACGCACGGGCGACCAGGCTGGACGCCGACGTGGTGGCGTAGCCGACCCGGGACGCCTCGTCCGGGTAGAACTCCTTGACGCTGCCGGCGAGGGCGTAGCCGAGCAGGGGCGTGCCGAGCACCCAGATCGCCAGCCGGAGCCGGTCGCGGCGCAGCACTAGGCGGGCGAGCCGCCCGGTGCCGGTGAACGCGCTCACCGGGCACCCGCCGGCCGGTCGGCGTCGGGGCGGTCACCGTCGGTCGAACCCGCCGCCGGGGCGGAGGCGCCAGCGGCGACGGCGGCGCGCTCGTCGCCGTAGTGACGCAGGAACAGCTCCTCCAGGGTGGGCGGGGCGCTGGTCAGCGCGCGTACGCCGAAGCGCACCAGGTGCCCGAGCAACTCGTCGAGGTGGGCGGGCTCGACCTCCAGGTGGGTGCGACCGTCGACCTCGCGCACGTCGTGCACGCCGGGCAGGGCCGCCAGGCCGGTCGCCGGCCGCGCGGTCTCGACCGTCACGGCCGTACGGGTGAGGTGGCGCAGCTCGGTGAGGGTGCCAGACTCGACGGTGCGGCCCTCGCGGATGATGCTGACCCGGTCGCAGAGCGCCTCGACCTCGGCCAGCACGTGGCTGGAGAGCAGCACGGTGGCGCCGTCGCGCTTGAGTTGGCGGACCTCGTCCTGGAACACGGCCTCCATGAGTGGGTCGAGCCCGGAGGTCGGCTCGTCGAGCACGTAGAGCTCGACGGCCGAGGCGAAGGCGGCGACGATGGCGACCTTCTGCCGGTTGCCCTTGGAGTAGGTGCGGCACTTGCGCGTCGGGTCGAGGTCGAAGCGCTCCAGCAGCTCGTCGCGGCGGCGCCGGTCGAGGCCGCCGCGCAGCTGGCCGAAGAGGTCGATCGCCTCGCCGCCGGAGAGGTTCGGCCACAGGTTCACGTCGCCGGGCACGTACGCGAGGCGGCGGTGCAGGGCGACCGCGTCGCGCCACGGGTCGGCGTCGAAGACCCGCACGTCGCCCGCGTCGCGGCGCAGCAGGCCGAGCAGGACGCGGATGGTGGTGGACTTGCCGGAGCCGTTGGGCCCGAGGAAGCCGTGCACCTCCCCCGCCGCGACCGTCAGGTCCAGCCCGTCGAGCGCGCGGACGCTGCCGAACGTCTTGACCAGGTTGCCGATGGAGATGACGGGCATGGGCCCTCCTGTCGCTGGCGGTGCCGACGACCACACTGTACTAACCGGCGGTCAGTCGAATCAACAGGGTTGCCTGCCATCGGTCAGACGCCGCTAGGCTTGCCGCCATGACCGCCGAGGCGCCCGACGACACGCGTACCCGGATCCTGCGCGCCGCGCTCGACCTGTTCGCCGAGCACGGCTACCAGCGCACCCCGCTGCGCCAGATCGCCGAGCGGCTGCGGCTGACCAAGGCCGCGATCCTCTACCACTTCCCGACCAAGGAGCACCTGCTCACCGCCCTGATCGAGCCGATGGTGGCCGATTTCGAGGCGCTGCTCGACGCAGCCGAGGAGGGGCCGGCCGAGCGGGCCCGGTGGACGGTGCTGGAAGGCTGGGTGGACATCATCCTGGGCCACCGCCGACCACTCGGCATGCTCTTCCACGACATCGCGCTCGTCGGCCGGGGCGACACCTACCACCGCCTGATACGGATCGCGATGCGCGCCAACGACCTGATCGCCGGGCCCGACGCGGGGCGCCGGGAGCGGGTTCGAGCGGTGCAGGCGGTCGCCGCGTGCAGCGATCCGGTCGTCTTCTTCGTCGACGTGCCGGACGCGGTGCTGCGGGCGGACATGCTGGACGGCGTGCGCCGGCTGCTCGGCGACCCGACCGGCTCCGGCTCCGACCAAGCCGGCGGCGCGGGCACGGCGGGCGGCTCCGACCAAGTTGGCGGGGCGGGCACGGCCGGCGGCGCGAGCACCCGCACGGCGGCGACCAGCGGCGGCACAGGCACGGCGGCCGACGGCGGTGCGGGCACCCCGGCGGCCGGCGGCGCGGCGAGGGGCCGGCGCCGGCCCGGCCGACCACGGGCGATGAGCCCGGAGCAGGTCGAGGCGGCCCGGCGGATGCACGCCGGGGGCGACCACTCGGCGGACGAGATCGCCGCCGCGCTCGGGGTCTCGCGGGCCACCGTCTACCGCCACCTCGACCCGGCCGCCGCGAAATAATGAGACTGTTTCTGCGACAGTTTTGAGAACGGGGCCGGCCCGTCAGGTGTCGAAGTCCAAGGTCGTCCGCACGGCTGCTCGACAACGCATGAGCTGATCCACCCGGGCCGCTCCGAACCAGATTTCGGGAGTGCCGTCTTCGGCGGACGAGAAGCGATCAGCAGGAGGCACCCTCATCCGAGGGTGCCTCCACTGCGTTGATCCGGTGCTGGGCGGTACCGGGATCCAGAGACGTCTCTCAGCGGGGAGCGCTGCCGAAGGCGCTGGAGAGGTACGCCCGGGAGTCGGCGATGGCGCCCTCGATGATCCGGGCCGCCTCGCGGGCCTCCTCGGGCCGGTGCCCGGCCTGCACCTGAAGCCGGAACCGGGACGATCCGGTCGGAGTCACCGGGAACTCGACCATGAATGCCAGCACCCCCCGGTCGAAGAGCAGGCGGTTCGCCGTCCGCGCCAGCTTCTCGTTGCCGATCAGTAGCGGCACGATCGGTGACGGCTCACCCATGCAGGTCAGACCCCGGCCGGTCAGCTCGTCGCGCAGGGCGTGGATCGCGGTGAAGAGCCGGGCCCGCAGCACGTCCCCCTCGGCCGACCGGATGATCCTGGTGGCCTCCCGCACCACCGCGGTC
This sequence comes from Micromonospora sp. NPDC007220, assembly GCF_040634035.1. Lineage (NCBI taxonomy): Bacteria > Bacillati > Actinomycetota > Actinomycetes > Micromonosporales > Micromonosporaceae > Micromonospora > Micromonospora sp. NPDC007220. The sequence continues at coordinate 94,247 of NZ_JBEYEU010000011.1, read as the reverse complement.
TGCACCGGCGACAACGCGTTGGAGAAGAAGTGCGAGCCACCGAACATCTTGATGTACTGCTTCAACGCCGGCGAGTGGGAAGCCACGAAGCCACCGTTGGAGCAGAACGTCTTGGAAAAGGCGCCCATCACGATGTCGACGCTGCCGAGCAGATCCTGCATCCCCAGCACACCCGTGCCGCCGGGCCCCATCGAGCCGAGGTCGTGCGCCACGTCGACCAGCAGCGTGGCGTCGTGTTCCCGGCAGACGCGTTGCAGGGTGACGAGGTCCGGCCAGTCCGCGTCCACCGAGAAGAGCCCATCGGTGACCACCAGGATGCCGTTGCGGGTGTCCGTGGCCCGAATCTCGGTCAGGTGCCGGCGTACCGCCTCGACGTTGAGGTGCTCGTAGCGGACCACGTTCCGGGTGGCCGCCCGTGCCCCCTGCTGAAGGCAGGAGTGGGCCAGCCGGTCGATCAGGATGTGGTCGGACTGCCGGACCAGACCGACGACCGCGCCGAAGCCGGCCGCCCAGCCGGTCGGAAAGAGCGTCACGTGGTCGAGCCCGACCAGGTCGCCGAGGGCAGCCTCCAGATCGTCGGAGATGCGGGTGTTGCCGAGCACCATCGGCGAGCCGGCGCTGTGCGGCCCGTAGTCGTGCATCGCCTTGGCCGCCGCCTCCCGGATCGCCGGGTGGGTGTTGAACGACAGGTAGTCCTGCGAGTTGAAGTTGATGCCGCGGGCCCGCCGGCCCAGGTCGTTGGTGATCTGGGCGACGCTGTCCGGTGCCGCCTCCAGCACCCGCGAGTACTGCCACGTCTCCGTGCGTCGACGGGCCTGCACCCAGCCGTAGAAGTCCCCGGTGCGGGTCAGCAGGTTGCGGCCGGCGGGCCGGTAGAAGTCGTACGCGTTCTTGTCCAGGGCGTACTCCTCGTCGGGGTCGACGGGGTTGCGCAGGTGGGCCGGCTCCCACATCTCGGTGAGGTCGGCGACCACCTGGGCCAGCTCGTCGTCGGCGCCTTCGAGCGACGCGAGGTCGTCCCACGGGATGTGGGTGGCCCAGTTACGGGTCATCTCGGAGACCTCGGTCGCGGTACGCGCCATGGTCTCGAAGTCCCGGCAGTGTGCCGCCTTGAGGATGATTCCGATCAGTTCGCCGTCTTCACGCTGGTCCAGCTCGGTGGTCACGGTGTCGTCTCCCTGGTGGATCATCAGGCGAAGAGGTTCTGCTGGTAGCTGCGGGAGGTCTCCGCGAAGTCCTCGAAGACCGCGTGGTCTGCGGAGGACTCCTTCGCGGCATCGTTGAGCAGGAAGAGGTTGGAGGCCTGGAAGAACTCCGACACCGGCGCGACGTCGGCGTGGGTGGCGATGAACCGGTCGGTCTCCTGCTGGTTGCCCCGCAACGCGACGAACAGTTGCAACTCGTCGTGCCGGTACGGACGCATCTCGGCGAGGGTGCAGACGTAGTCGTGGTAGGCGGCGGCGTTCTGGCTCCGGCGGCGGTCCCCGTAGGCGGTCATCGCCTCGTCGATCGACGCGTCACCGCGGAGCCACCGGTCGAGGGCGGCGCTGACCAGCTCGGCGTCGCGGAAGGCGTGGGTGATGCCGATGGCGGTGCACTGGTCCTTGGCCGACTCGGCGTCACCGACGAGCACCCACCCGGGCCCGTGCAGTGGCCGGAGAAAGGCCGACTGGTCCAGGGTGCCGTAGATGCGTTCCTCCCTGGTCCCCTTGCTGCGCACCACGTCGCCCAGCTCCGGACTGACGAAGTCCAACGCCTTCTGGTAGTTGCCCGGCACGTCACCGCGAAACTCCCGCGACCACTCACTCGGCCCCCAGACCAGGACCATGTTCTGGTCGAAGTTGGTCGGCGCCACCGCGCAGGCCAACCGGCCGCGCCGGTGCAGTTGTGCCGGGCCCAGGTCGAAGCCGGACCAGTAGCTCCAGTAGGCGAACGTGCAGCGGGGCCGCTCGTCGTACTTCGGCAACGCGAGGGTGCGGGCGACGAACGAGTTCCGCCCGTCGGCACCGACCACGATCCGGGCCCGCTCTTCGACCAGCTCTCCGTCGACCGCACGCCCCCGGACACCGACGACCTGCCCGTTCTCGACGATCAGCTCACGAACGGTGAAGTTGGTCCGCACCTCGGCGCCGGCCTTGGCGGCCGCACCGACCAGGATCTCGTCGAGCACCCGGCGCCGCACGGACGCATAGCTCTGCACCACGCCCGAGTCGTCGCCGTGCAGGTCCCGGAAGTACTCGCGCAGCAGTTCGGTGGGCACCGAGCCGGTCAGCGAGATGCCGTCGTTGACCACCTCGACCGTGGTGTGCGCCGGAGTGACCGCCAGGACCTCGTCGAGCAGTCCCCACCGGTTCAGGTAGGACATCCCGTGCGGCCAGAGGAAGTGCGTCGAGATGACGTCGCTGGGAAACGAGGAGCGGTCCACCACGAGCACCCGGTGTCCACGCTGGGCGAGCAACAGGGCGGTGGACGCACCCGAACAGCGGGCGCCGATGACGATCGCGTCGTACAACTGAATCGATCCTTCGTTGATGTGGCGGTGGCGGCGCAGGTAGCGGCGGCGGAAAACCCACCCAAGAGCGGCCCCGGGGTCCGCGGATCGCGCAGGTCACCCGGGTTGCGTGCGGCGTCGGCCACCGTTGCCGGTGGCTGCCTCTGCCACACCTACCGATCGAGTCGGCAGGCCCGGCGGAGAGCGTAGCGTATGTCCACAGTGGATCGAAACCGCTCGGAGTGGGCGTCCGAGGTCACTTCAGTGGACTGGCGCCACGAACAAATCGAGCGGCTCACGGCGGCTGAGGACGCGCGGCGGGCCGGGCTTGGCCCTCCCAGCCGGGTCGCCTGAAGAGCGGAAACTCCGGTATAACGAGCATGCTGTTCCGCTGGCCGGCATCGCCCCCTCGGAGTGCCCATGACGACGCAGTTGCGTGACCGTCTCGACGACATACTTCGAGCTGGCCAGGTCGGCGGTCTGCACACCGTCGCGGCGGTTCGCGGTGGTCACACCGTGCTGGAGTACTACGGGGCTGGTGAGGACTTCGCCTGGGGCGACTCGCTGGGCGTCGTCGAGTTCGGGCCCGGGGTCCTGCACGACATCCGGTCCGTCACCAAGAGCGTGACCGTCCTGTTGTACGGCATCGCGCTCGGCGAAGGGCTGGTCCCGCCGCCGGCGGAGCCGCTCCTGCACCGGTTCCCGCAGTACCCCGACCTGGCGGCCGACCCCTGGCGCGCCCGGCTCACCGTCGAGCACGCACTGACGATGTCGTTGGGCGTGGAATGGTGCGAAGATCTCCCGTACAACAGCCCGGCCAACGCCGAGATCGCGATGGAGCTGGCGCCGGACCGGTACAGGTACGTCCTGGAGCGGCCGATCCTCGAGCCGCCCGGCACCCGGTGGACCTACTGCGGCGGTGCCACGGCTCTGCTCGGCCGGCTGATCGCCGACGGCACCGGGCAGTCGCTGCCGCAGTACGCGCAGGCCGTGCTGTTCGGGCCGCTGGGCATCGGCAGCTTCGACTGGATGACCGGCGCGGACGCAGTGGCCTCCGCCGCGTCCGGGCTGCGACTCACGCCCCGCGACCTGGCCCGGATCGGCGAGCTGGTGCTGGCCGAGGGAACCTGGGACGGTCAGCGGATCGTCCCCGCCGACTGGATCCACACGATGCTCCAGCCACGCCTGCAGACCAGCTGGGGCGCGCGGTACGGCTACCAGTGGTACATCGAATCCATCGAGGGCCATCGGCTGGTGGCGGGCATGGGCAACGGCGGCCAACGCCTGTTCGTCCTGCCCGACCTGGACCTCGCCGTGGCCATCACCGCCGGCAACTACGACGACCCCGACCAGTGGCGGACCCCGCTCACGGTGCTGGAACGGGTCATCCTTCCCGCACTGGCCTGACGGCGCCGCGCCCGCCGGTCAGCCATCGGCAGGGCACACCCCTGGCGTGCCCAGGAGTCCGGACCCTGACACGTCAGGCGGCCAGGGTGGCGTAGCGGCCGGCGCGCTCCAGCAGGCCGTCGTGGCTGCCGGACTCGACGATCCGGCCGTGGTCGAGCACGGCGATCCGGTCGGCGTTGCGCACCGTGGAGAGCCGGTGCGCGATGGTGATGGTGGTACGCCCCCGGGCCACCTCGTCGAACGCCCGCTGCACCGCGCGCTCGGTCTCGGTGTCCAGCGCGCTGGTGGCCTCGTCGAGGATCAGGATGCGCGGGTCGCGCAGCAGCGTACGGGCGATCGCGAGACGCTGCTTCTCGCCGCCGGAGAAGCGGTGTCCCCGCGAGCCGACCATGGTGTCGTACCCGTCGGGCAGCCCGGCGATCAGGTCGTGGATCTGGGCGGCGCGGGCGGCGGCCTCGATCTCGGCGTCGGTGGCGTCCGGGCGGGCGTAGCGCAGGTTCTCCCGCACGGTGGTGTGCAGCAGGTACGTCTCCTGGCTGACCACGCCGACGATCGCGGCCAGATCGGCCAGGCGCAGGTCGCGCAGGTCCACGCCGTCGACGGTGATCCGGCCGCTCGTCGGGTCGTGCAGGCGGCTGATCAGCGCGGCCAGGGTGCTCTTGCCGGAGCCGGTCTCGCCGACCAGCGCCAGGCCGCTGCCGGCCGGCACGTCGAGGGTGATCCCGGCGACGGCGGCGGTGTCGCTGCCCGGGTAGCGGAAGGTGACGTCGCTCAGGCGCAACTCGCCCCGGATCCGGCGCGGGTCGACGTCGACCGGCTCGGCGGGGTCGTCCACCTCGACCGGCAGGTCCAGGTACTCGAAGATCCGGGCGAACAGCGCCAACGAGGCGGTCACGGAGACGCCGACGTTGAGCAGGCCCATCAGGGGGCGGAACAGCCCGCCCTGCAACGCGGTGAAGGCGACCAGGGTGCCGATGCTGAGCGTGCCGGCGGCGCCGGGCAGCCCGGCGCTGAGGTAGATGACCGCCGGGATGGCGGCGAAGACGACGCTCATGGTGGCCATCCGCCAGCGGCCGGCGAGTTCGGAGCGCAGTTCCAGGTCGACCAGGCGGTCCGACGAGGCGGCGAAGCGGGCGGCCAGGGCGGGACCGGTGCCCAGCGTCTTGGCCAGGTGCACGCCGCTGACGGACAGCCCCTCCTCGACGGTGACGTTGAGGTCGGCGAGTTCGCGCTGGCGCTGCGCGGTGATCTCGCGGCGCAGGTGGGCGACGCGTCGGGTCAGCCAGATGGCCGGCGGCAGCACGACGAGCGAGACCAGCGAGAGCCGCCAGGAGAGCGCGACCATCGCCGCCGCCGTGGCGACGACGGTGGTCAGGTTGGCCGCGATCGAGGTGGCGGTCGAGGTGACCACGCTCTGCATGCCGCCGATGTCGTTGGTGATGCGGGACTGCACCTCGCCGGTGCGGGTGCGGGTGAAGAACGCCAGGGACTGCCGTTGCAGGTGGGTGAAGACGTCGGTGCGCAGCCGGTGCATGACCTGCTGGCCGACCCGGGTGGAGATCCAGGTCTGGAGCACGCCGAGCACCGAGGTCACGGCGGCGACGGCGACCATGCCGGCCACCAGCCAGGCCAGCAGCGGCAGGTCGCGCTCGGGCAGGGCCCGGTCGATCACGGCGCGGAGCAGGAAGGGCGAGGCCATGGCGAGCACCGAGGAGACCACGATGATCGCGGTGACGGTGGCCAGCGCCGCCCGGTGTCGGGCGAACAGGACGCCGATGCGCCGCAGGGACACCTGGCGGGCCTGCGCCTTCTCGGCGGCGCTGACCTTGCGGGGGCCGCGGTCGCGGCCGGAGGGGACGGGTTCCAAGGGATACTTCCTCACGTCGGATATGCTGAGGTTACCTCAACATGAGGGACCAACAGCTTCCGCTGCTACGGTATTCCCCGTGACGGCAGACACCGACAGCACCGAGGACGGCCTGGCCGAGGCGTTCCGGGCGGTGACCCGGCGGCTGCGCCACCGCACCGGCGAGGCGCTCGCGCCCTGGGACGTGACGCCCGGCCAGTCCCGGGCCCTCGGCGTGCTGATCCGGCACGGCGCGTTGCGGCTCAGCGCGCTCGCCGAGCACCTGCGCATCGCCCCGCGCTCCGCCACCGAGGTCGTGGACGACCTCGAGACGCGGGGGCTCGTGCGGCGCCGGCCCGATCCGGCGGACCGGCGTGCCACCCTGGTCGCGCCGACCGAGGAGGGCACGCGCGCCGGCGCCGCCATCCACGCCGCCCGCCGGGCCGCCGCCGAGGAACTGTTCGGCCGCCTCGCACCCGCCGACCGGGTCCAGCTCGCCCGCATCCTGCGTACGCTGCGCGACTGACCGCCCGCCCACCGCCCGGCGCCGTCCCCGCGCCCCTGCCCGGCCTTCCGCCCGCTCACCGCCCGGCGCCCGCCGGGGCGCGCTACCGGGCACCGCCGGGGTTTGCCGCTCCCGGCGGCGGGTAGCCCAGCCACCCGTCCTGCCGACGGGACCGGGTCCCCCGAGCGGGCGGCCCGGCACACCTGCGACGCCGACAGGAGTGATCACGGTGGGTCGGATGCCCGGCAAGCCCGGTGACCGCTGACGATGTGCGGCATCAGTGGCGAGGCGAGGTTCGACGGATCGACGCCGGACGCCGGCGCGGTGACCCGGATGACCGAGGCGATGCGCTCCCGGGGCCCCGACGGGGAGGGCCTCTTCGACGACGGCTGGGTGATCCTCGGGCACCGCCGGCTCACCATCATCGACCTCACCGAGGCCGGCTCCCAGCCGATGGTCCGCGACGACCTGGGGCTGGCGCTGGTCTTCAACGGCTGCGTCTACAACTACCCCCAGCTGCGCGAGGAGCTTCGCGGCGCCGGGCACACGTTCCACTCCACCAGCGACACCGAGGTCGTCCTGGTGGCGTACGCGCAGTGGGGCGAGCAGTTCGTCGACCACCTGGTCGGCATGTTCGCCGTCGTGCTGGTGGACCGCCGGCGGCGCCGGCTCGTGCTGGCCCGCGACCGGCTCGGCATCAAGCCCCTCTACCTCGCCGAGTCACCCGGCCGGCTGCGGTTCGCCTCCACCCTGCCGGCGCTGCTGCGCGCCGGCGACGTGGACACCTCGATCGACCCGGTGGCGCTGCACCACTACCTCTCCTGGCACTCCATCGTCCCGGCGCCCCGCACCGTCCTGCGCGGCATCCGCAAGCTACCCCCGGCCACCGTGCGCGTCGTCGAGGCCGACGGGCGCAGCCGCCAGCACGTCTACTGGCGGCCCGACTACGCCCGGGACCCCGCCCACACCGGCATGGACGCCGGGGACTGGCGGGCCGCCGTCGGGGAGGCGCTGCGCGAAGCGGTACGGCGGCGGCTCGTCGCCGACGTCCCCGTCGGCGTGCTGCTCTCCGGCGGCCTGGACTCCAGCATGATCGTGGCGCTGCTGGCCGAGGCCGGGCAGCAGCATCTGCAGACCTTCAGCATCGGCTTCGACAGCCGCGGCGGCGAGGCCGGCGACGAGTTCCACTACTCCAACCTGGTCGCCCGCACGTTCGGTACCGACCACCACCGCATCCGGCTCGCCGACGGCGACCTGGTCCCGGCGGTACGGCGGACCGTGCACGCGATGACCGAGCCGATGGGCAGCCACGACGTGGTCGCCTTCCACCTGCTCTCCGAACAGGTCGCCCAACACGTCAAGGTGGCCCAGTCCGGCCAGGGCGCCGACGAGGTCTTCGCCGGCTACGGCTACCACCAGCCCCTCACGCGGGTGCTCCGCGACGACGCGGCGGCCACCTTCGCCGACGCGTTCTTCGACCGGGACCACGCTGAGCTGAGCCGGGTGGTGGACCCGGCGTACGCCTGCAACCGCGACGCCAGCCGCGAGCTGCTCGCGGCGGACCTGGCCGCGCCGGGCGCGCAGACGGCGCTGGACGCGGTGCTGCGCCTGGACACCCACCTGATGCTCCCCGACGACCCGGTCAAGCGGGTGGACAGCATGAGCATGGCCTGGGGGCTGGAGGTGCGCACCCCGTTCCTGGACCAGGACCTGGTGGCGCTGGCTGCGGCCTGCCCACCCGAGCACAAGGTGGCCGACGGCGGCAAGGGCGTGCTCAAGGAGGTGGCTCGCCAGGTGCTGCCCGCCGAGGTGGTCGACCGGCCGAAGGGCTACTTCCCGGTGCCGGCGCTGCGCAACGTCGACGGGCCGGTGCGGCAACTCGTCGCCGAGGCCCTCGCCGCGCCCGCCGCCCGCGAGCGCGGCCTGTTCCGCCGCGAGTACGTCGCCGAGCTGCTCGCCGAGCCGGACCGGGCGCAGGCCGCCGCCGGCAGCAACAAGCTGTGGCAACTCGGCCTGCTGGAACTCTGGCTCCAGTCCCACGACGTCCGCTGACCGCCTCCCGTCCGCTGACCGCCTCCCGTCCGACGCCCGCACCCCGGTCGCCGGGCTGCGGCGACGCCGTCGAGCCCACGAGTGGAACACCACGGGTCCCTCCACCGCCGGGTGAGACCCGTGGTGTTCCACCGGCCAGCTGACGCCACCGGCCCGCGGCCGCCACCGGCCCGCGGCTCGCCGCCGGGCGGGACGGGTCAGACGGCGCGCGGGTCAGACGGCGCGCGGGCAGACGGCGCGCGGGTCAGACGGCGCGCGGGTCAGGCGGCGCGGGTCTCGGCGGCCAGGTGGTCCAGGACGGCGCGCACGTCGTCGCCGGTACGGGCCATGACCCGGCGCTGCCGGGTGGCGCCGTTGCCGTCGCGCCGCAGCCGGACCAGCTGGTCGCGTACGTAGTCGAGGTCGCCGTGGCGGGCCAGGGCCGGCGCGACCGTGTCGACGAGCTCGCCGACCAGGTCCCAGGCGGGACGGGCGACGCCGGCGCGCAGGTCGATCAGGTCACCCTCCAGCCCGTCGTGCGCAGCCCGCCAGTGCGCGGCGGAGACCAGGCAGTCCCGGATCCGTCGGGCGGGGACCCCGGCGCGGGCGTCGTCGGCCATCGTCGCGACGAGTGCGCGGACCAGCCCGGCGACCAGCACGGTGTCGTCCACCGCCGGGCAGACGTCGCCCACCCGCACCTCCACCGTGGGGTACGCGGCCGACGGGCGCGCGTACCAGTAGACCATTGCCGCGTCGAGCATGATCCCGGCGTCGATCAGCTCCGCCACCGTCGCGTCGTAGTCGGCGACCGACTCGAAGTGCGGGGTCGGCCCGATGCTGGGCCAGCGTTCCAGCTGCATGGAGCGCCAACTGGCGTGCCCGGTGTCGCGTCCGTCGTGCAGCGGCGAGTTGGCGGTGATCGCCTGTACCACCGGCAGCCAGGGGCGCAGGTGGTTGCAGACCTGGATGGCCAGTTCGCGGTCGGGCATCCCGACGTGCACGTGGCAGCCGCAGACGGCGGGGTCGTGCGCCACCGGCCCGAACCGGCGGGACATGGCGTGGTAGCGCGGTTTGTCCGGCACCGTCCGGTGCGGCTCGTGCACGGGCGTGGCACCGACCGCGACGAGCCGCGCCCCGGCGGCCTCGGCCGCGTCGCCGACGGAGCGGCGCAGCGCCACCAGGTGCGCGCGCAGCTCGGCCAGGTCGGCGGTGACCGGCGTGACCATCTCCACCATGCTGTGCCGGAACTCCTGCCGGCTCTGGTCCCGCGCGCTGCCGGACAGGGCGGTGAGCACCCGGTCGGCGACCGGCAGGCTCTCCCCGGTCTGCGGGTCGAGCAGGAGGTACTCCTCCTCGACCCCGAGCGTCAGCGTGGTCTGGTCGGAAGCGGTGGCAAGTGCCGGACGGTACGTCATGGGCGCTCGCGTCCGTTCGTCGGGCGACGCGCCGGGCGCCGCGCTGCCGGACGACCCGAATTCCCGGCCCACTGCCTGGGCAAACGCCTGGGGCGAGGGCGTCATCCACCCGTCAGCACCGAGGTCGCCCGGCTGTCCAGGAAGGCGCGTTCGGCCGCGTTGTCCGTCCGCTCGGCGGCCGTCCGGTACGCCCGCGCCGCCTCCCCCGCCCGGCCGAGCCGCCGCAGCAGGTCCGCCCGGACGGCGTGGAACACGTGGTACCCGGCCAGGTCGAGCCGCTCGACGGCCGCCAGCCCCGCTGCCGGCCCGGCCACCTCGGCAAGCGCGACGGCCCGGTTCAACGCCACCACCGGCCCCGGGGCGCACGCGGTGAGCTGGTCGTACAGCCGGAGGATCTGCGCCCAGTCGGTGCCGGCGGCGTCGGGCGCGTCGCTGTGCACGGCGGCGATCGCGGCCTGGATCTGGTACGGCCCCGGCCGGTCGCGGCGCAGGCAGCGGCGCACCAGGGCCTGCCCCTCGCCGACGAGCCCGGCGTCCCACCGACGGCGGTCCTGCTCGGGCAGCGGCACCAGCGCGCCGTCGGCCGTGGTGCGGGCGGGGCGGCGCGCCTCGGTGAGCAACATCAGCGCCAGCAGCCCCAGCGCCTCGGGCTCGTCCGGCATGAGCCGCACCAGCAGCCGGCCGAGCCGGATCGCCTCGGCGCACAGGTCGTCGCGGACCAGCCGGTCGCCGGAGCTGGCGGTGTGCCCCTCGGTGAAGATCAGGTAGAGCACGGCCAGCACGGCCGGGAGCCGGTCCGGCAGGTCGGCGTCGCCGGGCACCCGGTACGGGATCCCGGCGTCGCGGATCTTGGCCTTGGCCCGGACGATCCGCTGTGCCATGGTCGCCTCCGGCACCAGGAACGCCCGGGCGATCTCGGCGGTGCCCAGCCCGCCCAGCAGCCGCAGGGTCAGCGCGACCCGGGCGGCGGGGCCGAGCGCCGGATGGCAGCAGGTGAAGATCAGGCGGAGCCGGTCGTCGCGCACGGGTCCCTCCTCGGCTGGTACGTCGCGGACGTGCAGCAGGGCGGCCTGGGCGTGCCGGTCGGCGCGGGAGGCCTCCCGCCGCAGCCGGTCGACGGCCCGGTTCCGGGCGGTGGTGTTGATCCAGCCGGCCGGGCTGGGCGGCGGCCCGGTCTCGGGCCACCGCGCCACCGCCACCGTGAACGCCTCCTGCACCGTCTCCTCGGCGAGGTCGATGTCGCCGAGGAGGCGGACCAGGACGGCGACCGCGCGGCCGTACTCCGCGCGGAACACCGCCTCCACGTCGGGCATGGTCAGCTCTCGCCCTGGAAGGGGCGCACCTCAATCGGCAGGGTGGTGGCCAGCGCGTACCGGCGCCCCCACGCCAGCGCGGCGTCGAGGTCGGGCGCCCGGAGGATGGTGATCCCGCCGAGGTGTTCCTTGCCCTCCACGAACGGCCCGTCGGTGACCAGCACCTCGCCGTCGGACGGCCGCAGCACGGTCGCCGTGTCGGGCGCGTGCAGCCCCTGGCCGAACACCCAGCAGCCGGACGCCTCCAGCTCCTCCCGGATGGCCCCCAGCTCGCGCATCACCCCGGCCAGGAACTCCGGGTCCGGCAGCCCGTCACCGTCGGGCTGGTGGATGCTGAGCAGGTACTGCTTCATGGCCCCTCCTCACGTCGGCGGCCGGCGGCGCCGCCGGCCTCTCATCCTTCACACGAACGGAGCGGGCCAGGATCGACAACCCGCCGGAAAATCGGTCCGCCAGCGGTCGGCGCCGGTCAGCGCGGGGTGGCCGCCAGCAGGTCGGCCACGGCGTCGACGGACTCCGGATGCGCTGCCAGCAGCGCGGTCAGGCCGGCGGGAACGGCGGTGGTGGCGGCGTCCACCTCGCGCCAGCCGCCGGCGCAACCGAGCAGCGCGGCGACGGCGTCCACGCTCTGCGGGTTGGCCGCCAGCAGGGCGGCGACCGGCCCGGACACGGCGGCGGGGACCGCCGGCGCCGGCGGTGACGTCGGCCTCGACCACGGCGGCACCCAGGCGTCCAGCGCCGCCAGCGAGCCGGGGAACGTACGCCCCGCCTCCCGCACCAGCAGCGGCACCAGCTCCGCGCCGTGCTCGCGCAGCGTGGTGATCAGGGTGGGCAGCCACGGCAGCAGGACCGGGTCGGGCAACCGGGCGAACGCGGACGACATCACCTCCACGACGAACGGCGCGAGCCCCGGCACCGGCTCCAGGGCCTGCACGAAGCCGCTGAGGTACTGCGGGAAGGCGGGCACCACCAGCGGGTTGGCGAGCAGCGCGGCGCACCGCTCGCGCAACTCGGCCAGGGGCAGCAGGCCCAACTGGTGCCGGGCGGCCCAGAGCAGCGCCACCTTGGCCGGCGTCTCCGGATGGGACTGCGCGACGGCGAGTTCAAGCTGGGACCGGTCGCAGCCCAGGGAGAGCGCCAGACTCTCCATGCCGAACAGGAAGCCCAGCATGGCGCCGACCTGACGCACGCCGCTCTCCTCGTCGAGGAACGCGGTGGGCAGCAGGGTGCAGTAGTGCGCGTACCCGGTGGTCACGAACGCCTCGCACCAGGCCGGCAGCGGCCCGGTGGCGCGGTGGTGGGCCAGCAGCCGCCGGATCCGGCGCAGCACCTCGGGGGCGTCGTCGACGGTGCGTTCGGCGGCGAGCAGCTCCACCGCCCGGTTGCCTAGCTCGTCGACCAGGCGCGGGCTGTCGAGCAGCCGGATGGCGTCCTCCACGGCCTCCAGCGCGACCGAGGCCGTCGCCGCCGGGCCCCGCACGGCGCGGCGCAGGCGCTGCTCCAGCACCTGCTCGACGGTCACCCCCTCGTAGCCCAGCTCGATCAGCGCCCGCTGGCTGCGGCCGAGGGCCAGGTCCCAGCTCTCCTGGATCGAGCGCTGCCCCAGCCGGCGCTCGCCCATGATGGGCCGGACCGCGTCGCGGGGCAGCAGGTGCCGCAGCCGCCACAGCAGATCCGAGCAGGGCACCAGCTCGGGATTGGCCCGCAGGTCCACCAGGGCCCGCTGGATCGTACGCTTCTCCAGGTCCAGCCCGAGCGGGGCGAGCCGGTCGTGGACGTCGCGGGCGAGCGGCGGAAGGGCCTCGTAGCCCACCTGGCCGACCCGGTCGCCGCCGAACAGGATCTCGCAGAGCCGGCGGACGTCCCGGCGGCCCGGGACGACGTCCTTCTCGATGCAGGTGACCGCCGCGTCGGCGAAGTCGTACGGCGTGGGACGCGCGCGGTTGCGCAGGCCGGCGAGGAGGATCGAGGTCTCGAAGACGGCGATCGCGTCGGCGGTGCTGGCCAGGTAGCCGTTGCGCCGGGCCAGCCGGACGATGTCGACGCACCAGCCGCGCAGCTCCGCCTCGTCCAGGCTCTGCGTCGCCGGCGGCTGCGCCAGGTAGCCGGAGAGCCGGTCGGCGACCCCGGCGGCGGGCACGGGCGCCGGGGTGGCGCGGCGGCGGCCACCGGTGCGGGTCCGGCCGCCCCGCTGCCCCTCCAGCCGGAACGGGCTCAGCTTGGTGCGGGCGACCGCCTTCGTCCAGGTGGCGGAGGCGATCGACACCGAGCCGGGCGCGAGGCCGAACTGCGCCTCGATGGCGGAGTGGCTGGACGGGATGAGCCCGTAGTGCCACCGGGTGCCGGTGCGCGGGCCGATCTCGAAGGGGGCGTCGGCCCGCAGCCCGAACTGCTCCACCCGGCTGGCGGCATGGAACGCGCCGCAGACGTAGAGGCAGTCGGCGGGGTCGGCCCCGGAGGCGGCGAGGTGCTGACGCATCCGGGTCCACATGTAGCGCTCGCGGTCCTCGTCGCGGTCCTGCCGGTCCGCCCCGGCCGGGCGCAGCCGCCGGAACAGGCTGCCGATCAGCACCATCACCTGCCGGTAGGTGTCGTGGTCGGCGTCGGCCAGCGGCTGCTCGACGTACTGGTCCCACCACTCCGACCAGTGCCGGACCTTGCCGTGGTGCAGCAGGTAGGCCTCCAGCTCCGCGAAGCGGGGCCGCAGGTCGCCGATCTCGACCCCGACCGCGTCGCCGTGCAGGGCAGCCTCCTCCCCCGCCGGCGCGGCGGCCTCGACGTCCCCGCCGGCCGGGGCCTCGTCGGCGGCGTCGGCGGGGCGGCGCGGCGACCACTGGAAGACGTGGTCGGTGGAGCGGTCCACCAGCACCAGCTCGACGCCCGGCGTCTCCAGCGCGTACGCGATGGCCTGGTATTCGGCGCTGGCCTCGGTGATCGGCGCGACCACGCTGAGCGGCCCCCAGTCGGCCGGGAAGCCGTCCAGCTCCGAGGCGAAGGCCTGCACGGCCACCGGGAGACTGCAGTTGCGCAGCTCGCCCAGCAGCGGCTGGAGGTCCTCGCAGAGCTCCAGGTAGATCACCTTCGGCTGCTTCGCGCGCAGCCTGCGGACCATGGCCAGCGCGGACGCCGGGGAGTGGTGGCAGACCGGGAAGATCTCCAGTTCCTCGCCGAGGGCGCGGTCGACGTCGTCGACGATGCCGGCGAGGATCTCCGCGACGGCGCCCGAGCTGCCGGCGAATGCGCCGGCGGCGGCCGTGAGCTGCTCGCGCAGCGCGCCGAAGGGCCCGGCGGTGGTGGGGGCGGTCACGACAGGGCGGCGATCGCCTGGCGGCCACCGTCGAGGAAGCCCTCCCAGCCGCCGTCCTGCTTGGCGCGCGGCTCGACCACCCCGTGCAGGTACTTGTTGAGGATCGCCAGGTCCTCGGGGCTGCGCCGGGCCAGCGAGCCGACCAGCGACCCGGCCAGCGTCGCGGCGCGCAGGGTGCGGTCGCCGAAGAACTGGCTGTGCAGGATGGCGTCCTCGAGGACGCCGATCTGTTCGGCAGTGGACAGCGCCGACTCCAGCTTCTCGTCGTCGCTGGTCGCCGAGGTGGCGGCGGCGCGCAGGTCGGCGAAGCTCTGCAACAGGATGTCGAGCAGGGTGGGCGGCACGTCCAGCGTGATCTGGTGGCGGCGCAGCAGTTCCTCGGTGCGGAAGCGGACGATCTCGGCCTCGCTGCGCTTGTTGGTCACCACGGGGATCCGGACGAAGTTGAACCGCCGCTTGAGCGCGGAGGAGAGGTCGTTCACGCCCCGGTCCCGGCTGTTCGCGGTGGCGATGATCGAGAAGCCGGGCTTGGCGAAGACGATGTTGTCGTGGTCCAGCTCCGGGATGGAGACGTACTTCTCCGACAGGATCGAGATCAGCGCGTCCTGCACGTCGCTGGTGGAGCGGGTCAGCTCCTCGAACCGGCCGACGGTGCCCTGCTCCATCGCCGTCATGATGGGCGAGGGAATCATCGACTCCCGGGACTGGCCCCGCGCGATGACCATGGAGACGTTCCACGAGTACTTGATGTGGTCCTCGGTGGTGCCGGCGGTGCCCTGGACCACCAGGGTCGAGTTGCGGCAGACGGCGGCGGACAGCAGCTCGGCCAGCCAGCTCTTGCCGGTGCCCGGGTCGCCGATCAGCAGCAGGCCCCGGTCCGACGCCAGGGTCACGATGCTGCGTTCGACGAACGTGCGGTCGCCGAACCACTTCTGCGCGATCTCCCGGTCGAGCCCGTCGGCCCGTTCCGAACCGAGGATGAACAGGCGGACCATCCGCGGGCTCAGCCGCCACGAGAACGGCTTCGGATCGGTGTCGACCGACTCCAGGAAGTCGAGTTCCTCGGCGTACTTGACCTCGGCGGGGGCACGGAGCATCTCGGACATGAGGGGTTGTTCTCCTAGGTGAGGAAGCTCTTGAGCTCGAAGACGAGTTTGCGGATGTGACCGGAGATGACCGGTGTGCCCAGGTCCTTGAAGCGTTGCCGGAACCAGGGGTTGACGCTCTGCTGGCCCGAGCTGTTGACCGAGCCGACCGGGATGAACCGCACCCCGGAGCGGTGCACCGCCTCGATGCCGTCGAACAGCGGCTGGGAGCGGTTGAACTCGTAGAAGTCCGAGATCCACACCATGACCGTGTTCTTCGGCTCGACGATCTTGGGGCGGGCCAGCGCCATCGCGACCGGGCCGTCGTTGCCGCCGCCCAGCTTGGTGCGCAGCAGCACCTCGAACGGGTCGTGCACCCACGGCGTGAGGTCGAGCGCCCGCGTGTCGTACGCGATCAGGTGCACGTCCACCTTGGGCAGGCCGGCGAAGATCGACGCGAGGATCGTGCAGTTGACCATCGAGTCGACCATCGAGCCCGACTGGTCCACCACCACGATCAGCCGGGCCGGCGTGACCCGGCGGGCCGTCTGCCGGTAGTAGAGCCGGTCGACGTAGAGGCGCTCGTCCTCCGGGCTCCAGTTGGTCAGGTTCTGCCAGATGGTGCGGTCGAGGTCGAGGTTGCGGTAGACCCGCTTCGGCGGCACGGACCGGTCGACGACGCCGACGCTGGTCTGCGCGACCTGGGTACGCAGCACCTCGGCGACCTCGTCGACGAACCGGCGGATGAGCGCCTTGGCGTTGGCCAGGGCCACCCCGGAGAGGTTGGCCTTGTCCCGCAGCAGCTGCTCGATCAGCGACATGCTGGGCGTCAGCCGGCTGGCCAGCACCGGGTCGGCCAACACCTCCCGCAGGTGCATCCGGCGGACGAGGTCGCCCTCGATGCCGGCCAGCACCCCGCCGAGACCGTCGCCGCCGCCCTGTCGGCGCAGCCCGCCGGGCTCCATCCCGAGGGCCTGCTCGAACCAGCCGGCGTCGGACTGCCACCGGGCCAACTGGCCGGCGTCGACCGCCCCGTGGCCGGTGGCGAACACGTTGAGCAGCAGCTTCGACACCAGCGCGGCGCGGCGTACCTCGGCGGTGCCGGGCGCACCCGGCGCACCCGGCGGCCCGTCGCCACCCGCCTCGACGGCAGGCGCGGTGGCAGGGTCGGCGTCCGGCGTGTCGGCCTCGCCGGACGCCGCAGTGCTGGCGACGCCGGGCGCGGGCCCGTCGGGCAGCTCGGGAGCCGACGCGGCGGCCCCGGGAGCCGGCTCGGCGGGCAGGCCGCCAGCCGGCGTGTCGGGAAGGTCGGCGGCCGCAGGGGCGTCGGGCGTCGGGGTGAGCAGGCCGCGCAGCTCGTCGGCGACGGCCGGGAAGCGCTGGACGACGGTGTCCACCGACACCGCCGGATCCAGCAGGGCGGCCGGCAGCCCGAGGTCCTCGACGACCGCCATGCTGGCCGACTCCAGGGTGGGCTGCTCGTCGGGGTCGAAGAGCCGGGCCAGCAGCCGCCAGTAGAGCACCTGGCGCCGGTTGGCGTCGGCGAGGTCCGCGGGGGTCGGGGAGTCGTTCATCGGCGCAGCAACCGTCCCGCGCGCTCGCGCAGCACCGCCACGGCGTCGCCCGCCTTGGCCTCGGCCTTGGCGATCTTCGGGTCGGTGACCCCTCCCGCCCAGTCGCCGGTGTGCGCCTCGACCGGCTGGCGTTTGACGGTGGCTTGCACCGCCAGGGGTTGCAGCGACCACCGCCCGTCGTCCCACCGGATCAGGCCGAGGCACGCGGACGAGGCGGCCACCAGCTCGGGGGTGAGCGGTCCGCAGGACGGCAGCCGGTCGACGGCGACGGCGATCGGCTGGCCGCCGATGTCGAAGGTCGTCGTGCCGTCGTCGTCACCCACGGTGTAGCCCTCCACCAGCACGGGCTCGGCGATCCCGACGGGGTGCCGCTCCAGGGGCGCCGGTGCTGCCGCGACGGCCGTCGGCAACAGGACCCGGGCGGTGGCGAACGGGTCGGCCGGCTCGCCGGGTCGCACCCGGTCGTCGTGCCAGAGCAGGTCCGCCCCGTGCAGCGGCAGACCGGTGACCGTGAGGCTGCGCCGCTCGGCCAGCGCGGCCAGCAGCACGGGATGGGCGTCCAGCAGCCGCCACAGCGCGGGCCCGACGATCGTCTCCACCTTGACCGCGCCGACCGCGCAGCGGACCAGCCGCGGCGGCCCGCCGTCTGCCGGTTCGAGGATCGCGTGCACCTGCGCCTGCACGGCGGTGTCGTGCTCGTGCACGTCGACGCCGAGCACGAGCAGCCGCCCGGAGACCTCCTCGACGGTGGACGGGACGGACGCAGCCGCCGGGTCCTGGGCGAGCAGCACGCCCCGGGCCCAGAGGTCGGCCCAGCGCCGCAGCGGCGGCTGCGCCATCGTGGCGACCGGCACGCAGGCGCGCAGCTCGGCGGCGAGCCCGTCGAGCAGCACCGCCAGCCTGCGCAGGCCGGGCTCGGCGAGGGCGGCCTCGACCGGCGCCCCTGCGGCGGCCACCAGCTCGTGGTCGACGCCGCCCCACCCGGTCACCGCCACCTCGTGCAACCAGGCGCGGGCGCCGACGCGGGCCCCGGACCCGGTGCCCGGGGCCTCGACCGGGCCGGGAGCCCAGGAGGCGCGGGCCCGACCCAGCGCGGTGTCGAGCTGCCCGAGCAGCGCGTCGTGGGCGGCGCCGAGCAGCGCGCACCGGGCGCCGGCAAGGGCGAGCAGGTGTTCCTCGGCCACCGAGCCGGCGGTCACCTTGGCCACCGCCTCGGCGAGCCGGTCGCCGAGCGGGGTTGCGGTCAGCGCGCCGGCCAGGGCTGCCAGCGCGGCGGCGTCGGCCTCACCCACCCGGGCGAGGCCGCGCAGCAGGGCGTCGTCGAGGCCGGCGACCAGGTCGAGGGCGTCGGTCAGGCCGGTCGGGGCGCCGTCGCGCAGGACGGCGAGCTGCGTGCCGAGCATCAGCGGCCCGCCCCGGTGGCCGGGAACCAGTGCAGCTCGGGCAGCGGGACCGCGCTGCCGGGCAGCTCCAGGTAGGACAAGTGGCGCAGGAAGCGACTGAACACGACGGCGGCGGGGGTCGGCTCGTGCCGCCCGTCGAGGGCGGCCAGCAGCTCCCGGGCCGTGTCCACCCCCGCGCCGACGTCGACCCGCAGGTAGCGGGCGACCCGGTCGGCGCCGTACTGGAGCAGTGCCTCGTCGGCCAGGGCGTGCAGGTGCTTGCACGGCACGCCGCGCAGCCCGCCGCAGGGGCGGTTGTTGTTGGTGCTGCAGTGGTAGGCGTGGGTGCCGGAGGCGATCGACGAGACGTAGACCCGGTCGACGTCCGACCCGCTGGAGACCACGCCCTGCAACCGCCCGTCGGCCAGCTCCAGGAAGGGCACCTTGGCCAGCTTGCGGGGCCGCGCGGGCGGCACCACCCGCACCGTGCTGCGCCGTCGCCACGCGGTCCGTTCCGCGTCAGCCACTGTCCGACCTCCCGTCCGCCGCTCCCGGCGCCGCCCATGACCATCCGCACGCCGGAGGGGTCGCCGGCGTCGCTGTGACGACAAGGATCATGGACCACGGGTACGACAGACCCTGAGTCGGGTTTACGGACGGTGGTCGCTGCGGAGGCCGCCGCGCCCCTATGCTTCGGACACCGACGCCGACGGGAGGCGGGATGTCACCGGTCATCGCGGTCCCGGGCAGTGCCGGTGCCACCCGGATCCACCACCTGTCACCGCGCGCCGCCGGACGCGTCCCTGTCGCCGGACACACCGGCGGCCAGTCGGTCGGCCGGGGCCGTCGTGGTGCCGCCGACGCGCGCCCCGGGGCGCGGTGTCGGGCCGTCGGGGCAGGCACCCGATGGTGTAGAAAAGGCGGGGTGAGCGCAGCGATGACGCGCAGCAGGACACACGGTCGCCGGACGGTCCACCGTGGCTGAGACCGAGCTGCCGCCACCGTCGGTGGACGCGGGGGCCGCCCTGGTACGGCTGGGGGACATACCGCTGGCCGACCTCCTCGCCGGCGCCGGCGACGGCGTGCTGGCCCACGTGCTGGCCACGCTCGTGGCCGGCGACGAGCCGGGCCGGCAGCTCGACGTGTCGGCGTTCGAGTCGAGCTTCTGACGTGTCCGCCGACGCCCCGACGTCGGCCGCCCCACCCCACCCTGACCACGCCCGTCCGCCGATCGGGCACGACCTTTCGGGCCCGGCGGCGGGGTCCTGCGGGTCCGCCCCGGTGGCCGGCGCGGCGCCGCCGGCCCGGGTCCGGCAGCTCGTGCTCAAGGTGCACAGCCGCTGCAACCTGGCGTGCGACCACTGCTACGTCTACCGCAGCGCCGACCAGCGGTGGCGGGAGCGGCCCCGGGTGATCGCGCCGGGCACCGTGGCCCAGGTCGCGCGGCGCCTCGGCGAGCACCTGGCACGGCACGGCCCCGACCGGGTACGCGTCGTGCTGCACGGCGGCGAGCCGCTGCTGGCCGGTCCGGCGACCCTCGACCGGACCGTACGCACCCTGCGGGCGGCACTGCCCCCCGGCGCGGCGCTCGACGTCGGCGTGCAGACCAACGGCGTGCTGCTGGACGAGGAGTTCCTGGCGCTGTGCCACCGCCACGACATCGACGTCGGGGTGAGCCTCGACGGCGGCCGGGCCGCCAACGACCTGCACCGCCGCTACCCCGACGGACGGGGCAGTTTCGCCGACGTGGCCGCCGCGCTGCGGCTGCTCGGCGGCCCACGGCACCGGTCCCGCTGGGCGGGACTGCTCTGCACGGTCGACCTGGCCAACGACCCGGTGGGCGTCTACGAGTCGCTGCTCGCGTTCGACCCGCCCCGCCTGGACCTGCTGCTGCCGCACGGCAACTGGAGCACTCCCCCGCCCGGGCGCCAGCCGGGCGGCACCGACACCCCGTACGGCGACTGGCTGGTGGCCGTCTTCGACCGCTGGTACGCCACGACGCCCCGCCGCACCGGGATCCGGTTGTTCGAGTCGCTGATCGCGCTGGTGCTCGGCGGCCGCAGCGGCACCCGGGCGGTGGGCTTCGCCGAGCCGGACGTCATGACGATCGAGACCGACGGCACCATCGAGGGCACCGACACCCTGAAGACGACCGACGACGCGTCGATGCGTACCGGCCTCGACGTCTTCCGTCACTCCTTCGACGAGGCGCTGCGGCACCCGTCGCTGGCGGGCCGGCCGACCGGTCCGGCCGCCCTGGCCGCCGCCTGCCGGGCCTGCCCGGTGCTCAGCGCCTGCGGTGGCGGCCTGTACGCGCACCGCTTCCGCGCCGGCGCCGGATTCGCGCACCCGTCGGTCTACTGCCCCGACCTCTACCGGCTGATCGAGCACGTACGACGGGTGGTGGCCGCGGACGTCGACGCCCTGCGCCGCCGCGCCCTGGCCGCTCCGCCCGACGCCCCGGCCCGGCGGCCTGCCCTGGGGCGGTGAGTCGGTGGTGCTCTCCCCCGCCCAGCTCGCCGGCCTCGCCGCGGGGCACGGCGACGACGCCACGCTCGAGGTGCTGCGCGCCGGTCAGCTCGGGCGGCGGCGGCTGCTGACCGTCGCCGCCGCCCGCGCGGGTGGGACCGGTTCGCCGGCCGCGCAGTGCCTCGCCCTGCTCACCCTCGCCGAGCGGGCGGATCCGGCGGCCGTCGCCCACGTCCTGGCCCACCCGCCGGTCACCGGCTGGGCCACGGACGCCCTGCACGGACGCCCCGACGCGGCCTACCTGGCCGGGCTGGCGGGGGCCGCCGCCCTGCGCGCGGGCCTTGCCTTCACGCTCGCTGTGCCCTGCCCGCAGGGTGCGCTGCTGCTGCCCACGGTGGGCGGCGCGGTCGGGCTCGGCGCCGGCACCGCGCTCGTCCGCGGCACGGGACGGCGCTACGACCCCCGGTCGGCCGGCGACGGGCGACCGCCGCCGGGGTTGTCGGTGCGCGGGCCGGTTGGTGCCGTGCACGCCACCGACGGGTCGGGCGACGGGCACGCCCCGGCACGCGGGTGGCTGCCGAGCCGCCGGCTCACCCCGGGCCCCGACGCGCCCCCGACCGGGGTGCTCGTCGACGACCAGGATCCGCACCGGAGCCGCTACCACCGGCCGCCGACGCTCCGCCTGGACGACGCTACGGCGGAGCGGCTCGACCGGCTGACCGGGCAGGCGTGGCACTGGCTGACCGAACGGCTGCCTGCGCACGCCCGGGGGCTGGCCACGCTGCTGCGTACGCTGGTGCCGCTCACGCCGCCGCCGTCCGGGCACCCGGTCAGCGCCACCAGCCGGGCCGCACTGGGTGCGATCGCGCTCTCCGTGCCGGCCGACCCGCAGACGCTCGCGCTGCTGCTGGTGCACGAGTTGCAGCACACCAAGCTGGGCGCGCTGCTGGATCTGCTGCCGCTGCACTCGCCGGGCGGCCCGGCCCGCTACCGGGCGCCGTGGCGGTCAGACCCCCGCCCCGTCGGCGCGCTGTTGCAGGGCGCGTACGCCCACCTCGGGGTGGCCGAGGTGTGGCGCTGCCGACGACACGAGGACGTCCGCTGCGCGTTCGAGTACGCGTACTGGCGGGTGCAGACCGCGCGGGCCGTCGCGCAGCTCGCCGGCAGCGCGGAGCTGACCGACGACGGGCGGGCCTTCGTGGCGGGGATGGCCGGCACCCTGCGCGGCTGGCAGCCCACCGGCGACGCGCGGGTCGAGGCGGCGGCGCGCGACGTCGCGGACGGCGGGGCGGTGCGCTGGGCGCTGGCCAACCTGGTCCCCGACGACGACGGCGTGGCGGAGGTGGCGTACGCGTGGCGGCGGGGTCGGCGCCCGCCGCCGATCGCCGCACCCGCCGTCGTGCCCGGCCCGGCCCGGCCCGCGTCGACCGGCGACACCGGCGCGGAGGCGGCGGTGCGGCGGCGGCTGCTGGCGACGACGGAGCACAGCGGTACGGGCAGCGGCGAGGCGGACGCGACGGGGCGGGTGGACCACGCCGACCGGGCGTACGCGGCGGGGGACGCCGGCGGCGCCCTGGCGGGATACCGCCGCCGGCTCGCCGGGGACCCCGGGGACGCCGACGCGCTGGTCGGCGTCGCGCTGGCCGCCGGGCGGCTGGGGCGTACCGCCGCCGCGCGGGTGCTGACCACCCGCCCCGACCTGGTCCGGGCGCTGTGCCGGCGGCTGCCCGGCGCCGACCCGCTGGCGGTCGCGACCTGGCTGGCCGACGGCCCCGACTAGCGCGCCGCCGGCCGGGCCCGGCGCAGGGCGGGCGCTCGGACCAGCCCGGGCGCTCGGAGCAGGGCGGGCGCTCAGAGCAGGGCGGGCGCTCAGAGCAGGGCGGGCGCTCAGAGCAGGGCGGGCTCGATGTAGCCGTTGAACCGGTCGCGCTGGCGGGCCTGGACCACCCGCGGGTTGTCGCCACCGAACAGCTGCACCAGCTGGCCGAACGCGTCGTCGTAGAGGGCGCGGCCGGCGTCGGCCTCGCTCTCCGTGGCGATCCTGCTGACCGCGAGGTTGAGCGCCGCCGAGACGCTGTCCGGGTGCTCGGCGCCGAGGGCCCGGATCAGCTCGACGTACGCGGTGGTGTCCAGCAGCAGGGCGGCGTCGCGCTCGCCGAGCGCGAACAGGTCGTTGGCGAGGTTGAGCGTGGCGAGCAGGGTGTGCGGGTGCCGCTCGCCGAGGCTGGCGAGAAGCTGGTCGCGGACCCGCTGGGCGAGGTCGAGCGCCTGGGGGTGTTCGCCGCCCTTGCGCAGGAACACGCCGAGGTTGTTGAGGCAGGCCAGGGTGATGGCGTGGTCGGCGCCGAGGACCTCGGTGTACGCGTCGCGCAGCCGCCGCGCCATCCGCAGCGCGGTCGGGTTGTCGCCCACCGCCGACCAGGTGGTCGCCAGCGCCATCTCGCAGGAGAGGGTGTCGGCGTGCTCGCCGCCGAGGGTGCGCTGGTAGCGCACCACCGTGCGTTCCAGCACCCGGTGCGCTTCGGCGAAGCGGCCGAGCTGGCGCAGGGTCAGCGCCAGCTCCTTGGCGGTACGCAGGGTCTCCGGGTGGTCGGGGCCGATGATCTTCTGCTGGTTGACGGAGGTGCGTTGCAGGACGCTGTGCGAGCGCCACAGCTCCCCGGTGTCGCGCAGCCCCCGGCCGTAGTTGCTGGCGGAGGCGAGGGTGGACGGGTCCTCGTCGCCGAAGCGTTCCCGGCGCCGCTCGTAGATGTGCTGGTCGAGCTGGGCCGCCTCCCGGAAGTGGCCGACGAGCCGCAGCGAGACGGCGAGGTTGTTCTCGGCGGTCAGCGTACGGCCGCTGTCCTCGCCGAAGCTGCGGACGCTCAGCTCCAGGGTGCGCCGGTCGCGCTGCTCGGCGTCGTGGTAGCGGCCCTGGGCGCGCAGGTCGGCCCCGAGGCTGCGGGCCGTCATCAGGGTGTAGAGGTGGTGCTCGCCGAAGATCCGCCGCTGCCGGTCGTAGACGTCCTGGTCGATCTCGAAGGCCCGGTCGAAGAGGCTCTGCGCGCGCAGCACGTTGGCCAGGTGGAACCGCATCCGCAGCTTGGTGGGGTCGTCGTCGTCGGTGTCGCGCCAGCGGTCCAACGCGTCCTCGGCCAGCGAGCGCGCGGACTCGTAGTCCCCGCGCCGGTAGAGGTAACGCACCGTGTCGGCGACGAGCTGGCGGGCCTCCTCGGCCGTCGACTCGTGCAGCGCCGAGGGACGTACGTGCGGCCACAGCTCGGCGTAGCGCGGCCAGTTGGCCGGCTTGTCCGGATCGCGGGGGCTGGCGGCCGCGAGCAGCGACTGGGCCTGGCGGCGGGTCTCGGCGGGGTCGTCGAGCTGGTCCTTGATCACCAGCTGCACCAGCCGGTGGATGCGCACGGTGTTGTTCTCCGCGTCGACCTGGGCGAGGCCGTAGCGGCCCAGCTCGGCGGTGACCAGCCCCTGCAGGATCGGGTCGGTGAGGGTGGGGTCGAACGGGGCCATGAAGACGGCGAACCGCTCGCCGGTGAGCATCGCGACCGGGATCGGCTCCGGCGCGTAGTACGAGCACAGCTCCAGCAGGCGCGCGGCGGCGGGCTTCTCCTGCCGCAGCTGGCGCAGGGTCACCAGCCAGGTCGCGGCGAGCGTCTTGGAGTATCCGGCCGACTGCCGGCCCTCCAGGATGCGCAGCAGGCCGGGGGTGTCCAGCGAGGCGAGGTACTGCTGCACCGGCAGCGCCGTGGCCCGCAGGTAGGCCGCGCCCTGTTCCACCGCCAGCGGCAGGTCGCCGAGCTTCTCCGCGACCTGGGTCGCCTCCTCCTCGGTGAGGCCGCGGACGCGGTCGCGCAGCAGCTGGACGCTCTCCAGCCGGTCGAAGACCGTCAGCTCGGTGGCGCCCGCGTACTCGCTCCAGGTCTGGTCGCGCGTGGTGAGCAGGACGTGCCCGGGGCCCTGCGGCAGCAGCGCCCGGGTGGCCCGTGACGGCTCGTCGGCGTTGTCCATGACGATCAGCCAGCGCCGGCCGGGGCCGCCCCGGCGCAGCGCGTCGAGCACCCGCCGGACCGCCTCGCCACCGCCGCCGGTGCCGAGCCCCATCGCCTCGGCGAGGTCGGCCAGCCCGCCCCGGATCCGTTCCTCGCTGTCGGCGGGGATCCACCAGACCACGTCGTAGTCGCGGGCGAAGCGGAGCGCGTACTCGGCGGCGAGCTGGGTCTTGCCGACCCCGCCGAGGCCGTGGATCACCTGCACGCCGGAGGCGGGCGAGGCGGTCAGCCGGTCGCGCAGCGCCTCCAGCTGCGCCGCCCGGCCGACGAAGGTGGTGCCGTGCTGGCGCACGTTCCACACCGCCGGGAACGTGCCGGGGAACCGGCCGACCGCCCGCCCGGTCACCGTGTGCGCGGGTGCGCCCACCTCCTCGAGCAGCAGGGTCCGGGCGGTGCCGGCGTCGACGTCGCTGAGGTCGACCGGGGTGCGGTCGGTGTAGGGCAGGGCGAGGCGGGACTCGTCGACCCGCAGCGGCACCAGCACGCCGGTGCCGGCGACCTGGTCCCGGCTGGCGGCGGCCTTCCACGCCTCCCCCGCCAGCGGCGTGGCCGCGAAGTGCCGGGTCAGCACGACCAGCACCCGGCTGGCGGCGGCGAGCGCCCGGTCGAACTCGGTGCGGCCACCCGCGCGGACCGGCACGTCGACCGCGCGGCGGTCCACCCGCAGCCCGGCCTCCTCGAGCTGGTCGCTGATCCACTCCGCCCAGAGCCGGTCCATCGAGGCGTAGCCGACCAGCACGGTCTGCTCGGCGGTGAGCCGGGACCGCTCGAACGCGGTCAGCGAGCGGCGCCGTTCCTCCTCCGGCATCGGCTCCAGCCGGGTGACCCGGCCACCGGTCACCACCGAGGCGAGCTGCTCGTACGCCGCCAGCAGGGTGCCCGCCTGCTCTGGACGGTCGCCGAACGCGGCGAGGATCTCCTCGTAGGCGTAGAACGCGCGGTAGGGCACCTCGATGGTGTTCCAGTAGCGGGCCCGCGCGGCGTCGGAGAGGTGGTCGAGGAACGACGCGAACTCGGCCCGGACCAGGTCCCGGCCGGTCTCCAGCTTGCGCAGCTCGGCGTCCTCCACCCGGGTCGGCACGGGCACCAGCAGCGGCGGGTCGTCCGGGCGCTGGGCGCGGATCGAGCGGGCCACGGCCGACGCGCCCCGGATGCTCTGCGTCGACATGGTGAAGCAGTTGACGACGGTGTCGGGCAGTTGCACGGTGCAGATGCCGGCGACGTCGCTCAGGCCCGTACGGCTGTCGATCAGCACGATGTCGTACTCGGCGCGCATCTGCGCGCGGACCGCGTCGAAGAAGGCCGCCCCGCCCTGGCGTTCGTAGAAGTTCGACCAGTCGAAGGTGCTCACCAACCGCGAGTACGCCGAGTCCTGCTGGCCGGCCGCCACGAAGTCGATCACGCCGCCGTGCGGGAAGTCCCAGTTCAGCGAGACCGCCCGCCGCTGGATCTTGGCGTGCCCGGCGAGCAGTTCCTGCGGGTCGTCGCCGGGATTGCGCTGCATCGTGGCCATCGAGTAATCCCAGATCATCTCGATGACCCCGGGGGTGGCGCGCAACTCGGAGTCGCGCAGGAACGGGTGGAAGTAGCGGTGCAGGCCGGGCGACTCCAGGTCCCAGTCCACCACGAGCACCTGGAGCCCCTGGCTGGCCAGGATCCAGGCCACGTTGGCCAGCGCCATCGTGCGTCCCGTGCCGCCCTTGTACGAGTAGAACGTGACGATCTGCCCGCGTGCCGCGTCGTTCACCACCATCGGCTGCCCGCCTCCATCAGGGACCTTCGAGGATCGGGCGGTGCACCGGGCCGTCCGACGGCGGCTCCTGGTAGACCGTGCCCGTACGGTAGATGCGGCTCTGGGCCACGACCAGCGCGTCCTCCAGCTCGGCGTGGAAGCGGCCGGCGGTGGCGATCTCCGGTCGCCACATCGCGGGATCGTTGCGCACCACGTGGTGCGACAGGACGCGCGCCAGGGTCTCCCACAGCCGCTGGTTGCCGTCGGCCGCCGCGTCGTCGGCGGCCGTCCAGGGCACCAGCACCGGGGTGGTGGTGTCGGGGTCGCGGTCGTAGCCGACGAGGCTCAGCTCGTAGCGCGGCAGGCCGGCCGACCAGACGTCCACGACGAGCACGACGATCTGGTTGTGCGCCCGGGCCCACTCCCGCACCTCGGCGAGGTCGACGGCGTCCTCGACCGTCCAGCCGTAGCTCTTGGTGGTGGCGACCGCCCCGGCGTAGCTGCCGATCGGCGCCTCCAGCTCGGGGCGGTACGGCCGCCAATCCCGGGCCAGCGCGCCGTAGCGCTCCTCCGCCCCGCTGCGGGTGCCGGCCAGCTCCGCCGCGCTGCCGGCGGCCAGGACGAACCAGACGTGCCGGGCGCTTGTCGAGCGGGGCGACCGGGCGGCGGACGACCCGGGCGCCGGCCGCCGGCGGGTGGTCTCGAAGGCGCTGGTGACCTGGGCGAGCACCGGCCGTCGGGCGGGCCGGAGCAGGCGGTGGTCGCGGTCGGTCTGCACGATGTGCTTGGCCAGCGCGTCGACGAAGTCCTGGTATTCGTCGTGGTGCCGGCGGCGCTGCTTGAGGGTGAGCAGCCCGTCCTGGGCGTACACGGCGCCGGCCGGGAAGTTCTTGTGCTGGAAGCCGGTCAGCGCCTCGGGCACGCGGTCGCAGGGGATCCAGCGGATCGGCAGCACGGCGGGGGGACGGCGACGGAACTCCCGCTCGTGCGCGTCGACCCGGTCGGCGAAGACCCGGAACTCGCGCCCGCAGTAGTCACTGACCACGTAGCGGGGGGAGGTCAGCGCCACCAGGCAGGAACTGGTGGCGAGGGCGTCGGCCAGCTCCTGCGACCAGGTCGCGCCGAGCGGCAGCTGCCCGTCGACGAATCCCGCCTGGTCCCAGCCCACGCCGGCCAGCCGGGCCACCGCCTCGCTGAGATCGCCGAAGAACTCCTGCACCTGGCCGTTGCGGTTGTCCTCATGGGCGTAGCTCAGGAAGAAGAGTGGCACGCCCGCCTCCGCTCACGGGTTCCACGATCGTACGGAAAGTATATGTCCGTCGATGCCAGGGTAGCGTCGTGCGGATCTTCGCACCGACCCGTGGAGAGTCGTATCCCCGACGCTTCCGCGACGGCGTCGGCGACACGCCGACCCATCATGGGTCGCTTAAATAAGGGGTGACTGATATAAAGGGTTCCGTGCACGCCTTCGACGTACTCGGTGACCCGGTGCGGCGCCGCATCCTCGAACTGCTCACCGACGGCGAGACGACCGCCGGCGGGCTGTGCGACGTGATCCGGCGGGAGTTCGGGATCTCCCAGCCGGCCGTCTCCCAGCACCTGAAGGTGCTGCGGGACAACGGCTTCGCCACCGTGCGGGCGGAGGGGACCCGACGTCTCTACGCGGTCGATCCCCGGCCGCTGCGGGAGGTCGACCGCTGGCTCGACAACTTCCGCCGGTTCTGGACGCCGCCCCTGCACGCCCTCGCCACCGAGCTGGCCCGAGGCAAGCGCGAACGGCGGCTGCGCGAGCAGCCGCCCACGACAGACGACACGACCGACCACGGGAGAGACCGATGATCGACGCGACCGAGCAGATCAACGCCGTACGCCGCCAGCTCGGCCGGCGGGTGCTGGAGGCCGGCGAGGCCCGGGTGATGACCATCAGCCAGACGTACGACGCGCCGCTGGAGGACCTCTGGGACGCCTGCACCAACGCGGAACGGATCCCCCGCTGGTTCATGCCGATCTCCGGTGACCTGCGGCTGGACGGCCGCTACCAGCTGGAGGGCAACGCCGGCGGCACGATCGAGCGCTGCGACCCGCCGAAGGCCTTCGCCGCCACCTGGGAGTTCGGCGGCGAGGTGAGCTGGATCGAGGTGCGGCTGACGCCGGTCGGGGACGACCGGACGCGGTTCGAGCTGGAACACGTCGCGCACGTCGACCAGGAGCGCTGGGACCAGTTCGGCCCGGGCGCGGTCGGCGTCGGCTGGGACCTGGCGCTGCTCGGCCTGGCGTCGTACCTGGCCGCCGACGGCAGCGGGGTCACGCCGGAGGAGGGCGAGGCCTGGTCGGTGTCCGAGCAGGGCCGGCGGTTCGTCACGGCGAGCAGCGAGCGGTGGGGCGAGGCGAGCGTCGCCGACGGCACCGACGCCGAGGCCGCCCGGGGCGCCGCAGAGCGCACCACGGCCTTCTACACCGGGGCGCCGCCGGCCTGACCGCCCCGCCCGGCGCGGCGACCGCCCGTGCACCCGACCGCCCGGCGCGGCGGCACCGCCCGCCCCGCGCACCCGACCGCGCGGCGCGGCGGCACCGACGCCCGCGCCGGCGGCCGGCCGGAAAAGCGCGCGCGTTCCGTCGGACCCCTCGGGCAGACTCGCCGCCATGTCGCCGCGATCCGTCACCGAGCTCGTCGCCGCCGTCAACGCCGGCGAGAAGATCCGCTACCTGCACTTCTGGGGTCACCGGCCGCAGCGTGACGGCAGCGTCGGGCCCGGCTGCCTGAGCCAGTGGTGGCCGGCCCCGTTCACCGACGGCGAGCGGACGTACGCCACCGCCGAGCACTGGATGATGTGGCACAAGGCGATGCTGTTCGGCGACGCGGCGGTCGCCGAACGGATCCTGGCGGCCGGGCACCCCCAACGCGCCAAGTCGCTCGGCCGCGAGGTGCGGGGCTTCGACCAGGCGACCTGGGAGGCCCGGCGCGACGACATCGTGGTGGCGGGCAGCGTCGCGAAGTTCGGCCAACACGACGACCTGCGGGCGTACCTGCTCGGCACCGGCGAACGGGTGCTCGTGGAGGCCAGCCCGGTCGACCGCGTCTGGGGCATCGGCCTGGCCGCCGACGACCCGCGCGCGGACGATCCGGCGCGCTGGCAGGGCGCGAACCTGCTCGGCTTCGCCCTCATGGCGGCCCGGGACGCACTTCGCGCGGGCCGCCCGTGACCGCCGGGAGCCGCCGCCGCACGCCCCGGGCGGCAGGTCGCGGCGGCCCCCGGCGTGCCGGGTAACGTGCTGCGGCATGACCGCCGTGGCGTACTCCCACTGCTCCTTCTGCGGCGCCGCCTATCCGGCGGCGGCCGGTTGGCCGCGGGTCTGCGCGGCCTGCGGCGCGACGGTCTGGCGCAACCCGCTGCCCGTCGCGGTGGCGGTGCTGCCGGTCCGCACGGCCCGGGGCCTCGGGGTGGTGGTCGTCCGCCGCGACATCGAGCCCGCCCGCGGCCAGCTCGCGCTGCCGGGTGGCTTCATCGAGTACGGCGAGGAGTGGCAGGAGGCGCTGGTCCGGGAGTTGTGGGAGGAGACCGGCCTGCGTGCCGACGCCGCCGACGCCCGGCTCCTCGCGGTGCACGGCGCCCCGGCCGGCGGCACGATCATGGTCTTCGGCGAGCTGCCCGAGCGGCGGGCCGAGGCGCTGCCGCCGTCGGCGCCGACCGAGGAGGCCACCGAGTGGCTGGTGCTCACCGAGCCGACGGAGCTGGCCTTCTCCACCCACACCCGGGTGCTCGCCGAATTCCTCGCCCGGCGCGCGGGCTGAGCCCCGCTTAGTCGGCCAGGTACCGGGCGGGCACCGCGTCGGTGAGCCAGACGCCGTTGGCGCTGCGATAGAAGGCGTGCCCGTCGCGGGCCATCGCCGCCGCGTCCACGGTCAGCACCACCAGCTCGCCCGGCCGGCGGGCACCGACCCGTCGGGCGGTCGCCAGGTCCGGCGACAGGTGGACGTGGTGCCGGCCGGCCCGGTGCAGGCCGCTGGCCCGGATCGAGTCGAGCGCGACGCGGCTGGTGCCGTGATAGAGCCGCGCCGGCGGCGGGCTGGGCGCCAGCTCCAGGTCGACCGGGATCGAGTGCCCCTGGTTGGCCCGGATCCGCTCGACGCCGTCGGCACCGCGTTCCATGGCGAAGCGCTGCTTGTCGTTGCCGGCCACCACGGCGTCCAGGTCGGCGCGGTCGATCCCGAGCGCGGCGAGCAGGTCGTCGACCGACACCCAGCCGCCCCGGTCGGGCGCGAGGCCGAACCGGGCGGGCTCGTGCCGCAACGCCAGGGACATCCGCTTGCTCAGCCGCACCATCGCCCGATGATCCATTGGCGGAGTCTCCCCCGCCGGGCACCGCCGGCGCCATCGGATTCGGCCGGACCCGGCCACCGCATCGGCGCCGGGCCGGCCAGCCCTGGCCGGCAGCCGATATCCTCGGCCGGGTGAACGCGGCCCGGCAGAACGAGCGCAGGCTGATCGCCTCCAACAAGAAGGCGCGGCACGACTACTCGATCCTCAAGACCTACGAGGCGGGCATCGTGCTGGCCGGCACCGAGGTCAAGTCGCTGCGCGAGGGTCGGGCGTCGCTGGTCGACGCCTTCGCCCAGGAGCGTGACGGCGAGCTGATGCTCTACGGGCTGCACATCGCCGAGTACGGCTTCGGCAGCTGGACCAACCACGCGCCCCGGCGCACCCGCAAGCTGCTGCTGCGCCGGGTGGAGATCGCCCGGATCCTGGAACGGACCCGCGAGGGCGGCCTGACCCTGGTGCCCCTGTCGATGTACTTCTCGGGCGGCTGGGCGAAGGTCGAGCTGGCCCTGGCCAAGGGCAGGAAGTCGTACGACAAGCGGCAGGCGCTCGCCGAACGCGACGCCGAGCGGGAGATCGCCCGGGAACTGGGCCGCCACCTCAAGGGCCGCACCGCGCGACGGGGCTGACCGCTCCCGTCGCCTCCCCCGCACGCCGGCCACGGACCGACCGACGCGTCGGCCGTCTCCGTCACCCGCCGGTGGCGCCGGTCCGGCCCGTCGTCGTTCGCCGCGTGCCACCGCCGTCACGGTGGGTCGACGCGGCACGCCGGACGGTCGTTGACGCGCCGTCCGCATCGTGGTGTGCTCACTCGGCCACGGTAATGAAAACCGTAGTCATTACCAGTGAACCGGAGGAGAAGCATGTCTCTCACCGTCCCGCCCGCCCTGCTCGACGCCGCCGAGCGCGGCCCCGTCGACGACGCCGAGTTCGTCGCCTGCGTCCGCGACTCGCTGCCGTACGCCTGGCAGACCGTCAGCCGGGTGGCCGCCGAACTCGCGTCCACCGGCGCGGACCACGCCGACAACGTCGTCCCGCCGCCCACCGAGGCCGAACGCGGCCAGTTGCTGCGGGCGCTCGCCAGCGACGCCATCCGCGCCGGCCTGGAGCGGCACTTCCACGTCAAGCTCGCCTTCCAGAACTGCCACCGGGTCGCCGCGTTCCGCCCGGCGGCGGTCGGCTCCGACGCGTACCGGCGGTTCGTCTCCGCCCGGGGCCAGCTGCTCAACCAGTCCCCCGAGCTGCGCAACTGCTGACCCGACGGATGCGGCCGGCGGGCGGGACGGGGCGTCGAGGGCCCGCCCCGCCCGCCGGCCGTCAGCGGGGGCCGGCGGGCGGAGGCGCGGACGACCCGGCCGGCCCGGGCGACGGCGGCGCGGACGGTTCGGCGGGCTCCCCTGCCGGCACCCGGCCCAGGCAGCGCGGGTCCGCCCGCCCCACCGGTTGCCGGGGGATCATCCAGTCCAGCGCCGTCTCCTCCACGTGCCAGCCGTACACGTCCACGCGGGTGACCGGGATCCGCCCCGGGTCGGGGCAGAGGAGCTGCCCGCGTACCTGGTCGTTGGGCAGGAAGCGCACCTCGCCCCGCCCGTCGAGCACGATCGTCATCCGGTCGGTCACCGTGACCGCCTGGCCGCGTACCACCTCCCGCACCGGGCCCGCCTCCGGGCCGACCTCGACGGCGACCGCGGGCAGCAGCGGCACCCGCAGGAAGACCACCCCCGTCACCAGCGGCAACACCGCCGCCACCGCGTAGGCGAGGCTGTGGGTCAGCGCCGGGGCGACCGGGCGCGGCACCGGGCCGGTGAGCACCACGGCTCCCAGCGGGGGCACGACCAGCAGCAGGGCCGTGGCCAGTTCGCCGTCGCTGATCGCGGCCGGCACGGCGGGCGCCAGCCAGGCGTAGCTCGCGGTCGCCGCCACGACCGGCAGCACCAGGGTGGCGACCAGGAGCAGGCGGGGTCGGTCCGGGTAGCGGAGCCGGGTCCGCAGCGCCAGCAGCCAGAGGGCGAGCATCATCAGCAGCGGCAGGAACCGCAACTGCCAGGTGAGCGCCGCCAGCGCGGTCGCCGCCACCAGCACCCAACCGGGGGTACGCACGGTGCCGTAGGCGAGCAGCGAGCGATCCGGGTCGAACCGGTCAGGCGCGCTGACCTGGAGCAGCCGGCCGAGGACGGTCAGCACCAGCACCACCAGCGGGAACGCCCACACCAGCGCGATCAGCAGGGCGCTGAGCAGCCCGAGCGGGCTGACGTACTGCACCAGCAGCAGCATCGTCGGCATGTCCTGCCGGCTGAGCCGCCAGAGCCGCAGCACCAGCAGCAGCACCGGGAACGCGGGCAGCAGCGTCAGCAGCCACTGCTGCGCCTGTTGCGCCTGCTTGGTGCCCGGGCGACGGTCGGCGCGCCCGATCGCGGCCGACTCGGAGACGGCAGGGCCCATCTCTCCCACGGCCACTGCCGCACCTCCACCTTCTCCTCGGGCTCCGGCTGCCGGCCGACCGCCACCTGCTGCAGGTTGCTGTACTGCTGCTCCGAGGCCAGGTACCGGTCGAACGCCGCCTTCCACCGGTAGCCGTCGGGCCCCTCCGCCGACTGCTGCAGGGAGAGGTTGACCAGGTCCCGCATCGCCGGATTGGGGCCGGTGTTCACGCCCCACTTCTCCGCCGCCTCCTCGCCGATGTCCCAGTGCTGCAACTCCTGGCGCCCTCGCAGCTTCACCGCCGGCGGCAGCTCGCCCGGCGGGCGGGGGCCCACGAAGCCGGCCAGGATCGCCGCGTCGGTGGTGACCGCGTCGACATCACCGTCGTAGAGCGCCTGGATGCACTCGCTGATCCGGTTGCGGCCGATCGGGCTCGCGCCCGCGTCCCGCAGGCGCCGCTCCGAGGTGGACGTGCCCAGCGTGCAGACCTTCGCCCGGTCGAGGTCACGCAGGCTGGCGACCTTGCGGCTGTCGGACGCGAGCGTCACCACCGACTGCTCCGTCTCCAGGTAGGGGAAGGAGAAGACCACGCCCTGCCCCTGGCGCTGCTCGGTGATGCTGTAGGAGGCGACCACCAAATCGACGGTGACGAAGCTGCCGCTGGCGTCGCGCGCCTGCCGGCGGGCCCGGTCCTCGCTCTCGATCGCCAGCAGCGTCACCTCCGGGGCGTCGAACCCCAGGTCCTCGGCGATCATGTACGCGATCTCGATGTCGAAGCCCTCGAACGCGCCGTTCTCCAGCTTCTGCGCCACGCCCGGCTGGTCGTCCTTGACCCCGATGACCAGCCTGTCCCGGTTGGTCAGCCCCGCCCGCTCGCGCAGCTCGTCCCAGGTGGGCGGGCCGGTCGCCACGATCACCCGTACCGTGGCCGCCACGATCACCACCAGCAGGAGCAGCAGGGCCGCCAGGCGCACCTGCCGGGACCTCGACCGGCGCGCGGTGGGGGCCTCCACGGATTCCGGCGCCGGTGGGTTGCCGCTGCCCTCGTCGTCCTGACCCAACTCGGCCCTCCCGGTCGCCGTCCCCCGCCCGAGCCCTCCATTGTGGTCCATCCCGCCAGGTCACGACAGCATCCGGACGGTCGGCCGTGTCGCGGCTGCGCCGGCCGCGGACACGAGGAAAATGGGCTCTTCCGGGCCGCATCCGCGACGAGCTGCCCGCCCTTCTCCTCGCATCTGCCGGACGCTAGGCTGGGCCGGTGACGACGTTCCGCATCGGGGAGGCCGCCGAACTGCTCGGCGTCAGCGCCGACACCGTGCGCCGGTGGGTCGACGCCGGGCGGCTCGCCGCCGGCCGCGACGAGCACGGGCACCGGGCCATCGACGGGGTCGAGCTGGCCGCGTTCGCCCGGGGGCAGGCCGCCGAGCCCGACGACCGGTCGGACGCCTCCTCGGCCCGCAACCGGCTGCGCGGAATCGTGGTCAACGTCGTCAAGGACACCGTGATGGCGCAGGTCGACATCCAGGCCGGGCCGTTCCGGATCGTCTCGCTGATGAGCCGGGAGGCGGTCGACGAGCTGGACCTGCGCGTCGGTTCGCTGGCCGTCGCGGTGATCAAGTCGACCACGGTGGTGGTGGAACGCGCCTCCCCGTCCGGGGCCTCCCGGGGGAGGCAGGGGTCGTGAGAGCGGCGGGGCGCTCGCGGACGGTCGCGGCGGCGGCGGCGGTGATCACCGCCCTGGTGGCCCTGGCCGGGTGCGGCGCGGGCACCACCGCCGGTGGCGGGTCGACGGACGGCACGGTGACCGTGTTCGCCGCGGCCTCGCTGACCGAGTCGTTCACCCGGATCGGCCGGGACTTCGAGGCGACCCACCCGGGCACGAGCGTGATCCTCAACTTCGCCGGCAGCGCCGCGCTGGCCGCCCAGATCAACCAGGGCGCCCCGGCCGACGTGTTCGCCTCGGCGGCGACGCGCAACATGACCACCGTCGCCGAGGCCGGCAACGCCGACGGCGATCCGGTGGTCTTCGTCCGCAACCAGCTCGTCGTCGCCGTGCCGAGGGGCAACCCGCGGGGCGTCGCCGGGCTGGCCGACCTGGCCCGGCCGGGCGTGAAGGTCGCCCTCTGCGCGGAGCAGGTGCCCTGCGGGGCGGCGGCGCGGACGGCGCTCGACGCCGCCTCGGTCGCGCTCACCCCGGTCACCCTGGAGCAGGACGTGCGGGGCGCGCTGTCCAAGGTGCGGCTCGGCGAGGTCGACGCGGCCCTCGTCTACCGCACGGACGCCCTGGCCGCCACGGCCGACGTGACGGCCGTCGAGTTCCCCGAGTCCGCCCGCGCCGTCAACGACTACCCGATCGTCGCGCTGCGGGACCCGCCCAACCCCGACGGCGCGCGGGCCTTCGTCGCGTACGTCCGCTCGGAGCGGGGACGCGCGGTGCTCACCGGGGCCGGGTTCCAGGCCCCGTGACGCGTACCCACGGCGGGCGCCTGCGCCGGCGGGGCCCCGGGGTGCCCGTCGCGCTGCTGCTGCCGGCCGTGCTGGGCCTGGTCTTCCTCGTCCTGCCGCTGGTCGGGCTGGTGGCCCGTACGCCGTGGGCCGACCTGCCGCAGCGGCTCGCCGCGCCGGGCGTGCTCACCGCGCTGCGGCTGTCCCTGCTGTCCGCCACGCTGGCCACGCTGCTCTGCCTGCTGCTCGGGGTGCCGCTGGCCTGGCTGCTGGCCCGCGTCGAGTTTCCCGGCCGGCGCCTGGTGCGCGCCCTCGTCACCGTGCCGCTGGTGCTGCCACCCGTCGTCGGCGGGGTGGCGCTGCTGCTGGTCTTCGGCCGGCGTGGCCTGCTCGGCGGCTGGCTCGACGCGACCTTCGGAATCACCCTGCCGTTCACCACCGCCGGCGTGGTGCTGGCGGAGGCGTTCGTGGCGATGCCGTTCCTGGTGATCGCCGTGGAGGGGGCGCTGCGCGGCGCCGACGGCCGGTACGAGGAGGCGGCGGCGACCCTCGGGGCGGGCCGCTGGACGACCTTCACCCACGTCACCCTGCCCCTGGTGGCGCCCGGCCTGGCGGCCGGGGCGGTGCTGTGCTGGGCCCGGGCGCTCGGCGAGTTCGGCGCCACCATCACCTTCGCCGGCAACTATCCGGGGCGGACGCAGACCATGCCGCTGGCGGTCTACCTGGCGCTGGAGACGGACGTGCAGGCCGCCGTGGTGCTCAGCCTCGTGCTGCTCACCGTCTCGGTGGCCATCCTCGCCGGGCTGCGCGACCGCTGGATCACCAGCCCGTGAGCGCGCCCCTGCTCGACGCGCACCTCGTGGTGCAGCGGGACGGCTTCCGCCTCGACGTCGCGCTGCGGGTCGCCGCCGGCGAGGTGGTCGCGCTGCTCGGCCCCAACGGGGCGGGCAAGACCACCGCGCTGCGCGCGCTCGCCGGCCTGCTCCCGCTGACCGCCGGGCACCTCACCCTCGACGGCGTCGACCTGGACCGGCCGCAGCGCCGCGCCTGGACGCCGACCGAACGCCGGCCGATCGGCGTGGTCTTCCAGGACTACCTGCTCTTCCCGCACCTGAGCGCGCTGGAGAACGTGGCGTTCGGGCCCCGGCGGCACGGCGCCGACCGGCGTACCGCCCGCCGGACCGCCCACGACTGGCTCGCGCGGGTCGGCCTGGCCGAGCACGCCGACCGCCGTCCCCGGCAGCTCTCCGGCGGGCAGGCGCAGCGGGTCGCGCTGGCCCGCGCGCTCGCCGTCGAGCCGGCGCTGCTGCTGCTGGACGAGCCGCTCGCCGCGCTCGACGCCCGCACCCGGCTGGACACCCGGGCCGAGCTGCACCGGCACCTCGCCGCGCACCCGGGTGCCACCCTGCTGGTCACCCACGATCCGCTGGACGCGTTGGTGCTGGCCGACCGGCTCGTGGTCGTCGAGGAGGGCCGGGTGGTGCAGGAGGGGGACGCCGCCACCGTCACGGCGCGGCCACGCACCGACTACGTGGCCCGGCTCGTCGGGCTGAACCTGCACCGGGGCCACGCCGACGGGCACCGGGTCCGGGTCGCCGACGGGCTGACCCTCACCGTCGCCGACCGGCTCGACGGGGAGGTCTTCGTCGCCTTCCGGCCCTCGGCGGTGGCCCTGCACCCGTCGCGCCC
The DNA here is from genome assembly GCF_040634035.1 of Micromonospora sp. NPDC007220. Lineage (NCBI taxonomy): Bacteria > Bacillati > Actinomycetota > Actinomycetes > Micromonosporales > Micromonosporaceae > Micromonospora > Micromonospora sp. NPDC007220. Next base: position 56,770 of record NZ_JBEYEU010000011.1, on the reverse strand, counting down.
TGAGGGCAGCCCGCGCAACACCTGGGCGGCGACGGTGGCCGGCGTGCAGCGGCACGGCGACGACCTGCGGGTGCAGCTCGACGGGCCGATCGGGGTGTCGGCGGACGTCACGCCGTCCGCCGCCGCGCAGCTGCGGCTGGCCCCCGGCCAGCCGGTCTGGGCCGCGGTGAAGGCGGCGCAGACCCACGCGTACCCCGCCGGCTGACGCCCTGCGGCCCCAGGGCCGGCGGCACGCGCGAGCGCTGCCCTCGGCGGCGTCGGGGCGCGGTCGACGGCGGCACACCGGATCCCGGCCAGGCAACCGCGCGGCACTGAGCCCGGGGGTGGCGCGGAGCCCGGGACGGCGCGGACGCGAGCGACGCCGGACGCGGCGCGGACGCGAGCGACGCCGGACGCGGCGCGGACCCCGGGCGGGTCAGGCGGCGGGGTCGGCGGCCAGCAGGTCGGCGTGGGCGGCCCGGAGCCGGGCGAGACCGGGGTCGCTGCCCGGGGTGACCCGGCGGTCGAGTTCGGCCCAGACCTCGGCGAGGGCGGCGGTGACCGCGCGCAGCTCGGCGGCGTGCCGGTGGGCGCTGCGCCGGTGCGCCTCGTCGAGGCGCCGGGCCCAGCCGGCGGTGACGGCGGCGAGGCGGTCCCCGTCGGCACGCGCCTGGGCGGCGCTGCGGGCGGCGGCCGCCGGGACGATCGCGGCCACCGGGCGGGGATCGCCGTCGCGGGTGACGACGGTGACGGTGTCGGTCAACTCGGCCAGCGCGACGAGCTGGGTGAGCCGGGTGCGCGCCTCGCGAAGCGGCACCGAGCGCGGCTGGTCGGTGTGCGGGGTGAGAGCGGGGACAGCCATGGATGGATGGTCGCGCCCGGGTACGACATTTCCGCACGCCGACGGTCCAGGGTGGACGCGCGGACCGGAAACTGGCGCGAGCCGGGGCCCTCGCGGCGGATACGCTGCCGGCCCGGCGCCGCACCGCGAACCGGCGCGGCGCACCCCGTCACGTGAAGGAGCTGCCGTGTCCCGCCTCGACGTCCGGACGGTCGACCTGCGGACGATCAACTCGCTGACCAAGTACCCGTCGATCCCCACCTACCACGCCCTGGACCCCCGCGACGGCGGGCTGCTGGCGGAGTGCGTGGCGTTCACCGGGCCGGTCACCCTCACCGAGAAGGTCGACGGAACGAACGCCCGGATCGTCGTGCTGCCCGGCGGCGCGTACCTGATCGGCAGCCGCGAGGAACTGCTGTACGCGCGCGGCGACCTGATCGGCAACCCCGCGCTGGGCATCGTGGACGCCCTGCGCGACGTGGCCGAGCGGCTGACGGTCGCGGCGGCGGAGGACCGGATCACGGTCTTCTACCTGGAGGTGTACGGCGGCAAGGTCACCGCCGCCTCCCGGCACTACACGGCCGAGCGCCGGGTCGGACACCGGCTCTTCGACGTGGCCGTGCTGGACGACCCCGCGCCGATGCTCGACTGGCCGACGCAGCGGATCTCGGCCTGGCGCGACGGCGGCGGCCAGCGGTTCCTCGGGGAGGCCGACCTCGTCGGGCGGGCCGAATCGCTGGGCCTGCCGACGGTGCCCCGGCTGGCCACCATCCCCGCCGAGGAGCTGCCCCGCGACATCGACGGGACGCACACGTTCCTGACCGCGCACCTGCCCCGGACCCTGGTGGCCCTGGACGGTCCGGCCGGCCGGTCCGAGGGCCTGGTGCTCCGCGCGGCGGACCGCTCGGCCATCGCCAAGGCGCGGTTCCAGGACTACGAGCGCACCCTGAAGCGTCGCGAGGCCAGGCGCTGACGACGGTTCGGCGGCGCGCCGGTCGGGCGCGCCGCCGAACGGGCGGGCGGCGGACGGGCGGGCGGCGGACGGGCGGGCGGCGGACGGGCGGGCGGCGGACGGGCGGGCGGCGGACGGACGGGCGGGCGGCGGGGGCGTCGACGATCGGGCACCGACCCGCCACCCGGCGTCACGGGCGCCGGGACGCGACGGGGAAGTCCGGCCCGAACGCCTGGACAATTACAGTTAACAATCCTAATAATTGTGCATCCGTCGATCCGACGGCCCTCGTACCCGGGAGGTCCGGATGCGTCGCCCTGCCCGAAACCTGCTGCTGGCCGCCGTCGCGGCCCTCGCCACCGTCACCGCCACCACGCTGACCCTCGCCGCGCCGGCCCAGGCCGCCGGCCCGACCGCCACCTTCGTCAAGACCGCCGACTGGGGCACCGGATGGGAGGGCCGCTACACCGTCACCAACGGCGGCCCGGCCACCATCACCGGCTGGCAGGTGGCCTTCACCCTGCCCGCGGGCACCACGCTCGGCTCCTACTGGGACGCCACCGTCAGCAGCGTCGGCCAGCGGCACACCTTCACCAACCGCTCCTGGAACGGCACCGTGGCCCCCGGCGCCTCGGTGTCGTTCGGCTTCCTGGCCACCGGCTCCGGTTCCCCCACCAACTGCACGCTCAACGGCGCGCCCTGCTCGGGCGGCACGCCCACCACCCCGCCGACCACGGCACCGCCCACGACCGCTCCGCCGACCACGGCGCCGCCGACCACCCCACCGCCCACCACGCCTCCGCCGACCACGCCGCCACCGACCACGCCGCCGCCGACGGGTGGGCTGCCCCGGCACGCGCTGATCGGCTACCTGCACGCCAGCTTCGCCAACGGCTCGGGCTACCTGCGGATGGCCGACGTGCCCGCCGACTGGGACATCATCAACCTCGCCTTCGGCGAACCCACCACCGTCACCTCGGGCGACATCCGGTTCCAGCTCTGCCCGGCGGCCGAGTGCCCGGGCGTCGAGACCGAGGCCGAGTTCATCGCCGCGATCCGCGCCAAGCAGGCACAGGGCAAGAAGGTGCTGCTCTCCATCGGCGGGCAGAACGGCCAGGTCCAGCTCACCACGACCGCAGCCCGGGACACCTTCGTCCGGTCGGTGGCGGCCATCATCGACCGGTACGGCCTGAACGGGCTCGACATCGACTTCGAGGGCCACTCGCTCTACCTGAACACCGGGGACACCGACTTCCGCAACCCGACCACGCCGGTGATCGTCAACCTGATCTCCGCGATCCGCACCCTCAAGCAGCGGTACGGGGCGGGCTTCGTGCTCACGATGGCGCCGGAGACGTTCTTCGTCCAGCTCGGCTACCAGTACTACGGTTCGGGCCCGTGGGGCGGGCAGGACCCGCGCGCCGGGTCGTACCTGCCGGTGATCCACGCGCTGCGCAACGACATCACCGTGCTGCACGTGCAGGACTACAACTCGGGGCCGATCATGGGGCTCGACAACCAGTACCACACCATGGGCAGCGCGGACTTCCACATCGCGATGACCGACATGCTGCTCGCCGGCTTCCCCGTCGCCGGCAACGCCGACCGCGTCTTCCCGCCGCTGCGTGAGGACCAGGTGGCCTTCGGCGCCCCCTCCTCCCCCAGCGCCGGCAACGGCTACCTCGCCCCGGCCGGGGTGCAGGCCGCGGTGACCTGCCTGGTGAAGGGGCAGGGCTGCGGCCCGTACACCCCCCGCAGCGGCACCAACCCCGCCCTCCGGGGCCTGATGACCTGGTCGATCAACTGGGACCGGTTCTACGCCTGGGAGTTCCGCCTGAGCCACGGCCCGTTCCTGCGGTCGCTGCCCTGAGCCGGTGCCGCCGCCCGGGTCACCCGGCCCGGGCGGCGGCACGGCCACCGACTCCGGCGGTTGCCTGCCGCCCGCAATCCGGTTACGCCGGGGGCCGGCCCGGTCCACGCTGCCCTCGCGGGGCGACGGGCCGCACTGGCCGCCCGACACAGGTCGTCCCCGGTGGTACGTCCCGCACATCGGGGCCGGACCGCCGGGCCGCCCCCCGGGCGGGCGCTGCGGCATCGGGGACGGGGAGGCGGAGTGCGGAGCATCGGTGACCTGGCGCCCGGGACCGACGCGCGGACGGTGGTGCTCGTCGAGGGGCCGAGCGACCGAGTCGCCCTGGAGACCCTCGCCGCGCGCCGCGGCCGGGACCTCGGCGCCGAGGGCGTACGGGTGGTGGCCATGGGCGGCGCGACGAACGTCGGCCACTTCCTCGACCAGCTCGGCCCGGCGGGACGCGGCCTGCGGTTGGCGGGCCTCTACGACGAAGCCGAGGAGGGCTACTTCCGGCGCGGGCTGGAACGCTGCGGCTTCGGCGTCGACCTGTCCCGGGCCGACCTGACGGCCCTCGGGTTCCACGTCTGCGTGGCCGACCTGGAGGACGAACTGATCCGGGCGGTCGGCGTCGCCGGGGTGCGGGCGGTGCTCGCCGCCGAGGGCGAGCTGCGCTCGTTCGACCTGTTCCAGCGGCAGCCGGCGCAGCGGGGTCGGGCCGTCGAGGCGCAGTTGCGCCGGTTCCTCGGCACCCGGTCCGGCCGCAAGAGCGCGTACGCGCGGCTGCTGGTGCAGGCGTTGGAGCCGGACCGGGTGCCCCGCTCACTCGACGCGGTGCTCGCCGGCGTCTGACCGGAAGCCGCGCCACTCGGGCGCCAGCACCGACCACACCTCGATGTCGATCCGCCCGGCCGGCCCTGGATAGACCTGGCGCAGCGTCCCGTCGTGACGCATGCCGAGCCGCCGGGCGGTGGCGATGCTGCGGGTGTTGTCCGGCTTGGTGCGCCACTCGACGCGGTGGATGCCGCGTTCCCGTACCGCCCAGTCGACGAGCCGGCCGACCGCCCGGCTGACCAGCCCGTGTCCCTCGCCGGCGGGCTCCAGCCAGCAGCCCGCCTCGCAGCCGCCCGACGCCACGTCGAACGAGACGAACATGACCCCGCCGACCAGGGTGCCTCGCCGCCAGATGCCCCAGATGCCGCCGGCGTCGCGCGCCCACAGGTCCGCGTAGCGCTGAAGCACGGCCCGGGCACCGGCCAGGTCGTCGACCAGGAACGAGGGCGACACCCAGGGCGCGATGTGCGTACGGGCCCGGTCGAGGTGGGCGAGGAACTCCTCGGCCCGCCAGGGCTCCAGGGGACGCAGCTCCACGTCCTCGGTCAGGGACAGGGCGAACACGGTGACCTCCGATGCAGACGGTTGAGCGGGCAATGTACCGCTATACACTCCGGGTATACGCGGTGTGTATAGTCGCCGGCATGTCGATCGGACAGACCTTCCTGGGCCTCCTCGAGGCCACCCCCCGCCACGGCTACGACATCAAACGCCTCTACGACGAGCGCTTCGGTCACGCCCGCCCGCTCGCGTACGGGCAGGTCTACGCCACCCTGTCCCGGCTGCTGCGCGGCGGCCTCGTCGAGGTGGAGGCGGTGGAGCCGGGCGAGGGCCCGGAACGCAAGCGGTACGCGATCACCGAGGCGGGCGTCACCGACGTGGCGCAGTGGCTGGCCCGGGCCGAGAAACCCGAGCCGTACCTGCAGAGCACCCTCTACACCAAGGTGGTGCTGGCCCTGCTCACCGGCCGCCCCGCCGCCGACGTGCTCGACGTACAGCGCGCCGAGCACCTGCGGATGATGCGCGAGCTGACCCGCCGCAAGCGCGACGGCGACCTCGCCGAGCAGCTGGTCTGCGACCACGCGCTGTTCCACCTGGAGGCCGACCTGCGCTGGCTGGAGCTGACCGCCGCCCGCCTCGACGAGCTGGCTGCGACGGTGCGGTCGTGAGCGCCCCGCTGCTGCTCGCCGAGGACCTGCACCGCTCGTTCGGCCCGACCCGGGCGCTCGCCGGGGCGAGCATGCGCGTCCACCCGGGCGAGGTGCTGGCCGTGATGGGCTCGTCGGGCTCCGGCAAGTCCACGCTGCTGCACTGCCTCGCCGGCATCGCCCGGCCCGACTCCGGCCGGGTCCGCTACGCCGGCCGTGACCTCGCCGCCCTGAGCGACGCCGAGCGCAGCGCGCTGCGCCGCGAGGAGTTCGGCTTCGTCTTCCAGTTCGGCCAGCTCGTACCGGAGCTGACCTGCCTGGAGAACGTCGCGCTGCCGCTGCGGCTGGGCCGAATCGGTCGGCGCGAGGCGGAGCGGCGGGCCGCCGAGTGGCTGGACCGCCTGGAGGTCGCCGAGGTGGCCGGCAAGCGGCCCGGCGAGGTCTCGGGCGGGCAGGGACAGCGGGTGGCGGTCGCCCGGGCACTGGTCACCCGGCCACGGGTGGTCTTCGCCGACGAGCCGACCGGCGCGCTCGACTCGCTCAACGGGGAGCGGGTCATGCGGCTGCTCACCGCCGCCGCCCGGGACACCGGGGCGGCCGTGGTGCTCGTGACGCACGAGGCGCGGGTCGCCGCGTACTCCGATCGGGAGATCGTGGTCCGCGACGGCCGCACCCGGGACCTGGAGGTCGCGGCGTGACGCGGCTGCGCGACCGCGCGGCCGACCTGAGCATGGGCGCGCGGATGGCGTTCACGGGCGGCCGGGACGGCTGGCTGCGGGCGGTGCTCACGGCGGTCGGCGTCGGGGTGGGGGTGGCGATGCTGCTGCTCGCCGCCGCGGTGCCCGGCGCGCTGGACGCCCGGCAGGCGCGCGGCGACGCCCGCGACGACCTGCGGATGGGCGAGAAGATCCCGGCCGCCGCGAACACCGTGCTGATCCGCCAGACCGACACCGAGTTCCGGGGGCAACCGGTGCGTGGCCGGGTGCTGCGGCCCGAAGGGCCGGCCGCGCCGGCGCCGCCCGGGGTGGCCGCGCTGCCCCGCGCTGGCGAGGTGCTGGTCTCCCCCGCCCTGCGCGACCTGCTCGGCTCCGCCGACGGCGCGCTGTTCGCCCCCCGCCTCGGCGGGGCCACGGTCACCGGCGTCATCGCCGACGAGGGGCTGGCCGGTCCCCGCGAGCTGGCCTACTACCTGGGCAGCGACACCCTCGCCGCCGACGACGCGACCCGGCTGGACGCGTTCGGCGGCGGGCTGCCCGGCGAGGCCTTCGACCCGGTGCTGGTGGTGCTGGTGGTCGTCATCTTCGTGGTCCTCCTGCTACCCATCGCCGTGTTCCTGGGCGCGGCCGTGCGGTTCGGCGGTGAGCGGCGCGACCGGCGGCTGGCCGCGCTGCGGCTGGTCGGCGCCGACGCCGCGGTGGTCCGCCGGATCGCCGCCGGGGAGGCCGCCGCCGGCGCCCTGCTCGGCGTCGCGGCCGGCGGCGTGCTCTTCGCGCTCGGCCGGCAGGTGGTGCCGCTGGTCACCCTCATGGACCTCAGCGTGTACGCCGCCGACGTGCGCCCGCCGCTGCCGCTGGTGGCCGCCGTCGCGCTGGCGGTGCCGGCGCTCGCCGTCGTGGTGACGCTGGTGTCGATGCGCGCCGTGCTGGTCGAGCCGCTCGGTGTGACCCGGCGGGCCACGCCGGTGCGCCGGCGGCTGGTGTGGCGGCTGCTGCTGCCGGCCGCCGGGCTCGGGCTGCTGCTGGCCGGCGCGGCCGGGGTCGCGCCGCTGGGCGGCGAGCGGCAGACCGCCGCCGGCGCCGTGCTCCTGCTGGCCGGCGTGGTCACCCTGCTCCCCTGGCTCACCGACCTGCTCGTACGCCGGCTGCGCGGCGGCCCGGTCGCGTGGCAGCTCGCGGTGCGCCGCCTCCAGCTCGACAGCGCCGCCTCCGCGCGGCTGGTCAACGGCATCGCGGTCGCCGTGGCGGGCACCATCGGATTGCAGATGCTCTTCGCCGGCGTCGCCGGCCGGTTCACCTTCGACACCGGCCAGGACACCTCCCGGGCCCAGGTGCAGGTGCAGTTCTTCCCGCGGTCGGACGCGGCGGCGGGGCTGGACCGGCTGGCCGACGCGCCCGGGGTCACCGCCAGCCACGCCACCCTGACCACCCAGGTCACTGCGGCTAGTGGGGGGTACGGCACGCTGCGGATCGGCGACTGCGCGGCGCTGGCCGAGTTCGCCCGGCTCGACCGGTGCGCCGACGGCGACGTGTTCCTGGTCCGGGACGCCGAGGGCCAGCCGGCCGGCATCGGGCCGGGCGCGACGGTCGCGGTCGCGGGCGTCGACGGGGTGACCTGGCAGGTCCCCCGCACCACCCGGGAGGCCCCCGTCCGCGCCGACCCGTCCGGCTACCAGCAGGCCGGCCTGCTGGTCACCCCCGGTGCGGTCGACGCCGCCCGGCTGGGCCCGCTGGGCGCGGACGCGTACCTGCGGCTCGCGGCCGACCAGCCGGACGCGGTGGAGCACGTCCGCAACGCCGCCGCCGGCGTCGACCCGTACGCCTCGGTGCTCACGCTGACCGAGAACCGCCAGGCCAGCCAGTTCGTCAACGTCCAACGCGGCCTGTACGTCGGCGCGGTGGTCACCCTGCTGCTGATCGGGGCCAGCATGCTGGTCGGCGTGCTGGAGCAGCTGCGGGAGCGCCGCCGGCTGCTGGCGATGCTGGTCGCGGTGGGCACCCGGCGCTCCACGCTGAGCTGGTCGGTGCTGTGGCAGAGCGCCGTTCCGGTGGTGATCGGGCTCGCCCTGGCGGTGGTGTTCGGCCTCGCCCTCGGCGCGGTGCTGCTGCGCATGGTGCAGACGCCGGTCACGGTCGCCTGGCCGGCGCTGGGCATCTCCACCGGCCTCGGGGCGGCGGTCGTGCTGCTGGTCACCGGGCTCAGCCTGCCGGTGCTGTGGCGGCTCACCCGACCCGACGGCATCCGCACGGAGTGATCCTCCGCCGGGTGCACCGCGGTGCGCCCGGCGGCGGCGCCGGCCGGCCGGCTACGGCGACTCGACGCGGGCGAGCAGCTCGGCGAGGTGCACGGCCCGTACGGCCGACCGGCGCCGGCGCAGCCCCGTGCGCAACTGGCGCAGGCAGCCCGGGTTGACGGCCACCACCAGGTCGACGCCGGCGGCCTCGATCTCGTCGAGCTTCGCGTCCAGGATCCGCCTGGAGTCCTTCGGCCGCAGCAGGGAGTACGTGCCGGCGGCGCCGCAGCATGCGGCCGCCGAGGGCAGCTCGACGTAGTCGGCGACCTGGCGCAGCAGCGTCCGGGGCTCGGCGAAGACGCCGAGGCCGTTGCGCAGGTGGCAGGAGTCCTGGAGGGTGACCCGGGCGCGTCGGCCGCCCACTCGCAGTTCCGCCCCGGCGGGCCGGTCGGCGAGCCAGGTGGACAGCTCGCGCACCCGGTCCCGGCCGAGCACGGAGGCGAGGTGCGCGGCGCAGCCGCCGGAGGTGGTGACGATGGTGCCCGGCAGGTCCGCGCCGAGCCGCTCGGCCAGCCGCTCGCCCCCGGCCAGGTCGCCGTTGTGCGCGTGCAGCGCGCCGCAGCAGCCCTGCGCGGTGGGGACGGCCAGCTCGGGGGCGAGCGCGCGCGCCGCCCGGCTGACCGCCGGGTAGAGGCCCCGCTCGACGCAGCCCAGCATGAGCTGCGCGCCCGCCCCGCCTGCGGCGGCGGATCCGGGGGCCGCCGCCGGCGCGGGTGCCGCACCCGAGGCCGGCGCGCTCAGGGCCGACGCGGCCGGGGCCGACGGGGGCGGGGCCGGGGTGACGGCGCGGCCGCGGGCGGCGCGGCGGACGAGGCCGGACAGCCGCAGCAGCCACCGCTGCTCGACCAGCAGCATCAGCGCCCGGGCCACCAGCGGTCGCCGCCAGCCCCGCCACTGGTGCACCCGCCACTGCTCCAGCAGGCTGCCGTACTCCACCCCGGCCGGGCAGACCGGCTCGCAGGCCCGGCAGCCCAGGCAGAACGAGGACTGCTCGGCGAGGGTGCCGTCGTCCGGGGGCAGGGTGCCGTCCTGCAACGCCCGCATCAGCGTGATCCGGCCGCGCGGCGAGGACGCCTCGTCGCCGGTCATCGCGTACGTCGGGCAGGCCGGCAGACAGAACCCGCAGGAGATGCAGCGGGACAGCTGCTCCGGGTCGAACACGTCGCCGGTCATGATCCCAGCTTTCCGGGGTTGAGGATGCCCGCCGGGTCGAAGGCGCTCTTGATCCGGCGCAGCAGGGCGAGCTGGTCCTCGCCGAGGCGGGCTGCGAGGAACGGCAGTTTCGCCGCCCCCACCCCGTGCTCGCCGGTGATCGTGCCGCCGAGGTCGATGGCGGCGGCGAAGACGTCGGCGAAGGCCGCCTCGGCCCGGCGTACCGCGTCGTGGTCCTCGGCCGAGTCGAGCACGCAGGTGGGGTGCAGGTTGCCGTCGCCGGCGTGGCCGAAGGTGGCGATGGCGACGTCGTGCCGGGCGGCGATGGCGTCGATCCGGTCGACCATCTCGGCGATGCGCGGCCGGGGCACGGTCGCGTCCTCCAGGATGGTCACCCCGCCCCGGCGGGACAGCGCTGGCAGCGCGCAGCGCCGGGCGGCCAGCAGCGCCTCGGCCTGGGCGACCTCGCGGGCCGTGGTGACCTCCACCGCGCCGGCCTCGACGCAGGCGGCGCCGATCCGGTCCAGGTGGGCGGCGACGAGGTCGGGCGGGCCGTCGTCGCCGAAGAGCAGCAGGGCGCCGGCGTCGGTACGCAGCCCCAGGTGGGCGAAGTCCTCCACGGCGTCGATGCAGGCCCGATCGAGGAACTCCAGCGTCGCCGGCACCACCCCGGCCCGGATCACCCGGGCGACCGCCTCCCCCGCGTCGGCCAGCGTCGGGAAGTACGCGACCCCGGTGTTCGCCGACGCCGGTGCGGGCAGCAGCGCCACGGTCGCCTCGGTGATCACGGCGAGGGTGCCCTCGGAGCCGGTGAGCAGCCGGGTCAGGTCGTAGCCGGCGACGTCCTTCCACAGCCGGCCGCCGGTGCGGATCACCTCGCCGGTGGGCAGCACCGCCTCCAGTCCCAGCACGTAGTTGCGGGTCACGCCGTACTTCAGGCCGCGCAGCCCGCCCGCGCAGGTGGCGATGGTGCCGCCGACCGTGGCGACGGTCCGGCTGCCGGGGTCGGGCGCCCAGAGCAGGCCCTGTGCGGCGGCGGCGTCGGCGAGGGCGGCGCTGGTCACGCCCGGTTGCGTCCGGGCGAGCAGCTCGTCCCCGCTGACCTCCAGGATGGCGTTGAGCCGGGTCAGCACCAGCACGATCCCGCCGCGCAGCGGCACGGTTGCGGCGCACAGGTTGGAGCCCGCGCCGCGGGGCACCACGGGCACCCGGTGCCGGGTGGCGAGTGCCAGCACCGCGGCGACCTCGGCGGTGTCGGCCGGGAAGACCACCGCGTCCGGGCGGTGCGAGAACAGCGGCGTCGCGTCCCGCGCGTACGCCACGAGGTCGCCGGCCGCGTCGTGCACGTGCGACGGACCGACGATCCCGCGCAGCTCGGCGAGGACGGTCGCGGACAGCGCCATGCCCACCCTTCCCGGCGCCGGTCGCGCCTGTAGCTTTTTGCCGGCTCGCGACCGGCTGTCTGGCGACAGTTTTCACCGATCATAGAGAGCCGGAGGGGCCGGGTGAAGACGGCGGGCCGCCCGGCCCACGTCCGGGTCACCGCACTCGCCGCCCGCTGCGCACCCGGCGCCGACGGTCCGGATCGGGCCGGCCGGGTCCTGGCCGTCAGCGCGGCGGCAGGTGCTCGCGCAGCGCGGCGAACTCGGCCACCGTGAGGAAGGACGGATTGGCTCCCTGCGGCTGCCGGAGCACCTCCGCGCCGGCCAGCCGCGCGTCGCCCCGGAAGGACTCCCGGGGCACCCGGTGCGCCTCGGCGAGGACCGTCAGGTCCAACGGCACCGTCCAGGCCGCGCCCGGCTCCCCCGGCACGGCGGCGGCGGCCACCAACCCCACGCCCCAGACGCCGTACGCGAGCCGGCCGCGGCTGCCACTGGCCCAGAGGACCACCGGCTGACCGGGACGCATCAGCCGGGCCCGGTAGCCGGGGCGTACGCACCAGGCCGTCACCCGCGGATCACGGGCGAAGCGGCCGGCCAGGTCGACCCGGTCCGCGTTGCCCTTGATCAGCCACGCGCCGAGGTCGTCGAGGTGCACCCGTCGGTCGGTCACCCCCTCATCCTCGCCCGGATCCCGGCCGGCCGCCCGACCGGCCGGGACCCGTCGTCAGGCGACGTGGCGCAGGTAACCCGCGACCGACGCGTCGAGGACCTCCCGGCCGGGCCGGGCCCACACCTCGGCCGAGAAGACCTCCACCTCGACCGGCCCGGTGTAGCCGGCCTCGTCCACGGCCTCCCGCAGCCGGCGCAGCTCGATGCAGCCGTCACCGGGCAGGGCCCGGCCGAGCAGCACCCCCTCGGGCAGCGGGGTGATCCAGTCGCACACCTGGAACGCGGCGATCCGCGCCCCCGCCCGGGCGATCTGCGCGTACACCGTGTCGTCCCACCACACGTGGTACGCGTCGACGACGACCCCGACCACGCCCGGGTCGAACCGCTCGGCGATGTCGAGCGCCTGGCCGAGGGTGGACACCACGCAGCGGTCGGCGCTGAACATCGGGTGCAGCGGCTCGATCGCCAGCGTCACCCCGGCCGCGGCGGCGTGCGGGGCCAGCTCGGCGATGGCGTCGGCGACCTGCCGGCGGGCGCCGTCGATGTCCCGGCTGCCCACCGGCAGCCCGCCGGAGACCAGCACCAGGACCGAGGTGCCGAGGGTGGCGGCCTCCTCGATGGCGCGCAGGTTCTCCTCCCGCCAGCCGTCGGCGGTGAAGAAGCCGCCCCGGCACAGGGACGTGACCTCGAGGCCGGCGTCGCGGACCAGCTTCGCGGCGCGGGCCAACCCGTACTCGGCCACCGGCTCCCGCCAGAGCCCGATCCCCGGCACGCCGGCCGCGACGCAGCCGTCGACCACCTCGGGCAACGGCCAGTGCTGCGACGTGGCCTGGTTGAACGAGAACCGTTCCAGCCCACTCACTGCGTCACCTCCGTTCGCGACTGCGGGGCTCGCAAACCCGGCTCACTCCTCGCACTCACAGGGCCACCTCCGTTCGCGACTGCGGGGCTCGCAAACCCGGCTCACTCCTCGCACTCACTGGTCAACCCCCGCCACTGTGAACAGCGCCCGGGCGCGGGCGGCCGCCAGGTCCGCGTCGGGCAGCAGCCCGGCGGCGTCGGCGAGGGTGAGCAGGGTGGCCAGGTGCTCCGGCGAGCGGCCGGACTGCGCCCCGCCGACCATCGTGAAGTGGTCCTGGTGCCCGGTCAGCCAGGCCAGGAAGACGATGCCTGTCTTGTAGTGCCAGGTGGGGGCCGCGAAGATGTGCCGGGCCAGGGGCACGGTCGGCGCGAAGATCCGGTCGTACGTCGCCAGCTCCCCCCGGTCCAGTGCGGCGAACGCCGCGGCGGCGGCCGGTGCGATCGCGGCGAACACCCCGAGCAGCGCGTCGGAGTAGCCGCTCGCGTCGCCCCGGATCAGCTCTGGGTAGTGGAAGTCGTCGCCCGTGTAGAGGCGTACCCCGGCGGGCAGCCGGCGGCGCAACGCCACCTCGCGGTCGGCGTCCAGCAGGGAGACCTTGATCCCGTCCACCCGGGCGTCGTGGGCCTTGATCAGCTCGACCACGGCGTCGGCGGCCTCGTCGAGATCGGCCGACCCCCAGTAGCCCGCGAGCGCCGGATCGAACATCGGGCCGAGCCAGTGCAGCACCACCGGCTCGTCGGCGACGGAGAGCAGCTCGTCGTACACCCGCAGGTAGTCCTCCGGGTTGCGGGCGGCGGCGGCCAGGTGGCGGCTGCACATCAGCACCGGGCGGGCCCCAGCGGCCCGCACGTCGTCGAGCTGCTCGCGGTAGGCGCGGGCGACCTCGGCCAGGGTGGCCGGGCCGGGCGGGAGCTGGTCCGTGCCGACCCCGGCGACGATCCGCCCGCCGACCGCGCGGGCCTCGGCGGCGCTGCGCCGGATCAGCTCGCGGGTGGCCGGATAGTCCAGGCCCATGCCGCGCTGCGCGGTGTCCATCGCCTCGGCCACCCCGAAGCCGTACGACCACAGGTGGTGCCGGAAGGCCAGGGTGCGGTCCCAGTCCAGCACGGCCGGGGCGCCGGGGACGTTCTCGGCCGTCGGATCGGCCACCACGTGCGCGGCGGCGTACGCGATCCGGCTGCTCGGCGGCCCGGCGGGGCGCGGGAAGCCTTCGCCTCCGGTCAGCCGGTACCGCCGCCCGCCGGGCAGCACCACGTCGGCCCCGCTCACAGCGCCACCTCCGTTCGCGACTGCGGGGCTCGCAGACCCGGCTCACTCCTCGCGCTCACAGGTCCAGCTCCGGGATGTCCAGGCGGGCGCCCTCACGCGCCGACCGCAGGCCCAGCTCGGCGAGCTGCACGCCGCGCGCGCCGGCCAGGAAGTCCCACGGGAACGGCTCGTTGGCGACGACGTGCCGCAGGAACGCCTCCCACTGCACCTTGAAGCCGTTGTCGAACTCCTCGTTGTCCGGCACCTCCGTCCACTGCGAGCGGAAGGGCTCGGTGACCGGCAGGTCGGGGTTCCACACCGGCTTCGGGGTGACCGCCCGGTGCTGCACCCGGCAGCTGCGCAACCCGGCCACGGCGCTGCCCTCGGTGCCGTCGACCTGGAACTCGACCAGCTCGTCGCGGTGCACCCGGACGCACCACGAGGAGTTGAGCTGCGCGACCACGCCGCCGTCGAGCTCGAAGATGCCGTACGCGGCGTCGTCGGCGGTAGCCGGGTAGGTGCGGCCCGCCTCGTCGACCCGCTGCGGCACGTGCGTGGCGGTGACGCAGGAAACGGTACGCACCCGGCCGAAGAGCTCCTCCAGCACGTACTGCCAGTGCGGGAACATGTCCACGACGATGCCGCCGCCGTCCTCGCTGCGGTAGTTCCAGGACGGGCGCTGGGCCGGCTGCCAGTCGCCCTCGAACACCCAGTAGCCGAACTCCCCGCGCACCGACAGGATCCGGCCGAAGAAGCCGCCGTCGATGAGCCGCTTGAGCTTGCGCAGCCCGGGCAGGAAGAGCTTGTCCTGCACCACCCCGGTACGCACGCCGGCGGCGCGCGCCGCCCGGGCCAGGTCGAGGGCGCCCTCGGTGTCCTCAGCCAGCGGCTTCTCGGTGTAGATGTGTTTGCCGGCGTCCAGCGCCCGGCGGATCGCCTTCTCCCGCTGCTGGGTGACCTGGGCGTCGAAGTAGATCTCGACGTCGTCGCGGGCCAGCGCCGCGCTCAGGTCGGTGGTCCAGTCGGTCAGCCCGTGCCGCTCGGCGATCTCGCGGAGCTTGGTCTCGCTGCGCCCGACCAGGACGGGCTCGGGCCAGATCGACGTGCCGTCGGCCAGGGGCACGCCGCCCTGCTCGCGGATGGCGAGCAGGGAGCGCACCAGGTGCTGCCGGTAGCCCATCCGGCCGGTGACGCCGTTGACGATGATGCCTATCGACCTGCGGGTCATGGTGTTCCTTCCCTCCGCGGGCGCCTCCGACCGGGACCGGCGGCGGGCGACCTGTTCCACGCCTGCGCCGCCGCCGGGAGGCCCCCGGCGGCGATTCTCAGGCAAGCGCTTTCCCGGGCAGCGTAGGGAACGCCTCCCTCCTCAGGCAAGGGGCTGTCCGACCCGTCTCGCGGCCTGCGCCGCCCGCCGGGCCACGCGGGCGGGCGCCGGGGCGGGGAAGCGCTTTCGCTGCGGTACGGTGACGGATGGCCGGCACCGGGGCGCGGCCGTCGAGAAACGACCGAGGGGGCGGCAGTGGCGACCCTGTCCGACGTGGCCCGGCGGGCGGGGGTCTCGCCCGCGACCGCCTCCCGGGTGATCAACGGCAGCAGCAAGCCCGTCACCGAGGAGCTCCGCGAGCGCGTGCTGCGCGCCGTCGCCGAGCTCCAGTACGTGCCGAACGCGCACGCTCAACTGCTGGCCCGCTCGCACCGCGTGGCGGTGGGCGTCATCGTGCACGACGTCTCCGACCCGTACTTCGCCGAGATCACCCGTGGCCTGCAACGGGTCGCCACCGACCAGGGCCGGCTGCTGATGATCTGCAACAGCTACCGCGACCCGGACCGCGAGCTGGAGTACGTCGAGCTGCTGCGCGGCCAGCAGGTCGCCGCGATCATCCTGGCCGGCTCGGGCTACCACGACGCCACCTTCACCCGGCTGCTCAACGAGAAGCTCGCCGCGTACGAGGCGACCGGCGGACGGGTCGCGGTCATCGGCCGGCACGAGCACTCCGGCGACGCGGTGATGCCGGACAACCGCGCCGGCGGCCGGTTGATCGGCGAGGAGCTCTACGAACTCGGCCACCGGGCGATCGGGGTGGTGGCCGGGCCGGCCGTGCTCACCACCACCACCGACCGGCTCACCGGCCTGCGGGAGTCCCTCGCCGCGCACGGGCTGAGCCTGCCCGAGCACCGCGTCCGGCACGCCGAGTTCGACCGCGACGGCGGCGTCGCCGCCACGGCCGCGCTGCTCGACGCCGACCCCGAGCTGACCGCCGTCGTGGCGCTCAACGACTCGATGGCGATCGGCGCGCTGGCGCTGCTGCGCTCCCGGTCGGTGGCGGTGCCCCGGCAGATGTCGGTCATCGGCTTCGACGACATGCCGATCGCCCGGGACGTCACCCCGGCGCTGACCACCGTCCGGCTGCCCCTGGTCGAGATGGGGGCCCGAGCGATGTCGCTGGCACTCGACCCGGGGGCCGCGGCGCCCCGCGTCGAGGTGCTGCCCGCCGAGGTGGTGCGCCGGGACAGCACCGGGCCGGCCCCCGAGGTCACCCCGGTCCGCCCACGGGCGGCGGGATCGGGCGCGTCAGCCGGCTGACGACCCTCCGGTCACCGGGACGGCCGGCCACGTGGACACCGTCGTCGGTGGCCCCGGGCATGGCGCCCGGGGCCACCTGGCGCCAGGTCGCGCGGAGGACGGCCCCCCAGATGCGCGCGGCCGTACCGGCTGCGGTCCCCCCTGCCGGCTGCTTCTCGGCGTGCGGTGCGGTGCGCGCCCTGAGCGGCTTGCGCATCCCCCGTTTCCGTCCCCCCTGTGCCGCGCCTGGCGGTCGTCGGCCGACGCGCCGACGCGGAGTCGACACACGCTGGTGCGGGTGTCCTGGAACACACTATGGTTGTCCGCTACGGTGTCACTGCCACAACAGTGGTCGGCGTGGCCAGTCAAGCACGGTCCGCCACGGCCCGCAACCATTGTGGCGGCGCAGCCCGGCCCAACCACTATGGTGGGCGTCCTCGGGTCGGATCGGGAGGGGTGTCATGGCCGACGGCGGCGAGGCCAGCGGATCGACGTCCTTCGCCGACCGGCTGCGGCACCTGTTCGAGACGCATCGCCGGCCCGGCAGCGACAGGCCCTTCTCGCCAGAGGAGGTCGCCAGGGCCACGGGGCTCTCGACGAGCTACGTCAACTACCTGCTGAGCGGCGAGCGGGACAATCCCACCCGGTCGGCGATCCAGCAGCTCGCCAACTTCTTCCGGGTGCCCCCGGGCTATTTCTTCGACACCGTGGCCGCAGACGGCGAGGGCGACCCCGACCTGGAGACGATCACCGTCCTGGCCCGCCGGATGCCGCCGGGGGCGCCCAGGGCGAGCCTACGCGCCATCGTGGAGCAGGTCGCGGCGCTGGAGGCACGCAACAAGACCTCGGGGCGCGGCCGAACGTGAGCGGGCTCCCGCCTCCGTTCACCGCAGCAGCAGGAACGTGGGGGCGGCGATGAGCGTCCCCACGACGGTGCCGGCAGCCACCTGACCGACGGTGTGGTCGCGCAGGCGTACCCGCGACCAGCCGACCAGCGCCACCACGGGCGCCGAGGCGAGCAGCGCCGGTCCGAACTCGATCACGAGCACGGCCGCCGCGCCGGCCGCCACGGCCGCGTGGATGCTGAGCTTCCACGCCAGGTTGACCACGGTCACGGCGAGGCCGAGGGCGAACATGACGACGACCATCGCCAGGACGGGGCGCGGGGCGCCGAACCCGATCATCACTGCGAGGCCCACCAGCACGGACAGCAGCCCGTACGCCAGTGGCCGCCGGCGCTGTTCCCGTCGCCTGATGTGGTGGTCGGTCAGCCGGCCCCGGCGTACGCCCCACCAGATCAGGCTGTTGGGGATGATCGAGCAGAACAGGGAGCCGACCAGGGCCCAGGCGAGGCCCACCTCGACGGGCGACGCGGCGTGCAGGCCCACGACGACGGGCATCAGCGCGGCCAGCAGCGCCGGGGCGAAGACCTCGGTGGCGGCGCGGGCGAGCAGCCTGCTGATGCGGTCGGGGCGGTCGATGACGTCGTGCACGGTCCACATTCTGCCGACCGCCCCGGGCGGCGGGCGCACCGCGGGCGTGAGCTGTCACGTTCCGCCCCGCTCGGGCGTCACAGTGTCGTCGCGCTTGGCTATGCTGCCCGCACCCGCGCCGTCGCGGCCGGCACGGGCGTGGACCGTCCGGGGTGGACGCGACGGTCGGGTGACACGACACGGGGGTCTCTCGGGCTGGCGGCCCGGCGGGGAGAGTGATGGCGGACGATGTGGCACCGACGGCGTCGGAGACAGCGGTTGTTGCGCCAGCTCGACGTGGACCTGCCGTCGCCCCTGACGGTGCGGGGCCTGGTGTCCGCGCTCGAGACCACGCGCGGTCGGCGCATCCAACTCGCCGCGATGAGCGTCGACGGGCAGGCCGGTCCCTGCGGGCTGTGGGTGGCGACCGCCGGGACCGACTACGTCCTGTTCAGTCGCGACGCGCCGCCCGTGCTGCGCGTCCAGACGATCCTGCACGAGCTGATGCACATCGCCCTGCGGCACACCGCGCGGACGGTGCCCTCCGGCGGAACGGGTGAGCCGGCGGCGGCGCACGGGGTGCTCGCCCGCTCCCCCGCCACGTTCGACGAGCAGCAGGAGCACGACGCGGAGCTGCTGGCGACGTACCTGGGGGCACGGCTCGACGGCGGCGGCGAGGACGTGGCCTTCGACGAGCTGGGCGGCGTCACGGCCGCCGTCATGCACCGCATCGCCGCGACGTTGACGGACTAGGCGGGAGATCCGGTGCTCGTCACGGTCGGTCATCTGGTCGCCGCCAGCGTCGCCGCGGTGGCGTTCCTGGTGAAGCTCAGGGCGCTGGGTCGGGATCCGGCCAACCCGAGGATCCTGGCGAGCGCGGGGATCTGCCTGGGGATGGGGGTGGCCGTCACCGCCGGGTGGGCGCCGGTGCACAGCCTGCTCGACCGCGTGTCGGGCGTGGCCAATCTCGCCAAGCTGGTGGAGCACGGCTCGGCGCTGCTCGCCGCGGCGGCGATCCAGTTCCTCTTCCTGCACCTGGGCGACCCGGGGCGGGCACGCCGGCTGATGGCGCGGCGGGGCGTGTTCCTCGCCGTCGCGTTCGGCGTGATGGTCGCGGCGTTCTCGCGGGCCGACTTCCCCGAGTCCGAGCCCCTGCACTTCGCCGAGCGGTACGGCGACCTGCCACCGGTCGGCGTCTACATGCTCGCGTTCCTGACCTGCCTCGGGGTGACGGTCGTGGACATCCTGCGGGTGTCCGCCGGCTACGCGCGCTACGCCGGCGCCCGGCTGAGGACCAGCATGCGGCTGCTCAGTGCCGGCGCGGCCTTCGGTGCGGGATTCGTCGCGCACAAGGCCCTGTTCATCTGCCTCAAGCTGGCCGGGGTGGCGCCGCCGTGGCCCGAGCCGGCCGCGACGCAGACGCTGATCACGCTGTCGGTGTCGCTGATCGGGGCCAGCTTCGTGCTGGCGACGGCCCGCAAGGCGGTCGACGGCGTCCGCGCCTGGCCGCGCCGGTACGCCACGCACCGCGACCTGCACGCGTTGTGGTACCTGCTGTACCGGGCGATGCCGACCATCGCCCTGCATCCCCCACGCCGGCCGGAGGTCGACCCCCGGTGGGCGTGGCGCCTGAGCGAACAGCTCTACCGCCGCTGCGTCGAGATCAGCGACGGCCTGCGTGCGTTGGGCCCGCTCGACGAGTCCGTGGCGGGCGCCGCCCGGCAGCGGGCGGTGGCGGCCGGCTGGAGCATCGAGCGTGCCGACGCCGCCGGTGAGGCCGCGGCGGTCCTGGTGGCGCTCCGGCGCTTCACCTCGGGGGCGACGGCGACGCGGGAGGTCGATCCGGCCCTGGAGTCGCAGAGCATGGCGGTCGCGCAGGCCGACGTGCAGGCCGACGCGAGTCGGCTGGCGCTGGTCTCGACGGCGCTCTCCGAGGAGCTGGTGCGCGCGGTCGCCGCCCGTACGCCGGACGCCCCGGCGCGCGGGCGGGAGGCGTAGGCGGGCTCAGATGATGAAGTGGGTCCAGTAGGCGAGCCAGGTGACGAAGAGCGCGCCCTGGAGCAGGGCCAGGGCGGCGGTCAGCCAGGCGTCGGCGCCCGCGTGGCGGGCCCAGCGGGCCAGCACGAGGCCGACCGGGAAGACGGCCAGCAGATAGCGCAGCAGGCTCTTGTACACCGGCGGCCCCATCGACAGCGGCACCAGGACCATGGTCAGCCCGTACACGAGATAGGGCAGCCCGAGTCGGCGGGCGCCCGCGAGCAGGACCGCCAGCACCAGCACGGCGACCCACACCCGCAGGGCGTCGCGGGGCGGGCTGCCGGTCAGGCCGTGCCACAGCACCGCCAACGGGTTCTGCACCCGGATGCCCCAACCCGTCTCCTGGGCGTGCTTGTAGGCGAACCAGTCGCCGCTCTGCCACCGGCAGAACGCCATGAACGCCAGCCAGCCGGCGGGCACCAGCGCCAGCGGCCAGCCGACGCGCACGTACGCCCACCACGCGCGCGGGCCCAGCCGGTAGCCGTGCTGCCGTAGCAGCACCAGGGCCAGCGGGAGCACGACGAGGAACCCGACCGAGCGGCTCGTCGCCAGGAAGAAGCCGACGACGCCCACGAGCAGCCAGCGCCGCCGCTCGGCGTAGTGGAAGGCGGCGAGCGCGAGGCAGAGGAACAGCGACTCGGTCAGCGCCGCCTGGAACAGGAACCCGGCCGGCAGCAGCACGAGGTAGCGGACGAACCGGCGGGCGGAGGCGTCGTCGCCGAGCAGCCGCTCGCCCAGCCGGTGGGCGTAGAAGAGCATCAGCAGGAACGCGACGTTCGCGACGAGCAGCAACGCCAGCGCGGTGTCCCCGCCCAGCAGCGGGGCCAGCGGACGGGCCAGGAACGGATAGAGCAGGGGAAAGCCGAAGTCGGGCCACGGCTCGTCGAGCGGGAGCTGCGCCAGGCGGTCGTAGAGGAAAGAGTCCCAGGCGAACCAGAGCGCGACCGCGCGGTGCCCCGAGACTGCCCGCTGCTGCTCGCGCATCATCGTCTCGTCCGGCGGCGGGGCCCAGGGCACGTCGTCGAAGGCGCTCAGCGCGAGCACCCCGAGGGCGCTGAGCACGATCTTCGTACCGAGGAAGACGGCGAGGACGAACAGCCACGGCGTCGGCATCCGGCCGGCGGCCCGCGACGCCGCCCGCCGCAGGTCGTGCCCGCGCCCGGCCAGCCGGGCCGGCAGCGTGCGCCACCGCCGGCCCGAGACGGCCCGCCCACTGTCCATCACGCGTCTCCCGGTCCGGCGGCCCGACCGGTGCCACATCCCCGTTCCGGGGCCGTTGACACGTCGGCGCGATCCCGGCGCGGAGCCGGGCGCCAGGCGCGTCGCGGGGCGTCCCGGGCGCTCCGCCCGTCGGGGTGTCCCGGGAGCGGACGGGGATCCGGGGTGAGTTCGGGCCGGTGCCGGGTAAGCGGGCCGCCTCCGGGAGGCGGAAGCAGGGGGCGACGGGCATGGGCGAAGAGCACGGCACGGTGGTCATCGGCGCGGGACCGGCGGGCCTGACCGCGGCGTACGAGTTGCTCCGGCGCGACAGCGCGGTCCGGGTGTTCGAGGCCGACGAGGTGGTGGGCGGGATCAGCCGCACCGTCGAGCGGGACGGGTGGCGCTTCGACATCGGCGGGCACCGGTTCTTCACGAAGGTGGCC
The DNA here is from genome assembly GCF_040634035.1 of Micromonospora sp. NPDC007220. Taxonomy (NCBI): domain Bacteria; kingdom Bacillati; phylum Actinomycetota; class Actinomycetes; order Micromonosporales; family Micromonosporaceae; genus Micromonospora; species Micromonospora sp. NPDC007220. The sequence continues at coordinate 35,126 of NZ_JBEYEU010000011.1, read as the reverse complement.
CGGGTCGAGGAGTTCTGGCACGAGATCCTGCCCGACGAGGACTTCCTGCTGCGGCCCCGGATGAGCCGGATCTACTACCGGGGCGCCCTGTTCGACTACCCGCTGAGCGCGGCGAACGCCCTGCGCAACCTCGGCGTGCGGGAGGCCGCGCTGTGCATGGGCTCGTACGCGCGGGCCCGGCTGCGCCCGCCGAAGGACCAGTCGCACTTCGAGGGGTGGGTCTCGGCCCGGTTCGGCTGGCGGCTCTACTCGATGTTCTTCAAGACGTACACCGAGAAGGTCTGGGGGATGCCGGCCGACCGGTTGCAGGCCGACTGGGCCGCGCAGCGGATCAAGAACCTGTCGCTGGCCAAGGCGGTCCGCAACGCGGTGCTGCCCAGACGCAACCGCAAGGACGTGACCAGCCTGATCGAGGAGTTCCAGTACCCGAAGCTCGGCCCGGGCATGATGTGGGAACGCTGCGCCGAGGAGGTGCGCCGACGCGGGGGCCGGGTGGACACCGGCACCTGGGTGACCGCCGTGCACCGGGACCCGGAGCGCCGCCGGGCCGTCGCCGTGACCGTCAACGGGGCCGGCGGGCAGCGTACCGAGCCGGCGGAGCACGTCGTCTCCTCGATGCCCATCTCCGAGCTGGTCGCCGCGCTGCGCCCGGCGGCCCCGCCGGAGGTGCTGGCCGCCGCGGCCGACCTGCGGTACCGGGACTTCCTGACCGTCGCGCTGGTGGTGCCGGAGGAGTTCTCGTTCCCGGACAACTGGATCTACGTGCACGACCCGGCGGTGAAGGTCGGCCGGATCCAGAACTTCGGCTCCTGGTCGCCGCACCTGGTCAAGGACGGCCGCACCTGCCTCGGCCTGGAGTACTTCGTGTTCGAGGACGACGAGACCTGGCGTACGCCGGACGCCGAGCTGGTCGCCGCCGCGACGGCCGAGCTGGAGCGGCTCGGTCTGGTCCGGCCGGGGGTGGTCGAGGCCGGGTACGTGGTGCGGATGCCGAAGGCGTACCCGGTCTACGACGAGCGCTACCAGCACAACGTCGACGTGATCCGGGACTGGCTGGCGCGCGAGGTGCCCAACGTCCACCCGGTGGGCCGCAACGGCATGCACCGCTACAACAACCAGGACCACTCGATGCTGACGGCGATGCTCACCGCCGAGAACATCGCCTGCGGCACCCGGCACGACGTGTGGTCGGTCAACGTGGAGCAGGACTACCACGAGGAGTCGAGCCACGACGGGGACGGCCACCGGGGCACCGGCCGGGACGCGCCCGTCGTACCCGCCCGGCCCGCCGTTCCGGTCGGCACGACGCTCGACGGCACCGGCACCGGCACCGGCACCGGCAGCGGCACCGGCACCGCCCGGCCCGAACGGCCGGCTCACGTGCGCCTCGGCTGAGCCGCCGGCTGCGCGTTCGGCACCATCGGCGCAGGCCCGGCAGGGTTCGGCACCATCGGCGGATGCTCGGGAGGGTTCGGCACCGTCGGCGCAGGCCCGGGAGGGAAGGCCGGTGGCGTACGGCGGCGGACCGGCCCGGGCTCAGTGCGCTTCGAGGACGAAGAAGATGAAGCAGATGAACGTGGTGCGGTCCACGAGATGTGGAGGCAGGATCTCGCGCGGAGTCTCGGGAGACATGGGGGGTTCGCTGACGACCGAGAGACGGAAGCCCGCGTCGGTGAACGCAGCCGTCATCGCGTGCAGCGGCCGGTGCCAGTAGGTCAGCTCCGCGGTGTGCCCGTCGAAGGTGTACTCCTCCGACCACCGTGCGAGGGCGAAGTAGTCGGCGCCCGGGTTCACCGCCGGGTAGACCATCGGGTGGTTCACGGACAGGATGAGGCGACCCCCTGGCCTCAGGACTCGTCGCAGCTCGGCCAGGGGCGCGGTCCAGTCCTCCAGGTAGTGCAGGACCAGGGACGCGACGACGTCGTCGAACGCGCCGTCGGCGAAGGGAAGCGGCTCGCTGAGGTCGGCCACCAGCAGCGTGGCGTCCCCGCCCAGCCGCCGTCGGGCCAGCTCGACCATCGCCCGGCTGGAGTCGAAGCCGGTCACGACGGCCCCTCGCTCGCGAAGCGCCGCGGACAAGGGACCCGAACCGCAGCCGGCGTCGAGGATCCGCCGGCCGTCCACGTCCCCGGCGAGCCCGACCATCGCGGGCCGCTCGTAGTAGCCGTTGATCAGGTTGGATTCGTTGTCCGCGCTGTAGCGCTCGGCGAAGCTGTCGTAGTGGTCGGCCTTCACCAGGCTGTCTCCTCGGCATCGCGGCCGGGTCGAAAGCGCGATCCTGCCACGGTCGTCGAGCCGCCACTGCCCCTGCCGCGCTCCGGTCGACACCAGTCAACGGGCTGGCTCCAGGTGGCGGTCAGCCGGCGAGCTGGTCGCGGCGGCGGGTGAGGTAGGCCCGCTCCGCGGGGTTGCCGGCGAGACCGATGGCCCGGTCGTACGCCGTCCGCGACTCGCCGCCGCGCCCGAGTCGCCGCAGCAGGTCGGCGCGCGCGGCGTGGAAGGCGTGGTAGCCGTCGAGGGCGTCGGCAAGTCGGTCGATCTCGGCGAGCCCGACCCCGGGGCCGTCGACCTCGGCGACCGCGACCGCCCGGTTGAGCCGCACGATCGGTGAGGGGTCGAGCAGCGACATGCGCCCGTAGAGGGCGACGATGGTGGACCAGTCGGTGTCCCGGGCGGACGGGGCGTCGGTGTGGACCGCGTTGATCGCGGCCTGCAGTTGGTAGCGCCCGGGTGGGTCGCCGCCGGTCACCATCGCCTCGATCCGCTCGCGGAGAAGGGCGTTGCCCTCGGCGATGAGGGTGCGGTCCCAGGCGCCGCGGTCCTGCTCGGCGAGGGTCACCAGCTCCCCGGTGCGGGACACGCGCGCCGGGCGCCGGGCGTCGGTGAGGAGCATCAGGGCGAGCAGGCCGGCCACCTCGCCGTCGTCCGGGAGGAGGGTCCGGAGCAGGCGGCCGAGGCGGATCGCCTCGTCGGTGAGGTCGACGCGCACCGGGGCGTCCCCCTCGCTGGCGAGATAGCCCTCGTTGAAGACGAGGTAGACGACCGCGAGCACGCCGGCGAGCCGCTCGCGGATGTCGTCGGCCGAGGGCACCCGGTAGGGGATGTGCGCCGCCTTGATCTTCGTCTTGGCGCGGGTGATCCGTTGCGCCATGGTGGTCTCCCGCACCAGGAAGGCGCGGGCGATCTCGGGCACGGTGAGGCCGCCGAGCAGGCGCAGGGTGAGCGCCACCCGGGCCTCCGACGCGAGCGCGGGGTGGCAGCAGGTGAAGATCAGTCTGAGCCGGTCGTCCTCGACCGGGCCGGTCGGCTCAGCAGGGGTGTCGTCGTACATGATCCGGGCCGCCTGGTGTTTGGCGTCGCGCTGTGACTCGCGACGGAGCCGGTCGATCGCCTTGCGGGTCGCGGTGGTGGCGAGCCAACCGCCGGGATTGGACGGTACGCCCTCGCGCGGCCACCGCTCCGCGGCCGCCACGAACGCCTCGGCCGTCGCCTCCTCGGCGACGTCGAGATCGCCGAAACGGCGCGCGAGGCCCGCGACCACCCGCGCCCACTCCTCGTGGTGGACACGGGTGATCGCCTGCTCGACGGTGGGATCGGTCATGGCTCCGGCAGCGCTCGGACGGATGCCCCGGTTCGGAAGGGACGCACCTCGACCGTACCGCGACACGCTCTCGACCCCTCGGCGGCGAGGGCCAGGGCCACGTCGAGGTCGGCCGCCTCGATGACCCAGAAGCCGTCGAGGTGCTCCCTCGTCTCCAGGTAGGGCCCGTCGGTGAGAACGGGCCGCTCGCCCTGCCCGTCGACGGTGGTGGCGGTCGTCGCGGGCGCCAGGCCGCCGGTGAAGACGAGGTGACCGTCCCGCCGGAGCCTCTCGCCGAAGGCGCCGGTGTCGGCGAACGCCTGCGGCACGGCCTCCTGGGAGGGGTGGGTGCCGAGCTCGGTGGGCTCGGCCGGTCCGTGGACGGACAGCAGGTATCTGGGCACCACGCTCACTTCTCCCCGGCGCCGTTACGCCGGGCGCGCCCCGGGGCCTCTGAACCGGTGCACCTCCTGCGGCCAGTCGAGCGCGGTCGCGAGCCTGCCGGCCCAGTGTCGCGCCGCCTCGTCGTCGGGCACGTCCACGACGGCGAAGCCGCCGAGGTGCTCCTTGGTCTCGACGTACGGGCCGTCGGTGAAGACGGGCCTACCGTCGACTGATTCGACGCTGCACACCGCGGTGGACCGGTCGAGCCCCCCGTTGCTGAAGAGCAGGACGCCCTCGGCCTGCATGTCCGCCATCACGGCCCAGCCGGCCCTGCTCTTCTCGCGAAGCTGCTCCGCCGTGTGTTCGGGCACCCACTCGTCGTTGAAGGTGATCAGGTACTCCGTCATGGTTGTCTCCTCTCGGTCCCGGACGAGGGCCCTGCCGGCTCCTCGTGTCCGACGGCCCAGCCGGCCGCCGCACACTGGTTCCACGAACGGCCACGCCCCGATACGACACCATCATCGGAGAATCGAGGTCCAGGATGCGGCACGAGGGGTGAGACGAGGTCACCGTCGTTCGCCGAAACCGTTCGCGTCACCCGGCAGTTGTGGTGGCGCGAACGGGCACAGTCCGGGATAGCCTTGGCGCATATGGCTACCTATCGCAGCGCCTCAGTGCTCCTCTCCTCCGACGGCACCCGGACCCCCGGCACCGCCGCGCTCTTCGCCGAGCCCGCCCGCAAGGGTGGGACCCCGCCGTGGGCGGGCGATTTCCGACCCGCCAACAGCGCCGGCAACGGCCCCAAGAACGCGGTCGGGAAGACCTTCACGTTGGAGTTGCCCGACGGCAGCACCGGCAAGGTCGTGGTCCAGGGCCTCAAGAGCGGGAAGGGAGGCGTCGTGCTGGCGTTGATGGGCGAGGACGCTCCCCCCTTCTGATCGGGGAACTGATCGCCCACCGACGCCACCGGCTGGAGACGGCCGGTGAGCGCGGTGTGCCGCAGCGCCGGGGCGGCTCGGTCCCGGGCTGCCGGACGCTCACGGATCGGACCCTGGTCGGCGACGCGCCGACCAGGGCCACCGGTCAGCGGCGGCCGGCGGCCAGGGCGACGAGGTACTGTCCGCCGCCCGCGTCGACGCTCGCGGTCACCGGCAGTCCGGGCACAAGCCGGGAGAACCGGTCGACCAGCCAGTCCGCCGCCGCCTGGGCGTCCTTCCTGCTCGGACAGCGGGCGACCAGCTCGCGACCGCCCTTGCGTTCGAGTCGCTCGGCGACGGTGATCAGTGGCGCGGGCTCCACCACGTGCAGGTGGTCCGGCCAGGCGATGACCACCTTGACCGCGCCCTTGCGGGTGTTGCAGGCACGGTGCGCGAGTCGCTCGGCGACCTTGGCCTTCCTGTCGGCGGTGCGGCTGTCGACGCTGGGACCACGCGGGTCGTTCACCGACATGCCGGCGTCGACCGGCTCGTCGCACACCCAGCACCGCCAGCCGTCACGCCTCGCGACGTCATCGAGGGAACTCATCCGAGCAAACTAGCCTGTCGACCGCCGGCCGACGACAACCCGCCACGACCTCCGGTCCATGACGAGCGACTCCGCCGATGTCCGCCGGCCGTTCCTGGCGACGGTCTGGAATGCTCCTCCCATGCCCTCCTACCCGCCCACCTTCGCCGACCAGGTCGTCGCTCAGCCGGCCCGGGCCCAGTTCGAGGCGTTCCTCGACGAGCACCGCGGCGCGCTCAACGGCTGCCTGGACGGGCTGACGGAGGAACAGGCGCGCCGGTCGTTGGTGGCCTCGCGGACCACGCTGCTGGGCCTCGTGAAGCACGTGACCTTCGTCGAGAAGGTCTGGTTCGACGAAGCCGTCACGTGCCGGTCGCGCGCTGAGATCGGCATCCCCGCGACGCCGGACGAGTCGTTCATCCTCGATGACGACGACACGATCGCCACCGTCCAGCACGCACACCGCGAAGCCTGCGAAGCGTCACGCCGCGCGACGTCGTCCCTGGGGCTGGACGACATCCTGCACGGGAACCGGCGGGGCCCGCTTCCGCTGCGGTGGGTGTATCTCCACGTGCTGCGCGAGCTCGCCCAGCACTGTGGGCACGCGGACATTCTCCGGGAGCAGCTCGTCGACGGTTAGTGCGCCCAACGTCCGCCCCGCCGACCCGGGCCGCACCCTCCCCGCCGGTAAACGCCTTGCCGCCGCACCCGGGCCGTCCCTAGCATCCGCCGATGCGGATCCGCGAGTTCCACGAGTCCGACTGGGCCCAGGTGTGGCCGATCGTCCAGGAGGTGGTCCGGGCGCGGGAGACCTTCCCCTACGACCCGGAGCTGACCGCCGAGCAGGCGTACGACATGTGGGTGGAGGCCGCGCCCGGCCGGACGGTGGTCGCGGTCGACGGCGACGCGGTGCTGGGCACCGCGAAGATGGGCACCAACCGCCCCGGGCCGGGCGCGCACGTCGCCACCGCCAGCTTCATGGTGGCCCGCGCGGCGCGCGGGCGTGGCGTGGGCACCGCGCTGTGCCGGCACGCGGTCGACTGGGCCCGCGAGCGGGGGTACGCCGGCATGCAGTTCAACGCCGTGGTGGCGAGCAACGCCACCGCCGTGGAGCTGTACCGGCGGGAGGGGTTCGACGTGGTGGGCACGGTGCCCGGCGCGTTCCGGCATCCCACCCTCGGCCGGGTGGGCCTGCACGTGATGTACCGGGAGTTCTGAGCGACCGGCCGGACGCCGCGCGCCGCGTCCCATCGGGGCGGGACGCGGCGCGCGGCGGGCATCGTCAGACGGCGGCCTTGGCGACGGCCTCGGCGCGCAGGTTGTCCTCGGAGGCGCCCCGGCGCCAGTAGCCGGAGAAGGTGACGTGGCGGCGGTCCAGGCCGCGCTCCCCGACGAGGTGCCGGCGCACCGAGCGCACCATCGAGGACTCGCCGGCGATCCAGGCGTACGGGGTGCCGGCCGGCAGCCGGGCGGCGCGCACCGCGTCCGCCAGCAGGGTGCTGCCGGGGGCGGTGGCGCCGCGCACGATCCAGCGCACCTCGGCCCGCGCCTCGGTGGGCAGTTCCTGGATGTCTCCCGCGTCGGGGACCTCGATCCAGGCCCGCACCGGGGTGCCGGGCGGCAGCCAGGCCAGGATCCCGGCGGCGGCCGGCAGCCCGGTCTCGTCGGCCACCAGCAGGACCGAGTCCGTGCCGACCGGGGGCCGGAAGCAGACACTGCGGTTGTCGTGCACGGCCGGGCCGAGCAGCACCACCCGGTCGCCCGGCAGGGCGTGCCGGGCCCAGCGGGAGGCGGGGCCGGTGTCGCCGTGGCTGACGAAGTCGATGTCCACCTCGGCCGCCTCGGGGCGCTGCTCCCGGATGGTGTACGAGCGCATCACCGCGCGCACGTCGGGGTCCATGGCCCGGTAGGCGCCGAACCAGTCCTCCCCGGCCCCGACGGGGAGCACCGGCTCGGGCTGACCGGGGTGCGGCAGGAACAGCGAGACGCTCTGGTCCCGGCCGCCACCGGCGAAGTCGGCCAGTTCCGGCCCGCCGAAGGTGACCCGGACCAGGGAGGCGCCGACGCGGCGGGCGCCGACGACCTGCGCGGCGAAGAGGCGGTACTGCACGGCGACGGCGGTGGTCACGACGTGACCTTCTTCGCGCCCTTGATGGCGGCGGCCAGGTTCTCCAGCAGCGGCGCGGCGCCGGCGTACGAGAAGCGGGGCACCGCGTCCCAGGCGGCGACCTGGTTGGCCTTGACCGCCGGCAGCTGCTGCCAGGTCGGCTTCGCGGCCATGTCCTTGGGTTGCAGGGCCGAGGCGCGGTTGTCGAGCAGGAGCAGGTCGGCCGGGAACTTGCCCGCGTTCTCCCAGCTCAGCGCCTCGAAGTAGTCGCCGGCCTCCAGCTTGGTGGGGACGACGATGTCGACGCCCAGCTCGGCGAAGTACATCAGGTCGGTGCTGACCTTGGGGTTGGAGGCGTAGAACAGGTCGGGGCTGCCGGAGCAGGCGAGCACCTTGATGCCCGGGTTGGCCTTGACCGCCTGGCGGACCGACTCGGCGGCGGCCTCGAAGCGGGCCTTGGCGTCGGTGACCTTCTTGGCGGACAGGTCGGCGCCGAGGGACTCGGCGAGCTGCGCGTACCGCTCGATCGGCTTGGTCATCGGCACCCGCGCGGTGGTCACGGTGACGGTGGGGGCGAGCGGGAGGATCTTGCCCTTGCTCTCGTCCGGCACGTACCAGAAGGCGCCCGGGTCGTACATGTGGGTGACGAGCAGTTCGGGCCGCAGGGCGGCGTACTTCTCCAGGTTGAACTCGCCCCAGACGTTGCCGAGGATCTCCACGGACTCGACGTCGAGGTCGCCGGCCTGCGGGTCCTTGCTGCCGTCGGAGCGCTTGGTCTCGCCGAACACCCCGACGATCTGCTTGTCGAGCCCGAAGTCGACAAGCGCGGCGGCGACCCCCGTGAAGGCGACCACCCGGGTCGGCCGGGCGGGGGCGCTCACCTTCTCGTTGCGGTCGTCCGTGAACGACCACGGCCCGCCGGAGTCCTTGGCGGCCGGGGCGGCGGATTCCTCGTCCCCGCCGCAGCCGGCGAGCAGGGCTGCCAGGGTGGCGGCGCCACCGGCGGCGAGCAGGCCCCGGCGGGAGAGGCGGCGGGCGGACACGGGATGCGGCATGGCGGTGTCTTTCGATCAGGGTCGGGCGAATGACCATGGACAGCGGGGTTAGGTTAACCTAACCTAAACGGCTGTCAAGTCCCGTTCGGAATTCCGCACCAATCGGAGCCCACACTGTCCGCCACCCTCTCCCCCCGCGTCGGCGCGCCGCCGGCACCGCCGGCCGTACGCCGGCCCGGCCGGGCCGCCCTGCGGGCCGCCGGGCTCGCGGCGTCGGTGCTGCTGCTCGCGGCCGTCGCGGTGCTCAGCATCGCCGTGGGCGCCAAACAACTTCCCCTCACCGACGTGTGGCAGGGCCTGCTGGACCGCGACGCCGCCGAGTACGCCGTCGTGCACCGCATGCGGCTGCCGCGTACGCTGCTCGGCCTGCTCGCCGGGGCGGCGCTCGGCGTCGCCGGCGCGGTCATGCAGGCGCTGACCCGCAACCCGCTCGCCGACCCCGGCCTGCTCGGCATCAACGCCGGCGCGGCGGCGGCGGTGGCCACCGGGGCGCTGCTGTTCGGCGTCGGTGGCGTCGGCGGGCAGGTGTGGTTCGCGCTGCTCGGCGCGGCCGCCGTCACCGCCGCCGTGTACGCCGTCGGCGGCGGGCGCGGGGCCACCCCCGCCCGGCTGGCGCTGGCCGGCGCGGCGCTCAACGCCACCCTCTACTCGTACGTCAGCGCGGTGATGCTGGTGGACACGGCCTCGCTGGAACGGCTGCGGTTCTGGACGGTCGGCTCGCTGGCCAGCGCCGAGCCGTCGACCGTCCGCACGGTCGCGCCGTTCATGGCGGCGGGCCTGCTGGTCGCCCTGGCCGTCGCCCGCCCGCTCAACGCCCTCGCCCTCGGCGACGACGCGGCGCGCGCGCTCGGCGCCCGCCCGGCCCTGGTCCGGGGCGCGGTCATCCTGGCGATCACGCTGCTCTGCGGCGCCGCCACCGCCGCCTGCGGGCCGATCGTCTTCGTCGGGCTGCTGGTGCCGCACCTGGTGCGTGCGCTCACCGGGCCGGACCTGCGCTGGCTGCTGCCGTACTGCGCGGTGCTGGCACCGGTGCTGCTGCTCGGCGCCGACGTGCTCGGGCGGGTGCTGAGCCGCCCCGGCGAGCTCCAGGTCGGGCTCGTGACCGCCGTGGCGGGCGGGCCGCTCTTCCTCTGGCTGGTGCAGCGCGGACGGGTGGCCCACCCGTGATCACCCTGCGTACCGGCGGCCTGTCCCTGCGGCTGCGTCCCCGCGCCGTCGCCGTCGGCGTCACCTGCGTGCTGCTGGCCCTGGCGCTGGGCGTGCTCGCCATCGGCAGCGGCGACTACCCGATGAGCCCCGCCGACGTGCTGCGCGCCCTCACCGGCCGGGGCACCCCGGCCGAGGAGTTCATCGTCACCGAGCTACGGCTCCCCCGGGTGGTCACCGCCCTCTGCGTCGGCGCCGCGCTGGCGTTGGCCGGCGCGGTCTTCCAGTCCCTCGTACGCAACCCGCTCGGCAGCCCCGACATGCTCGGCTTCACCCAGGGCGCGGCCACCGGGGCGCTCGTCGTGGTGGTGCTCGGCGGCAGCAGCGTGGCGCTGGCCTCGTCGGCGGTGGTCGGCGGGCTGGTCACCGGCGCGCTGGTCTACGCGCTGTCCTGGCGGCGCGGCGTGCACGGGTACCGGCTGATCCTGGTCGGCATCGGCACCATGGCGATCCTCACCGGCGTCAACGGCTGGCTGCTCACCCGGGCCCCGCTGATGGACGCCGCCCGCGCCGTGCTCTGGCTCACCGGCAGCCTCGACGGTCGCGGCTGGTCGAACGCGCTGCCGCTGCTGATCGCGCTGGGCGTGCTGGTGCCCCTCATGCTGGCCGGCTACGGGCCGGCGATGCGGCTGGTCGAGATGGGCGACGACACCGCCGCCGCCCTCGGCGTACGCGTGGAGCGGCTGCGCCTCGTCGTGCTCGCGGCGGCGGTGCTGCTGGTCTCCCTCGCGGCGGCCGCCGCCGGGCCGGTGAACTTCGTGGCCCTCACCGCGCCACACCTCGCGCGGCGGCTGACCCGGGCCCCCGGGCCGAACCTGCTGCCCTCGGCGGCCGTCGGCGCGGTTCTCCTGGTCGCCGCCGACCAGCTCGCGCTGCGGGCCTTCCCCGGGCACCAACTGCCGGTCGGCGTCGTCACCGGCGTGCTCGGCGGCGCCTACCTGGTCTGGCTGCTGGCCACCGAGCGCCGGGCCGGCCGACTGTGACCGGACGCGGCCGGCGGGCCACCCACGACGAGAACGGAGCACCGAGCATGCAGTCCCGGCTGAGCGGCACCGCGATGACCCTCGCCTACGAGCGGCGGACCATCGCGCAGGACCTGAGCGTCGCCGTGCCCGACCGGTCCTTCACGGTCATCATCGGCCCCAACGCCTGCGGCAAGTCCACCCTGCTGCGGGCCCTGTCCCGGCTGCTGAAGCCGGCCGCCGGGGCGGTCCTGCTCGACGGCGAGGACATCCACCGGCAGCCGGCCCGCAGCGTGGCACGCACTCTCGGCCTGCTGCCGCAGACGTCCATCGCGCCGGACGGCATCGGCGTGGCCGAACTCGTCGCCCGCGGCCGGTACCCGCACCAGGGGCTGCTGCGGCAGTGGTCGCGCGAGGACGAACGGGTGGTCACCGAGTCGATGGCCGCCACCGGGGTCGCCGACCTGGCCGACCGGGCCGTCGACGAGCTCTCCGGCGGGCAACGGCAGCGGGTGTGGATCGCGATGGCGCTGGCCCAGCAGACCCCCCTGCTGCTGCTCGACGAGCCGACCACCTACCTGGACATCGCCCACCAGATCGAGATCCTCGACCTCTGCGCCCGGCTGCACGAGGAGCAGGGCCGCACGCTGGTGGCGGTGCTGCACGACCTCAACCACGCCGCCCGCTACGCGACGCACCTGATCGCGATGCGCGAGGGGGAGGTGGTCGCCGCCGGCGCGCCCCGGGAGGTGGTCACCGCCGAGCTGGTCGAGGAGGTCTTCGGGCTGCCCTGCCGCGTGATCGACGACCCGGAGACCGGTACCCCGCTGGTGGTCCCCGCCGCCCGCCGCCGGGCCGCCGCGAGCGCCCCGGCGGTCACCGCCGGCGGAGGCAAGGTGGGCGGGTGACGGGCGTTCGCGCCGCCGGCGCCGGCCGCCTGCCGGCCCGCGCCGCGCCACGGGTCGACCTACTCGCGCATCGACCGGAATCACCGTACGGTGGCACACGATGCGTGATCTCGCCAGCACCTACCGACAGGACGTCGACGGCTTCGGCCGGGTGACGATCCGACCCGTCGACCCCGACACCGACACCGACCTGATCCACGCCTGGGTCAGCCAGGAACGCGCCCGGTTCTGGGGCATGCGCGACGCCGGCCGCGACCGGGTCGAGGAAATCTACCGCTACCTCGACTCGCTGCCCACCCACCACGCCTGGCTGACCCACCGCGACGGCACACCGGTGGCGCTGTTCCAGACCTACGAGCCGGCCGCCGACCCGGTCGGCGAGTGCTACCCGGTCCAGCCCGGCGACCACGGGGCCCACCTGCTGATCGGCCCGCCCGGCGCGGTCGAGCGGGGCTTCACCGGCACCCTGTTGCGCGTGTTCCTCGACTTCGTCTTCGCCGACCCGCGACACCGGCGCGTCGTGATGGAGCCGGACGCGCGCAACGACAAGGCGGTCGAGCGGCTCCGGCGCACCGGCTTCGTCGCCGGCCCGCTGATCGACGTGAACGGCAAGCGGGCCCGGCTGCTCTTCCTCGACCGGGAGACCTTCGAGGCCGGCCGGCCCTGAGACGCGGGACGCTCCCCGGGCGGTCGCCCACCCGGGGAGCGTCGGGGGCTCAGCCGCCCGGCCGCAGCACCCGGCCCGGGCCGGCGACGTTGTCCGCCGCGGCCTGACTGCGCTGGGTGCCGGTGACGCAGACGTCGTCACCGAGAAAAGCGTCGCGCCACACGTAGCCGGCGACGCAGGTGTGCGGGCCGTACGGGCCGTTGACCCAGCGGCTCGTGGCGACGGCGTTGTCCGCGAGCACCTGGGAGCGGGTCGTCCCGGTGACGCAGACGTAGTCGGACTGGTCGGCGTCGCGCCAGACGTACCCGCTGACGCAGGTGTTCGGCCCGGCGACCAGGCGCGCCGGGTTGCGGCGGCTCGCCGCGGCGGCGTTGTCCGTGGCCGCCTGGGTGCGCTGAGCGCCGGTCACGCAGACGTCGTCACCGGCGTACGCCTCCCGCCACACGTAGCCGGAGATGCAGGTGTGCGGGCCGTACGCGCCGTTGGTCCAGCGGCTCGGGGCCGCCGCGTTGTCCGCCCACACCTGGCTGCGGGTCGCCCCGGTGACGCAGACCATGTCGCCCGGCCGGGCCTCCCGCCAGACGTACCCCTGCAGGCAGCGGTTCACCACGTCGGTGGTGACGGTGACCGACGCGGAGTTGCCCGAGATCCAGTTCACGCCGATCTGGACCCCGTTGGCGTTGAGCGACTGGGCCGGACCGCCGCCGGGCCCGGTACGCAGCAGCGTGGGCGTGCCGTTGCGGACCTCGTGCAGCAGGACCGTGTCGGCTGGGATGCCGGCGCTCCAGCCGGTCTTGCGGCGGAACTCCACGGTGTAGTAGTGGAATGTGTCGGCGGGGTCGAACGGGATCCGGACCAGTTGCGGGCCGCTCGCCGAGGGCACCTCCAGCGGCGCCAACGTGATGCTCCGCGAGCCCACCCCGTCGGCGGCCATGGTGAACACCCGGTTCTTCGGCAGCCAGCCCAGCTCGTCGCGGTGGAACGCGTTGAGCCCGACCGCGCTCGTGCCGTAGTTCGCCGTGGCGAAGGCGTGGATGTGCATCGCGCTCATCTCGTCCCACGGGTCGTCGTACTCCCCCGGCTGGGACCACGGCGCGTTCTGGTAGGTGGTGTCGTTGGAGAACGAGTGCCCCAGGTTGTAGCCGTGCAGCATCTCGTGGGCGGCGAAGCCGACGTTCCAGGCGCCCGGGTCGAGCAGCACCCGCCCGCCGGCGGCCCCGGAGTCGACCCAGTCGTTGAGCATGACGGCGGTGCGGTGCCCGGCGGGGACGGTGTAGCCGTTGGCCGCGGCGGTGTCGACGCAGCGCTGGATGCGGGTGCCGCGGTCGATCGACTGGTACTGCGCCAGGGTGTACGGCATCGTGTACCAGCCCCGGACGGCCGAGCCGGCCAGCGAGACCCGGCCACCGGACTGGTCGGCCAGGTAGTCCGCCACCCCGGAGGTGCCGAGGCCGGCGTCGGTGAGGAAGTTGGCGAAGAACGACGGCGCCCGGGGCTCCGCCGGCTTGTCGCTGAACTTGCAGAGCAGCACCGACCAGGGGGTGCTGTTGCGGATCGGGCTGGCCACCGCCGGCCCCGTCGCCGCCACCACCGTCCCGATGACGGCGCAGCTGAGCGCCACGGTCGCCGTGGCGACGCGGCGCAGCAGGTTGGGTCCCACTCGCACTCTCCGTTTCCGTCGGCCCGCCCGGTGCGGACCAGTGGGAGACATGGGAGCACCCGGCGTCACCACGCGGATGCGGCAAGTCGCATTGGCGACGGGCCGAAATCCGACTCGCCCCCGCCGCCGGGACCGGCGACGGGGGCGGAGCCGCCCGGGCGGAAGGGCGGCAGCGGGCGGATGCCAGCCGGCGGTACGCCCTCGGGGCCCGGCGGGAGGCCTCAGCCGTGCAGCCAGCGGTGGATGCACTGCAACAGGTCGGCGGCGTCGACCGGCTTCGTGACGTAGTCGCTGGCGCCGGAGGAGATGCTCTTCTCCCGATCGCCGTGCATGGCCTTCGCGGTCACCGCGATGATCGGCAGGTCGGCGTAGCGGGGCATGGCGCGGATGGCCGCCGTCGCCGCGTAGCCGTCCATCTCCGGCATCATCACGTCCATCAGCACGAGGTCGATGTCGTCGTGGCGCATCAGCGTCTCGACGCCCTGCCGGCCGTTCTCCGCGTACACCACGTCGAGCCCGTGCAGCTCCAGGATGTTGGTCAGCGCGAAGACGTTGCGCGCGTCGTCGTCCACCACCAGCACCTTGCGCCCGGCCAGGTCGCCGGGCAGGGCGTCGACGACGGGACGGACGTCGGGCAGCACCGGGGCGAACGGCAGCACCCGCTCCGGCGTCACCGCCGTGAGGTGCAGGGCGATCCGCTCGCGCAGGTCGTCCAGGCTGCGCAGGACCTCCAGCGGCCGCTCGTGGGTCAACGCCTGCAACAGGGCCTGCGAGCCCGACGGCAGCGGGTGTCCGTGGTACGCCAGCACGGGCACCCCGCGCAGCGCCGGATCGTCGTGCAGCGCCTTCAGCAGGTTCGTACCGCCGTCGTCGGGCAGGTCGAGCTGGAGCACCAGGACGTGGTGCCGCCCGGCGGCGAGCGCCTCGACCGCCGAGGCCACGTCCACCGCGGTGGAGATCTCCACCGGCGGGTGGGCGTCGCCCAGGTCCGCCGCGACGCCCTGGGCGAGCAGCGTCAGCAGCCCCTTGTCGTGACGCTCCAACACCAGCATCCGGCGGACCTCGCCGGGCTGGAGGGTCACGGCCGGCGGCAGCGTGGCCGGCGGCGTCCAGGGCAGGGTGGCCGGCGACGTCCAGGGCAGCGCGCCGGCACGGCCCGCGGCCGGCAGCGCGCCGGTCGGGCGGTCGTGCGGGACCGCCGCGTCGCCGGTCCCGGCGGGCACCGGCCCGACGGGCAGGTAGAGGGTGAACGTGCTGCCCCGGCCGAGCACGCTGCGCGCCTGGATCCGGCCGCCGAGCAGGTGGGCGATCTCCCGGCTGATGGACAGCCCGAGGCCCGTGCCCCCGTACCGCCGGCTGGTCGTGCCGTCGGCCTGCTGGAAGGCGTCGAAGATCGCGGTCAGGTGCTGCTCGGCGATGCCGATGCCGGTGTCGATCACCCGGAACGCGAGGAAGACGTCCGTCTGGGCGAGCCCCTCGGGCAACTCACCCGGCGCGGCCCGCTCGATGCGCAGCCGTACCCGCCCCTTCTCGGTGAACTTGACCGCGTTGGAGACCAGGTTGCGCAGCACCTGCCGCAGCCGCTGCTCGTCGGTGTGCAGCTCGGTCGGCACGCCCGGCCCGGTGCTGATCTCCAGCTCCAGGCCCCGGGGCGTGGTCAGCGGCCGGAAGGTGGCGTCGACGTAGTCGCGCAGCGCGGCCAGCTCGAACGTCTCCGGGTTGATGTCCATCTTCCCGGCCTCCACCTTGGACAGGTCGAGGATGTCGTTGATCAGCTGGAGCAGGTCCGTGCCGGCCGAGTGGATGACCGTCGCGTACTCCACCTGCTTGGCGGTCAGGTTGCGGTTCGGGTTCTGCGCGAGCAGCTGGGCGAGGATGAGCAGCGAGTTCAGCGGCGTACGCAGCTCGTGGCTCATGTTCGCGAGGAACTCCGACTTGTACTTGGAGGCGAGGGCGAGCTGCTGGGCGCGGGCCTCCAGCTCCTGCCGGGCCTGCTCGATCTCGGAGTTCTTCGTCTCGATGTCGTGGTTCTGCCGGGCCAGCAGGGCCGCCTTGTCCTCCAGCTCGGCGTTGGAGCGCTGGAGCTCCTCGGAGCGGGCCTGCAACTCCTCCGAGCGGGCCTGCAACTCCGCGGCGAGGCGCTGCGACTCGGTGAGCAGCACGTCGGTACGGGCGTTGGCGACGATGGTGTTGACGTTGACGCCGATGGTCTCGGTCAGCTGGTCGAGGAAGTCGCGTTGCACCTCGGTGAAGCGGCTCATGCTGGCCAGCTCGATGACGCCGAGCACCTGGTCCTCGAAGAGGATCGGCAGCACCACCAGGTGCAGCGGGGCGGCGGCGCCGAGGCTGGAGGAGACGGTGACGTAGTCGGCCGGCACGGTGTCCACCACGATGGCCCGCTTGCTCACCGCGGCCTGCCCGACGAGCGAGTCGCCGAGGGCGTACCGGCGGCCGGAGGTGTCGTGCCCGTACCCGCCGACGACCCGC
Source organism: Micromonospora sp. NPDC007220 (assembly GCF_040634035.1). NCBI lineage: Bacteria > Bacillati > Actinomycetota > Actinomycetes > Micromonosporales > Micromonosporaceae > Micromonospora > Micromonospora sp. NPDC007220. The sequence goes on along the minus strand of NZ_JBEYEU010000011.1, from coordinate 18,607 downwards.
AGGCCGGTCCCGCCGGGGCCGTCGTCCACCAGCAGGAACGTGCCGAGCTGCGCGGAGACCAGCGGGGCCAGCTCGTTCATCACCAGACCGGCGACCACGTCCAGGTCGCGGTGGCCCTGCATCAGGCCGGCGATGCGGGCCAGGTTGGTCTTGAGCCAGTCCTGTTCCTGGTTGGTGCGGGTGGTCTCGCGCAGCGACTCCACCATCGAGTTGATGTTGTCCTTCAGCTCGCCGACCTCGCCGGGGGCGTCCACGGTGATGGAGCGGGTCAGGTCGCCGGTGGCCACCGCGCTGGTCACCTCGGCGATGGCGCGCACCTGGCGGGTGAGGTTCCCGGCCAGCTCGTTGACGTTCTCGGTGAGCCGCTTCCAGGTGCCGGAGACGCCCTCGACCTCGGCCTGGCCGCCGAGGCGGCCCTCGCTGCCGACCTCCCGGGCCACCCGGGTCACCTCCGCCGCGAACGACGACAGCTGGTCCACCATCGTGTTGATGGTGGTCTTCAGCTCCAGGATCTCGCCGCGCGCGTCGACGTCGATCTTCTTGGTCAGGTCGCCCTGGGCCACGGCGGTGGTGACCTGGGCGATGTTGCGGACCTGGCCGGTGAGGTTGTTCGCCATCGAGTTGACGTTGTCGGTGAGGTCCTTCCAGGTGCCGGCCACGTTCGGCACCCGCGCCTGCCCGCCGAGGCGGCCCTCGGTGCCGACCTCCCGGGCCACCCGGGTCACCTCGTCGGCGAAGGCGCCGAGCGTGCCGACCATCGTGTTGATGGTCTGGGCGAGCACGGCCACCTCGCCCTTGGCCTCCACGGTGATCTGCCGACTCAGGTCGCCCTGGGCGACGGCCGTGGCGACCAGCGCGATCGAGCGCACCTGGTTGGTGAGGTTGTTGGCCATCTCGTTGACGTTGTCGGTGAGGTCCTTCCAGGTGCCGGCCACGTTGGACACCCGGGCCTGGCCGCCGAGGCGGCCCTCGGTGCCCACCTCCCGGGCCACCCGCGTCACCTCGTCGGCGAACGCGGAGAGCTGGTCGACCATCGTGTTGATGGTCTCCTTCAGCGCCAGGATCTCGCCGCGCGCGTCGACCCGGATCTTCTGCGTCAGGTCGCCCTTCGCCACGGCGGTGGTCACCTCGGCGATGCTGCGCACCTGGGCGGTGAGGTTGTCCGCCATGACGTTGACCGACTCGGTGAGGTCCTTCCAGGTGCCGGAGACGCCCTTGACGTCCGCCTGGCCGCCGAGGCGCCCCTCGGTGCCCACCTCGCGGGCGACCCGCGTCACCTCGTCGGCGAACGACGACAGTTGGTCCACCATCGTGTTGATGGTGTTCTTCAGCTCCAGGATCTCGCCGTGCGCGGTGACGGTGATCTTCTGCGACAGGTCGCCCCGGGCCACCGCCGTGGCCACCTGCGCGATGCTGCGCACCTGGTCGGTGAGGTTGACCGCCATCGAGTTCACCGAGTCGGTGAGGTCGCGCCAGGTGCCGGCCACGCCGCTGACCTGGGCCTGACCGCCGAGCCGCCCGTCGGTGCCGACCTCGCGGGCCACCCGGGTCACCTCGTCGGCGAACGACGACAGCTGGTCCACCATCGTGTTGATGGTGCTCTTGAGCTCCAGGATCTCGCCCCGGGCGTCGACGGTGATCTTCTGCGACAGGTCGCCCCGGGCCACCGCCGTGGTGACCTGGGCGATGTTGCGGACCTGGCTGGTCAGGTTGCCGGCCATGAAGTTCACCGAGTCGGTGAGGTCGCGCCAGGTGCCGGCCACGCCGGGCACCTCGGCCTGGCCGCCGAGGCGGCCCTCGCTGCCGACCTCCCGGGCCACCCGCGTCACCTCGTCGGCGAACGACGACAACTGGTCCACCATCGTGTTGATGGTGATCTTCAGCTCCAGGATCTCGCCGCGCACGTCCACGGTGATCTTCTGCGACAGGTCGCCCCGGGCCACCGCCGTGGCCACCTCGGCGATGTCACGGACCTGGTCGGTGAGGTTGCCCGCCATGGCGTTGACGGAGTCGGTGAGGTCCTTCCAGGTGCCCGACACCCCGGGCACCTCGGCCTGGCCGCCCAGCTGCCCCTCGGTGCCCACCTCCCGGGCCACCCGGGTCACCTCGGAGGTGAACAGCGACAACTGGTCGACCATGCCGTTGAAGACGGTGGCGATCTCCCCGAGCAGGCCGTCGGCGTCCTCCGGCAGCCGGGTGCCGAAGTCACCGTCGCGTACCGCCGTCAGGCCGGCCAGCAGCTGCCGGAGCCCCGGATCGGCCATCGCCGCGGCCCCTCCGGTCGCCGGGTTGCGCCGCGACGCCGTCTTCTCGACCACCACAACCACCTCGCGCAGCAGCCGGGGGCCTGCCCGCCGGCACAACATCGACCGCGCAAGTATGCACAGCCCGGTCGCCGCACGCGCGCCGGCCGGCACCCCGCGGCGCCGGCCGTCCGGCGGCTGCGCACCAGCACGGTTACCAGGGGCGCGGCGCGGGTAGAGGCGACGCTCGAACCGGTCCGACCGGAACGGGGGACTCGCCGGGGCGGTCCTCGACGCCGGCCCGGCGAGCGGGTCCGGTGTGGAGCGCGCGCCCCGCCGGAAAAGGAGTGCCGACGGTGCGACAGTGGTGGCGGGGCGCGCGCGGGCGGATCCGCGCCGACGGCATGACCGTGGTCGAGCTGACCCTTGCCGCGACCGTCGCCTGGATGCTCGCCGCGCGGGTGATCGGCCACCCGGACCCGTTCTTCGCGCCCACGGCCGCGCTGGTCGTCCTCGGCGAGGCACGGGGGCGGCGGGTCCGGCAGACGGTGGAGATCCTGCTCGGGGTCGCGGCCGGGGTGCTCGTCGCCGAGCTGCTGGTGTACACGCTCGGCCCCGGCACCGGCACCGTCTTCCTGGTGCTGCTGCTGACCACCGGCCTGATGGTGGCGATCGGGGCGCGCACCACCCTCGTGGTGCAGGCGGCGGTCTCCGCGATGTACCTGGTGGCGGTCGCCGCGCCCAGCGGCACGCTGATGCCCTTCCGATTCGTCGACGCGCTGATCGGCGGCGTGGTCGCGCTGGCCGCGAGCCAACTCCTGGCGGCCCGCGACCCCCTCGCCCCGCTGGTGCAGGAGGCCCGGCAGAGCTTCGCCGACCTCGCCGAGGTGCTCGACGCGCTCGACGACGCGCTCGCCCGCTGCGACGAGACCGTCGCCCGGACCGCGCTGGACCGGGCCCGGGAACTGGACGACTGCGTGGACCGGCTGCGCACGGCGGTCCGGGCCACCGGGGAGACGCTGCGGTTCCGGGTCCGCCGGCGGCGGCACGTCGGGCAGGTACGGGAGGTGGAGGCGACCGCCCGGCAGCTGGACTACGCCGTGCGCAACGTCCGGGTCCTGGCCCGCGCCGGGGTGACGCTGACCCGGCTGTGCACCGACACGCCGCCGGAACTGGGCGACGCGATCCCCGCCCTGGCCGCCGCCGTACGCGCCGCTGGCGAGGCCGTCGCGACGGACCTGACCGGCGAGGACGCCGCCCGGCACGCCGCCCGGGCCGACGAGGCGGCCATGACCGCGGTCCGGGTCGCCGGCCGGCTGCTCGCGTCCGACCCGGCGCTGCCCGTCACGATGATCGTCGGCCAGATCCGGGCGACCGCCATCGACCTGCTGCGCGGGGTCGGCCACGACGACGTCGCCGTGCTGGAGCGGGTGGACGAGGCGCTCGGGGTGGTGCCCGCTCAGGTGGCGTCGCAGCGCTCCGAGAGCGCGTAGCGGACCAGCACGACGTCGCCGATCTGGCGGGTCTCCGCCACCCGCGCCCGGCGACCGGGATGCCAGGGGAAGCTCCCGTCGCCGACGAACCGGGGCGCCCGCCCGTCACCGACGAAGAACGGGGCCAGGACCAGGTGCAGCTCGTCGGCGAGGCCCGCGGTGAGGAACTGCCCGAGCACGCTCGCCCCGCCCTCCACCATCAGCCGGTCCACGCCCCGGCCGGCCAGGTCCGCCAGCAGCCACGCCGGGTCCACCGGCTCGCCCGCGTCCACCACGGTGGCCCGGCCCGCCAGCCGCTCCCCCGTCTTCGCCACGGCCGGGGTGGCACAGTAGACGATCCGGTCGGCGTCGCCGGTGGTGAAGAAGCGGGCCGTCGGGTCCAGGTCGCCGCAGCCGGTCACCGTCACCTTGGTCGGGGAGGCGGGCAGGCCCCGCGCGACCCGTTCGGCGCGCCGCCGCGCGGAACGGACCAGCAGACGCGGGTCGTCGCGGCGGACCGTGCCCGCGCCGACCAGGATCGCGTCGCAGCCCGCCCGGACCGCGTCGACCCGGTCCAGGTCGGCCTCGTTGGACAGCAGCAGCCGCTGCCCGCTCGCGTCGTCGAGGTAGCCGTCCATCGACGTGGCGCAGCTGAGCAGGACGTACGGGCGGTCAGTCACGGACGAAGGGCAGGTCGAGGGCGTGCCCGCCACGCCCGGCCTTCGCCGCCAGGTAGCCGGCGTTCGCCGGGGACAGGTGCACCCCGGTGGGTACGCGCGCGGTGACCGTCACCCCGAGCCGCTGAAGCTGTGCCGCCTTGTCCGGGTTGTTGCTCAGCAGGGCGGCCCGGTCCACGCCCAAAGCGGCGAGCATCTGCGCGGCCACGGTGTAGTCCCGCTCGTCGGGCTGGTGGCCCAGCGCCAGGTTCGCCTCGTAGGTGTCCAGCCCGGCGTCCTGCAACGCGTACGCGTCGAGCTTGGCGTACAGGCCGATGCCGCGTCCCTCCTGCCGCAGGTAGAGCAGGTAGCCGCCGGCGTCGGCGATGCGTTCGACCGCCTCGCGCAGTTGGGGGCCGCAGTCGCAGCGCCGGCTGCCGAACACGTCCCCGGTCAGGCACTCGCTGTGCGGGCGGACCAGCGGCGGCGACGGGCGCGCCGTGGCCCTGTCGACGGGGCCGGCCCGGTCACCCAGGCCGAACGCGAGGTGCTCCCGGCCGTCGACGAGACCGTCGAAGGAGAACACCCGGGCGGTGGTGAGGTATCCGTCGGGGAACCGCAGCGGCACGGTGACCTGCGTACGGACCGTGGCGGCGGGCGGGGATTCGGACATCGGGCTCCTCGTCAGACGGTGCCGGCGGGCACGCGGGCACGGCGGACCAGCAGGACGGCGGCGCCGGGCAGGCTGGCGGCGAGCACCAGGACCCCGTACACCGTGGCGGTGGCGACGCCCTCGGCGGCGCTCAGGCCGGCGGCGCCGAACGCCCACGCGGCCACGCCCTCGCGGGGGCCGAAGCCGGCGACGTTCACCGGCACCCCCATGGCCAGCAGCGCCAGCAGGGTCAGCGGCACCAGCAGGGTCAGCGGCGCGGTGGAGCCGGCGGTACGCGCAGCCAGCACGAACGTCGCGAGGTGGCCGGCGACGGCCACGGTGGAGGCCACGAGCACACCCAGCCAGGCGCGGCGGCCGAGCAGCCCGGCGCGCACGTCGGCCACCGCCGCACGCGCCGCGCGCGCCCACCGCGACGGCCCGGCGGTGGGCAGCGCGCGGGCCAGCAGGACGACGCCCAGCCCGGCGGCGGCCAGCAGCGCCGCCACCGCCGGCAGGTGGGGCCGCACCGGCGACGGGAACGCGGCGAGCACGACCACCGCCACGGCGGCCAGCACGACCTGCCCGGCGACGCGTTCCCACACCACCGCGCGCACCCCCCGGCCGACGTCGCCGACGTCGCGGCCGTGCCGCACCGCCCGGTGCACGTCGCCGAGCACACCGCCGGGGAGAGTCGAGTTCAGGAACACCGCCCGGTAGCAGTGCGCGAGCGCCGTCGGCAGCGGCAGCCGCACCCCCAGCCCGTTGGCGACGAGGCTCCACCGCCAGGCGCAGCAGCCCGTCGTCAGCGCTCCGATGGCGACGGCGGCGGCCAGCGCCGGGCCGTCGACCAGGCGGAGCCCGGCGAGGAACGGGCCGGTGCCCAGCCAGCCCAGCAGCACGGCCAGCACGCCCCCGCCGCCGAGCGTCCGCACCCACGGCCAGCACCGGCGCGCCACCAGCCGGGCCCGTCCCGGACGCTCGCCTCGCCGGTGGGCGCGCACCGGCGGGGCGCCCGGTTCAGCCACAGCCGGCCAGCAGGTCGAGGTGCTCGACCAGCACGTCGAGCCGGCCGGCGGCGATCTCGGCGCGGCGCCGGCGGGCGTACGCCCGGGTCGGGCCCGTCAGCTCTGGCCGCTGCTCGCAGGCGGCGTCGAGCCAGCCGGTGAACCACTCGCCAACCAGCTCCGCCCGCTGCGGGCCGAGCCGCCACGGGCTGGGCCGCAGGACCACGTCGACGCCGTGCCGGGCGAACGCCGCCGCGCAGGCGTGCACGGCGTCCGGCCCGAGCAGGCGCCCGTCGACCGTGCGTCGCTGGTGGTCGTTGAACGCGTCGGCGATCCGCCCGTCCCACGGATCCGCCGGGGTGAGCCGCACCCGACCGGTCACCGACAGGGCCAGCAGGGCCGGGCGGCCCGCCCCGGCGCAGGCCGCGACGAGCCGCTCGACCTCCTGCGCGGTGAGCATGTCCAGCAGCGCGGACGCGGTGACCAACGACGCGTCGGCGAGGTCGGCGGCCGTCAGCCGGGTGAGGTCGCCGCAGCGCACCTCGACGGTGACCGGGCCGCCGTCACCCGCGGCGGCGGGCATCCCGGCGGCCGCGCGGGCGAGCAGGTCGGCGTCCCGGTCGTGCAGGATCCAGTGCTGCGGGCCGGGCAGTCGCGGCGCGAGCCACCGGGCCATCGCGCCGGTGCCGGCGCCGAGGTCGTGCACGACGAGCGGTCCGGCGCCGGCCAGCCGGGGGCGGACCAGGTCCACCAGGTCCTCGGCACGGGCCGCCGCGTCGGCGGGCTCCCGCAGCGCCAGCCAGTGCGCGAAGCGCGGCGGCAGGTGCCCGGTCATGCCGCGGCCGTCCCGGCCAGCACCGCGCCCGCGACGGTCGCGGGAACCGTCCAGTCGTCGAGCGTGCGCCGCCGCCCGCGCGCCGCCCGCCGCAGCGCCCGACGCAGGTCGGGCTCGCCGAGCCAGCGCCGCAGCGCGCCGGCCAGGGCCGCCGGGTCGTCGGGCGGCACGAGCAGTCCCGGCGCCGCGCCGTCGGGCGCGCGGCCCAGGGCCTCGGGCAGCCCGCCGGCCGCCGTGGCGAGCACCGGCACGCCCCGCGCGAGGGCCTCGGTGACCACCATCCCGTACGTCTCCCGGCGCGAGGCCAGCACCAGCAGGTCGGCGGCGGCGTATGCGGCGTGCAGGGCCGCCCCGGTGCGCGGGCCGACCAGGCGCACCCGGTCGGCGAGACCGTGCCCGGTCACCCGCCGCCGCAGGGCCGCCACGAACCCCGGGTCCCGGGTCAGCGGCCCCACGCAGACACAGCCCCAGGGCAGGTCGGCGACCGCCGCCAGTGCCTCCACCAGCACGTCGTGCCCCTTGTGCGGGGCGAGGGCGGCGACGCAGAGCAGGTTTCCGCCGGCCGGTGACCCGGGCGCGGGCGGGGCCGGGTCCACGCCGGGCCGGGCGACGTGCACCCGGTCGGCCGGCAGCGCGTACCGGTCGAGCAGCCGCCGCCGGGTCCACTCGCTGGTGGTGACGACCGCGCCGGCGGCGGCCAGGGCGGCGGCCTCGGCGTCGTGCTCCAGCGGCAGGTGCACGAGGACGACGAGGCGCAGCCGCCGGGCGTGCGTGGCGAGCACCTCCGGCACGCAGGAGGCGACCAGCCCGTCGAGCAGGACCGGCGACCCGTCGGGCAGCGCCGCGAGCACCGTGGCGAGCCCGGCGCGGGCAGCCCGGTCGGGGCGGGGCCAGTCGCCGGGCACGGCGTGTTCGCGGACCGTCCAGCCGGCCGCCGCGAGGCCCCGGCAGAGCCGGCGGTCGTAGCCGTTGCCGCCGCTCGGCTCGGCCGGGTCGTCGATGTCGTTCGGCAGCACGACGTGCACCGTCGCCATTCAGAGCGACCGTTCGTAGCTGGCCCAGGCGACGTGCGACTCGTGCAGCGTGACGGTGATGCCGGCCAGGGCGCGCGCGCCCGCGCCGAGGTCGCCGGCGCGTACCCGCTCGGCGAGACGGTCGGCGACCGCGCGGGCCAGCACCTCGGTGGTCGTGTTCACCCCGGCGAAGGCCGGGTCGTCGTCGAGGTTGCGGTAGGTCAGTTCCCCGAGCACCGCCTTGAGCTGGTCGGTGGCGAGCCCGATGTCGACCACCACGCCGTCGGCGTCGAGGTCGGGGCGGCGGAAGGTGGCGTCCACGACGAAGGTCGCCCCGTGCAGGCGCTGCGCCGGACCGAACACCTCCCCCCGGAAGCTGTGGGCGATCATCATGTGGTCTCGTACGGTCACGCTGAACACGGGTCACTCTCCGTCGTAGGTGATGAGGTGGCACAGTGCGGGGAGACTGCCGGCGGTCAGCCGGGCCAGCACGTCGGGCAGCTCCGCGAAGCGGGACTCGCCGGTGAGCAGCGCGTCGAAGGCGGGATCGGCGAGCAGCTCCAGGGCGAGCCCCAGCCGGTCGGCGAAGCTGCGGCTGCCCCGTCGGGCCGGCGCGACGGCGCCCACCTGGCTGCCGCGCACGCTCAGCCGTCCGGAGTGGAACGCCCCGCCCAGCGCCAGCGCGACGGTGCGGTCGCCGTACCAGCTCAGCTCGACGACGGTGCCCTCCGGCCGGAGCAGCTCCAGCGAGCGTTGCAGGCCGGCGGCGGTGGCGCTGGCGTGCACCACGAGGTCCCGCCCGCCGGCGGCCTCCTCCGGCGGGGCGAAGCCGACGCCGAGTGCGGCGGCGACGGTCGCCCGGGCCGGGTCGGTGTCGACCAGCTCCACCCGCACGCCCGGGAAGCGGGCGAGCAGCGCCGCCACGCAGCAGCCGACCATGCCGCCGCCGACCACGCTCACCCGGTCGCCGACCAGGGGCGCGGCGTCCCAGAGCGCGTTCACCGCCGTCTCCACCGTCCCGGCGAGCACCGCGCGGGCGGGCGGCACCGCGTCCGGCACGGGCACCACCGCGCCGGCCGGGACCACGTACGCGGTCTGGTGCGGGTGCAGGCAGAACACGGTCCGGCCCCGCAGCTCGTCCGGGCCCCCCTCGACCACCCCCACGTTGAGGTAGCCGTACTTCACCGGCGCCGGGAAGTCCCCCTCCTGGAACGGGGCGCGCATCGCCGCGTGCTGGTCGGCGGGGACGCGGCCGGCGAAGACCAGCGTCTCCGTGCCCCGGCTGACGCCCGAGTACCGGCTGCGGACGAGCACCTCGTCCGGGCCGGGGTCGGCGAGCGGTGCCGACCGGATCTCACCCTCGCCGGGCGTACGCAGCCAGAAGGCGCGCGCCTCACCGGTCACCGGCTCCTCCTCACCCGCATCCGGGGCGAACCGAACGGCGGTATTTCCCGTAGTTCCTGTCGGATGTCGTCGACGATAGACACGGAGGCACGGTGCCCACGGTTCGAAAAGACCCGGCGATCGGGCTGATCGTCCAGATTGTCCTGCTGGCGGGGCTGGCCGCGACGGTCGGTCTCGGCCCGGCGGGCTGGCTCGCCGGGGCCGCGTACGGGGCGGCGCTGTGCCTGATCCTCGACCGGGGGCTGCGCCGGTCGGGCTCGCACGCCCTCGGGCCGGCCGACCGGGTGACGCTGGCCCGGGCACTCCTCGTCGGCGGCGTGACGGCGCTGACCGGCGACGCGCTCGCCCCGACCGCCGTCGACCGGGCCGCGTCGGTCGGGGTGCTGGTCGCCCTCACCGCCGTGGCGCTGGTCCTCGACGCCGTCGACGGGTACGTGGCCCGGCGCACCGGCACCGCCAGCGCGCTGGGGGCCCGCTTCGACATGGAGGTCGACGCGTTCCTCATCCTCGTCCTCGGGGCGGCCGTCGCGCCCGCCGTGGGTGCCTGGGTGCTCGCCCTCGGCGCCATGCGGTACGCGTTCGTCGCCGCCGGATGGGTGCTGCCCTGGCTGCGCCGGCCGCTGCCCCCGAGGTACTGGCGCAAGGTCGTCGCGGCGGCGCAGGGCGTGCTGCTGCTGGTCGCGGCTGCCGGGGTGCTGCCCGGACCGGGCGACGCGCTGGTGCTGGCGGTCGCGCTGGCCCTGCTCGTCGAGTCGTTCGGCCGCGACGTCGGGTGGCTGTGGCGGCGCCGCTCGGCCCGGGCGGTGCCACCGGGCGCCCCGCGCCGCCGGATCCGGCCCGCGGCGGTACGCCCCGACCTCGTCACCGCCCGTGACTGACCGCCCCCCGTCGCCGCCCGCGACCGAGCCGCCCTCGTCGCCGCCCGCGAACGACCGGCCCTCGTCGCCGCCCGGGACCGGACGGTCGGCTGTCGGGGCGCGCGGCCGTACCTCCGAAGGAGCGGGCGGGAGGCGGCGGGGCGCGGCGCGGGTGACGACCGCGCTGGCCGCCCTGCTCGTGCTGGTCGCCCTGACCGCGCCGCACCAGCCCGCCCGGCTCACGCCCGGCGCGTTCGTGCGGGTGCCCCTCGAAGGTCTGCTCGTGGTCGCCGTGCTGCTCGCCCTGCCGGCCCGCGCGCGGCGGCCGGTGGCGGCGCTCGCGGGCGCGCTGCTCGGGTTGCTGGCCCTGCTGAAGGTCGCCGACCTGGGCTTCCTCGCGACCCTCGGCCGCCCCTTCGACCTGGTGCTCGACTGGGCCCTGCTCGACGACGCGCTCGGGTTCCTCACCGATTCGGCCGGGCGGGCGGGCGCCGCCGGGGCGGTCGTCGCGGCCGTGCTGCTGCTCGCCGCCGTGCTCCTCGCGACGACGCGGTCCGTGCTGCGGCTGACCCCCCTGCTGGTGCGGCACCGCGCCGCCACCCGGCGCATGGTCGCCGCACTGGTGGTGATCTGGCTGGCCTGCGCCACGTTCGGCGTGCGCGTGTCCCCCGGCGTGCCGGTGGCCGACGCCGCCGCGACCGAGCTGGTCGGCGACCACGCCCGCCAGGTACGCGCCCGGCTGCGCGACCGGGAGGTCTTCGCGGCCCAGGTCGGCGTCGACGCGTTCCGGGACGCCCCCGGCGACCGCCTGCTGACCGCGCTGCGCGGCAAGGACGTGGTGGTCGCCTTCGTGGAGAGCTACGGGCGCGACGCGGTGGAAAACCCGGAGTACGCCCCGGGCGTGGGCGCCGTGCTGGCCGACGGGGACCGCCGGCTGCGGGCCGCCGGCTTCGCCTCGCGCAGCGGGTTCCTCACCTCGCCGACCACCGGCGGCGGCAGCTGGCTGGCCCACGCCACGCTGCTGTCCGGCATGTGGGTGGACAACGACCAGCGGCACCGCAGCCTGCTGGCCAGCGACCGGTTGACGCTGGGCGGCGCCTTCCGGCGGGCCGGCTGGCGCACGGTGGGTGTGATGCCGGCCGCCACCCGACCCTGGCCGGAGGGGGCCTTCTTCGGCTACGAGGCCTTCTACGACGCCCGCAGCCTCGGCTACCGGGGGCCGAAGTTCAGCTACGCCCCGATGCCCGACCAGTACACCCTGGCGACCTTCGAGCGCCTGGAACGCTCCCGGGCGGATCGCGCCCCGGTGATGGCCGAGATCGCGCTCGTGTCCAGCCACTCCCCCTGGACGAGGATCCCGCGCCTCGTCGACTGGTCGCGGGTCGGCGACGGGACCGTCTTCCAAGGCGAGACCACCGGCAACCCGTCGTCGCAGCCCCGCGCCGGCTACCGCCGGTCCGTCGAGTACTCCCTGGGCACCCTCGTGTCCTACCTGGAGGCCCACGGCGACGACGACCTGGTGCTGGTCTTCCTCGGCGACCACCAGCCCGCCCCGGTCGTCACCGGCGCCCGGGCGAGCCGGGACGTGCCGGTCACCGTCGTCGCCCGGGACCCGGCCGTGCTCGACCGGATCTCGGGATGGGGCTGGGACGACGGACTCCGGCCCGGGCCACGCGCGCCGGTATGGCCGATGGACGCCTTCCGCGACCGGTTCCTCACCGCCTTCGGCGGCTGACCCCGCCCGCGCGACACCGTGGGCGGCCCGCCCCCGGGACGCCCGGCGGAGCGCCTTCGGGAGCCGAACGGGCCGGCGCCGGAGCGCGGGCAGGCCGCGTCGGGACACCGCCGGCCCGCCTCCGGGGCACCGGACAAGGCCGCCTCCGGGGCACCGGACGGAGGCCGCCGTCGGGCAGGTCCCGGCGGGGCGTCCGCGGCACGGGCCGGTTCCGTCAGCGGGGTGCCACGAGGCCGGCGTAGTCGTCGGCGGCCAGGGGTCGCCGGGACAGCGACCCGTCGGCGCGCGGCACCCCCAGCGGGGCCCCGCCCCGGAAGAAGGCCACGGTGTCGACGTCGGAACGGGCGGTCAGGGTGCAGACGATCTGCCCGAAGGCGAGGACCTCGTCGCTGCGGCCCGTCTCGTCGCCGGCCCCGCCGAGGTCCACGTCGACCTCGTTGCCCCGCGGCCGGGCAGCGGCGACCGGCACGGCCCCGGGCAGCGCCGTCGTCAGGCCCCGGTCGCGCTCGGCGGTGGTCGGGCCGGCCAGCAGGTGCTGGAGCTGGGCGTCGACGGTGGGCGTGCCGTCGACCCGACGCTCGACGCGGACCAGCCGGTCGTCGCTGACGAAGCAGAGCACCTCCGTCGTCCGCCCCGCCGTCAGGGTGGGGGTCGGTGTCGCCACGATCGCCCCCGGCGAGGGGAACGGCCCGGGCGGGGGTGCCACGGCGCGCGGGGCGCGCTCGGTCGGGACGCCGCAGCCGCCCAGCAGCCCCAGCACGACGAGCGCGCCGCCGACGGCGCGCCACCGGCCCGGGCGGCGCGCGGGTGGGGGGTTCGCGGGCGGGGGGTTCGCGGGCGCGCGGCCGGTCGCGGCGGGCGGAGGGCTCGCGGGGGCACGACCGGTCGCGGCGAGCGGGGAGTTCGCGGGCGGGGAGCCGGGCGCGGCGGGCGACGGCTGCACGGGCGCGCGGCGGGTCACGGCAGCACCCCGGGCAGCTCGACCCGGAAGCGGGCACCCCCGCCGGGGCGGTCGCCCGCGCCGGCCCGCCCCCGGTGCGCGGCGGCGTGCTGCGCGACGATGGCCAGCCCGAGCCCGGTGCCGTCGCCGTCGCCACGCGAGTGCGCGGCCCGGCCACGGACGAAGCGGTCGAAGATGGGGTCACGGTCCTCCGGCGGCACGCCCGGCCCCTCGTCGTCGACCTCGACGATCCCCGTCCCGTTCCGCTGCGACAGCCGCACGGCCACCGGCCCGCCGCCGTGGCGCAGCGCGTTGTCGACCAGGTTGGCCAGGATCTGCTCGACCCGACGCTCGTCGACCAGCCAGGTGGGCGGGACACCCGCGCCGACCCGGACGAGCGTGGCCGGCAGCCCACGGACCTGACAGGCGCGGCGGGCCAGCGCCGCCACGTCCACCGGCGCCCGGTCCACCGGCTGGTCGCTGCGGGCCAGCTGGATGAGGTCGTCGACCAACTGCTGGAACCGGGTGATCTCGTCGGCCACGAGGCCGGCGGCGGTGGCGGTGCGCTCGTCGAGATGGGCCCGGCGACGGGCCAGGACGCTGGCCGCGGCCGAGAGGGTCTGCAACGGCGAGCGCAGCTCGTGGCTGACGTCCGCGGCGAAGCGCCGGTCCCGCTCGATACGCCGGGAGAGCTGGTCGACCATGTGGTTGAAGGACGTGGAGAGCCGGGTGAGGTCGGGGTCGGTGGTCGCGGCGAGCCGGGCGGAGAAGTTGCCCGCCGCGATCTCCTGCGCGGCGTCGGCCACCGCCGTCAGCGGCCGCAAACTGTGTCGGGTGGCGTACCAGCCCAGGGCGGCGCCGGACCCGGCGACCACGATGGCCACGGCGGTCAGTGCCAGCGCCAGGACCCGCAGGGTCTGGTCCAGCTCGCGCAGCGACGTCAGCTCGTAGTAGCTGGTGGACGGGGCCAGCGGCAGGCCGACGAGCAGGGTGGGCTGGCCGTTGACCCGGACCCGCTGCACTGCCGGTTCCCCGGCGTGGACGAGCTGTTGCAGGTCGACCGGGATGGCGGCGGTCAGGCCGGCGTCGGCCGTACGGGCGTACCAGTCGTCGCCGCGGTGCAGCAGCGGCCGGCGGTTGCCGCCGGTGTCGAGGGACCGCAGCACCTCCACCACGTCGAGGGCCTCCGTGTCCAGGCCGGTACGCACCACCGCCGCGTCGAAGTACGCCGCCCGCACGGCGGTGCGCTCCCGCTCGTCCAGCAGGGATCGCCTGGTCAGTTCGTACGAGACCAGCGCCATCGAGGCCGACAGCAGCAGCGCGCCGACCGCGAAACCGGCGGACACCCGGGCCCGCAGTCCGAGGCGCCTCACCGGGTCAGCTTGTAGCCGAGGCCGCGCAGGGTGACCAGGTGCCGGGGGTTGCCCGGATCGTCCTCGATCTTCTGCCGCAGCCGACCCACGTGCACGTCGACGAGCCGCTCGTCACCGGTGTCGTAGCCCCAGACCCGTTGCAGCAGCTGGTGGCGCGACAGCACCCGGCCGGCGTGCTCGGCCAGCTCGCACAGCAGCCGGAACTCGGTGCGGGTGACCGGCACCGGCTGCCCCGCCAGGCGTACCTCCCCGGCGTCCGGGCTGATCTCCAGCTGCCCGAAGGTGAGCACCGGTACGGGGTCGGGCGCCGCCCGGGCCCGGCGCCGCAGGGCGCGCAGCCGCGCCGACAGTTCCTTGATCGCCACCGGCTTGACCACGTAGTCGTCGGCCCCCGCCTCCAGTGCCGCGACGATGTCGTGGGTGTCGTCGCGGGCGCTGACCACCACGATCGGCACGTCGTCGTCGCGGCGCAGCCGCCGGATGCACTCGAAGCCGTCGAGGCCCGGCAGCATCAGGTCGACCAGTACGGTGTCGGCCGGCTCCCGGCGCTGCCGCAGCAGTCCCTCCTCGGCGGTGGCCACGCCCCGGACGCGGTAGCCCTCGTCCTCGAGCGCGAGCAGCAACGCCAGACGGATCCGGTCGTCGTCCTCGATCACCAGCACGTCCGTCATACCGGCATCATCCCCAAGGCGGCGACGGGCGCCCAACCGTGTCCGGCGTTCGACGGTTTTGTCACGCAACTGTCATACAACCGCGTGACCCGCGCCACGGGCGGCGCCGAGGGTGGTGAGGAACACCCGTGGGCCGGCTGCCGTCGGCCGACCGGCCCGGCAGGAGGGACCAGATGACCGTCGCCGGTCTCCTCACCGCGCTCGCCGTCGGTCTCCTCGTCGCCGGGGCGGGCTGGTGGGTGACCCCGCGCCGGCGGGAGGTGCCGGCCTGGCTGGCCCTGGTGGCGGGGATCGTCACCGCGCTGCTCGGCGTCATCCTGGCCCGCATCGTCGGCCTCGACACCGACCGGTCGGGCGCGTGGCGCGTCGGCGTGCCGGCCGCCTCGGCCGTCGTCGGCGTCGCCCTCGTGGCGGCCACGGCCGGTCCCCGGCGCGCCGCCGCCCCGCCGCGCGGGACGGGGCCGGACCTCGACACCGCCCAGACGCCGCCGGTCGCGGGCCGGCGCGTGGCACGGCCCGACCTCCCGTGGAGGAAGACACGATGACCGTCGTACCGGACGAGCACCTGATGACGTTGATCTGCGACAGCTGCGGGGACACGACCACGGGCACCGCCTGCGTCCTGCCCGACGCCGAGGTCGTCTGGACCCTGGTGGCCGAACACGGCTGGAGCGGCTCGCCGTTCGCCACGGGCCCGCACCGCTGTCCCCGGTGCAGCCTGCCGGGTCTCGGGGGCGACGCCACGGGTCAGGGCGGGCCGCCGGGCGGCGGTGCGCCGGGCGTGGACCATCTCGACGACGTCGCGGCGGTGACGGCCGCCGGGAACGTCGACGTCGACACCGCCGACGAGCTGCGGGCCGCCCTGCGGCAGGCGGTGGACGTCGGCGGGCACGTGGTGGTCGACCTGACCCGGGTGCGCCTCATCGACGCCGGCGGGCTCGCGCTGCTCGTCCGGGCCCACCGCGACGCCCGGGAGCGTGGCGCCGTGCTCTGCCTGGCCGCTCCGTCCCGTTTCATCCGCACCGTGCTGCACACCATGCGGCTCGACGGGCTGTTCCCGGTCTTCGCGAGCCCGCAGGAGGCGCTCCGGCGGCTCTCCCCGGGCGGGGCAGGTGACACCGCGGGGCTGGCGGCCGTCGCCGCCGGGCCGGGTCCGCGCGGCCGCCGTGCGGCGGCGGCGACCGAGGCGTCGTCCCGCTGACCCGACCGCCGGGCCCGGGCGGCCCGGCCCGCAGACCATCGAGAGGAAGCACGCCATGCTCATCCCCTGGCCGTACCCGGACGAGGGCGGGTTCCGCCCCGAGCCGCCGGGCCCCTCGCCGGACGACGAGGACGGCCGGTTGGCGGCGCTGGTCGCCCAGCGGCTGAGCAGCGACTGGACCACCCGCCGCCAGCAGATCGTGGTGACCGTACAGAACCGCGTCGTCATTCTCGCGGGCATCGTGACCGGGCCTGAGACCCGGCGGGTGGCCGGCGAGATCGCCTGGGACGTCCGGGGCGTCGCCGACGTCTGCAACGCCCTGCGGCTCGCCGCCTCGCGCCGGTCCCGCCACTGAGCGCCGGCCCCTTCACCGAACGCCCGCCCCTTCACTGAGCGCCCGCTCCCGACGACCGCCGCGGCGTCCGACCGGGTGGACCGGTCCTCCCGGCCGAGGGCGGTCCCGGCGTCCCGGGGACGGTCAGGCCGCGGGCTGGTCAACCGGGCAGGCGTACGCCGTGCGACCGCCCAGCTGCCACGTGCGCACCCGGGCGCCGCAGCGCCGGCAGGTCGGCCGCTTGTAGACCCACCGCTCGTCGGGTGCCGCCGGGTCGCTGACCACCTGGCCGGCGTCGCGACCCAGCGTGAGGTACGCGACGGCGAGCTCCCACAGCCGGCTGGCCGGCGCCGTCCCGACCGCCCGGGCGTCGGGGTCGAGGCCGGCGAGGAAGAGCAGCTCCGCCCGCCAGGCGTTGCCGAGGCCCGCCCACACCGCCTGGTCGAGCAGCGCCGCGCCGACCGCGCCCCTGGCGGCGCCGAGCCGGCGTACGGCGTCCTCGCCGTCGGCGTCGGCGCGCAGCGGGTCCGGGCCGAGCGAGGCCCGCAGCGCGCGCTCGCCGTCGTCCGGGAGCGGTTCGCAGCGGATGGGCGCGATCAGGTCGTACGCGACGCCGGCGCGGGCCAGGCGCAGCCGGACGCCCTTGCGGGGCGGGACGGCCGGGTCGTCGTGGCGCAGGAACAGCCCGCGCATGCCGAGGTGCACGTGCAGGGCCGGCGCGTCGTCGACGTGGTAGAGCAGGTGCTTGCCGTACGCCTCCACCGCCCGCAACCGCCGCCCGTCGTACGGGCCGGCGTCGAGACGCCCCTGCGGGCTGGACACGGCGAGGACCTGCCCGGCGAGGGCGGCGTGCTGCTCGCGCGCGTACCGGTGGACGAGGTGGCCCTCGGGCATGCGGCCCGGGTACCCGAGGCACGGGCGCGAAAACGGCGCGTCCGGGGCGCGGGAACACCGGCGATCGGTCCGCAGTTGTCCCTTTCGTGACCGACGTTGTCCCGCACCCGCGGCTGTTCGACATCCGGCGGATCTACGTAGAGCCGGAGGCCGCCGGGCTGCCCCGCGGGCGGGCCGTGCTGGAGCGCTTTCCCGATGCGGAGCGCGTCGAGGTCGAGAGCCACTCCCGCATCCCGGAGTTGTACGGGGACGAGACGAACGTGGCCCGGTGGGTGCGGATCAAGACGGAGGCCCTGGTGCTGGGGGTCAAGAAGTCCCTGACCGCCCGCCCGAACGGCCGCTCGGCCGACTTCATCGCCCCGTCCACGGCGAACGGCTGCGCGATGGCGTGCGCCTACTGCTACGTGCCGCGCCGCAAGGGCTACAGCAACCCGGTGACGGTCTTCGCCAACATCGACCGGATCGCCGGCTACCTGGGTCGGCACGTGGGCCGGCAGGGCGTCAAAAGTGAGCCGAACCAGTGCGACCCCGCCGCCTGGGTCTACGACATCGGCGAGAACTCCGACTGCTCGGTGGACGCCCGCATCTCCGACAACGTCCGGGACCTGGTGACCCTGTTCCGGGGCCTGCCCACGGCGAAGGCCACGTTCGCCACGAAGCACGTCAACCGTGACCTGCTCGACTGGGATCCCCGGGGCCGGACCCGCATCCGGTTCTCGCTGATGCCGGCCCGCGACGCCAAGCTGCTCGACATCCGGACCTCCCCGGTCGCGGAGCGGTTGGCCGCCGTCGACGACTTCGTCGCGGCCGGCTACGAGGTGCACGTCAACTTCAGCCCGGTGGTGGTCCGCGACGGGTGGCTGGACGACTGGGCGGAGCTGCTCGACCAGCTCGACGACGCGCTCGGGCCCGCCGCCAAGGCGCAGCTCGCCGCCGAGGTCATCTTCCTGACCCACAACGACCGGCTGCACGAGGTGAACCTCGGCTGGCACCCGAAGGCCGAGGAGATCCTCTGGCGGCCGGATCTCCAGCAGCCGAAGCGGTCGCAGACCGGCGGCTGGAACGTGCGGTACCGCACCGGCAGCAAGGGCGCCTACGTGGCGGCGTTGACGGACCTGATCGCCGCGAAGGCGCCGTACTGCCGGGTCCGCTACGCGTTCTGACGGGCTCCGGTGCACGGAACGCAGTTCAGGGCCACCCCCGAAAGGGGTGGCCCTGAACTGAAAGATTGTCCGGCGGTGTCCTACTCTCCCACACCCTCCCGAGTGCAGTACCATCGGCGCTGGAGGGCTTAGCTTCCGGGTTCGGAATGTAACCGGGCGT